>JAYVGP010000001.1:0-15261 GCA_043772005.1 bacterium
CTGATCAGCAGTAAGATTAAGATTTCCACTATAGAGAGAAGATTTTAATTCAATAGTGGCGGCTGAGTTGACATCACTAATGGATAATCACCAAGCCGCCGGGTTTAATTGTATGTCTCAGGTAAGCGGATTAAAATCCTGTGTTCGATCAAGAAAAGAATTCATTACATCTTGCTGTTAAATACCTATTGCCTTTTTAATCGCATTATATTGAGATTGATCAATTTGTTTTGCAGCTAACTTTTTATTTAATACTATAGCTACATTTCTTAATTTCTCAGGAGTAGCATTAATTAATGCGTTCTTAATAAATATTTGATTAGCATCAGATAATTTATACTCAGGAATAGGCGTAGTATTATTAATCTTAGCAGGATTATTTTTCTCAAGAATATTTTCTTGAGTTGTCTTTTGATTAACTGTAGTACTCCCACTTCCTAAAGACGTAGCTGTCTGATTATCAGCAAGATTCTTTACTTCTTGTGAGATCTTTGTTCCCTGTGCTATAGATTGTATCATTTGTGCTTGAGCATCACTTTTGGCCATGGCCATATTGGCTAGCTCTCCCATAATAAATGTTCTACTTTTCCCAGGATATCTATTAATAACTGTAGCTATCTGAGAAAGAATATAATTGGCTGATGGAACTTCTTTAAGATCTTCAGCAATAAGATTTTCTTTTTTCTGTGCAGAACCTTCCTGAAATGATTTCTCTTTAGTAGAAATAATTTCTTCAATATTTACTCACATCGCTTCACCTTCAGCTTTCTTCTGAGTCATTGTCTGATAGAATGTGCTTACATCGTCAATAGCTTTCTGATTTCCTGCTGCAGCTTTATTGAGCGCATCAAGTATAGGCGTATATTTAGCATCTTGAATGCTATTTTTAAAGTTATCTATTTCAGATTGCTTAGAGAATATGGCAAGTCCAGTATTCATAAGGGCTTCATCAAGACTCATATTGGTTTTGTTCTTAAAATCCATTGCATTGGCTATATTACTAGCATACTTCCCCATAATATCATTCTGAATAGTAGTAAGGTCTCCTTGAGAAAGTTGAAGTCCTGACTTACCAGCATCGGCCATAGCAATATTAGAATTCATAGCAGCGATTTCATCTTGCTTTTTAAGAAGAGAATCAGCATCTTTTCTCCGTAAATCTATATTAGAGGTACGAGTATCCTTAATATCTTTAAGCTGTATTTCTTGATTTGATGTACGAATAAGTTTTTCTGCATCACGCTGTGCTATAGTATTAGAAGTTTCCTGTCCAAATTTACGAGCATTAGCTTCAGCTTCAACTGCAGTCTTTTTAGCATTGGCCTCATACTGATCCATAGTAGTGTTGAGTTTATTGGCTCAGGAATTAGTAGATGCAAACTCTCATACAGAATAATCAGTTGGATTACTTGGATTGCTCATACTATTAGGAACGACAGAAGCTCAAGGGTTAGCCTGAGTATTATTTTGAACGTTAACTTGAGTATCAGCATTCTGTTTTGTATACGGTCCAACAGTAGCATCTGGGAGCTTAGCAACAGTTGGATGAAGACCATTTAAATACTTAAGTGCATTTGATTGTGCCACCTTTCCAGCTGGATTATTAGAGAGTGCAGTACGCATAGCCTCAATGCTCTTACCAGAGGCAAGAGCTTTATCTACTGATGTCTGCCAGATTGGAGTTGCCATATAAGAAAGAATTATCTTTTAAGTGAAGGGAAATAATCGGGAAGAGTTCCTTTTGAAAAGGCTTCTTCTATGAGTTGCTTGAGCTGAATGTTATCCTCAGCAGATGCGGTATAAGGACGACTCGTCATCTTTTCAAAGATAAGCTTACGGGCTTCCGCCTTTGACTCTACTCCGAGACCTTTCATGAGATCTACCACAGAGGTAGCCATATTGAGATCTCAAGCCTTCTTCTCCTTGAGCAGTTCGAGCTCTTTCTTCTTGTCTGCTATGGTAGTAGGTTGCTGTGGTGCCACCTCAGTTGCGCCATCACTTTGAGATTGCATAAACTCTTGAAACTCCTGTTCATCCAATCTATCGATTTGATTAAGGAGTGCCACGACTCCACCCGGTCCAACAGTAGTGATAGTCTTCATAAGTTTTGGCCATTTGCTTAGCATTTCAGATTTAGAAAGATCAGGACTATTCTTAATAAGATCTATAAGTTGCGTTTTATCAGGAGCCTTCACTGCAACTCTTGATGCATTCTGTAATACTTTTCATTTAGTTCAAATAGAGTATGATTGTAAGATTTCATCTACCTGAGATTGCTCAACAGCTTTTCCTGTCTTCTGTGCAGTCTCCATAAGAGATCGAATCTTAGTCATTACTTCAGGACTTTTCTTAAGACTATTAGCAGCTTCTTTTCCTATCTTAATTCCTTTAATCCATTTATTAATAATTCATGCAGGGGCTACAATCTCACCAGCAAGTCATACTCCATCAGATATTAGTCCACCAATAACTGTTTCTCCTATCTTTGTCTTTGACATATCTCGCATTTGCTTTGTTCATTCATGAACCCTTTTATTGAGCATATCAAGTCCTCATTCTGAACCAGCAAAATTGGTATCTATTCATGCCATCTCAGCTCAAAAATCTGCAATATGAGCTGTTGCATCTCATGCCATATCTATGGTATCCATAGTTCCATTGACTATTCCTGTGGCTCACTTTACAGCGAGCTCTCCGCCATACTTTAATAACTCTTTTCCTCAGTCATTAAAGGCTTTGCCAGCATCATTTGCAAAAGTCATTCCTTCGAATAGAAGATTTTTTACTGCTTTAGCCGCATCTCATCATGTTGACATAGTATAAAAAATTAATTATTAAGATCCATCTCATTAATAAACGGCTTTGTCTTTTCAACAAAGACGTAGTTATGTCCTATAATGAATCGCTTACTAGAAGTGTACTTAAAATAAGTATATCTTCAAGTTTTATATATTGGAGTTTGAATAGAAACTACATTTCCATTATAATCAAGTCCAGTATTGAGAGTGTCAGAAAATCCAATGAGCTCATCTCCAGAGAGATCTTGATTGAGTCTCGAATCAAAATTGAAGTTATTGAGGACTCGAGAGATGGTCTTAAGTTTTCCTCAGAGATCGAGAGTAATATCGAGTGTCACATCAAAATCCCAACGAGGTTCTAGGATATCTACCAAATGATTTGGAAGCATACCAAAGAGTGTACGAATCATATAGGGCATATAGATTGTATCATTCCCATTAACGGAGAAGTGTATCTCTTGGTTGTATGGCACTATATTATCAAGGTATCATCCTTCTGTAAAGATATGACCATCTGATAGAATTCAAGCTCACGGCCCATACGAGTAGATAAGCTTATTACTATACTCATGTTCGATCCAATGAGTGTATTGTTTATCATATTGAATATTGATCGTATCTCAGTTATTAATATAGAGAAAATTAATATAGCGATCAGAGACATTGATGAGCACTTCTCCTCCAGAAAGATCTTCAAACTTGCCACGATTTTGCGTGAGTATATTTTTTACCACCACATTGAAGCTCGTATTGTTATTTTGTACGAGATCCACTTGCATCAACTGTTTATCCGTTTGAAAGAGATAGATCGTCTGATCTGCAAAGATAAGTGAATACTTACTATAGAGATCTCCATTGTAGTTTGCGTCATACATGACATATCCTATGGTCGTACCGGTCGCGTTTGCTGCTGCTATGAGTTTATTTTGTCTTGCGAATACCAACATAGCCTTCCCTATTGGAAACAGCTTGTACCCCCCATCAACAGGGAAATTATCGAGGGGATAAAATTGTACATTATCATCAAACTTGGCTCGAGAGAAGTAGACATGGGATTCGGTCATCGCGAATATACTACCATCAAAGTTGACAACATCAATAATAGGCTCAGTACTCGAGAGTACTGTAACAAGTTTAGCAGCGCTGTGTCCATTGAGTATCGCCATAGATACTCCAGTAGCATGGCCCACAAGAAGCGTTGTTCATATAGAAGAAAAGACCTCGAAAGTTGTACCTATTGCTGGCATCGATCCTCGAGCATTGGTGCCAATGATATAAATATATTCGGCTGTAACCTTCATAATTTTATTCGTTCCTCATTTTAATACCCCATCTTTAAAGGTAATATAGTCTCAAGCCACTGGAGTTCCACCACCAGTATAACGAAATTTAACATACCCTCCTGTATATCCAGGAAGGTCAGTAAATGTTGATCAAGAATCTAAATCTAATGTTACTTGAGTATATATTTTCCAGTTAGCAGATGGAGGAGTAGATCATGTACTTCATATAATAGCCTCATATGCTATTCATGAATACATTACTAAATTTCAAATTGAATATGTTGTAGCAATATTAAATGTTAAAATAGATGTATTACCAATGGTTCCAATACCCTTACTGGCCCCATACCCCCCCCGTCCTGTTGCAAGACGAATAGGGGAATTTGCATCTACCGTAAATCATCCAGTCGTAATAATATTCCAAGTTCCGTTGTAGGTTCCTATGTAGTGTTTAGCTCCTTCTCTATAGAGGTAGTACCTGATGCCCTTGATATCAGTACAATCTAAGAATTTCTTGAGAGGATCGCTAAAATAAGGGATCAAGCCAAATCTTTTATCGAAGAAAAATTCCTGACTATATGATCAGTCGAGTTCGTATGGTGGCTTTACTACACGACAATTCTTAATCTTATTGTAGGTCTGATTAAGTGTTCAAACCTCGAGCATGAAAGGAAGCTTGTCCATTATCTTGAAGGTCTTACGTTAATAGTGTTTGTTACTCCGTCATTATTCGCAATGGTAGTAAGGCGATTCATCGCATGTGAGAAGAAGTCAAAGCTTGCCGCTTCTCCGGCCATGAGATTAATTGGTGCGGCCCAATCATATATCAGCTTACAGAGAGCTGGAATATACTTGGCATCAAGTGGAATGGGTTCATTTTTATTGAGTGGCCACTCTTTCCATTCATACATCTTAATATAGGTCATTGATATAGACTTAGTATCAGTAGATGCAAGAATATTATTTCATTGAAATTTAATCTCACAATCAGATGGAATATAGATAGTAGGATCTAAAGGACTATTATTCTGATCGAGTGCTTCCTCCATCTTATCAATTGGATAGGTTGAAATAAATTTATGATAATTTCATTCAAGAACATAAGCACTGACAGTTTCAGTAATATATCGTCCGATCATCATATCTCCATTGTATATATCCTGTATAGAAGCATTCGTATAAAACATCAACCTTTCTGGATTACAAAGTTCATCCCCTCCTCGTGAAAGAAAGAATGGCTTCACGAGAGTTTGCATCTGCGCGTAGGTGATACTCATAAAGATATTTTTATTATGTTATTAGTGTAATTCATATAAAGAGAAAAGCAACTATTTCTTTCTCTTATTATATTGCTGCTCACTCATGGTTATCCATTCGCAATTTATCTTACAATAATTTCAATTTACATCCCTTCTTTCTATAGAAGTACTTTCATGAGTAAGTTTATGTTCAAGATATGATTCATACATATCATTTTTAAATTCATCAAATGATAACCATAAACATTGGATTCATCGTCATCCATAATAATGGTATGATTTGCTTCATTCGTAACTACATCTATCTATCATTGATCTATATACTTTATAGAAATTAGTCTTGTACATTCCATGTATAATACGAGTATCAATGAGTTCCCTTATCGTTCCATTGATAAGGCTGTGAAGATGAACTTCTTGTTCGTTTCACTCAGGAGTGATAACTAATGCACGCCTATTTAATTTTTGTTTTTCAATTTCTTTTATAAACGTAAATCAAAAATATTTTTCATTAGGGATTGCAACTACTGCATCTTTACGATAATTACATTGACCACAAGTTCTTGGTCTATTTTCTTTACGAAGATCATCAAGAATTTTATCGAATTCATTTCAACAGTTTAAACATGAACAATGAAACCATCTTCTTCAATTTTTTTTATCTATCTCATAAAGAATAGAAGCTAATCAAAATCGCATTCCAGGAGTGATGATAGCAGCAGGTGTAGCCATAGAATAATAATAATAATAAAATATTGCATATCAAATTAATGACATGCAATACTATATGAATACTTTATTTAAAAGCAAGATGTTTTTCAAGTAATGGCTTTGGTAAGCCATTACTTTGACTAGAATCCTATGATCTTTTTATAAGTATTTTTAAACGTCTGACCAGCGAAGACATTTGCCATAGTCATTTGAAATGTATATTTGACAAAGTCGACTGAGGTCTGAGGCATCTTCAGTACTGAGTATCCACCCATAGTACTCTTTACGAGAGCACCAGCTTCATTGACTGACTGAAATTCAGGAGTCTTGAATGTCACCAGGTGACGAGGGAATACATAAGCAACAGATTGGAATTGCTCAAGGTTATTAAGAACAGTATCAACAACGAACTGTACATTCTTAAAGTATGGAGAAGTGTATTGAGTGATCCCAAATTCGATCTCTTTGTCTTTAAGCGTATAGAAGTTACCCATGTCATAGAGGATTGCTGTGAGAGAATCAATAAATGCATAGTTACAGTAGACTGTAGGAACCTCACCACCAACATAGACTGGAGCAGAAGAAGCCTGGTTGAGTGTCTGAACAAGAAGCTTCGCTTTATCTTTTGCTACAGTAACAGCAGTAAAGTTGATAACAACACTAGTTGCACCATCACGAATAGATTTCTCAGCAATAAGTGCATCAAGCCCCTGAGTCTCACTTTTTGTACCTGGAGTATTACGACCAAGGTAGAAGGTTCGAGCAAAGGTGTTGTTTGAAAGATTCATAGAAACTGCAAACTTTCCCTTCACATACTCCTGAGCATCTGTAAGGAGACGAGTAACATTGATCTCTTGAGAATCAAATTCAACAGATCCACCAAACTTCTGGAAGTAGGTAATGACTGGAGTCTGATTTGTTCCATTTACCGTACGATCGATCTCACTCTTATGAGTAATAAGATTGTATGCAAACATGAGTGAATCACCAATGGCTGTTACTACGGCTGTATCAAGAGTAATTTGACCAGTACCAGCAGCGATAGAAAGAATCTCAGCCTGTGCATTTGGAGTAGCTCCTCCTGACTTCGCTCGAATTGCAACGACATCACCAACATTGAATATATCAAGATCAACAAGTGCTACTTTCACTGTAGTATCAGCTGTAGCATTTGCCTCAGTAACAAGGGCACTATCAGAGAACGCTCCAACCTCGTACCATTTTACCTCGTTCTTAGTAATAGACATATCTGATTCGAGAGAACCGATATTCTTAAACTTGAGCGATTGCTGCTCCATAAACGTAAGACCACCTCGCTTGAGAGATCCTCCATCCTTAAACATATTTTGAAGATTCATACCCACATACATGAGGGCAGGAAAATCACGGATCCAGGCATTAATAACCTGAATACCCTTTGAGGTAACAACATTCAACACTCCGTCCACGGTACCAACGGTACCAACAGCATTTGCCATAATAGTAATAGATAGAAAATATAAAAGGAACTACATTGAAAGTCATTCAATAGTACTCTCTGATTTGGATTTTATGTTTGGATTCGAATGACTATTGTATTTCTCTGCGGCTGATAGAAGATCAACCTGATTGGATACTTTAGTTTTTTCTAAATCCTCTCCAGTAAAATCTTCATAGAGATTTTTGAGGATAGTGATAATTTTAGATTTAGATTTGTCATCCCCAGATCGAGCCTTTTCAATATTCTTTGAAAGAATAAGAACATTTGGATCAGTTGAAACTCAACCGAATGCTTCAAGCTCTGCATTTCTATACGACATATCAACAGAATCGTTCATCATTTTTTTAATGAGTGCAGAGTTCTTTGCGTTGATTTCCTGAAGTACAGTATTTTGAGTTTGAAGTTCCTTTGCTTGATCTGGAGTAATAGTGCCAGACGCAGTAACATCATCAAGAATCTTTTTAGATTCTTCAGTAGCATTAGATGCATCCTCTAAATCTGCAAAGAGATCAGAAAGATCGAGATCTTCAGAAGCTTCCTCAGCAGCCTCGGCTTTATCCTCAGCTTCTTCCTTCTTTGATTCAGAGGGAGTCTCTGTTTCTTTAGTAGGTTCATCAGCCTTGTCGTCTGCCTTAGGTGACTCAGGTTTCTTCTCTTCCTCGACAAGAACGGGAGCATCAGCTTCCTTCTTTTTATCATCGGTAGATATGGAAATATCTGAAGCAATAACCTCAGGGGAACTGTCTTCTTCTCAGAAGCTCATACCATCATTAGGATTCGGCATTATCAGTGTTGTTAGAAATTAGAACTTCGGAATGATAATCAGAAAGGTTGTCGCTGAAATCAATGAGGGATTGTAAATGTTCAATACGATTGAAGTCTTTACGCTGTGTGGCTAATGCTACCTCTCACCAGTAATAACTCAGTATGAGTATATTAAGGTCTGAGATCTCACGAACCGTTTTATCTTTAAGATAGGTTCACACGAATCTGTAATCAGAAACGTGTGTAATTCAAGGAAACATTTTTCTAGCTAATGGTTCCGTCTTGTTAATATCGTATCTATTATAGTAGAGATTGTCAATAAATTTTTTAGATTTCTTGACGAGAAAAATAATGAATGTATTCATAATAAGATTAAGCAGTTACTTTAGAGAGCTCAGCAATAAGTTGTTCATCTGAGAGTTGATCGGGTGCTGGTGCTACTCATGCGTCAGGTGCAGTCGTGTCGCCTGGATTGAATGGAGCTTCAGGCATAAACTTTCCTGATCATTTCATATACTGTTGATCATATTTCCAATCCTCGTCTCCCTTCTGTGTTTGGTATCATGAGTTATCTCAGAGTGCCACTTGTTCATTTCCACCATATGCTCCTGCTTCTTTTTGTTCCTTGATGATTTTATCTGGATCAAAGTCTTGTCCAGCCAGTACCTTGATAAGTTCCTTCATATTCACTTGCCCGGCAGTATACTGGAGCATAGCTGGAAGTGATTCCATAATTATTTTACGGCTATTCTCTTTGGTCAGCTTATCCAGAGAATTGTAGGTAAAGGTAATTTGCTTCTCATCAATGATGGTTCGAATATCAATTTTATTGATCGTAAAAGTATCAAACTTTTCCTTCCCATCCCTATCTGGCTTCGTAAGTTCCTCTACCATAATATCCATGGTTGCGAGTTCTTCTTTCGTATAGAATTTAAGAAACATAAATATCCAGTTGCGTGCGATATTCCCCATCATCTGATCGATACTATCTGTAATCGGTGAGAGTTTTGATTTATACTGATTGAACTTCATATCAATACCACCAGAGACACGCTCAATGGATCATCCACCACCCGTGATATAGTTACCAGTACCAGAACGCTTCTCCGCAAGTCATTCGGTCATCTGCATAAAATTGATAGGAGCGAAGTCAGTGACTCCGAGTTGAATCTTTTCAATACTTCCAGTACCATTCGTCTTGATGGCACGAAACTTTTTGAAATCAATTGTTCCATTTTTTCCTATAGGAAGGTTCCCGGTAACGGCAAACATAGGCCCGAGGATCAGCTTCATGTTATCAATAAAGGCGTTCCAAAGTGATTCATTAATGTCCTGAAGATTTCAAAGATCATCGGCTACACCATTCGCATTCCCAGTACCTGGGATCATCGAATAATTAATCTCATGAATATCTCCAATAGAGAATGCCTTACTTCCCTTGAAGATAACATTTCCATTTACAAAAATAATTTTCTCATCACTCGTAAAATATTCTACGAGTTCGAAGTTAGACTGATTCGCACTTAAGAAGTAGTTATTTCTTTCTCAACTATTAAATGTAGTGGAATCCATACTGTATCCGGCTAGAAGAGATTCCTTCTTATCACAATGTGGAAGCATATAGCTGACATCTCAGGCTTTACTATTATAGAATTGAGTTGTAGAGGTAAGTGACTTTACTGGATTGTAGTCGTACATACTAAATCGACTCCCTGGAGTTTCCTTATAGGTCTTGAGGAGGGTATTGAATTGTTTCTTCACCGCCTCATGCTGCTCTTTTGGATAGCCCTCAAGGATCAGTGGAAGAACCTTTTGCTTGATCGATTCTCCAGTAGTAAAGGTGCGAAGGATCTTATAGGGAGACTGTGAGAGTCCTCGAGAGCGATCAAACATCACATCAAAGACAGACACATAGTGCATCGATGGAGTCTTAATCTCGGTAGTAATATCCTTCATAAAGAATTTATCCTTACGAGTTTCTTTAATGAGGTAATCTTTTGTATATCCCTTGCCAACGATTAAACATTCCTTTGCCACTTCTTTAAAGGTAGACTTTCCTGTGCCGCGAAAGTCAAATGCTTCATTACAGGCTCGTTTGAGTTTTGATTCATTGATACCAAACTCGTATCCAAAGTCAAAGAGATTACCAAACATCGTATCGATGGTAGAGGATACGAGTGGATAGCTCACATTGGATTGCCAGTCCTCGAGTCCCTTCATACGATCTGCAACGAATCCAAGATACTTTTTATAGTTTTGAATATATTTTGCAAAGTCATAATTATGAAATTCCATCATGGTGGAATATATAATCTGTTTTACATTATCAAGCGCCTTTATATCATCAGGAGAAAATCCAGTTTCTCCAGTAACAATAAGATTATTTTCCATTAGTACAGTCAGTTATGATAATTAGATGACACCTGTTCAGTATCATTGTATTGGTAGGTTTGCATTTCGCAAGTCTCATTTACATAAGCCTCAATGTCCTCTACGCTTTTGAGTCAAAGGATCAGGTACATATAGATTACAGCGTATGCGAGAGAAAGAACAAGGTCATCCTTCTTTTTCCCTTTTCCCTTATAGAGAATAATCTCTCCACGAGCCGACTTCATCTTGATAAAATTATTCAATTGATCGATAAGATCTCCGAGGTCTGATGATATTTTTAGTATATTAGAATTGAGTACCGTGGCAAGCGTATTAATGATTTTTCCTTTATTACAAGTATAGAAACCAAATTGTTTATTAAATGAAAGTTCTCAGGCCCCCGTAGATTTGATCCAGGTATCTACCACCCCATGGATATCTTGCTCAGATACCGCCTCCCCCACTCCAGTACGGTCTCAAATGACCAGAAGATTCTTGTACTTGTCCTTAAAGTCCTTTGCGTACTGGAGTTGTGTTCCATAACTCGCATTGAGTACCTTGTCCGCGATCTCAATCTTACGCATACGAAGGTTAATCATCACGAGTCCACAGGTATCAGTGAGCTTTCCAAGATCAAATCCAAGTATTCGAGGATCACTGTAGTCAATGGTGGATGAAGCAGGGGGCGCGAGGTAGCTTCCTGTATTAAATATATTGGATTCCTCGAGAATCATACAGTATCCCTTCGCATAGAACTCACGATCTCAACCAGCACGCAGTGCCGTCTTTACAGCTTCAAGTTGTATGAGAAATTGTTCTTCAGTTTTCCCCTGTCGCATCGCCTCATTATCATCTACGGTCAAACGATAGGAAGTAATCATGGGATTTCCAAGCTCACCATCGATGAGTAGCTTATAGAACCAATGATCCACTGGAGTTTCTTTATTGATCGTAGAAATAACTACGAATGTGTCTGTTTCAAAGGCAGCACGCTGATGAAATGATATCCAAAAGTTATCTGGGATACGAGCCGCCTCATCAATAATAGCGAAGTCACAGGCAATACCTTCTCCTGTAGCGTTACCAAGCTCTGCATCCCCTCGATCCACATTATAGAGTGATACAATCTTGAATATATTCCCCGTAATATTACACTTAATCACCTGTTTAGCGCGATTAATCTCAAATGCCACCTTCCCATCTACCTTTTTGTTGATGAGATCTCCAAGAAGTGATTCAATATAAGTCATGGCCTGGTCTCCAATATTACTCTTATCTGGTACAAAGTACTTGATCTCGCGATAGAGTCTTCATCCAAATCCAGTTCATTCTTTTAAAAGTTCTCGAGCAGCGATTTCTGCTGCAAGAAATGTTTTTCCCTGTGTTCGAGAGGCGGCTATAATATTATACTTCGTCCAATTGATAATTACCTTCTTCGCCCAATTGAAGAGTTTAAAATTTCCATTTGCACGAAGGAGATGAGAATAGGCGTATTCTCTATCAGGATCTCCAATCTTGCAATTGACGTATCACTGTCGTACTTCTGCAAGAAGAACATCCTCGAGTCTGATCTCACTAATTTCAACCGTGGTCCGCTGTCCTCCAGTATAGACACTTGGCTTCTTGTTCGTAGTACCAAATCATATGACTCATGACTTATGATCATAGTAGACGCCAAGCGTCAGACAAATCGTTTTGACTATATTAAAAAGAATATCATCAATCATTCGCTCTTTAGCCATAGGACCAAGCCAATGTTGGATAAAGTTATCCGTAATATCCTTTCCTTCTCGACAGATAGGAAGTTCGAGATCAAAGGCTTTATTATCAAAGAACTCTTTAATCATTCCTTTATCATATTTAAAGTTGATTTTACGAGTCTCGAGTGGTTTGAATTTACGAAAGTAGGATTCATCGAGTACACGAAATACATCATATACCTGCATATCTGCATCGGTATAAAAGAGTTTATGGTTATTTTTAAGCAGTCCGCGATCAATAATCATTGATCAAAGAAATCCCTTATACGCTTCGTTTGATTTAAATGATACGGATTCATTCTTGAATTCTGAAAGACTGATCATAATTAGTATTCGAGTTTACCATCCTTAGCGGCTGATGCTGCAAAGAAATTGATTTGAGTAGTAGGTCCGAGTCACTTAGCTCCATTGAGTTGGAGTACTAATTTTACTGTTTCGAGAATGGTTTTACCATCCTTATAGACTTCTCATGAATTGGTAGTGATTGTCGTATCAAGAAGATCTGCTATTTTCGCGGCAATCTTATCTTCATTAACATTCTTAAGTGCAAGCTTCTGTTGCAGTTTTGCTAAAAATGTTTCCTCTTTTACAGCAACAGTAGTCCTTGTAGATACAGGGACTACTTCAGCTGTTTGAGCTGGTATGATTTCATACTCTTGGTCTGCCATTATTCTCAGTAGTTAGCAAGTGGAAGATCTGGTCGCATTCCCATAGATACCTTTGGTGCTATTTTAAATTTCTTAAATTCCTTTCATCATTTTGCCTTCTTAGCTTTCGCTATCTTTATACTCGTATTTTGTGGTTTATCAAGCTTTTTATCTGAAGAACCCATACGAATAGTTCCTTTCGACTCATAACCATAGTATAAATTACTAATCATAATTTTTATATACTCTTGTGACATTGCAGAATTATCAGGATTAAATCACTGAAGAGATTTTGGAATGTATCAGCTTTGTGCTAAGAACTTATGAGGATCAGAAGATAGATATCATTCTTTTCCAGGAATAAATTCTCGTATAGGAGAAAACTGCTGTGCGAAATTTGGTCTTGCTCATCCAAATGATTTACTCTGTGGCTTGATTAGCATTCATCTTCGTGTAGTTCAATGAGTTCCTGCGGCTTCATTTACAGTGTTAATGTAAGAATTCTTATCAAAGTCTATAGTATCAGAAGATACTTTATAGAGCCAGTTTGTTAATTCTTTTCTGGATTTCTCAGTAAGTTTTTCAAACTCTTTATTATCCTTAAGTACATTGTACTGAGTTCTATTGAGAGACATAAGCATTGCTGCCTGATTTGCAAGTTTTGTTTTTGCATCCATATCTCAATTTGCCTCTACATCTTTAAGTGTCTGAAGAATAACCTTAACTCATGTCTCAGTTTCTTTTATTCATTTGAATATAAGAGAGTACCGAGTGGTGAGTGCTGATACCTTAGTATCATTATTGTACATAGCATTTCGAGCTAGCCTCATCTTTCCAGCAAGATCATAAATATTTTCTTTAAGAAACTCTTGATTATCCGCCCAACTGAATTTAGAGAATAGATCCTTATTATTTCTAATGATATCATTTTCTATAACATTTGTAACAAGAGTGTTATCAAGATTAAAGTATTCTTGATACTTCAACATAATATCTCGCTGCAGCATAAGGTCTCTGTCTACACTGAGTTCTTTATACTTAGTTCAATACTCTGATACTTTTCAAGTTAACTGTCATTGAGTTTCTTGTAATACTTTTTTATTTTTAGAATATTCAATATTCATAATTGTTGATAGTATCAATGGTGTTTTTACACCAGTCTTTACCTGAAGGGTAGTAAGTGTTTTCATTAATGATGGACTATTAGCTCCATTTGATTTGATAACATCATCTATATTAATATTCATATTAGCAAGCTCTTTTTGTATTTGTTTTTCTAGTACGAGCTGTTGCTTTGATATTTCTAATTTTTTACCTTCAGATGAATATATCTCTACTTCTCATTTAGAATTTATCTTTGAATAATCATAATATCCTATATTTTTCCATAATGAGCTTATAGCTGCTTTATCATCTTCAGATATATTACCTCCTGATCATACAAGATTAGTGAGATCATAGTCCTTAGTACCAGTACCAATCTGTCATCCTGTAAATAATTTAGCAAGGTTTCCCTTGGTAATTATGTTTTCTGTAAGTTCTTTCGTAAGATCATTCATAACTCACATAGATACATCAGATGTATCACCAGTAAACATTCCTGTAAATCATGAGAGTATTGTTCCTAGGAATCATTTATCTTTCCAAGAAGTAAATGATCTTCTACTCATAACATCAGCAAATAGATTATCTGCATTCGTTGCTCATCCTACTCATAATATTCCTAGATTTGCTTTATTTGTTTGGGTATTAAATATATCTGTAGCAGCTCACATTCATGTAGCACGAATAGAACCAGTGTAATGTTGCTTTAGTGAGTATTGAAACGCTTCAAGCATATCACCCCTTCCGAGAGAGTCTTCCGTCATATAGCGGTCATACAGAGTATTAAGAAACGCAGGTTGCTTAAAGAGACGAAGAGAGTGGTTTATGATACTATTAATAGTAAATTGTCCTGCATCTGATCCTTCTCAGAACTCGCTTCATGTTTCATATGCCTTGAAATGCTTACCAATTGGAATCAATACCGCTACAAACATATTACTAAATTGATTCCTAAAATCAGCAAAGCTAATTCTATTATCATTATCACGTTCATACTTCTGAAATTTAAGATACAATCATGCTGTAAGGGCTAATTGATTCACTATCATCGTGTTGTATGTAACAAAGTCTCAGAAATGGGCGG
>JAYVGP010000002.1:0-131421 GCA_043772005.1 bacterium
TGCTTGTTCAATAACAGGTGCTTGTTCAATAACAGGTGCTTGTTCAATAACAGGTGCTTGTTCAATAACAGGTGCTTGTTCAATAACAGGTGCTACAGCTTCTATAAGGTTAGAATTGAACTGTTGCTCTGGTAGTACATCTTGAAATGAAGTTATAAATGTTGGAGCAGGGATACTACTCACAGGTGCTTGTTCAATAACGGGTGTCTCAGATGCATCCATATCACTTATAGAAAGATTGCCCAATATTTCGGGTGTTGCCACTACAGAATCATTTTGTTGTCCACCACCAAACATTCAGCTTGCAGTAGTTCCTTGAGTTACTGATGATGTAGAATCATCTTGTTGTACACCACCAAACATTCAGCTTGCAGTAGTTCCTTGAGTTATAGGTTCCATATGACAAAATTAAGTTTTAAATAATATACACTATTATAAGTCAGACTACAATATTTGTCAAATCTAATACAATTCAATAACTCTACTAATTGACTTATGATAAATTATCAGCACTCAATAATTTATCAATACTCAATATCGAATTTGACAAATGAAAACAAGATACGTATAATACATGTATATTATTTATATGATTCTCGCTATGGCTGATACTACTCCTTCATCTAATGTACCATTGAATACAGCATCAAGCAACCTCTTACTCAATCAAGTAGCTGCACAAACCACAAGTGCACCTTGACTAAATGCAACTCTTGCTGCACAAATTGCTGATAAAATTAAAGCTAACTCACTCAATGGAGAAGCAGACGATCTCACTTCATTCGAAACTAAAAAGAAGGTCGATGATGTAAAGCAAAAGTTATATGTCTTTGGACTAGCAATTGTTGCTTATTTTATCTATACATATGCCAGTGCAGCACTTACAGATTATACCAAAAATACTAAATCACTTACAGAAATTGAGTGAACAATAACAGAAAAGCAGACAAAGATTGACTCTCTTAAAGCAAACGAACAAACCCTCAAACAAATCACAAGAGAAAGTGATATGAATAATCTCGTCACTTGTATCAACAATAGCAACCTATGTGATAAAGTACTTACATGAGTCAAAAGAGATATCGCAGTCACAAGGTCATATCTTCTCCTAACACCATTGAGTGGGACCAAGATGGATGTAGACCAAAAAACTCTTCTCAAGTATTTCAATGAATATCTTCTTGTAGAAAAGGATAAAGATACTGGTATCGATAAAAAACTCTGACAATTACTCAATATTACATTTACTGAGCCAAGTCTAATCGATCAATCAAAGCAAATATATACGATTGGAGTAGATACAACTATCATATTCCCAAACAAAGTATCAATGATGCAAATGATTAAAAAAGTTGAAAGCTGACTTGATTCAGATCACCTCCTATTAATCAAGATTAGCTCTATCAACTATGATATAGTTAAGTTTGAAGAATCACAAACTGTAAGCGTATCATTCACTATCTATCAATACAAAAAATAAGAAAACATTACAAGGCCTAATACGAAGTTAGTCCTTTAGGGCCTTATCCATCATATATTTTCTTAATCCTATATCTCAATAACTTCTGCTCCCTTAACACGGTGTACTGTTCACCCAGTAGTCGTGTTTTTACTATCAGGAGATATACCAATAAATCATGTAATACCAGCTATTAAAATATATACTCATACAATCCTACTCGTATCACTGAGAAACGTATTAGTCCCGGCAACATCCACAAACACATATGCACCAACAAAAAGTAATAGTACACCCAATACACCTAAAGTCAGCTTAGGCTTAGTAATATGAGATGATCCAACCGTACTATAAAACCAAATAATAAGTAGTAAAATAGTAAGACCAATGGCTGTAGTAATCTCATTACCTATAAAACTAGGTGAGACATAAATTGTCTGTTGTGTAATCAAAAAGATACAATATACAATAAGCGCTCCTATAATAAGAGAAGTAATGGTGACAGAAATAGTATGTTTCATATTATAGGCAAAGAATAAAGATTCTCAGTGTAGCGACTTATCATTGAAAATCAATAAGAAAACAATATGGTTCTTGTAATCTTTACACCTTCCTAGGTGTTCATTATTATTTACTTGTAATTTTTGACTTATGTATCGCCCTGGTTGATTTCCCGAATACAGCCCCAAAGAACAGAAAGTATTTGACCAAATACAGGATATTATACGTGCCACATTTGAAAAACGTAATTTTGAGCACATATGGACACCGGCGGTAGAGCGTAACGATATACTTCTTAAATGAGGAGATACCGTTGCAAATGAAATATTTGGACTAGTTTGACTTAAAGATTTTCAAGGAGCAATTACTAACTCAAATATCTTCACTAGCACAGAAAATACGTCGCCATATGTATGACAAATAATCAATGTATCTGAAACATACAGTAAGACTCTAAAAGATTACTCTCTTCACTTTGACCTTACAGTTCCATTTGCAAGATATGTACTAGATCACTTGAATGAAATTACACTACCATTCAAACGTTATCAAATGCAACCTGTCTGGAGATGAGAAAGACAACAGAGGGGTCGTTTCAAAGAGTTTTGGCAATGTGATGTCGATAGTATCTGGAGAAGCTGAACTGATGTAGGCTCATGGTATGGAGTCGAAACAATCGCAACACTCCAATCTGCTATTAAGCAAGTAATCAATCAATTTAATGCACATAAAACATTTGTCAGTCATATTTCCCATATTGGTGTAACTAAATCACGATTAAGCTATCTTACTGAAAACGACACTCATAAAGTACAATTGATAGTAAATTTACTCGATAAATATCACAAAAGATCACACGATGAGTTTATGGTGGATTTAAATAAAATAACAGATGATGCTATCTCTAAACAAGTAGAAAAACTAATACAAACTGCTGATTATTCAATCTTGTCCAATATAGAATGATATGGCGATCTTAGTAAAACCATCAAAATACTCAAACAATTATGATGTGTAGTAAAATACGATTTTTCAATCGTAAGATGATTATGATATTATACATGAATAGTATTTGAGACATTTATCGAAGGACAACAATCACTATGATCAATTTGTAGTTGAGGATGATATGAAGATTTTACCAAATTTATCGACCCAAAACAGGTTTTCTCTGGCATTTGATGAAGCATAGGTCTAAGTAGACTCATGGAGATCATTATCGAATCGAACCAAGTATCATGAAAATCTATCACATCATATATGTGCATTAATTTTGAAGATACCAAGGATGCTATCATTAAATTGTATTCTGATTTTATCAATCAGTGAAAAATATGTGAGCTCTATCCAACTCCGACTAAACTCGGTAAACAATTTGAATATGCAGACAAAAAATGAATTACTCACTGCATCATTCTCGGTTCAGGTGAATTAGAGCAGTGAATCTACAAAATTAAAAACCTCGCCACAGGCGAGGAAGAAATAGTAAAGCTATAAAGATTACTTACGCAAACTTACTTACAATATAAAAAGCAAAAGTAACAATCATCCAACTCAGTCAGATCCCACCCAATACCCAAGCAACCGTCTTAATTGATCATAACGCCTCAGATTGTGCTTTATCATCATCAAATTTAATAAGCATCATCACTCCATGATAAACAAGATAGATCACACAAATTAAAGCCAACAACCCCAAGGCCCAGTTGGTAAAATTTTGAACCTTCTGCATAGTAGCACTAAGGACTGATGCGTAACTTGTATTCACCACATCAAATAGTCATTCAACCTTACCCTTAAATCAAAGATTCTTACCTACCACCGTGTTACTACCAGCAATAATCGGATTTCCTGTAATACTCGAGTCATCAATCACCTTACTTGGATCACTTGTCAACGTTTTGGTAATATCAGGATCGCCCAATCCACTAATAGGTCATGCATATACCGCTTGATGAGCAAAAACCATAAGCATTACTCACATTATCATTCCAAGACTAATACGGATTATAGACTTCATACTATGATTATAGTCAGATCTGACTTATTTTGCAAATTTATTGTGCAAGTGATTGTTGGGCCCACTGATCAAAGTCTCCAGCCACAATGTGTCATCTCATCTCCTCACATAAATTATGAAGATATGCAATGTTGTGAAGCGATAATAACATTCCTCACAAGATTTCTCCCTCTTTGACCAAATGGTGCAAATATGCTCTTGTATAGCGCGTGCATGTCATACAACCACATCACTCAACCAAGGGTCATTGATCATTACGATACTGTGCATTACTAAGCTTCATATTACCACCCAATCTCATCGCAGTACCATGACGAGCGATGCGTGTCGGCATCACGCAGTCAAACATATCGATCCCTCTTGCAACCGCATTGATCAAATCCTCAGGAGTACCTACTCACATCAAATATCTAGGCTTATCATCTGGTAGTTTACCGATCAGATGATCAAGAACTATATTGAGTTCTTCTCTGGTCTCACCCACACTTAATCCCCCAATCGCGATCCCATCGATAGCCCATTGACTCAGATGCGCTGCTGATTGAGTCCTCAACTCAAGATCCAATCATCATTGTACAATCGGAAACAATACTCCTTTCACCTCATCATATTTATTCAGAAAATACTCAAACTGCTGGTCCGCCCACTGATGAGTAAGTTTCATATAAGTTTCTACCTTACGTCTCGAAATATTGGCAGTTGGAGCACATACATCTAGTACCATCATAATATCAGATCATAAATTACACTGAATATCTACTGTACCCGTCGGAGAAAAAAAATGCTTACTCCCATCATAAGGACTACGAAAATACACTCACTCTTCAGCTATCTTGACCAACGACTTCCCACTCTTGGATAATCCAAGCGAAAATACCTGAAAACCACCACTATCAGTCAGTAATAATCTATCCCATTGTTGAAACTGATGTAATCATCCAAACTCCTTGATAAGAGCATCACCAGGCCTCAGATACATATGAAACGTATTATTGAGGATAAGATTGATCGGATTCTGACTTCCTAGATGCTGAGCATCAAGCCAATCAGTAGGAAATCATTTGATCGTGCCTTTAGTGCCTACTGGCATAAATACTGGAGTTTGTAGAGTAACACCATTGAGCTCGATGGTTCACGCTCTTGCGTGTCAGCTGGTAGCTTGGATTGTATAGGTGAGTTTTGGTTTGAGGGGTTTCTTGGCCATGAAAAAAATAATATGTTAGTAAGAGACACTATATAATGATATGCGGTTGATTTACTATACTACTGAACACCAGCAAGCACCTCATATCCCGTATCTGTAATCAAAATACTATACTCCCACTGACAGCCCAGGTCTCCATCAGTAGTATATAAATTTCGAGTATTTTTGCCTTTGGTACGATAGTCAGTACTTGTAACAGCAGTGATCGGCTCCAGCGCAATAATCATACCTGAACGAAATTTAGACTTCCTACCCTCCTGGTCAGCATAGTTATAGATAAATGGAGGCTCTCGCAACTTACAACCAACTCCATGACCACATAGTGAGTGGATTACACTATATCCATGTTTATTCATATACTGTTCAATCTGTTTACCCCAGTCATATACTGATACTCATGGTCACAAAAGCTGGATACCCATGTCCAAAGCCTCTTTAGTCACACGAGATAAGTCAGCAGCAAGCAGATTTGTATCATCTCATCCCACCACTACTGATATTGCTGCATCAGATATCATCCCCTTATAACTAATACCCATATCAATCTTGAGGAAATCTCCATCCTTCAGGATAGTCTGGTCTGGAATCCCATGCACAAGACAATCATCCAATGAAAGACATACATGCGCGGGAAATCATTGATGACCACGAAATGCAGCCTTAATATTGCGCTCCTTACAGTACAGCTCAGCGATCTGATCAAGTTCAAGAAGGCTGACTCATGGTATAGCTGCATCACGTAATATTGTTAAGATTTCAGTCAAGTATGCTCCGCTTTCACGGAATGCTTGTATTTGAGATGCGGACTTGATGATAATATGACTCATGAGAAAATAGTAGAAAATAGTAGAAAACTTAACATCTAATATATCTTTTCCTTTTCATTATTCAATTACTATTTTGTAAATAGTCAAATAAATCACACAAACATTACTCAAAAAATTTGCACTATATAAGTTTACATACTATAATAGTGATGTGCTTAAAAAGTAACCAACAGCAAAATTCACTAATACTATTTATTTGTCTACTTATTATATACTCAACATGAAACCTACTCTTGCTCACAGTCTCAATGGATTCGACAGTATTACACTTGATCAACTCAATAGTACGATGTCTCTTATGGAAAGAGTAGATACCAAGTACGTAATCAACTATGCTCAGGCAGACGAACTCATCCAAGAATTGAAGAAAAACTTCCTCATCCTCCAAATCAAGGATAAAGTAATCTTCCAGTATGATAACATCTACATGGATACTGAAAACAGTGATCTGTTCTACGAACATGAGCGTGGGGATGAAATGAGAAACAAAGTCAGAACAAGAAATTATGCTGACAGTGTAGATCTATGTTTCTTTGAATATAAACATAAAATTAATAAAGTTACTCGTAAATTCAGATATAAATGTCCTGCTACTGAACATGGCAAAATGACCGAAGAAGCCGCTGGTTTTGTAACAGGAATTTATGAATCACTTAATGGTGAAACATCTCATTATGAACTTAGTGCATCACTTGCTACTCGCTATCAGAGAATTACACTATGTGCCAAGGATAGTGGAGAAAAAGTAACAATTGATTTTTGATTTCAATTTGAAGATGTCAGAAGTGGTATCAAGCATGATCTCAACGAGATTGTCATCGTAGAAAGCAAAAGCAATAGCGAACATTGTACAACTGCTAAAATTATGAAGAAAATATGAGTACATCAAGCTAAAGGATGTAGTAAATACTGTGTCGGCCTTATCTACACCAAAAGAGTCACTGAAAGCAAGAAATTTCAAGATGCAATCAATATGATCGACGCTATCACAGCTGATGCAAACGCAGACAAAGACTCTCAGAGTAATAAAGTAATCAAAAAAGCCATCAAATGAGTTGCAAAAATTGCAAGAGCTGCAAGCAAAAAAACTACCACCAAAGTAACTCAATCAAGCACTACAAAAAAAATACAATCCAAGATTCCTGCTGCTGCTCGCGCAGCATGATTTAGATCAAAAAAGCTTGTAACAGCGTAATATAAATGAGAATAATAACAGAGCAAAAGCAAATACCTAACTTTGATACCTCCTGAAAATAAAGAGTGCATATATTTATAGTAAGTCAGATCATTCAAGGGGTCTGACTTTTTTTGTATTTACAATTGCATTTGATTGTATAATCATTATACACTAGCGTATCACTTTTTAGTTTCAACAAACACATATGGCTCACGTCAAAGCTGCCGGTAGTACCAAGAATGGAAGAGATTCCAATCCTAAGTATCGTGGCGTCAAAGCATTCTGATGACAAACTGTCATCGCAGGTAATATCATCGTAAGACAACAAGGTCTCAAGATGGAACCAGGTCTTAATACATACGTCGGTAGAGATTACACGATTCACGCTACTGTAGATGGTGTGGTGGTTTTTGGTAGAAAAAGATGTCTCAGATTTGATGGTCGTAGATATGTCAAGACTACAGTATCTGTATCACAAGCATAATATTTATGTTATTAGTTATTAACTCCTCTTCCCAATGATAGAACCAAAAAAGAAGCATTCCATAGCCAGAAAGCGCACAAGACACAGTACTTGGCAGACTCTTACTATCAAGAAAATCATCAAGAAGGCATCATTGTCTACTTGCCAAAATTGTAACACCATCAAACTCAATCATAGAGTATGTCCATCATGTGGATTCTACGCTGGTAAGCAGATCTTGACTATTAAGACTAAGAAAGCTTCAACTAATGTAATTGACGCATAATATCTACGTCTTCTCTGATAAAAATATAAAACTCTGCATATAATGCAGAGTTTTATTTTACAAGAAATCTATGGATAAGAAAGCTCAGTTCATTATACTATCATTGTATTTTACTATTTAGTAGCACTCATGTCCGCCACCTCATCCAGAATTCTCTCGAGAAAACTAGTATTCTTATACTACTATGCAAGATTGTTCAATGAAGATATTATCGCACAACCACTGGAGGAGGATATACGTAAAGTCGACCAGGCTCCATCTCACGAAGAGCTTACTGAACTTACATGATGGCTAGATATGAGCGATGAAGAACTCGCGGTTGAGGACAATAGCCCTACGCAGCCCATTAAAGCCATGGATGATAGCACCATGCAAGAGGATATTGACTTTATCGCACAACACCAGCTCCCCCAACACACCAATAGCCAGTATACCGACTATGATCATGACTTTGTCATGCAGATTGCAGCTGGATACACAATCTATCACCCACTCATCGCCACACTCATAGCTCCATATACTGATAAATTTTCGTATGATGAAATGAGTCTGACTCGTCGCGCAATTTTATTAATGGGATATACTGAATATAAGATTATCAGTACTCCCGCTAGTATCATCATAAACGAATGTGTTGAACTCGCAAAATCATATGAAGACATCACCACGGGTAAATTGATCAATGGTATTATGCATCAACTTCTGGAAGTCAAAAATACTGAGCCAGCAGGAATTATAAAAGAAATTAAAAGTAAGAAGACTAAAAAAGTAGCTTAAAACGGTGAAAAATTATTACAATTTTCCACAATCTTTTACAAATTTAAACGGGCTCCCATGTCTAAGATTTCATTTAACCCTCAAGATTACTATTTCCACGAAGCAAAAAAATATGGCTATGTCGCCAGAAGTGCTTTTAAGCTACAAGAAATTGACGAGAAGTATAAAATCTTTGATCATCATACCAAATCAATCATCGATATCTGATGCAGCCCCGGGAGTCGGATTCAATATGCACATCGTATCACTTGAGGTAAAGCTAAAATCGTGTGACTTGATCTCAAACCTAGTGTCCCAAACCTGGAAAATGTACATACTTATGTCTGTGATGCAACAAATATCGAGCAATGAACCAAAATCTTTGAGGAGAATAAGATCGGCAAGGTAGATGTGATTATGTCAGATCTCGCTCCCAATACTACTGGACTCAAGGATATTGACGCTCTTAGGTGTATCGGAATCCTAGAAGACACGCTATGGATCTACCGCAATTACCTCAAGACCGATGGCAAGTTTGCAATCAAAATATTTATGGGACCATGATTTGAGGAATTTGTGAGAGAATGCAAAGATATTCGATGAGCTAATAACATCAGAGTCTTCAAACCCAAAGCTTGTAGATCAATCAGTAAAGAGACTTATGTGGTGAAGTGGCAATAATTAATCTTCTATAAATGATTCAGCGCAGCTAGGACTAATCTCAATAAGATCTTCTTTTGATAAAAATTATGATTATTTCATAATTACTTGCTGTATCTTTTCGCAGGTCGATGGGCATCGTAGAGCAAATTTATATACTACTGAAAGGTTCTTTTTAGAATCATCAGTTTTAACTTTTTTACAAAACTCGTCTTGGGGTTCTTTTGAAGTAGTGAGTACTCCTAAACTTTCGAGTCATTCTTATTTCCCCATTTCAACTAAATAAGTAAAATTTATTTCTAATATATGTAGTTATTCCAATATAATAATAGTTACCATTATCTCCACTAATAGACATAGAATCACCTACTCCTACTCTCATTACTGATTTAAGCTCAGTATTAATTGATCAAGAGGCAATATTCAGTACTCTGGCCATAGAAATAATATTTTTATCAATTTGTAGTTGGGTTTCTTATTTCTGTTCTTGTTCTATAAATATTTTAATAAGATGCTTATTGATAATAATATATCAAAATATAACAATCAAGATACATACGATCATACTCTAGTATATACTACTTGTCAAATATGTGGAAACAATGAGGAATCTTAGGCTGGAAATAGGCTGTTGTATAACTATATTCATCATATTATTATCGGTCAAGAAGAGCTATTGATCCTACATAAATTTCTTATCGGATGGATTTCCATACATCCTTATCTCCTAACTCCTAAACTCTTCCACTAATGAATATCTCCGACCTTCAGCTCCCTCCACACCATATCGAAGCAGAAAAATGAGTCCTGTGTTGTGTCCTGCTTGATAATGATAATATGTATATCTTGGATGGTGCTGCTCTCACTCATGTAGATTTCTATCAAAAAGAACATCAAATCATTATGGAAGCAATACAAGAACTATGGATCAAACGTAGAACAATTGATATCGTGACACTCAGTGATCAACTCTCCAAAATGTGACAACTAGATCTCGTTGGTGGACAAGAGTATCTCCTCGAACTATCAGTATATCTACTCACTACATCAGTATGTTATGAGTACTGTACTATTGTTAAAGAAAAATCTATCCTCAGATGAATCCTCAAAACTAGTCAGAATATTATCGGGGATGTGTATAGTCAGGAAGATGTACAATCTATCATTGATAAGATTGAAAAAAGAATCTTTGAGCTGACTCAGTACCAGATTGGCGACTCACTCATGCATATCTCCAAGTTGCTCGCTCTGAGAGTCCAAGAATATATGGATATCATTGATGATCCAAGCAAAATTGATGAGCATAAAGTCATGTCTCACTATCCAAGTCTGGATGACGTGACAAGTGGCTTTAAGCCTGGGGAACTCATTATTCTTGCAGCGAGACCTGCCATGGGTAAGACTGCATTTGCTCTCAATATCATGCTCAATGCAGCCAAATATGGCAAAAAATCTGTTGCCATCTTTTCACTTGAGATGACAAGTCAGCAAATCGTGGATAGAGTGATATCATCGGTATCTCAAGTGCCACTATCCAAGATCACCAAGGGAACACTTGATATGAATGATTTTGCACAATTAGGTAGTGCAACAAGCTTACTGTCAGAAACCAAAATGTATATTGATGATTTTGGTGGTCTGACTATATCTATGTTAAAATCTAAGCTTCGTCGTCTCGTGATCGAACACTGACAACTAGATATGGTAGTAATTGATTACCTACAGCTCATCAACCCAGGTAATATGAGATATGCAGGCAACAGAGTCCAAGAGATCTCTGAAATCTCCAGAGCCCTCAAAGAACTTGCTAAAGAACTTAAAGTACCCATTATTGCACTCTCACAGCTATCTCGTGCAGTAGAGTCAAGGCCAGATAAAAGACCTGGTTTATCAGACCTGAGAGATTCATGATCGATCGAACAAGATGCTGACTTGGTGATGTTCTTATATAGAGATGAATACTATGATCCTGATACTGATCGTCCAGGTACTGCTGATGTCCTTATCAAGAAAAATAGATCTGGCGAAGCAAGAGATGTTGAACTGAGATGGAACTGAGCCACTCAGCAGTTCTTGCCTGATCCTAACTGGAAAAAATCTCAATTTAGCTAAATGAAAAAGCGATCAAGAAACCGATCGCTTTTATTTTTTATTTTTAACTATCCAATTCTAATCTTGCCAGCTCCAGTCTCTCATTGGACCTATGATATACGCTTGCAGATCAACAGCCCAGTGATCGCGAAATCGATAACAAGGAATATCAAATGGACCAAGTAGACCTTTTGTAACTTGCATCACAATGTTACTAAAAAGATTATCACAATCTCGTGTAAAATCATCACGTAATGAAATAACCTCTTGATGATTAATCTCTCGCCTATACTGTAACTGCAATGAAAACCAGTCAGTACAGTCAATAAACAGAAACCAACACATACCATACATTGGAATATAATGAGACTTAAGAAGCTCTCCTCAAGTCTAATACATTCTAACAACTGATACGATCCCATATAATGACCGTAAATATTGGTTTCACCCAACATGATTGGTAAGCGATATCGCATTGCATAAGTATAAGCAACCTCTGCAAACCCTTTAACTTGAATCAGAGTACAACGTTGACTCATTGCATAATTTAACTCTGAATGATTATAATAATCCAGACCAAGACAATGAATAATCGCAGGATTCCTCACAAATTGTTCAGGATCAATATCATTATCACGATATATATAATATAAGGGGTGATTAGTATCAACCTTACCTAGTACCAAATCAAGGAGCAGAAATCGCTTGTTATTATATCCTTTAACCAGGTCTTCTGACTCGGCATCCAGCGCTGTACTCTCTTCGCAAGAATCAATATACCAGTGATTTTTATCCATATGAGCCAACTCATTACTAAGAATTGTTATCACTTGAGCAAGATTACCCAGCATTGTAATAAATACTTTCTCATCAGCACTGAATGGACTCCATAGTGCAATCTGACCACAGAATAAAGCCGTAACATAAGGCTCATGAACTATGGTATATTTTGTCACTTGCGGATATCGCTCCACGAGAGCTCTAAAAAAAGCGAGATAAGATGGAACGAATCGCTTATCTTTAAAGCCATCACTAAGCCATACTGGCCATGAAGTATGATGAAGCGGATCCAAAATTGGCTCAATATCTTGGTCCAGTAAATGCTTCATATACCTATCGGTCCATGCCCACTCGTAACAACCATATATAAGTTTCAATACGATGCCAAGGTATGCATACTGGCATCGTTTTAATTCCAGATTGTATGGCTAACCCATAGTCATCAGTATATTTGGTCAAATATTCGATACCTTCGAAGGTATTATGTATAGCTTCTTGCGGTTCACTCGAAGAATCGTGCAATCCAATAATGCGAACATTTTCCAAGCCCGATATGATCTTCATTTTATTTTAGTTTTGTACCTTATAGCTTATTTACTATAAAAAATAAAAAAATGATTTACAAGAGTTATCTATATAAATCAATTTCAGTCTCTAAGACTTTTAAAAAAATTTAATCATATCAATTTAACCAATTTAGACCTAATGTTATAATATAATACTATTTACTAAATGATTGGTTAATCGCAGCAACAAACTCTGCCACTTCTTCAGGAAGCTCAACCGCATGAATCTCAACACGATCAATAAGATCTCACTGACGAATCGTATTGACTACCTCTAAATCAGACTCATCAATAATACGACCAAATACTGTATGTTTACCATCTAGCCAATCTGTAGCTACATGTGTAATAAAAAATTGTGAACCATTTGAGCTGGGTCATGAATTAGCCATACTGAGGATCCCAGGTCCAGAGTGTCTAAGCTGTGGATGAAATTCATCACCAAACTGATATCCAGGTCCACCAGTACCATTACTCTGAGGGCAACCTCACTGGATCATAAAATCCTCAATAACACGGTGAAACTTAAGTCCATCATAGAACCCATTACGAGCAAGAGTCACAAAATTTGCTACTGTATAAGGAGTCTGTCCGACATGAAGTTCAAGACGAATAGGTCATTTGGATGTGTGGAGTGTTGCGTGCATCAGTAAGTCTATAAAGTTAAAAAGTTTAGCCTCGTAAGTATTCATTACTACCTAAAAAATTTATAAGGTTTTAACAAGAGAATCCAATCAGATTATCAGATAAAGTAGGAAAAAATAGATTGTATTCACCATATATACGCAATACATACTAGTCATTCGCCTATAAAAACACCCAAAAGCATCTTACGGATATTAATATTGAGAGTACCTGCAATATAACAAATCAGATCAGTAGGCGTAAATGGTAACATACTCCGCATAATAATCACTGGTAACTCATATTGTACTAACCACTTACGAATCATAGCGATGGAGCGCTTATGAGTACGCTCAAAATAATCATCAAGTTGTAATGCCTGTGAGAAGTAATAAATCAGATAAGACGTAATTAGAGTACCCGCCATCGTCAAAATCCATAATAATCGATGATTGGTAAATGGAGCAACTGCAAGTAGTATCGTAGTAAGCGGGATAAAAGTTAATCACCTCAACGAAACAAATATAAAATAACAGGTATATCATAACAGTGGTAATGCCGTAAAGAGCAAATAAAACCCATGAATTACTTGTTGTTGATACAAAATAAAACACACTCACAGTATTACCAACATTATAATTCGTCAAATCATAATTAATATTCTGTGGTAAAATATTTGTTTCAATAATAATGTTACAATCTTTTCCATTACCATGATACAATAAATAAAGTTACTCTCTAGTTTGACCCAAATACAAAAGCTGGGGGAAGATTAAGTAAGATAAAGCGCTTATGAACAAATGGTAATCACTGATATGCAGTACGTGAATCATGCGGAGCATATGAAAATCACCTAAATACCATACCATCGATGATATACTGATGCAGTAATTGTAAAAGGGAATCTTGATAGATATTTCCAGGTAATCCTGAAATAATAAGGTCTGGTCTCGTAATTTGATAACGATCCAGAATCGACTGCATATCATGTACATCTGCATGCTCTACAATAATCCTATCTCCATATGATGTACTGAGTAATTGAGCATATTCTTGATCATATTCGATACAGATAATCTGAGTATCTGGTTGTGCTTTTTGGATAAGAAGTTTAGTAAATGATCCCGTACCAGGTCCGAATTCCACAATTGTATTGATACAAGAAAAATCAATCCCATCAATCATTGCTTGTGCTAGTATTGGAGAACTAGGCATAATGGAAGCATTGATCTTAGGTTGATTGAGAAATTTTGTAAAAAATAACAAATATGAAGCCGCTAATCACATGAACTATACTATAGTGATTATGATAACAAATTCAAAAATTAGTAAACTACTATAGTACTATTATTTCATAACTTTTGATTCACTATATCGCAAATCGCCATAGCTACAGCACTTCTTGACACCGTCTGTAATCATGGACGATAATCAGCAAAATCCATCATACGATAGTCAGATGTAGAACTATTATTAAGAATCACAGCTTTGACTATTACCCATGGAAGACTAGAAGACTCAAGAAGCTTCTCCTCCATCTCCTTATCATCTGCTACATCTCACAGCATCAGCTCATATCAACACCTCATATATCGAGGTAGGTCGGTGCGACCATGTCAAGTACCAGTACTACTCATCACAATATACTGCTGAGGAGCCGAGGTAGCTGGTCGAGCTCATATGACTGCTTGAGTGACTTGAGAATACAGGTGGGTGGGTTTACGATGACGAAGCGGTACAGAAACAGCATGGATGATTATATCACAGTCAATAATTACCTTAGTAATATCATCAATATTAGTAGCATCTCACTGTACTATTTGTAAATGAAGATCAATAATACTGACTTTATCGGGGTTTCTCGCAAGTGTGATTACGTCCCATCCACGACTGAGAGCTTGTTGGATAATCTGCTGTCACATACGACCAGATCATCATAATACTGCTAATTTCATCATTGATGTTGTAATGAGTAAAGGTGAATCTTCGTCTTTTCCCAGAATGGAAAAAATTTCTTGTTATATCATTGGCATATTGCGGGACTACATCGTTGATGTAGCTGATAGGTGACATCATCTCTATCAGATGCCTTTTCATACGCTTGCCTATAGTATGGATTTTGTGTCTCATAGATGGTAATATCACGAGATTGAGACACAATCTGATCAATCCTACCTTGCGCAAACTGGATACCATATAGCGCACAATACTCCTGCACAAAGTGAATCCTCTTGGGACTCCATGGATGACGAGCGAGAAACTGAGTATCCAAGATACATACTGTCTGATCAGGGTCAGTGATTTTGGATGAATGAAGATCTCGAGGAGTAAGAATCGTATATCAATCGTAGTTAGACTGTGCATGTGGTATTGAAGTCAAATCTGTGACTAGTATATGATGCACATCAGGACTATTTCGCATATCACTACCTCTACGAGGATCAAAGATTATACGCTCAATATCGTCATACTCACCACGATATATACTATCACTAAACTTAGCATAACGAGTCAAATTTTCCTCATTCATAAAATATGGCTTATGAGAAAATGTAGACTGTACCCACTGCCAGCTCAGATGGTTAGATCCTAGTTCTCCATCAATGAAGTGATAATAGGTCCAGTCTGCACATTTTTTCCGATACAACTTTTGTCGATGAGTCATATATGAAGCGAGCCACATACGCTGATGGTTATGCAGATATCACGTCGTCTCAAGCTGTAGGATGGTCTGATTTACCCAACCAGAAGCAAATGTCTTACTTACTACCTGCTCAGGCAACAGATCGTACTTGGCAATACCAGTTTTATCTTCTTCCATATCAACAAAAATCGCATCTCACTTCCACCAATGCACCTGGACAAAATACTCTCTCCAGAGCAGCTCCTTGTACCACATCTCAGCTTGATCTACCGTATAACGAGTAAGAGACAGTCTGACTATTTCATCGATAGTAATCACACCATGAGTGATATATGGTGATAACTGTGAGACTCACCCATTGAGATAGTTGCGAGTTTTAGTGTATTGGATCGCATCAAAGGTTTTGATCTTCTCGATAAGTTGATCATATGTGAGGATTGGGAACATAGTACTAAGTCATAATAGTAAATATCTACTAACTTAAGCTATTCTATAGAGCTGACTTTAACTGAGAAGCAAGCTCACCGAGTTTCTCTGGATCTCATTTGGGTCAGTCGCTAGAAATAATATATCATGGATATTGTTCAAAATAGTCCTCCCTATTACTCAAATATTGTTTTCGTACTCACTGCTTCATATGTCATGTACCAGGCATCGGTATAAGTTTAATGTGAGCATGATCAACTCATGTTCCTTCCATGATCAATCCAACCCTTCCTACATCTTCAAAATGATTGAGCAATATATTTGATACTTTTTTGGCTGCAATAATAAATTGTTGCAAAATACCATCAGGCATTGCAAGTACATCACTACCGTAATGCTGCTTTGGCACAACAACAGTAAATCATTCAACACTTGGTCGAGTAGACAAAAATGCCATAAATTGTTCATCTTCCCAGAAGATACCAGGAGTTTGAATATTTCCTTTAATAATTTCACAAAAGATACAGTGTCATTGGTTTGTAGATGATTGATAATTGGCCATGAATATAAATATAATATATAAAGAAATGTTATCTATTTATTATTTATTTTTAATCCCCCTTCCATCCCAGTGTCTGCATCAAGATTGCTCCGTCATTCTGTCGCTCTTTTTGTGCACGGAAAAATTGATCCTTAGTCAGTGCTCGACTATGGTGTCTGGTCTTGGTAGCAAAGGTACGAGTCTTGGCGTGATATCTACATGATGCAGTATCTTGTAGTTGCATGATAGATCACTGAGCATTCAAGACAGGCACACCATCCATCGTCGTGACAATAAAATAGAGATTTCTATCCCCCCTCTCGGGGATTCACTGTTGTTTAGCTTTCATAAATAAATTTATATGTAAATATTACCCTCTTACTACAGTTCTATTGGCTCTCGTCTTGGATCTGCGCTTCTTCTCAGCAATACGAGCATCAACTGCGTGCTTGGGAGGGGTGGTCATTTTACGAGGCGGTTTGGGCGGTTTGAACGCTGCGAAGATCATAGCTGTGAGTTTTTTGCGGACGAGCTCTTTGTTGCTATCTTGCATACGATGCACTTGTGCATCAATTCTTAGATTTCCATCATCAGTAATATATTGTTTTTGTGCTTCTATCAAACGATCTTTGTAAGGCTGTGGGACAGCAGTGGTCGCCAAAACTGGCCAAGTAAGTTGTACTTTGGTCTCTGTTTTGTTGACATGTTGTCATCATGGTCAGCTACTTTTGGCAGTAGAAAGCTCTACTTCCTTGTATCGAATAATATCCACAAATCATTGAATTTTTTCTTTGCTATATCGGTAGGACATATTACTATATAATTGTTCTAAAGGTACAATTGATACGAGGTCATAGTAGACGAGTCGTCTTGGGAATACAGTGTTCTCGCTGTGTTTGACTGCCTGGTCACATGACAAGTATTGATCCATGCTCAAGCATAAGTGTCACTATCTCACGAGTTGTCTTATGTCTAAGCTTAAACGCTCTACTCGCTCACAGTGTCACAGATACAATCACTGGGTCAGATCCTAGCTCATCTTCATCATCGCTATGTCGTCACATGCTGTCTTGGCCGTCGCGATACAGATTACACAAAACACTGTTGCATGCAAGCTGATGACTATCATTGATCTCGTGACATAGCTGTCATAACTTATCATCCCATCATGATCAGATGAGAGTCGTCTGACTATAGTGGTAGTATAGTCACTCATCAGCATAAAAACTCACCAGTCTAGGCTGCAGTAAATCCTTACCAAACATGCGTATCGGATATTCTTTTCGATCCAAATGGTATGAAAAATACTGAAATAACTCGTCAGCGTTGGATAGTGCGTGGGGATGATAGGTTCGGGGATAACTCATGATAGAAGAATAATATGAGTAATTATAGTGAAATAGTATATTGCTTTTTACATCTCTCACTACAGTACTTGACCTCATCTCGACAGCGTGCTCGTTTTTTGCGTCGAGCAAAAGGACGCTGACAGTGCTGGCAGATTTTGGTAGGGAGATTGGATTTGGTGAGTTGTTTGGGCATTTATCAAATATTAATAAATACTCTTAAATACTGCTCTTATGAGTAGTAACACAGGATAGATCATCTTAGCAATCCATGGACTGCGGACACCAGATAGCAATACTCTCTGCCACCAATATGGCACAGCAACTAGTGTCTCAAGTATTGTCAAAGCCATAGCGCCGTGATATATAACACCATCAATATCAATAATCATACCCTGATCAATATCGTATCCTCTACTACGATAGATGTCTACTATCTCAGAACTGATATGCATATCATATCGAGTCAATGTTGTCTTCTTTTCCAATTCTACAAAGGCACGAAACTGACGACACATCATGCAGTCTCCATCATAGACTATGATAATATTTGCTGGACTCATGATTGATAAGTAATAATTAGGGAAGATATTATGAAATAGTATCAATAAATTCTTGAGCCTGTTGTTTAATCTGTTCAATATTCATCTTACTTAGATTACTCACAATATATGGCTGGCGTTTGAACAAGTCACGATGCTGATCGATAAAATTCCAGTACAGGTAATTCATCGGACAAGCCCTCGGTCACTCTTTGACTTTAGGATCATAATAACAAGTATCACAATAGTCTGACATCTTGTGGATATAGTTTGCCGATGAGATATATGGTTTAGTAGCCAGATTCCCTCCATCTGCAAACTGCGACATACCTAAGACATTGGGCGTCACAACCCACTCGAATGCGTCAGCATACATCTCCCAAAATCGCTTATTGACATCATGAGGATTATATCACATCAGTAGCGTGAAATTACCGATAATCATGAGTCTGGTGATATGATGAGAATATGCCGTATTTTTGACTACTTTGAGAACATGATTAATACAGTTCATCTGTAGTGGGCTATCTTCTGGCCACCAAAATCGCTTAGGCAAAGATAGCGTATGATTGAGAGCGTTTTGGGTATAGATAGTATCTTTATAGTACCAAAATCGATGATACATATACTCTCTCCAGCCCAATATCTGACGGATAAATCATTCTTTATTATTAATTGCAGTGTCTGACTGTTCGACTGCTTGGATCACCTCTCGTGGCGTCAGAAGACCAAAGTTGATACTCGTACTCAACAGTGAGTGATAGACCGTATCATTGTACTGATACATCGCATCTTCCAACTCTCCAAAACGATCCAGTTTGTTCGCAATAAATGCATCAAGTAGTGCTAGTGCCTGAATGCGACTCGTAGGATACACGATCTCTTGTCACTGTTCAGTAAAATGCTTATCAAAAGATCTATTATCTGCATCATAGTTTCGCTTGCCTCATAGTGGCTGATCTACATCCATCAATACATCAAATTTACGCCTCATCCAACGATAAAATACCTCCATCACCGGTGGCTTCTCAAATTGAATCAGAAACTCATCATGATCCACCAGAAATTGAGTATTAGGCCTCAGCTCAATTATAATACCATATTCACTGAGTTTATCTTGTAGTGATAAAATATGATTGAGGAGACTGGGCTCACTAGGCGTCATCACAATAATCACACTCACATCATAGTCCTGACAATACTGACGAAGGCCTAGCAAATATGATGATACCGAGTGCCGAGTCGCTGACTTAGGTCAGTGTTCGAGCTCACCGATCAAAATCTGACTCGCATCATATTCGATCTGCTGTGAGTGAGGATTGAGGGATAGTGGTCCATATGGTGATCATGGTGCTTTAGTACTATGCAAAAACACATACTGGTCAACATCGTGATAACAGTAATGAGCACCTAATTGATCATAAAGGATTCGCTGCGCTTTCATGATATCAATATACATTCGATAAAAAAAACTCCACCAAAAAGTAGTGAAATGTTTTTGATAATCCACTAATAGTAATTATTGCAAAATTATTATTATGTTATGAGCCTAAATTAGTCTTCAAAAACTCAAGAGTTTTGCGCCATGCATCGAGTGTTGCTTCCTTGGCAAATGCTTGACCAGTAGGATTAGCAAATGCATGATTAACGCCAGAGTAGATCGTGATATCATATCAAGATGCTCACTGACTACCAAGCACTTGTTCAAATGCATTGACTGATGCAGGTGGAATCCCATTATCAAGCTCTGCAAAGATACCAAGTAATGGACGGTTGATCGTAGCGATTTGACCAGTTGACGTAGGAAGTCTACCATAATATACTATCGTCGCATCCAATGATTCAGACGCCGCACTTAATTCTAATGATTGTTTACCTCAAAGACACCATCATAGTGACGCTACCTTAGTACTATTGAGTGACCTCAGATACTGCTCCGCTGCCAATAAGTTACGAGTAGATGCTTCTTGATCCAGTGACGAAGATAATGTCTTAGCTTGATCCATATCGACTGCTACTTGTCCATTATATAGATCTACTGCAAGTACTTTATAGCCATTCATCGCTAGGACTTCTGCCATCTGTTTGATATTATCATTGAGTCACCGTCGTTCATGGATGATCACTACTCCTGGAGCATCTGGAGCATTAACTGGCTGTGCCAGATATCACTGTACTCAAGTTGTATACTCTACAGAACCAGTAGTGATCTGCTGTGCGTTAGTTGGAGCAAGAAGTTCTACCGTACCTACCTTGGATCATGACTGTTCTTGAGCATCTTTGCTAGCCATATCCACCGCATGTTGATGCTCAAACTGACCATCCGTAAGATTTGTATCTGGTTGATGAGTACATCATGCTAGCATAGCTATCATCATCACTGCTCATAGCATCATTGTTGTCTTCATGGGATTGAAATATATGATATAAAAAATATACCAAATACTATAATTATATCTTTATACATTTCAAGAGTCTATCTAATTCTCGTATCATTCCACCCCAGCAGATGTTGACGAAACCGTCATAGCGTGATCGTGAGATGTGATGCATGAGCGACCAGTTTCCCTCCACGAAAGATCAGTACCTGAGGTGACTCATGACGTACTCAGATCAAGTCAGCTATCGCATACTTAAGATCTCCGGTTTGGTGCACATCCAGATGATATATGTCTTCAAGTTTGAGCTCATTGACGATCTGATAGACATTTTGACATGCCTTATCGCTAATATTGCAGGTGCTTGAATGTTTGTAAATGATAAAGTCTGACTGACTATCTAGTAGTGTTTGTACTTGATCAATGGTAGTGAGAAGTTTCATAGTACCTAGATAATACACATCACATGATCTATTGCGAGAAAAAAATCGTTACATCCGAAGATACAACGATTTTTTGGAGCGGAATACGCGACTCGAACGCGCAACCTTATCCATGGCAAGGATATGCTCTAGCCAATTGAGCTAATTCCGCAAAGAATCATCTATTCCTAACTTGGCTGACATCCATGTAGTACTACTATCTCACGATAGAGTATCACATATATATCCAAAGTATCAGAATTTTCAAGTGGAATTTAATTAAAACAAAAAGACACACTTTCGTGTATCTTAATTACTTATTTTCACTTCATACTAGCAAATTCATCTAAGACGGCAGACCATAGTTGACTATATATATCTATAAGGATCGATAATTCTTCTTTAGACTCAGGATATATTTTTAAATATAAATCAGTCATATCATCATTCTTTTCGCCATGTGATCACTCAATCGCTTGATGAAACGTAAGAAATCTCCTATCTCATTCATATTCACTAAAAATATCATACATTTTATCAAAAAGTGGTTTTGCTATATTTTCAAAGACTTCCATCCAGGCGATATGGTGTATTAAGTGATACTGATTCTGATAAATATAATCAATCCATTTATTAGTAGCCTCATAGTTTAACGGATTGTATGTCTTTTGAATTTCTTTAGTATTAATTCACATTGTTTGATACATATGTTCAAGTAGTTCTGTATGAGCCATTTTTGATGGACTTTCTCAGACAATAGACTCTCATCAAGTTTCTTCACGAATAATACTTGCAAAAGTTTCAAATAGCTCTTGAGCACATCACTCAACTCCCTCTTTTAAGTCTCCTTTAAGTCTTGCTTTTAGTGCTTTTGATTGCTCTCAAGCACATAAAGTAAAAGCCTGTAGTAACTGAGTCATCATTAAAGTCTGTCGATAGTGCCATATCGACGCAAATTCTTGAGAGTTTATTATAGTCTCTTTTTCAAAAAATTTATGGTTAACAAATTTTTGTCTTAAAGAGTCTCAATTTTCAATAGACATATGAATATGTTGTATATATAAACAAAACTATGTAAACAATTTAATAATAAATTTCAAGTGATTTTTAAAAAGATACACTTTCATGCATCTTTTAACTAACAACTGATTATAAATGATTTTATATATTATCAATTATTCGTTTTGATACTTTCTCACCAAGCCCACTACAAGCTGTAGCATCTCCGGTAATATTAATCGTAACTAGCTTATCGTTTTTATCCAGTAACGGTTTTAATGCATCTTTTACTGATTCATGAGACAGTGAAGTCTTTACTAACCAAAATGATTCAAGAGGCTTGCACCAATCAGGAAATAATTCTATTCTATCAATTAATGCTTTATAACTAGCAGAATTTTCAGGACCTCAAAGGTCATAAGATATTAGGATCGTATTCATTTTATAGAGATAATTAAATATTAAAAAGACCATAAAAAGTCTGTAAAAAATTTGCAAAACCTCGTGTCTTTATTATATTTCCAATCTGGCCTCGAAACCAATTTGAATTATATTCAAAACACTAAATCTCATAATTTTTTGGACGGCTATATATAGATATGGTCTTGCAAAAGTTGTGAGATTTTTTTCTATATCTAGCCATAAGTCGGTATTTTCAGTTTCATAAGTTATATTTTAGTATTTAAAGTAAAAAGATCCCTGAGAAATACATCTCACGAGATCTTTTTTGAATAGTATGTCATCTGAAACTTTTTATTGTTTTTTGATTTGATAGTTCATCTCGATCTCGTGTAGAATAAGTAAGATTGATATATTATTTTATGATTTACTGACAAGCTTCACACATCACAGCTTCAAATGGGTTGGTAGGACATCAGTCATACAGTTCTCCTTTTTTAAGCTTATCGACATATTCTTGTCATTTTTCTGCGATTAGTTTTGCTTCAATCTGTGTTTTAGTTAGTCATTGTACCATGACTTCTTCTCAAATCCCTCCGCCTTCGGCACCTCCCTTTGTCAAGGGAGAATCGGTAGTTGTAGCAGAACCAAATCCTCTACTCACTGGCGCTCCGAATCATCTTGCTGGAGCTTCTTGTGTTGCGGCTGCTTTATCATCAGTGACTTTTTGTGCTGCATCGGTATCCATCTGGATCGTAGATCAGAACCCTGCTCTAACTCCACGTTTGTTTACTGTTTGAGTGTATTTTTCACCTTGGATATCCTTCTCGATGAAGCAGTAGTAGGTACCCTTGAGTCACTGCTGCCATGCATACATATATACATCAAACAGCTTATCTCTCCAGTTTGCAGCTCCGTAGATATTACGTGAGATACCTTGATCCACGTGCTTCTGCCATGCAGCACCTACGTCTACTTGAGCAAGTGGTGATGACTCATATACAGTCTTAAATACTGGTCTATCGATTACATCTTTGAGATCTTCGATATTCTGTACACTTCCGCCATGAGCGATGATCTGTCCTTTGATATCTTCGTTCCACATACCAGCTTTTTTGAGTTGATTGACCAAGTGAGTATTGACTACGGTGAACTTACCAGAGATAATCTCACGGGTATAGACATTTGAGAAGTATGGCTCGATACAGCTTGATGCTCCTACGATGTTACTGGTAGTTGCTGTAGGCATCAGAGCCAAGAGCAATGAGTTACGACGAGCCTTGTAGCTATAGTGACTAGGGTTCTCCTGATAATCTGCAAATGCACCTCTCTCCACAGCCAATCCTTCGGAAGTCTCGAGTGCAGTATCATACATCAGTTTGGATAAATATGTACTAATTCTGACACATTCTGGTGAGTCATACGAGATGTTGAGCTGGATCAGCAAGTCTCCAAATCATGATACTCCTAGCCCGAGTGGTCTGAGATCCATCGAGTTCTTCTTTGCTTCTTGTGATGGATAGTAGTTGATATCTACTACATTATCGAGTGCACGAGTCGCAAGCTTGATTGTTGCTATCAGGTCAGCCGTATCAATTAACCCAAGCTTCTCTTCGTATGACATCATTTTTGGATTATCACTATGCTTGATCTGGACAAATCTACCCAAGTTGATACTCGCTAATGTACAAGTTGCAGTACTATCTCCGCGGTTTGGGATAAAAATCTCTGTACATAGATTTGATGAGTGGATCAGACCGTAGTTTGGTGATTGTGATACACGGTTAGCTGTATCTTTGAAGTTGATCCAGTAGTTACCAGTCTTGGCCATTTGGATCAAGATCTGTCTATAGAGTTCTTGTGCTTGGATTTTCTTGACAAGCTTGAGTTTACCTTCATCAGCAAGCTGAATATAACGGCGATAGTGTGCTTCCCACTCCTCTCCCCAGCTTTCAGTCAACTCCTTACACTCATTGGGATCAAGCATATACCACACATCGTCAGCCAGCACTCTCTTCATAAACTCATCTGGCACCCACACCGCAGTATTGATATTTCTCGCTCTGAGGTGTTCGTGACCATTGGTCTCTTTGAGGTCAAGGAAGTCGTGGAAGTTGTAGTGCCGTGGCTCCATATACATCGCAATATTAGCTCTACGCTTACCACCTTGCATGATACCACCTACCAGTGAATCGTAGATCTTGATAAATGGTATAGGACCTGATGATTGTCCATTAATACCCTTGATATGTGATCCTGTAGCTCTGAGCTTGGTCACTGACATACCGATACCACCTGCATATTTTGCAAGCAGTGCACATTCTTTCGCCTTGTCCATAATATGCTCCATATTGTCCTCTACCACATTGATGAAACAACTACTCAGCTGTGGCACCTTGGTACCTGAGTGGAACAATGTTGGAGTGGCATGAGTATACTTGAGCTGTGCAAATTTGTTGTACAACTGTAGTGCAAAGGCTTCCTTATCTGACTCAATCAGTGACAATCCCATTGCGACTCTCATAAACAACCATTGTGGTTTTTCAATCAAATTTTGATCATAATCCCTGATAAGATATTTATTACGCAATGTTGATAGACCAAAGTAGTTGAAGTTATTGTCGTAGTCAGTATTAATACTGAGCTCGAGTGTCCCAAGATCAAAATCCAACAATCTCGCATCCAAAATATCCAATTCGACACCACGACGGATATATTCACTAAACGATGAGACTTGCTTATCTACTATCTTATTAGTAATTTTGATGAGCTGTCTGGTGGCGATCACATCATAGTCAGGATCTTCGGAGATTAATGACTCAATCGACTTAAGCAGCAGCTGATCAATCTCAGATGTTGTCACCTGATCAGGCAACTTAAGTTCAAAATTCTTGATAATCTTAAACATCGCTACAAACGGATCACCAATCTGTGCTCATTCGAGAATATATTTGATAGCGTCGATGATCTTCTCAGTAGTAAATTGCTCCTGACGACCGTCACGGTGGATTACAAATTTGGACATATGACAGATAAAAAAATATAAATTAAGTTTTATTTCTTTCGAAAAGGCTCAAAAGGATCACTGGAATACAAATTATCTAATTCTTCTTCAGTAAGAATGGCTGAGCGAAATGCGGGTGCTTGCGTAAAGGTTACACAATCTGAAAGTCATTGCTCATCATCTATATTACCACGTATCAAAAGCTCCTGTTCTTCAGAAGAAAGACTATGAAAATTAGTACATATATCTTCTATTGCAGTTTTAACAACAGGATTACTTCACCTATCAGAAACAACAATGAGACTAAAGGAACCACTAGGTAACACTGGATAATCAATATGGTTCATCAATTTACTAAGTTAATGAATAAATAATACTAACTAAAAATTTGTATATTGATTAGGAGTTACTTCAAAGAAGTTCTGAAGTGTCATCAAGTCTTGCTTTTGGAGGAATTTTAGGGGATTAGCCTGAATCAGATAATGTGGTGCAAATCCAAGTTCTTCGAGTCTACGATCAGTCACATACTTGATATACTGCTCCATCTCTGCATAACTGAGGTCATAAATTGTACCATTACCAAACTGACTCTGTACAAACTCAAGCTCCAACTCAGTACAGTCCACAATAGTAGATCTGATGTGTGCCACAAACTCCGCATCTTGTCAGATTTCTGGGTTTTCCTCAAGAAGTGTGAGAATCATCTCAATACCAAGCTTCAAATGCATTGACTCGTCAATGAGCACAAGATCGATACCATTACATACGTTCTTCATCTTACCCGTCTCACGTACCGCAAGAAACAAGGCAAACGCTGAGTAGAAGAATATTCCTTCTTGGATAATGTTACTCATAAGGATTGCATGTAGGATTGCTTTCTTACCTTCGATCGTATCAGGATCCACTCATCCACCTCACACACTAATCTTGTCAGCCGCTCTTGCTACCCACTGTTGCTTTTTGTATAAAAGTGGATTAGTAGTTGTGAGTCCATAGACAGTATCTCTATCCATATTAAACGTATTAAGAATCATCTCAAAGAAGTCAGAATGAATATCTTCCATAAACATCTGTACTGTCATCGCCATCTTGGCTCTTGGATTCATAATATAAGGGAAAAAAGACTCTCCTATAATATTTTGTACTAATAATTCTGATGTAATAAAATATCCCACAAGATTAGTGAAAAGTGATCTTTCTTTATCAGTCATATTACCCCAGTCGACTGCATCTTGATGTACATTGAGTTCCTCTGGGAACCAAATAGCCCTCTTTTGATCCACATATAGTTTATGAAACACACCAGTACTACCATCCAATTTGATCCCATCTGTAACCTTTTTCTTACCTACGATAGCCATAATATAACAACTTATAGAATAAAATGAAACACAATATATAGTATTAACTTAACAAATCGACACAACATCATGTGTTGATATACTGATACCATATAAAGATGAATCGATTGAAATCAAGAGAAACGTCACCAAAAAAAATCCTTATCAGATAAGCATCAACTAGACCCTATCTCACATTACTCAAATCAAATTTTTTGAGCAAAATTAACTATATTATTAATATAATATTGTGTCAATTGTAGATCTACTTTGAACACAAAAAATTGCATCAAATCTTATATAATATTACCCAAAACTTGCATCGATCATGCAAGAGTAATATAATAAAAAATAATGGAAGTAACGAAAAATCAAACTATCACCACCACAGCATCTGCTCAGGAGAATCAAATTCAAGAGCAATTTTACGATAACATCTCATCTGGTGGTGTACGACCCACTATTGTTGCCATTATTATTATATCAATCTGACTGATTCTCGAGATGGGGACATTTTTGGGGTTTCTCATACCAGCAGACTTACTACTATATACATCATGACTCATCTTATGAGCCAATCATAGATGGTGGTCAGCCATCTTCATGTTCAGTTTTGCAGTTATCGCTACAGTTATCGGTGATCTACTATGATATTATTGGTCCAGCAAAGTAGGTAGCGCATTCTACACCAGACCTGACACACGATATTTCAAGAAGAAGCACCTCTATAGCGCCCAAGCGGCAATGGAAAAATACGGTGACAAAGTATTCTATATTGGTAAATTTCTCCATATTAGATCATTCCTCCCAATGTTGGCCGGTATCGGCCGTATGAATATTGTCAGATTCTGACTTAACTCCGTCTTATCTACACTGATTCGAGCTGGTGCTACCTTCATACCTAGTTTCATCATCGGAGTATTGTTCCCCAGTATTATGGGCACATGGTGGATGCTAGTCATCGGGTTTATGATATTCATCGGAACAGAAGCCGTTGCACGAGTATTCGTATTCAACAAGGAACTCAAGCATGTCGCTCAGCGCCTACGCAACTCTCACGATCAATTTGCCGCTATCAAGGACAACATCATCCAGATCAAAGAGAACATCAGCGAGGTAACTGAGTATGTGATAAAGGGAGACAATAATAATAAAGAATGAACAGTGAATAATAAAGAACAAAATACAAAATAGACTTTTCTTACTTTCAATCAAGAACATCATCATTATAAAACTAATCTTACAAACTTTAGAACTCTAATGATAACTATCTACACCGACTGATCTTGTATCGGCAATCCATGATATGGCTGACGAGCTGCAGTCATCCTCGATGAGCAGTGACATCAAATAAAACTCCTATCAGATGCTTACGTCAATGTCACCAATAATCAGATGGAACTCATGTGAGCTATCTCAGCTCTCCAGTGGTGCAATCAACAATGAATTACATCAGCCAAACTTATCACCGATAGTCAATACGTAAAGAACGGTATTGAGTCCCGAATCACCAACCGAAAGCGTAACGGTCGACGCACCGCAGCACGCAAACCTGTAGCCAATCAATGACTATGGATGGAGCTTGATAAACAAGCATCATCAACATCTGTTCAACGATGATGGACTAAATGACACGCGAACAACAAGCGAAACAATCTTGTTGATGTCACCGCATTTGCTGAATCAGAGAAGAAACAAAACCAACTACTTCCGTACTCGGATATAGCAGCTGGAGGATTATTTGGATAGATTTATGGCTTGAAGGCTGCAATAGGACAAGCGCAGTCATCTGGAACATCCAGCGAAAACTTCGGAGATCATGGAGAAAATCTGATACGAACAGGTCTACCACCCACCAGATAAGGAGTAAAAAAAGCAATAGTTCTACCACGAGCCCAAGTAGTATATTCACCATCAACTTTTTTAACATATCAAGATTTAGATAATTTTAAATCAGTCGTAAATCTTTCAAAAATTGGGAGTATATCATATTGACGAAGATCATCAAATCACCCTCAATCAGCTCATTTTTTCTTCTTATAAACCCGAGATTCTAATTCCCACAATATGTTATATTTCCTAGAATATTCATCGCCATACATTGATGTTAATTTACTCTTCAACTGAATAGTAACTCCAGCTAAATCACCACACTCCTTCATCTTAATCTCACATTCATCATAAAGAGGCTGAACCTTTTCTGGATAACAAAAAATCGCATCTTTATATTTATTTAAGCCGACTCATCTTTCTCTTGTAAGTTCATATTTTTTATAGCCCCTATCTGGGTTTTCTGATCATAGAACTTGACTAAGCTCTCAATAAATTCATCAAAATTGCTGAGAAAAGTCAGCACTGAACTGTGGTTTTGAGGTATTATTATTCATATGTGTTCATACAGAAAAATACTACCACCATTATAGTGATAATACTTATATTTCGCAACTGTGAATCTACTTCCTAATAGTCCTCCCCTTCCATTTCTTGGTCTTTACTGGCTCATCAGCCATCTGTTCTACATACTTACGCTCCAAGATGATCTTATACTCAGTGATCTTCTCATCGAGGATCATCATGTCATCATCGGGGAGAGTTTTGTTACGATGAATTTTACCACATGTGATACATTGAAAGCTGACTTTAGTCATACCATTAGCGATCTCATACATAGTTGGATACATCACTCATGTACAGCTTGTCGATCTATCTCCAGGGATGTCTCCATCGACGTGTTGTGATACCCAGCAATATGGACAATGATTACGACAAGTCCCCTGCGCCTTGCTCACATGCTGCTTACAGTGTAAGCATACGAATGATTCATTAATAATTTTCATGATGACCCTTACGACGCTTACGATATAAAGTCTTGAGTCTATACGCCCAATCACAACAACGATCAAATAATACATCATAAAAATACCCCTCTACTAATGCAACAATAATCATCAACAAAACATATGTAGAAATCTGAGACCAATCCATACCGTCAAAATAATAATAGATAATTCCCAACCATGGCCCATTAGCAACCAGAAAATACCCCATCTTAGTCCAACAACTTGAAGGTTGATAGTGGGATTTGAGACTTACAAATAGCAACGCACTACCTACAATACTGATCATCTGTAATCATAGCACCACCACGTAATCATGTACGTCCACATTCAAGATCATCACCTGAACAATAAATCACAAAATCGCAACATAGCAGATATAGAACATATATTCTTCCCAAAACTCACGCGACTGGAGTAAACTACGGATATGTCAGAGTAAAGATTTCATAAGATAGCAATAAAGACTAATGTTTTTTACGATCAATCATGATATTTTCATACTGATCGAGCGACTGATCAATTTGTCATTTTTTAGCAGTAGCAGAACGGGGAGTAGATGGTATGTCCATCATCTTGGCGATGTTACTTCCTAAAGCTTCGGCTGGATTGAGGGCAAGTGATGCGATACTCGATGCGATCGATTGCTTGGTGCTTGGATTTGTGGTCATGAGATACCGGTACAAGATAAAACATTATTTGTCACCATCGTAACAAGTGGTGATATGATAGCATCAGACTCAATATGTGTAGTCATACTACGTATCATACTCTCGATGATGAGTTGTGTACTCTGTCTACGATCCAATCATCTCGACATACAATAGAACATTTGCATCGGATCAATACGATCCACTTTGGCTCCATGTGAAGCTGAAATATCGTTACTCCTCACATCCAATACAGGTAAAGTACGTAGCTTGATCTTGCCTCACAATAATACATTTTGTTCCAGTAGATTTCAAGTCGATCATGAGATACCTGGATCAATAATCACATTACCATCCACCGTAATATCGCTGTGCGGAGTACAAAATGACACAATATGAATATTACTCAATGAACCAGACTCAGCAAGAGTACTCGTAAATTTGAGACTTGTGGGAGCTCATGATGACATCACTATGGCACGAATCACTGCCTGAGATCAAGCCAAATGACTGACATCAATCACAACCTGTGCATCAGACACAATCACAAGATAATTAAACACACAGTCTATTTCACAGATGATCTGCTTCACTCCATTACTCGAGTAGAAAATATCTACCAGTTCAGCGGTATCAATGATTGATTGAGATGTATAATTATTTGTATGAGTAGACATGGCAAGCACTTTATTAATCTTACAACGTGAAAACAGTCCCCTAGAATAGCCTTAAAATTTTCAAACCACTTACCCTCCAAACAATCCCCAAGCTCTTACAAGATCCTGTCAAAGTATATAAATTCACAACGCCATCAATGCGATGAAGAAGAACATATTGATATAGTTTTCGATGACAAAGTATTTTTGTGGCTTAAATCTTCATACTGCCTGAATAATCGATCCTACTACTCTACCTCCATCGAGCGCTGGAATTGGGAGTAGATTAAACAGTGCAAGTGACAATGAGATCAATCATGCAAATGCAAGATACGCTGACCAACCTCTTGTATTGGCAATATCTTTTCATGCCTTGATTACGCCTGCAGGTCCAGACATCATCTTGAGTCAGTCTTGTGTCGTCTTCGCATCAAATGAAATCAAACTTGATCAAATACGACCGAGACCCTTGAGCATTGAGCGAGACTGATAATGCAACTCATTCCAAGCCATAGTCCAGGATTTAGAGCCAAATGATACAGTCTTCAGTACCGGCTTAGCAATACCGATTCATAGCTGACATGGTCATATACAACTATATGATAATGACTGCATTGATCAGTCAGTTTTAGCTACATCCACTTGAATCGTCTGATCTTTCAGTGTTGATAGATTCTTGACAAGCGTATAGACAGAGACGGGCGATTGATTGATAGCGGTGATCGTATCTCATGGCTGTAAACCTTGCTTCGCTGCCCATGAATCAGACAATATCTCGCTAATAATTGCACTCTGAGTCACAATATTAGTATCAGTATATCATTTTTCATACAGAGTATCGATACTTGGAGACAAGTATGAAATATTATGACTCGTGTCAGTAGAAATCTGGATTGGCTGCACCCCAACCATAAATACTACTACAAAGATCAGATATGTAGCGATAAAATTCATCGTAATACCAGCCAATAAGATCACAATCTTACGCCATAGTGAAGCAGTGATTAAACTATCAGATGCAAGAAACTCTTCTTCATTTTCAGGATCTTCTCATTTTAGCCTGACAAATCATCCTAGCGGTATCCAATTGAGAGTATATTCTGTACCAGCTTTATCAGTCCACATCTTCAATGCCTTGGGAGGTATGCCCACACCGAACTCCAATACCTTTACACCCAGCTTCTTCGCAGCTCGGAAGTGACCCAATTCATGAATCACTACCAAAAGCATCAGCATCACTATTCACACGATAATCGCTACAATTGTTCACATCAGTCAGATTAAGAAAATATAAAACTTACTTAGTTATGTCAATCTTTATAATATTTGTATTCTGTTTACTAGTTTTGGTATTCCATTGTCAGATAAAATCAATATTAACTCTATCTCGCAGTTGTCTTTTAGCAATCGCTACTTGAAACACTGCTACATTGTGACGGAACTTCACATCATCCAACTCTTTCATACTTTGACGGAGAAAATATCATTTAGTGCTCGTATTATTGATCGTAATCAGATAAAAAAAGACAAAAAATAAGATCCCTGCAAGCAATCCTCAGATCTTAAACCATGACCATCGATGAGATACTTTATGCATTTCGATTTGGAAAAGTAGACTATCTGACTATAGTGTTTGTGTTTCTAAATTCCACTTAATTTATATTAAACAACCTACGGCGTTGGATAGACTACAAGAATCCGTGAGCAAACAACCATAGCAAGTTTCAATAAAGCCGATTGAGCGGGGTCCCTCCTCTGGAGAGGAAAATCAATTCGCATAAACAACACCATCAACAAGAATAATTTACTCAAACTATACAAAAATGAAAAAACCAGCTATCATCCTCGAAAATCTGCGTAGTGCTTATAATGTCTGAAATATTGTACGTACTGCTGATGCACTATGACGAGACGTCATCATCGCAGGATATACTCCATCACCACTATCCAATCCCAAAGTACAGAAGACGTCACTGTGAGCACAAAACATGATCACCATCCACGAATACCCATGAAGACACCATGATGGGTCTGACATCCTGGCAGTTCAGTCAGCCATCGAGTTCGCGAGAACAACTTATGGGTCAGTATATGCTCTTGAGATTACTGGCACAAGTCAAGATCTCAGATCGATCGATCGAAAAACATTAGACGGCAGCTTCGCACTACTCGTAGGTAATGAACCAGATGGTGTAGAGCTATCTACATTATCATCCGTTGACTGAGTACTCCACATCCCCATGCTCTGATCCAAAGAATCACTCAATGTAGGTCAAGCTGCTGCAGTAGCAATGTGGCATACATTCTCATCTTATAGTTGATAAATGATACTAAAATCATTATACATCATATCAATGCAGTTAATCTATCCATCAATTATTCAAAACTCATATAAGATAACAAGGAGTATCTTAATTTTATGCTTAGTAGTAATAACCAACACATTGTGAGTTGTACATCATGCCTCTGCTCAATCACCTGAAAACAACAGTAATTCATTCCTCTCCGCTATTCAATCACAATGAATCAATACCACCAATCTCACTACATCCAACGCAATTTCTCGTTATGATACGGTCAGACTATTGAGTAGTGTAGAATGTATTGACTGTCTTGCAGCTCCACAGTGGATGAAGGATCGCTATACTCTTCAGCGACTGAGAAACTTTGCTGCATTTCCAAGTAACAACTTTGACGATCTCTCATACCCAATCACACAATATAAATCTCTCAACTACTACTACTGTGCTGCCTATGCAGCCGATCAGTGATTTGTCAACTGATATCCGCGCAATGCATCTAGCTACTGTCCTGGTAAATTCTGTGGAGTAGCAAATACCACAATGGCAGAGTTTGTACAAATTATCTTCAATATTACCGCTAAATATAGTACAACACAATATAAGCCTGACTGGAAAAGTATTCAATCTCGAGCATCAAGTTTAATCCCAAGTGATCAAGCCCGTATATTTGACTTGGATGATCTTGCAACGATCAAGCGTAGCGCTGCGGAATGTGGTAAAGAGGAATGTCTCACTCTATCACAAGCTCAGCTAATGGCTTATGCAAGATATTGTACTTACAATCTCGCTGCATGTAATTTCAAACCATGGGCATGAGCGCCCGAAAAGGTATGGCCAGTAGCTGAGCTCAATATCCTTACTCAAGAATGAATTCTCACAGTTACTCAAGCAGATCAGATCTCTCGCGTTATCACCAAACTCGCACCAGGAAGTCAGATGATAGAAATCTTCCAAAAAATTAACGCTAAGACACAATGTACTTTTGATGAGGATTATGACGAAGATGATGATGATAATCCTGACGATAACTGCCCATACGTATCTAATCCAAGCCAAAAAGATACCGATAAAGATGGTATTGGTGATGCATGTGACTGTGATATTGATAATGATAATATAGCAAATGGAATAGGAATTGTTGATGATCAATGAAATATCATCGCAAATAAGCTCATACCTACAAATAAAAATGACACCGATCTTACAAACTCATTATATGATCAATGTGAGGACATTGGAACATCAAAACTCAAGTGACTATGGATCAAATCAGAACAAATCTCTTGTCCTACAATAAATACAACAGTATCATTCATCTGTAAATATAAAGGAATAATCGATCAAATGAAATGGGATTTTGGGGATGGAACAACTACCAATGCATGATGTCAAACCTCACATAAATACACCAAAGTATGATCATACACCATCACAGCAACTTCCACTAATAGAGCAATTGCTAAGACAGTAGTAACCATTGGAGCAAACGAAAACAGCTGTAAGTCAAATATCTCAAGTTATATGACAGCAATTCCACTTTTACAAAAGGTCAATAAACCAGTAAATTATAAACTCTATCCGAGTAATTTTGTAATCAGTGATGTATCTCAGGTATCATGCAACTACGGAGACAGTACGAACAAGCTATTCACTACTACAAATATCCCTCAAGCATTTGACCAAAACCACACCTATAGCAAAATCTGACGCTATACAGCACAATGTACTATCACCCTCAAGGACGGTCGTACTCTCCCAAATGCAGCTACAGTAACAGTAGAAGATATCGATAATTGTATCTTTACTCCCAATACCAACCAACAAGATCTCAACAACAACTGAATCGGTGATACATGTGAGGATCCTGACTTATTGGGATTATGGATTAATAACGATGCGAGTTGTGTCACGGCGCCTGCTATCGTCAACTTTGGATGTACTTACACTGGCAATATCGGTGACATCAACCGAAATTTTGGTCAATGATCCAAAAGCATTGGCTGTAATGTTAGTAATCGCTATACACAAGCAGGAAGCTACACCATCACTGCCACTGCCAACAAATGAGTCAAAGCCACTACCACCATCAAAGTCATCGGAACTGAATGACAACAATGACTGAGCATCTCAAGTGATAAGCAAATCATTGAACCATGACAAACAGCTACTATCTCATCTCAAACATTGTGATCTATTGACTCAATCGAATATATCTCATCCCTAGGCACAACCAAACTTAAACCAGGTCAGACCTATCCATTTACTCCTCGTAAAGCAGGTAGCTATAGTATTACAGCCAAGGCATATCGTGGATCTACGCTCATATCAGCAGCACAGCTCATCATCGCAGTCACAAGCACAACGCAACGCAATGCCAGCATTATACTTACACCTACATCACTCACGATACCAGCCAATACACCACTCAGACTCACAACCACACTAGGCAATATTAAGCCGTCCAACATCAAAGAAATCAAACGAGACTTTGGCGATGGAACCAACACAATCAATAATAGCCTATCACTCACCAAAATCTATCTCACTGCTTGAGTCAAAGTCATCATGCAGACCGTAGCACTTGATGACAATACACAGCTCATCACTATGACTACTATTAGTGTAGGATGAACCAATGACCAATGTCTCGCGAGCTATATGTCAGCTACTCCACTGATACAATCAGTCGGTATACCCGTCGTATATCAGATCAATCTACTCAATCTTTGACCAGACCAAATCAAAAAAATTACCTGTGACTATGGCGACGGCATCATCAGAGTATTTACTAGTGAAATAGCCAAAAATCTGACCCAACCTCATGTCTATCTCAAAGCAGCACGCTATACTGCTCAATGTACACTCACCCTCGACAACTGACTCATCCTACCCAATACTGCTACTGTGACAGTCATATGACGCGACAGATGCCGAGACAGTTCAGTATATAAATGTGATATGGACCGCGATACCATCCCTGATATTTGTGATCAAGATATCGACTGAGACGAAACCGATAATCTCATGTGACTGATCCTATACGAGCGCTCGAGCTGTATCATTGATGATGATAACACCAACCTACCGCTCAAGCAATATGAACACCAACAAGCCGCCACAGGAGTCAAGATCGACAACTGTCCATTTACTGTAAACAAGGATCAAGCTGATGATAACAAAGATGGTTACGGTAATGTATGTCAAACCACAGATCAGGTATGTATCCTCTTTGATGGAACAAGCTATCCATGACCATGCCCCGTGATCAACCCATCATTACCATGACTATCTACCATCCAAGTCAAAGCGTGTAGCAAATGCCCATGTGCATATGTTCAGTGACCTACCGAAGCAGTCAGATCATTACTCTTCAATCCTCAGCAAACTTTGCTCCAAGTAACTGGTAGTACTTTATCGATTAAGTAAGTGATGACATATCATCTCCCATCATACCCAACAAATCGTCTCGAAGCACTCCTCCATCTGGATGTGCTGGCTTCAGCGATGATTAATCAGCAACCCACATCATATCGTGACTATACGATCAAATGAGGTATCATCCCACTATGACCAGTTATCCACAGCGGTAGCATGACGATGACGATCCTCAAGATGATATCTAGTGCGCAATCTCATCATTATACACTCGTATATGATCCAGCCATGATGACTACCGACACCAAACTATCTCTCAATGATAAAAATAAACTCACTACCAGCTTTGGGCATCAGGTCAAAATTGAGTCCAGTATCACACAAATCCCACAACGAATTAACGAGCTATGCTGCATGATGCAGATCTACGATAAAGTCAAATTCATCCAACTTTATACCATTGCTGAACGAGAGTTGATCGATACGAGTCACCCCATCATCCGAGTAGGAGCAAATCTGCACCAATGACTAACGCTAGATGCATCACTCATTGAAGATGAAAAAATCCTGACCGGACTCGCGTTAGGTCAGCTTACCGATGATTCCCTTAGTTGATATCGTCTTCTCTCCACCATGATCCGCTACTACGAATCACAACCCGGTGATCACAGCATCAGTCCAGTCAGCTATCACAATACCGCTCTCATTGATGGACAGAAAGATAATACTGTTGGCTATTGTGCTGCAGTGATTATCTAAGTCTTAATAGAATTAATTTTGCAATATTAATACATTTCATACAAAATGAATAAAATTCAACTAAACAAAACCGAATTAAAAGAAGTTAATAAATTATATAAGAAAATCCTACAAAATAGATTTATTAATAAAAGCGGATTTATTAACAATGAATTAGAATTACTATTGAACGATTGAATAGAATCTCTTAAAAATAATTTATTTTTTGCATCTATTTCTGTATTTTCTACTTTTTTAGAAAAATATCTTAGAGATAAGCTAATCTCATATGAATATCTCAAAGAAAATAAGACTATAAATGATTTTCTTCCCGAAAACCTCGAAATAATTCAAAATATTGAAGAAAAAATCGAAGACTGAAAAGATCAAGATCAAAAAATATATATCTTTGAAAAGATTTGTGATAAATTAGTAAAAAACAATCAGATAGAAAACGACGTTTCTGAAGAGTTGAAAGAGCTTTATAAAGACATAAGAATACCAATACAACACTGAATTTACGGTAGAATAATAAAGAAATACATAGGAAGATATGATGTGTGAGTTAAGATGACTTCTCTTCCTAAAGAATTCTACTCTGAATGAGTTATTGATATGTCAGATGAATATATATCTCTAAATAAAATAGCAGTTTATAATCCACTATTTAGATTTTTTTTACTACCTCTCTTATTTAAAGAGTTATCTTTTACTTTACTACGTAAAATAAATCAAATCACACAAAAAAATAATTAAAAAATCGACTGAGTCGATTTTTTACTCCTTCAACTCTTCTTCCTCGCTCTTCGGCAAATTCTCCGTATTTGCACAATCAGGATATCTATCACATGACAAGAATTTCCCACGACGAGATGATTTGACGACCATAGTTCATTTGCCGCATTTAGGACACGGTTTGGCATAATCTTTACTCAGAAGTTCGTTCTCATAGGCAGAGATAGACTTGATCCACTTCACATCAGGATACAGTGATGAACTCAGAAACGGTCAGAATCTCCCAATTCTCACCACCATCGTACCACCCGCAGGACATGGCTTGCCTTCGTATTTCTCTCTGAGAGGAAATAGTTTCGCTTCTGCATCATCAGTCTCACTAATATAATCACACTCTGGGTAACGATTACATCCATAGAAGCTTGATCCTGACTTAGCAAATTTGGTCACCAGTTCTCATTGTTCACACTTGGGACATGGTTTACCAGTGAGCATCTGGATACGGTCTGCCTCCTTCGCAGACTCGATATTTGGTTCAAATCCAGCCCAAAAATCAGTCAACATCTTCTGCCAATCTACCGCTCCTTCTGCTACTCCATCGAGATCATCTTCCAGCTTTGCAGTAAACTGATAGTTCATCAAATCGATAAAATGTTGCTCCAAGAATTTCGTCACTCAAAAAGCAATCTCAGTAGGTTTGAGTTTCTGCTGATCCTTGACAACATATAGTCTATCTTGAATTGTCTGGATAATACTCGCATAGGTCGACGGACGTCAGATACCTAGCGTCTCCATCTTCTTGACCAATGTAGCTTCAGTATAACGTGCTGGTGCTTTGGTATAATTTTGTACAGCAGACAAATCACTACTCGAGATCTCAGTCCCAACCTCCAACAACGGAAGCACGACATCATCACGGTCAGCATACATGTATACTCTCAAATATCCATCAAATTCCATCACCTTACCTTGACACATCCACTGTTGTTGGTCGCTTACACTTGGCTGCCATTGATAGGTTGTCTGTTGGAACTGTGCAGGAGTCATCTGACTCGCTACCGTTCTGGCTCGGATCAATTCATATAGTTTGTTTTCATATTGTCATAGTCTGACTTGTTCAGGCGTACGCTTGGGGTCAGTAGGACGGATCGCCTCATGTGCTTCTTGAGCATTTTTAGATTTAGAGGCAAACTGTCTACTCTGGTGATATGCAGCTCAGAAGTTACTCTTCACATACTCAGCAATCGCATCAATACTCTGCTGCGATAGATTTGGGCTATCAGTTCTCATATACGTGATAAATCACTGTTCATACAACTTCTGAGCAGTCTGCATCACAGTCTTGACCGGCCAACCAAACATCCTACTCGCAGTCTGCTGGAGACTTGACGTAATGAACGGTATCCCAGGGTTACCACTTGTTTTCTTCTTCTGGATGTCAGTCAGACGAAACTCTACTGGGTCACTGCTTGAAATAACTGATTGATCTCATCCTTTAGCTTTAGCTCATTGCTTTAGCTCTTTAATGTTCAACTGCTTAAACACCTGATCAACTGTCGCCTTATCAAATCTTCCATTACCAAGCTTGAGCGCTTCACCCTCATCAGATTCATCTTCTGACTGATTTTCTTCTTCCAAAACTACTCCTGATCATACTTTTTGCAACTTAATATCAAAACTATCTTTAGATTCTTTTAGTTTTGCCTGAATCGTCCAGTATTCCTTCGCATCAAACGCATTAATCAACTCTTCTCTCTCAACCACAAGTTTGGTTGCCACCGACTGGACACGACCCGCACTGAGTCAGCTTTTGAGCTTACTCCATAACACTGGTGACACAGTAAATCACACCAGCTTATCCAACACTGCACGACTCTTCTGAGATCAAACCAAGTCCATATCAATGGTACGAGGCTCAGCAATCGCATGCTCGATCGCTGTTTGTGTGATTTCATGAAATACAATACGAGGAGTCGTCGTCGGATCCAAACCAAGTAGCTGGCACAAGTGCCGACTGATTGCTTCTCATTCACGGTCTTCATCCGTTGCGAGGATTACCTTGGAGTGAGTTTTGGTGAGTTTCTTGAGATCTCTGACAATATTTTCCTTACCTTCTGCGACACCATATTCTGCTTCAAATTTATTTGCTACCAAGTTAGCCATATTTCTATCGACCAGCTCCGTAATATGTCCCATACTCGCTACAATATCATATTCTTTACCCAAAAATTTCGTAATTGTTTTAGCCTTAGTCGGAGACTCTACAATCACAAGTATGCTGCCATTCATCCCCACTATATCAATTCATTTACTGACATATTTTGTAGTTATCTTATTATTTTTAGTTGATGGTGATGCCGAAGTCTTTGTAGACTTTACTTTTGTGGTAGTTTTTTTTGTGGTAGTTTTTACTTTAGGTTTTTTAGTTGTAGTAGCCATCTCACAGAACAGAAAAATACTGTCCCCACCATAACCAAAGTGATTCCAAATGCAACCAAGAAAAGAATTAGTAATAATGTATATCCGACGAGGGTACAACAACTTACAACTGTCAAGTAATAATCACCACAGCAATGATAAACTTTGACAGAAGTCAGGCTCAGCAATATAATAAGCATATTATCTCTAAACAACAGCAAATATTCGACCTCGATACCCTTAAAAGGGATACAGAATATCGACTCCTTAGCTCTTCTTTCCCAAACTAATGGACCAATTTATGAATCAAATTGTTGAAGCGTATCTCAAAAATAAAGATCAATGATCCTTTGGAACCAAAGACAAAATTTTCTTCTATAGAGAAATGTCATACCTAATCGAGTGATGAGTATCTATCTTGGATGCAGTAAGTACAATTGCGAGTACCACTGACAATTATGCCATCAAATGAATCTGTCAGACCATCGCATGAGAGCTCAACGCTGGTCAAAGTTTCAGTAAAGCCCTAGGTAAACTAACAAAGTACTTCAGCGAAGGAGATGTAAATATCATCAAGTCTGGTGAGTCATCATGAGAAATGATTACCATCCTCAAGTCTCTTGCTCGTGAATATGAGTTTCTCTCTGCAATGACGAGTAGTTTTGTGGGAGCAATGATCTATCCTGGTATCCTGTTTACGCTCTCAATTGGAGGTATGTTCTTCTTGTTTATCAAGATCTTGCCTGGTATCTTCCAAATCGTAAAAGACTTCGGAGGTATCAAACTACCAATGACCACACAACTCATGATTCAGTTTACTGATTTTATGGTAAATAGCTGGGGATTACTACTATGAGGTATAATTTGACTTATAGTAATATTTAGCATCATTCGATCTAGTGAAACTGGTAATAGAAGAATTTGGGAAATCTTTTTGGTATTACCAGGATTCTGACCACTTCTGAGATACTATCACATGGTCAAGTTCTTCCGTTACTTCAAGTTGATGCAGATGTCTGGTATGAACTATCTCGAGATCTTTATGTACTTGAGAGAAATTATGGATATGCCAATGTATAAAACTATGATCAACACCGTCATCGCAGGTATCAAAAAATGAGAAACCATCTACTCCAACATTAGATATTTTACCAATATTATTCCTGCAGATGTGATGGTATTGATCAAAGTATGAGAACAGACCGCTAGCCTCGGTGGAGCACTGGATAATGTAATCAATATCTACTCCGACGAACTCCAAAAAGGTATCTCCAATATCTCCAAATTTATTGAACCAGTGATGATCATATTTGCATGATGAATCATTATGGCTATCGCCACATCGGTATTCTGAGTAATCTGATCAATCCTCGAAGCTGCTCAATCCAGTGGAGGATAAAAAAAATAAATTATAGATTACAGTAGGACGAGTTCATAGCTCGTCTTTTTTATCAAAATAAAAACTCGGCTATCAGCCGAGCCATGTCATATTCTTATTTTGATTAAGCAACAGCGAATACCTGCGAGTGTGCTTTTAACTTTTTTTGATCTACTTTATCTACTTATTTACTGTTCTAATCTTTAAGCATCGTTCAAACAACAAATTCTCAATATTGACATTACTCTCCTGCTTACGAATCAAATCAAATGTCGCATCATATAGCTTGCGATCTCATGATCTCTCAGAAAAAACCAATAAAGCATCAATGATAATACTCAGATAGTCAGACTTATTGATTGCTGATATCTGCTGATATAGTTGTGCGATGGTTCATGTTTTAATCTGAGATTGAACACACGTCCAACTTCATATAACGTCATCCAAGATTCCTAGATTTTGATAATGCACAATAATCCCAGGTCTTCCGGCAGCGAGGGTAAGAATCGCTTGCCTATCAAGATTTCACACCTGCGTAGCAAATCCATCCATCCACTCAACCATCTGTGCCTCACTGAGTCTATCGACATGGAAGATCATCGCACGAGAAGCAATCGTGGCAGGCAACTGACTGATTGAGTGAGTAGTTGCAATCATCAATCTATGTGGAAGTGGTTCTTCCAGTGTCTTGAGAAGTGCATTACTCGCTCATCATGTCGCTCTCTCAATCGCCTCGATCAATACTACCTTATCACGTCCGATCGGACTACGAACCAACCACTCTTGTAGCTCTCTAACTCACCAGTTATGGACGATACTCTTATCTGCAAGAGTAATATCGCTACGCTTCGACTCTACCTCAATCTGAATACTATGACTTGTACCTGCCAGATCATTAGTCTCCTTGAGCTGACTCCAGTGATCAGTCAGATCACACATCGTCACCACATCATATGGATTTACGCCAGATTCAGCAATAATCTCACGTATCATACTTGCCTTACCTACATGTGCAGGACCAGCAATCAGGATAAATAGGTAAACCGTCTGACTCTCGTCGTTGAGAACCTTATTGATCAGTGATGTGATCTGAGCGAAGGTGGTGGTGTTACCGTAGATCATTATTTAAAGGAAACGATACAAAACCTCATGATGAGTCTAAATATTATGTTTTTCCCACTCGTCATGTGAGGTTTGTTGCTATGTATTTCCTCGAGGAAACACTGTCTTAAACAACAAAATAAACTTTCGTATGGAATAGCAGACTTTAAACTCAAGATCCACTTTGATAGTTATTCAGTGTTTACTTAAAATAGATTTGTCAGTTAGAAATAGCAATTTGAGTAGTACCATAGACACGCTTAGCGGCAGTTGCTACGCCATTACTACAGTTATGATAAAAGTAATATCTTTCACCATTTGATACATTTACAATATAGTGAAGAAAGTTACGAAGCTTAATATAAGATGTTGTCTTCGCAGTGAGAGTCTCGTTCCATGAGACGAGCAATGGTGTATTATAGCTACCATTCGGCTTAGTACAAGCAACCTCCTTACTATCACCAGCAGCTGATGTATCTGATACTATAGCTACTCCAGAACTAGCGGTGAGATCACCAGATCACTGGATCATAGAAGCAGTCTGTTCAACAGATACACCACTATCAACTACAACACCACTAGCGCTAGATCACGAGGTCACAGCGCCCGTATATTCATCTGCTATTCCTGTATCGATAAATGTGTTGCTTGAGCTAGTAATTTGTGGTGTCACAGATCAATCAAAAATTGGTGTAATCATAAGAGCTCCACTACGCACGAGCCAATACATACAAGCCATACCAAGCGCAAACACAAACAAGTACCTCAATCTCAATTTCATCGTAATAATATTGGTAAATAATAAAATATAATAATCCTTATTTCAACACAAAGCTAGTCTTTTAGATATCCTTTTTTGCTCACATCTCAAGTCCATTATGATAAATTCTGATAACTTTTAGTATTCTACATTGCTTTTAAATTCCGAATTATATCTTGAGTTGTGAGACTAATCTCATTGTAAGAAAGACTAGACTATCGTTGGCAATGTAGAAAGTTCGAGACTGACCAAGAGTAGCGACTAAATATTCGTATTAAATCGTCAGTCTAGAATATCAAAAAAACTCGGAAGGTAGGACTCGAACCTACAACCACACGATTCAGAGTCGTGTGCTCTACCATTAAGCTACTTCCGAATAGAACTAGGGATCATATAAGCAATTTCATCATAAATGCAAGTACAGTTGCAATTGAAAAAAAGTTATCTATAAGCATGATTAATATTGTCAACTTTTTTATCTCAATAATCCAATTGACGCATGAAAAAAATCTTATGTTTTATATGAGTAATAATAAGCATTATCACAATATGAAATACAGTGCAAGCCAATACATGAACAATAGATACCACCAATAGTTGAGTACAAACTATCACCACACGGGCGCAAGAACAATCGATCATCACGGATACCGATGGCTTGGATACTAATCTAACAAGAGCTCAAGCTGCACAACTATATATCAATCTCGCCAAATCTCAACGATGAACTGGTAAAATCACCGAACTGATGAGTGGAGCTCTACATACAGGATGTATATTTACCGACATAGACGAGAACCCCTACGCTAGAGTGATCACTACTGCATGTCAACGATGACTACTCAAAGGTAACAAACAACTCTTCAAGCCAGATGATAACATCACTCCATTAGAATCACTTGTCACTCTCATCAGAATCACCTATGGAGCACAAGATGAAACTAATAATCCTCGATATCAGTCGTACATTGACCTCGGTCTCAAGAAGAATATCATCACAGCGTCAGACCTGTCCATGCTCATGAGTGGATCCACAATCTCAACCAATCAAATTATGCAACGAGCATATGCTTCAACTCACAATCTCTCAACACACAAATGATCATGGAAACGATGGTGGTGAATACTACTTGCACTAATATTATGGGCACTATGGAGGTTATTGTCTCATAGCATCACCCGAGATGACCCAATACGCACCCTAACATGACATCAACCATCATGAGTATCTGATGATCTGACTGTCGTCGAGGGTATTGGTCCCAAGGTCCAGCAGATCTTATATGAGAATGATATCCTCACCTATGAATCTCTCAGTAGGCTCACAGCAGGTCACATCTCCAACATCCTAACTCCTTATGGATCAACATATGAAAGTATGAATCCTGTCACACGACCCAAGCAAGCACAACTCGCCAGAGATAGTAAACGAGATGAGCTCGAAACTCTCAAGCAAGAAATCAAGAGATGAGTATAGTATGTATCATAAAACTGAGACCAAAACCATCACAAGTTATACCGTGGCTCAAGTCGGCAAGCATAAGGACGAAACATCGTGTCGATCAGCGATCAACGGCATCGTCTACGATCTCAGTGCATTTATCTCCCAACATCCATGATGAGATCGTAATATTCTCAAGATCTGTGGTATCGATGGTAGCTCAGCGTTCAATGGCAAACATGGATGACAAACAAAACCTGAAGAGACTCTCGCAGGATTTTAAATTGGAGTCTTGGTAAAATAATAGCTATAACTTACAACCCAATTTGTATTAAGCCTCACAATCCATACACTACATGTATATTTATATCCCGCACTGCGGGATTTTTACCACAAAATTCTCATTATGACAACTTTTGCTACTACATGACTCAACCAAAATCTTCTCGATGCCCTCACCAAACAATGATATAGTCACCCAACTCCTATCCAAGCCAAAGCCATCCCAGCCATCCTCGCAGGTAGCGATGTCTTCTGATGCGCACAGACTGGAACTGGTAAGACTGCAGCATTTTCGCTCCCAATTCTTCAGATTCTCGGCGAAGTACCCACACCTAAATGATGAATCATCCGCCCGATCCGCGCCCTCATCCTCACTCCTACCAGAGAGCTTGCGATCCAAATCGGCGAGAATATTGCAGAATATGGCGTCTATACTAAACTTGAGCATACTGTCATCTTCGGGGGTGTATCACAAGTTACTCAGGTCAAAGCACTACGCCGCGGCGTCGACATTCTTGTAGCTACACCTGGTAGACTACTTGATCTCTTACAGCAAAAACTCATCACACTATGACAGGTACAAGTATTTACGTTGGATGAGGCTGACCGTATGTTGGATATGTGATTCATCCATGATGTGCGTAAAATCTTGCAACACTTGCCTATACGTAGACAAAACCTGTTTTTCTCCGCAACTATGGCTCCAAGCATCATGGAGCTTGCCAACAAGATCCTCAAGGGTCCTATCAGCATCGAAGTTACACCCAACTCCTCTACCGTCGAAACCATCGACCAGTCCTTATATACTGTGACCAAAGAGAACAAGAGAGATCTCCTTCTCCATCTCCTCCGTGATCCCAAGATCAAGAGCGCTATTGTGTTTTCTAAGACGAAGCATGGAGCCAATAAGATAGAAAAGATACTCGCCCAGGCCAATATCCCAAGTGCTGCTATCCATGGTAATAAATCACAAAGTGCAAGACAAAATGCTCTCGCAAAACTCAAAAATGGTCAAATCCGTATCCTTGTTGCTACTGATATCGCAGCTCGTGGTATCGATATCGATCTCCTCTCTCATGTAATCATCTATGACGTCCCGATGGAACCAGAATCATATGTTCATCGTATTGGTCGTACTGGTAGAGCTCAAGCTACTGGTGAAGCTATCATGTTCTGCGAACCAGACGAACTCAAATATCTCCAACAAGTCCTCAAACTCATTGGCAAGGAAATCCCACTCATAACCGATCATCCTTACCATCATAAGATGAGTCTGACTGCAAAGCCAAATGCAATTCCCAAGGAAGCAAAGCCTGATCGTGGACCAAGACCAAATAAAGTCAGATATGATCGTTCACCAAAACAAGATGCACCAAGACGCTCCAATCGCTGAGAGAGAAAATGATTAAGCTCTCAATCTCCTAAGCCAAATAATCCTTCTAAATCTGGTAGATACTATTAGATATTTATTTCACCGATGAAATCTCGCAAATCTCCTCGTCGATCTGATTATGATTACGCCAGTTGAGGCGGATATTTCGTCACAATTTGTACCGCAGGGAGACAACATTATTTTGGTGAGATTAAACATAGTACAATGATTTTAAGTGATGTGTGAAAGATCTGCGAACAGCAGATTAAGCAACTTGAAATCACAAGACTGAATATAGAAATTCACGAATTTATAGTGATGCCAAATCATATTCATCTATTACTATTATTGTGAAATTGGCGTAGGGGTGGGTCGATAACCCACCCAATTACAGACAATACAGAGGGCGGATTACTGATCCGCCCCTACGAAGGACCCACATTATCATCTATCGTACAATCATTAAAAGCAAATATTACCAAACAGATTATAAAACAATGAATTTCAGTCCCATTTGATGATTCGTTTTGACGACAAAGATCATTTCATGACCATATCATTCGTAACCAACAATCATATGATCAGATAAAGTATTACATCCAGACTAATATACAAAATCGAGATGATGATACGTTTAACAAATAATTAAAACCATCTGATGCGACACGTCTATATTCTCCACTGTGCTGATGATACCTACTACACGGGCATCACCAATGATCTCGATCGCAGAGTCCATGAACACAATCATAATCCCAAAGGAGCAAAATACACCAAATCTCGCAGACCATGCACACTAGTCCGATCCACTCCATCTCATTCAAGAGCAGAAGCCGGACAAGAGGAATACCGTATTAAGCGTCTTTCAAGACATTATAAAATCAAACTTATCTGATAGGTATTTGGGCGTATAATTGATAATGCAATTTTGACTTGAAGTTTTAATAAATTAGTATATCAATCAGTTACTCTTTATTTTATAATTTTTATAACTATGAGTGACAAAATTGTATATTCCGATGGAGGCTGAACAAACACCTTATTGATTATCATTGTTATTGCCCTTATTGCAGGACTTTGATTCTTATTTGCGACCGGTAGATTATGAAATACACCAAATTCACAAGACTCTGCAAAAACGATGGATGTGAACGTTACTATGCCACAGGTTCCTGATGCAACCCCAGCTAAATAATCAGAACTTATATAAAATCCTACATTATGTAGGATTTTCTTATTAGCAAATAACAAATACCCAATATATCATAATTATAAAAAGACTACATATTTAGTACTATCTTGTGAAAATGTACCAATCATCTCCTACACTACTAAACAAATATTGAAACTGGGCAATGGTCACAGGAGCGAGTTCTGGAATCGGCAGAGAGATCGCAATACAACTCGCTCAACACTGATTTAATATTATTGCAGTCGCGAGGGATAGTGTAAAGCTCCAAGAACTACAGCAAAAATTACAGTCAGAATATCATACTACTTGCATACCAATTAGTGCAGATCTATCTACTCATCAATGAATCAGCACTGTCATACAAGAGTCTGACAAATATGATATAGGTGTAGCGGTGATGAACGCCTGATTTGGTACATCTGGTCTATTTACAAACTCTACCCTTGAGACAGAAATCAATATGCTTGAACTTAATTGCACATCAACTCTTATTCTTACGCACCACTATGTACAAAAATTTATATCACAACAAAAGTAAGCAATCATATTACTAAGCTCTATACTAGCCTTTCAATGAACTGCATATAGCGCAAACTATGCAGCTACCAAAGCATATATTCAGACATTATGAGAGTGACTAGCGGAAGAACTTCAAGGCACATGAGTAGATATATTAACCGTAGCTCCATGACCAGTTGATACATGATTTTCACATAGAGCACAGATGAATCTTTCACACGCAGCTAATGCAGCCACAATTGCTAAAGAAATCATAGCATCGATAGGTATAACTACATTTATCTATCCATGATTACAATCCAAACTATTATAATACTCGATCTCACTGCTACCAAGACGAGCTAAATCCAAAGTGATGAAACTTGTTATGAAAACAATAATAAAATAAGTATACACAATCTCTTATCTAATCACTTAATAACTATGGAATTATCTGTAGGTACCTATCATGACGAAGTCCCTACCGATATGGTACAAGCATTACGTGCACATCCTGACGTACTAGAGTTATGGAATCATCTGACTCCCCTGGCGCGTAACGAGTGGATCTGTTGGGTCACGATCGTCAAGCAAAACAAGACCAGGTCAGAACATATCATCCGTCTTATCGAAGAAGTAGGTAATGGCAAAAAACGCCCCTGCTGTCGACCATGATGTCCCCATCACAGACCCGACGCAGCCAAATGGTTTAAGTAACCTCTCGCTTTTAACCTATCTTTCACCCTCTCGGGTATTCCCCTTCTCAGGGATTCACTTTTGTTCCGCTGTTGCTCAACTTTTATTAATATTATTTGCATTATTATGAAACTCACTGTCTCTATCACTGTCAACGCCCCAATATCTCATGTATGGGAATGTATGCGATACCCTGATCACATCACTCACCGAGCATTTGCTGATGCAGCTACTCGATGTTGCCCATGGGCTCGCGGATCAGAACCCAAGGTAGGAGAAGTCTTTACCACTCGTATGGAGGCTCGTGATGGTAGTTTCGGGTTTGATCTCACAGGACAATACACCGCAGTTGACCCGATGCGCAGCTTCTCCTATACCATGGGTGAGATGAAGGAGTATTTCCTCGATGCAGGGCGTGTGGTGGATGTCATGTTCGAAGAAGATGGATCATGCGGTTGTGTCACGGTCACCGAGACCTTCGATGCAGAAGATATCCATGATGCTGACATGCAGATTGCAGGTCGACAAGCAATCTTGGAGAATTTTAAGAAGCATATAGAATCGTCACAATAGTCAACACAAAATTCTCTTGTATAATCACCCAACTATCGTTATATGACGGTAGTTTTTGTTTCAAATTCTTCAATAATGCAACAATTTTTCCAATCGTATTTCTCTACGCTTGCATCTACTCCACTCAATCAAATCACAGAGCATACTCATAGAGGAGCATTGCAAGATCTGATTCGTCAGATAGCTGAGACCAATGAGAACAAGATAGCTATCATCCATGAACCAACCAATCAACAAGGACTTGGAAGGCCTGATTTTCTGATCAAATCAACGGCAAGCCAGAGTATCCTGTGATATATCGAAAATAAGAAAATAGGAGAAAATCTCATCGACATCACCAAGACTGACCAGATTGCCAAATATCGTAAACTCTGTGAAAATATCCTTCTGACCAACTATACAGATTGGATATGGATTTGTGGGGATAGCATCCAATCAGCAAGTCTGTGTAATACGATGGATCTCGCAAATCCAAAGAGCAAACTTAATCCTGATCATATTGAGGCAGTGGTCGCACTAATTTCATGATTTCTCTCCCAAGCGCCCGTAGGTATCAATAATATCAAATCACTCGCAGAAGTACTTGCTGTCAGAGCTGATCTTTTAGAAGACATACTCAGGGAGGCATTTGTTGATAAGTGATCAGAACAAGATCCCAAACTTGCTGAGATCTATGGACTACTCAAATCTAGTATTGATCATACGCTCACGGAGCAGAAGTTTATTGATATATTTGTACAGACACTAACATACTGACTATTCTTAGCAAAACTCAACAATAGAAATGCGAGTATCGATCTCACAAATGCAAGGAAATATATCAGTGAGTCATTCCCCGTGATCAAATATTTGGTAGGATTTTTGGATGTACTGGATGGGTATAAATATGTTGATACAAAATGGATCTTTGAAGAGATGCTAGCAATCTTGGATACTGCTAACCGAGAAGGGATCAAAGAGTCACTCAAGTTTGCATATGGCATCAAGAAAGAAGAAAACCTCTTTGAAGATGGTTATATCATCAAAGATCCATATGTACATTTCTATGAAGATTTTCTCACAAAATATAATAATAAACTCAAATTTGAGACGGGGTCGTTCTATACTCCACTACCAGTAGTAGATTTTATCATCAGAGCAGTCGATCGAGTATTATCTGAAAAACTCGGTATCAAAAAATGACTTGCCGACAAAGACAAAGTAACCGTTTTAGACTTTGCAACTGGAACAGGAACATTTCTCTACGAAGCAATCAACTTTGTCCTCAAAAAAACAGCACAAAAGAATCCTGCATTTGTAAGAGAAACAATTGAAAAACACATCATCCCACACTTTCATGGACTAGAGCTCATGATGGCTCCCTATACGATCGCCCATCTCAAGATTACAGGATTATTAGGAGAGTACGCCTATCATCTGAGCCCCGAAGAGAGACTCAAAATATATCTAACCAATACACTCGACTACCATGACGACACCAAAGGTGGTATGTTCTCTACTGAGATGGCACAAGAAAATATCGAAGCCAACAAAGTCAAATCACAACCGATCCTAGCAATCATCGGTAATCCGCCCTATAGTGGTATCTCACAAAATCCATGACTCTACGAAGACGATACTACTGGAGTGTGAGTATATAAATATATCGATGATGTACACTTCTGAGAACGCAAACACTGGCTCAACGATGACTATGTCAAATTTATCCGTTTCGCAGAGAAGAAGATTGAGTGACTCGATGAAGGAGTAGTAGCGATCATTACAAATCATGGATTTCTTGATAATCCAACCTTCCGTGGGATGAGACATCATCTGATGCAGACATTTGATCAGATGTATTTTGTCGATCTTCATGGAAACAGTACAAAAAAAGAGACCTGTCCTGACTGATCCAAAGATGAAAATGTCTTCGATATTAAGGCAGGAGTAGCGATCAGCATCTTGATCAAAAGTCCAAAATTATCTAAATCTAAAGCAATCTATCATACCGATGCACGATGAACTCGTAAAGAAAAATATCAATGGCTTAACAACATAAAAATCCAAGATATTCTATGGACTACCCTTATTCCAAAAGAAAAATTCTTCTTTTTTATTCCTCACTCAATAAATCATAGTGGATACGATAAATGGATCAAGTTGGACGAAATATTTCTAGAGAATACAGCAGCAATAGTTTCAGCAAACGATGAATTAAATATCTCTATAACACAGACTGAACAGCAATCAAAGATAAAAGATATTTTAGAAATGAACGAATCTGAACGAAGAATAAAATATAAAAGACAAAAAGATTCAAGGGATTGGAGGTATATATATGCTAAGGAAGATGCAGAAAAAAATAATAAACTAACAAACTATAAAATCATAACATATAGACCATTTGATAAAAGACATACTCTATATACGTGAAAATCAAAATGATTATATGCTAGTCCACAGAATACTATCATGAAAAATATGCATTACCTGAATTTATGATTATGTATCGTTAAACAATATGCAGAAAATGAAATTTATAATCATGTCTATATCGTAGATTCAATGATTGATAATCGTTCTACATTTAGTAGTAAATGAACAGCATCTTTAATCCCTCTCTTCCTCTATTCCGATGATGGATCAGAGCGTAAACTCAATATCAAGCCGGAGATAGTCGCACAGCTCATAGAGAAATATCAGCTCACTGGTGATGAAGATAAAGTCGGTCGTCAGATAATGAGTTATATTTATGCAATCTTGTATAGTCCATCATATCGTACACAGTTTAGTCAGTTTCTCAAGAGCGACTTCCCTCGTATCCCATGGGTAGAGAGTCGTGAGGATTTTGTGAAATTAGCAGAACTTGGGTCTCAACTGATTGATCTCCATCTCCTGCACGATGTCCCAGAGATAGACGGTCTTGGATTATATCCTATCGCGGGAGACAATATTATCGGTAAGAAGATCTCACGAACAGATGATAAATTATATATCAATGATACGCAGTACTTTGATCATGTCCCAGCACAGGTGCGAAATTTCGTCATCGGATGATATCAAGTCATCGACAAGTGGCTCAAGTCTCGTAAAGGTCGTACATTGACCATGGATGATGTCGAACATCTCCAGCAGGTGATGAGCTCACTCTATGAGACAGATAGAGTGATGAAAGAAATAGACATGATAACAGGAGAATTGCATAATTGAGAATAAAAAAACCACCAGCGAGGTCATCACTGATGGGCAGATGGGCAAATCTTACGACATCCTATCTCGGGGCATATTTAACATAAAACAATTGTTTACAAATTGCAAGATTTGTACATTACAATGTATACACTATTAAGTACTTTTGCTTTTAGAGGGGGTTTTTAGCTCTTTATCATAAATTTCCAGTTTATAAAGAAGTTTATCATATCAACTTAAGTGGTAGGGGGGATTATTGACTTTTCATTATACTGATTTCATAGTGCTTTCTCTGTTTCTTTGACTCTTTTAGCGACTACTTTTATATGTTCTTCTGGCTTAAGATTTTCTGGCAACACTCATCCTATATCTTTTATAGTTTGTCTTATTTTACCACCGATCATAAAATGGATCTTCTCTGATTCAAGTTGAGATCTTGCATTATCAGACTGGAGCTTATCTGTTGTTTGTGTTATCCTAAACAAATTAGCAGCTAACTCAGTCATATTAGCCCTATCAAGTAATGCATCATCACCTAGATCTTTGTATTTTGTTAATTCTTTATTTCTCATTCAATATAGTCACAAGTATCAAGCATCATGAAAACTTCAAAAGTTTTCTACTCAGTGTTCTGTAGCTATTGCTACTAGCTTTTTGTTCTGCTCTGTTATCTCTTGCCTTGTATCCAATCTATGTCTATCCTTCTCCAGCCCCTGTCTTACTTCCTGTATTCTAGTCTGTACCACAAAATAGGCTTGAGCTATTGCTATTTCTTTTTTAGTTGAGTCACCATTCTGTGCCAATAAATAGCAAGCATATCTAGTTAAAAGAAAATCATAATCTTTCACAATTTTCCTTCCTCAGGTAGGAAGTATTTGCGACTTGTCGATAGCGACAACATGCAAAGTTGATGCTTCTCATAAGACTTCTATAACTTTCTCTGTCTTTTTTACTAATTCCTTAAATCTTTTCCATCAGACATATCAAAACAAATGTTCTATTTCTCTAGCAGACCAAAACTCTACTCAGTCTTGTACTTGTTTGAAGTCATCGAATGTTTTCCTATCAAATGTAACTAATTCTGACATTTTATAAATTAATTAAGAGTAAATATCTAGATCTTTTGTTATAAGAGCATCAGAATCAATCACCAAATCTACCGCGATCCTCCATTTAACTAGTATTTTATCTATATGAATAATCATTGCAATACATATCTACCATAGCAAGACTACAATTATAAAGAGTAAAATAAGCTTTCAATCTTTGCTCTTTTGTATAGAGTAGTCTCTACAAAGCACCCCCCCTTTTGGAAAGGGTGATGTCTAACATCAATAATTCATTAAGTAGAAATATTATCTCATATAATACTATATTAATTCACACTAAATATGACCTCACCTCACACCCCTACCCAGACTTTCCATACCGTCCTTGCTAACTCTCTCATCGCTACCATCACCAACTCATTTGTACGATTTGCGCTGACCTTCTGGGTGTTTCTCTCTACCAAATCTCTGATCGCTACCTCTCTGATTGGTGGTATCTTTGCCATCAGTAATATGTTCTCTGCCTTTGTCTTCGGCACCATCGTCGATCATAACAAGAAGGAGTCAGTCCTGAGACGATCGAGCTTGGGATCACTAGTGCTCTATAGCATCGCAGCACTGATTTATTTTACCGTACCAGCTGAGGTGTTTCAGACGATTGCCTCATGGCAGTTACGAGTCCTGATCATCGTCCTGCTCTTCGGTTCGATCTTGGGTAATCTGCGCAATATCACGATCTCGACACTAGTCTCCATGCTCCTACCAGAAGATCAGCACGCTCAAGCCAATGGTAAAGTTGGCATGATCAACGGTATCTGATTTACCGTCACATCGCTCGCCAGCGGTATGATGATTGGGTTTTTGGGTATGTGACGAGCCATCCTCACCAGTGTCGTACTCACACTCCTCGTCCTCATCCATCTGTACACATTTAGCATCCCCGAGAGTCAGATTTTCTCTACTCATCCCGATGGCACGCCCAAGGACAAATTTGATTTCCGCAGCACCATTGCCACCATCAACACCATCCCAGGGTTATTTGCACTCATCTTCTTTACCACATTCAACAACTTTGTAGGAGGAGTATTTATGTCGTTGATGGATGCATACTGACTGCTATTGGTGTCTGTCCAAACCTGGGGTATGATGTTTGCAGTTCTCAGTCTTGGCTTTATTGCCAGTGGTATCTATATCAGCAAATACGGACTATGACCATCTCCTCTGCGTACCATGTTCCGTATCAACCTCATCACATGGACGGTATGTATCTTCTTTACCATCCAACCATCCATCTGGCTACTGGGTATCGGTATGGCGATATGGATGTTTTGTAGCCCATTTATCGAGGCATCAGAGAGTACTGTCATCCAGAAGGTCGTCCCCTATGAAAAACAATGAAGAGTCTTCTGATTTGCTCAGAGTGTGGAGTCTGCTGCCATGCCTATCACGACATTTCTCATCTGACCACTCACCGAGTGGGTCTTCATCCCATTTATGACTGATGGATATGGAGCGCGCACGATTGGCTCATGGTTTGGCACAGGCACTGGACGTGGGATCGCACTGGTATTTATCACTGCAGGTATTATCGGACTCATCGTCACTCTCATCGCCTACCACTCCAAGTACTACAAACTCCTTAGCAAAAGCTATAAGGCTAGCAACACCGATACCACTCTCAACACAGCAAATCATCTTGAAATAGGAATAGGATAGCGAAATGACATTTTCTCAAAAACTGATATTCTATCATTGTAAATAGGATAATATTTTGTTATACATAGAAATTCTTTATTTTCTATCTAACTTGCTATCATGAAACTCACTCGCAAAACCAACAACATCATCTTTTGGATCGCTACAGTTGCATTGGCATTATTTATCTTACCGGGTCTCTTCTTTATGGGTAGTGAGATGGCTGTCAAAGGTATGGCACATGTCTGACTTACTGACGCAGTTTGGCTTCAGCAACTCGTAGGATTTGGCGCTCCACTGGCTATCCTCCTGATCTTGATTCCGCAAATCCCTACCAGACTCAAAGAACGAGCATATGTAGGATTGGGATGTATTTGCATTGGAGCGTTTTGGGCACATGCACAACTTGGCGATCCTATCTCTGCGATCCTCATGCCTGTCGCCACATTTGCAGTACTACTCATATCATACCTCACATGGCATAAGAAAATCGGTAACTAATATTCAATTTACTGTATCTTGTCATACCTATCATGAAATCAACCTACCGATTCACGCCCAAGCGATATGGCTATGGAGTAACTCCTATCACACGACAAGGACGACTTATCACACTTATACTAGTAGCTGTATGCCTATGATCAGGTTATAGTCATGGAGTGTTTCAAGATCATACCACACCCACTACCATGCAGACCGTTGGGTTTGTAGTTGATATTGTGATCATTATTACTCTCTTCCTTCTCCTCGTCAAACACAAAACTGATGGAGACATCAGATGGAGACGATGAAAAGATACATCCAAAAAGTAATACTACAGCCAAACTATTTTCCTCCTATTTTTAACCCATATTCAATCTCCCTCATCATGTCCAAAATAACTCCATTTATCCGATGTACTGACGGTGCACAACCCCAAGCAGAACACTACTGCTCCATCTTTCCCGATGCAAAAATCACGAACAACAATCCTATCGTCACGACGTTTGAGATCTATGGACACACTCTAGCTACCATCAATGGTGGTGAACACCCTGGTGCGATACTCAATCCATCCGTCTCATTCTCTCTGTGGATTAAGGATAAGGATGAAACTACACGTATCCGAGATCTCCTCTCTGATGGTGGATCAGTCATGATGCCGTTTGATAGCTATGAGCGATCTCCTGGCTATGGCTGGTGCAACGACAAGTTCTGAGTCTCACGACAAGTCATGTTTGACAACCGCGACAACACCAGCACTCACGCCCTCGTCCCAAGCCTCATGTATACCGGCACCAACAATGGCAAGACAGCCGAAGCCATGCAGTTCTATACCAGCATCTTCCCCGACTCCAAGATCGACTTCACTCGACCCTATGGCGACAACCAGATGGGCGAAGACCCTACTCACCTCAATCATGCAGAGTTCAAGCTCTTTGGTCAGCAGTTTATTGCTATGGATAGCGGTATGGATCATAAGTTCCAGTTCAATGATGGGATATCACTCTCGGTCTCATGTACTGATCAGGCAGAAGTAGATAAATACCGAAATGCCTTGGTAGCTGACTGAGGTCAAGAATCTCAGTGTGGTCGATGTAAGGATAAATATGGAGTGTCACGACAGATTGTACCACTCCCGCTCCCTGATGCTCTCTTCCAGGAAGATAAAGACAAAGCAAACTACGCCATGCAAGCAATGATGAAGATGAAGAAAATTATCGTCGCAGATTTGTATCAATAATACTACTAACCATGATCGCATCAGACATTCAGACATACAATAGTTATCTCTCATCCGAAGAACAAACAATCTGCAATCTTCTTGCACAGCAACTCACCACACAACTATCGGGTTCCACCTCCAAGCTATGGCATGGTCATCCGGTGCGATTTCTGGATGGTAACCCTGTTACATGATATAGCAAACAGAAGAGATGAATTACATTACTATTTCGAAGTGGACAGTCATTTGACGAACCAGACCTCAGCCCACAGTGAAGCTTCAAAGCAGCGCAGATCATCTACAATCAGTCAGATCAGATCAATCTCATAGATCTCTCTCGTCGACTCGACAAGTGCAAAACGATCCAACGAGATTACAAAAATATCGTCAAGCGTAAGTGAGTACTTGAGAAGATTGCCTAATAAATCTCATTCTTGTGTTTTAATCACATATACCTATATTGAGATAATGTGTTTCCTCTCTTTATCGATATCGCCAGAATATGAAATGATGTACCTGTATTATACCATTATATAACGAGCAAGAAAGAGTCTTGTCAGTACTCGATACACTCAGTTCCATCTCATTAATTGATACAATCATTGTTGTAGACGATGGCTCCACAGATCATAGTAGACAAGCTCTCCAAGAATACTATAACCGTCACAATCATATCACATTTATCAGCTATCCACATAACAATGGTAAATCATATGCAGTCTCAAAATGACTCCAACACATCACCACTCCCTATGTGATGACATTTGATTCTGATCTCACTCATATCGATCCTGCTGAGATAGTTCATATGATTGAGAGTATGTATGCTGACCCACATATCGACATGGGTATCTTGAGACGCATCTCAAGCAGCTGGTATATCAAGCTACTCTATAGAGAATTGGTCTTATCATGACAGAGGATGCTCAAAACGGAAGATCTACGCAATATATTTAACCATAACCATATCAGCAAATACCAACTCGAAGTTGCGCTCAATATGTATATGGAAGAACATCACAAACTTACCCTACGGTATCCATTTTCCGCAGAAAACATCTTCAAATATCAAAAATGGTGATTTCGATATGGACTACAAAGAGATCTTCTCATGTTTAATGATATTTTTTCCTATCTCGGATTAGTTGGATTTTACAGACATATTATCTATTTTAGACCTCAGTGTGCAGCACTACACAAGTAACCACGTCATCACTATGCTCTCACTCATCCAACAAAATCCCTATCTTACACTACTGATCGTAGCTACCCTCGAATGACCCATTGCCACATTTATCAGTGCTGGGCTCGCAGCTCATCATATTTTACGTATTGAATATGTGATGATCATTACTATTATTGGGGATGTAGTTGGTGATTGTGCACTATACATGATTGGTAAATATTTTCACCAACGATGACCCATTCGTCGTCTCATCCAAAAACTACCTCGCAAAGAGCATCTTGATCGCTCATTCAATCGTACATCATGGGCTTATATGGTTGTGGGTAAATTTACACCATATCTCGCCACACCCACACTCATCTTCGCATGAGTTCAACACATGAGTCCAGTCAGGTTTGTGCGATACTCACTCCTTATCTCCACACTCGTCAAGGCTGTCTATATCACATTATGATACCTTGGTGCAGTGAGTGTACAGCAGTTCCAGTGATTTCTTACCTTACGAACTACTATCGCAAATTATCTGATTATATGATGCTTATGCTTTTGGTGAGCTAGGATATTCTACCGCTATATCGGCACCGTCATCAAACAATAGACTATAATTCACTTTATACTCATAACCCAATATATCATGTCATCACTATACATCAACCTCCCCGTCTCCGACCTCCCTGCAGCTACCGCCTTCTACACGGCTATCTGATTTACACTCAATCCCGACTTCTCTAACGAGCAAGCTGCTGCTATGACATATGATAACAATCTGAATGTGATGTTGCTCACTCACGGATTTATATCTCAATTTCTTCCTGCTGGCAGGATGATTGCTGATAGCCATAAGACCTGTGAAGTCCTTAATGCTTTCCAGTTTGATAGCAAAGAAGCAGTCGATCAAATCTTCGATAAAGCGATTGCAGCATGAGGCAAGCCCACCATCCCAGCATATGATCATGGATTTATGTATGGCAAGGATTTTGAAGATTTAGATGGACATATCTGGGAAGCATTTTGGATGCAATCCCAAGAGTCATAAAAGCACCAACTGAATACCACAACAATAGTTGCAATTATTATAAGATTAAATACTACTTGGGTAGTATTTTTTTGGTTATGGTTATGGCTATTTACAAGCTCACTGTCAACGTCCCTACTGAAGCACTTAGGGCAGCACATCCCTACGAAGAGCCACCGATTGATATTATCAAACTTGAATCATTACTCAACTAATATGGAAACTCTAACCATTATTCAATTTCCCCAAATAGGCTCCTCAGAACAATGATTTTTGAGTGTTGCGCAGCTTCAACATAATGTGCCTTTTATTGTTCAAAGAATCTTTTGGATCTATCATACACCTGAGCAAAGTCAGAGGTGAAATCATGCTCACTACAAGATGTCTCAAGTCCTCATCGCAATGTCTGGAACAATACATATCTACTGTGAAAGTGCAGATCAATCCATCAAACAGACTATCACACTCGATAATCCCACACAGTGATTATTACTTCCCGCACATATTCGACACTCGATGACTTTTGAATCCAATGCTACTCTCCTCAGTCTTTCATCCACAGAATACCAAGAAGATGATTATATTAGAGATTATGATACATTTAGAGAACATTACCGCTAGTCTAACTTCAATAACTTCTTACTTCTCTCCCTCACCTCCTCCAGTAATGCTGAATTATCGGCAAGATTCTGACCATATGATGGTATGAGCGTACCAATCTGGTCGACATACTGGGGCCAGCATTGTTTAATGATGTTCAGCATAATCTCAACTGCAGTAGATGCTCATGGACTTGCTCACAGCAGTGTAGCCAAAGTCTTATCTCATGACACAATCACCTCTGTCCCAAATTGTAATACTCAACCCTGAGATGAGTCAGGCTTGATAATTTGCACACGATATCATGCCTCTTTCAACTGCCAATCATAAGCTTGTGCTGTTGGCATATATTCACGTAATGCTTTAATACGATCTTCAGGACTCTGGAGAACTTGTTGAATGAGATAGCGAGTCAGCGGAATATTATGTAAGCCAGCTCCAAGCATCGAGACAACATTGTGCCACGCCAGTGATAGCGGCAGATCCAACCATGACCCTGTCTTGAGAAACTTGGTGGTGAATCATGCAAATGGACCAAATAACAGCGCCTTCCTTCCATCAATGATACGAATATCCAAGTGTGGCACTGACATTGGCGGAGCTCACAGTACTGCCTTACCATAAGCTTTGACTCCATGTTGATTAATAATATCAGGGTTGGTACACACAAGTCGCTGTCCACTCACTGGAAATCCTCCCAGTCATTTCCTCTCCAATACTCATGATTTTTGCAACAAATTAATAGCTCCTCATCCCGCTCCGATAAACAGAAAACGAGCACTTACCTGAGACGACTGTTTGGCCCTACCATCAGTAGCATCGAGCATCCATCATCCATCTTGCTGTAACAAATCTGTCACCTCATGGCGAGTATATAACGACACCACGCCAGACTCAGTCAAATGAGTAATCATGCTACGAGTCAGATTTCCAAAATTCACATCAGTCCCCAAATCCATATAAGTAGCTGCAATCTTCTGACTTCACTCACGTCCTTTCATCACCAACGGCATCCATTCACGAATCTGGTCAGGATCTTCACTATATTGCATCTGAGCAAACAGAGGATTTTGCACCATCGCCTCCCAGCGAGTACGCAGAAACTGAACATCCTCCTCACCAAACACAACACTACAATGAGGTACTGTATGTATCCACTGATCAGGATCACCATATCACTTCTCTACCAGTGTAGCCCAGAAATCCCTACTCAACTCAAACGCCTGAGTAATCTTCACTGCCTTACCAATATCCACGCTTCCATCCTTAGCTTGTGGTGTATAGTTAAGTTCGCAGAAAGCACTATGTCCTGTCCCAGCATTATTCCATACATCACTACTTTCAAGCGCCACAGCATCCAACTGCTCATAGATAGCAATGGTGAGTCCTGGGTCAAGCTCATGCAGCAGTGTTGCCAGTGTTGCACTCATGATTCCAGCTCATACAAGCACGATATCATATTATTGATTCATCAATTTAGTATAAAAAATACATCATCCCATCATATATATCTCCTCTCGAAAAACAAACCACAATCATTATAGTAGACTATTCTTATTTTCTTATCCTTGAGTATATGTCTATCGATCGAAATCAAGTCTGAGTCATATTCGTATATTCGCTCCTCACGGCACTCGCATGTGGCTTGTGATCAGTGCCATTTTTCTTCCTCAAGAATATCTCCAAACGCTGAGTTGGTATTGCCAAATCAATCGCAGCATGACTCATGATTGCAGCCAGCTTTGCAATGATCAACCAATGAGTAGATTATGGTCTATGGTGAGTAGTCTGAGGTATTCTGGTTGGTATTGGTATCGTGATGTGAGCCAAACACTTTGTCCATCAGCATGAGAAGCATCTCACCTTTGGCAATACTACAGGCAAGACTGCATGACAACTCATTATGTTTCTTGCGATTATGACAGTACACTCTGGTACCGAAGGTATCGCCATGTGATTTGCCTTTGGTCCAAGTTGGAAATTGTGATTACTTGTTGCACTCGTGATGGCAATCCAAAACATCCCAGAATGACTCGCAATCTGATCAGTCATGGTCCCCAAATGAGTCAGCCCATGGAAGGCAGTCCTACGATCAATCTTCTCCTCACTTCCTCAGCCACTTGTTGCTGTGCCAGCATTCTTGTTTGTATCAGCATTTCAACCACTTCTCCCCTGGGGGTTATGATTTGCAGCAGGTGCCATGTTATGGATGTCATTTAGTGAACTCCTCCCCGAGGCCATCAATGATACACCCAACGAAATCATCGCAACAATTGCCACAGTGAGCATCACACTGATGGTTGTTTTAGAACACGTATTTGCATAAACTCATACTTTGACTATATTTTCAATATTATGAACCAACACTTCAAATCTTATCTTATCGGATCAGCGATTCTGACTATCCTACGGTGGATCATCCAATATTTTGGTTGGTTTGACATGAGTACTCAAGTAGATCCTAGGTGAAATTTCTCCTGAGCCAGTGCTACGACCAGATCTCTTGAATGATTTATCAGCGAAGTCAGGCAACTACCTCAGTAATTTAATTTCTTCACTTATTTGCATATTGCTTGAGATATCTATCATGATCTGGAATATCAACGATTTCAAGAGAGTTTTTATTATAGATTAAACGATGTGTTTTACCAGTATACGAAAACTTAATAATTCAAAAATCTGTCCCTTGTAGATCTTCTACATAGTGGTTTTTTCTAATCGGACCTGCATATTTTTCCATTTTCCCAATATGAGCTTGAAGGGCAGCTTTTTCTCTGTCAGAAAGCTCATATATCATCTTGACTACCGAATGTTCGATAATAGAAAGACCAAGTGTTGATAAACGACCTATCACATCATCTACATCCACCTCTTCAATCTTCTTATTATATACATGCTTATTACGTGGAGCTTTCTGTGGTATAGTAAGTACTACTTTGGAGGTGGTACGAATATCAGGTTCAGGCTTAGTATTGATAGAAATTTGAGCTCTTAGTAATTGCTGGGCAATAATCTCCATTCACTCATCTAGATGAACAATAGCACTATCTACTTGTTCCATCATTGATGAGTAAAAATCATACATACGATCACCTATTCATATAAATTGTGATGATTGTGCCAAATCATTGTGTCTAAAACTTAACAAGGCAGCCTTGTTCTGTCATAAAATTCATAACACCAGATCTCTAAATATACTCAGATCAGCAGATCAGCACAATGCTTGTGCAATAGCAACGCCATAATCATGAGAAAAGTTACAGATATGTGTATCCAATACTGCATCAAAATCTTCTCTAACAAATTTAGAAGATGTAATAGTCCCTGTAGATGATTTAGCTTGTAGAGCTTTTGAAAAGGCATGTCAAAGTAGAGTGTTCATGAATGAATCAATAAATAAGAAATATATTTATAAATATATATAATGTTATGTCAAGTAATTATAAAAAAGATAAGTTATAAAACTACTGTTATGTATACAAAAAAACCAGTTGATTTTCTCCCTCATCACAGTACAGTACATCTATAACAACTTTAGCTTGTAACGACTAATTCTCATGACTATCCTCTACGTTATCATTGCTGCTATTGCTCTCGTCTTGATTGTGGCAGCGCTACTCCCCAAGACATTTGAACTCAAAGCAGAAACTATCATCCACAAACCCAAACAACAAGTCCGAGATTACACTAAGCTATTTGCAAACCAAGTCAATTATTCTGTCCGAGTCATGGCAGATCCTCAAGTAAAACTTACCCATAGTGGAGTAGATGGAACAGTAGGTACCACACAAGCTCGAGATAGTGTTGACAACAATGTAGGTAAATGAGAACAAGAGATCATCGCTATTAATGAGGGTACATCGATCGAAGTAGAAGTAAGATTTGAAAGACCAATGAAAGCAATCAATTACGCCACTAACAGTTTTGAATCAATTGATGATAATACTACCAAGATATCTCAAGTCTTCAAAGGCAAAAACCCACGACCAGGCAACATTATCTCCGCACTATTTCTACCAAAAGTACAAAAAGATATGCAACAAAATATAAATAATCTCAAGGTAATTTTAGAGAAATAGTTTTTAGTCGCTACATTACATAGTACAAATTCTTCTTTAATGATAACGAAGATATACCAACAAAAGGATGAAATCATAGGATAAAAAACTACCCTTGTATATCACCAACGTTTCGACATAGTCAGAACTACTACTTCTTAACCCAATACTGATGCGCTATACTCGAATGTTGCTCATATGATGAATACTTGCTCTTACGGGTTGTGCACTAATTCCAATACAAAACAACACTAACAATTCTGGTCAGCAACCTTCAGGTATAAATGAAGAGCACCAGCCGCCACTAAACAACATTATTTCTGGTACAACAAACGAATATTCACTCTTATTTGATAATACATCAGAAGAAAAAGTATCAATCTATCATCAAGCATGAGAATCTACAAAGTTATTCTTCATCAATACGAAGACATGATCAATGAATGCCAAGATTACGTTTGAAAAAGTATGATCAGGCAATCTTCGTCTCTCACAGATCATCATGCCTGACGGCTCAATGGATGGTCCATTTAGTCAAGACACAACATATGATCTTACTCAGGTATGATGATATCAATTATTATTCAGAGAGAGTATGATGACAGGCGACCCTTGGAGTGGAAATGCTATCATCACGGTCAGTTTAAGGTAATTTATTAGTTTTTCATGGCATGGTCAAACATATCTTTCTCATCCTGTGTGGAGAAAACGAACAACAAAGACCAAGATCCAATCAGCTACTCTCTCTCCTCGAAAACCAAAAAAACTATAAAATCATCGTCAGCGGATTTTCGAGTTTTACCATTGACCCAACAACATCCGAAAGTTCGAGATTGTCAGACTATCTGATTAATCATGGTATTGAGCAATCTGACATCATCATGGAAGAAAGGTCCATGGATACTCTGTGAAATATCATATTTAGTCACATCATCGTAGAAGAGTTACTACAAACTTATACTCATATTGATATCATCACACTCATCACTGACACCTTTCATCTTCATAGAAGTCAGATATTATTTGCTCGTATCTTTAGGCAACTATTGAATAAATATAAGGTGAAATCATGTTTCATAGGAACTGAAAGTCAAAATCAATCTACTCTTACATGGAAACAAAGAGTTAACTACTTTTTCACAAAACTGACAGTCCAGTGACTCATGCAAGATATCACAATTTATCGACGATCACTGGTCAACAAAAGTGAAATCTATACAAGAGAACAAGCAATTTTGGAGCTTGTGCTGACAGATTTTATCATCTTCCGTCTCTCCACATTTAGTCAGTTCAAAAATTATCTCTACAGCCTACCTGTCTATAATACTATCTATCAAGCTAAAAAGAAAATCAACATCACAGCAAGTGTATATAGCAAAGCAATCGACTATATGATGAAGCTACGTAATGCTCAAGTAATTGTAGTACTAAAAGACAAAATCACCACAACCATCAATAAGATTAAACCACATACCATAGACTAAATTTGACCTAAAGCAACATGAGAAATCAACTAGTAATCAAATCATAGATTAGTAGAGTCTATCTATTATCCCAATGTAATAGAATGTCCCACTACATCATCACCTATATTGTCTGTCTAATAGGTCTCATCTGACTTGACTACGTGTGGCTTGGTATTATCATGCAGTCTCACATCCAGCGTTGGTTTGGATCGCTCATGAGAGATCAGTTTCTCCTATGACCAGCTCTTGCATTCTATGTTCTCTACACTGTAGCGATTATCGTCTTTGCGGTTAGACCAGCTATGCTTTCTCAATCACGAATCACGGCAGCATGATATGGTGCACTCCTTGGGTTTACCGCATACATGACCTATGATCTCACCAACCGATCGACTCTCAAATCTCGACCAGTCTCCATGATTATCCCCGATATCCTCTGGTGAACAGTGGTGACAGCAATCATTGCAGTAGTCTGATATTATATAATAATCCTTAATAACAAATAAAATTTGAGATTGCAATTACTATAATCTAGTCTATACTTTTATAACTCACTTGAGGTTTTTACTTTTTAAATCAATAATATCATGCTCAAATTCATCCTTAGTCTCGTCATCTCAGGTATTGCAGTTGCACTTGCATCATACCTTACTCCAGGAGTATCAGTGGATGGTATCACGACAGCCATCATCGTCGCAGTCGTCTTTGGTTTAGTCAATGCAATCATTGGTACAGTACTACGTGCACTCACACTCCCTCTCAACTTCCTCACTTTTGGTCTTGTGTCATTTATCATCACAATCTTGATGGTATTCTTGACTGATCGCTGGATCGATGGATTTACTACTTCAGGATGGATCTCTGCTGCAATCTTCGCCATTCTTCTTGGTCTTATTAATGGATTATTAGGAGCAAACGAGAAGAAATAAGAACTTATAATTCATGGCTATCTCTCAAATGATCTCACACATCACGGTGAGATCATTTTTTAGTTTATCATTTGTCAACATCATGTGCTTTTCTGCACAAGCAAGCTTAATCGCTGGAGTGTCACTGTGTGCAATATGAGTCTACCCGCTCATCATCGTCAAATCTCGTAACTATCTACCACTTGCGCTCACGCCACTATTATTTTGACTACAACAGATCGTCGAGTGATTTGTCTGGCTTGGATTATCTCATGGATCAGTCATCGGATGAGTACAGTTATGGACCTACGGGTTTCTATTTTTCTCACAGATCTTTCGAGTAACACGAGCTCCGTATATGTTTTGGCACTCTGAAACATGAAAACACAAACAACGACTAAATATCCTTGTAATCATAGGTATCATATTATCCAGCTACCTCGCATACTATCTAGTACAGTACGGCTGACAAGCATCGATCCTAGAGCGTCATATCCAATACAGCCTCTCCCTACCACCTCAAGCCGTCTTAGTGGTGTATATCATCTATGGTCTGACTACTATCGGAGCTCCTCTTATGTCTTCTCGTGTTCATATCCAGTTGCGAGGGATCACACTATTTATCCTTGCATGTGCTACGTATCTGTTATACGAGCAATATTTTACATCCATATGGTGTTTCTGTGCTGCTATCCTCAGTATCTACATCTGCTATATCATCAAAGTAGATGGTACAAACCAAAAAATCCTCATCAATCATGGTGAAGATATTACATCGCTTATATCCAAGTTATAGTGGTTTCTTACCTTGGATCACTCTGATCAATACAGAGACAATAGCAAGAACCAGTAAGATATGAATAATATCTCCTCCGATTCTGAATCAAAACCCCAATAACCACAGCACCACCAATATGACAGCAATAGTATACAACATCAGTAATAGAGCTTAATAGATAAAGATTAGTCGTAATTGCAATTACAGTATAAGCCTATCCCGAAATATATAAATTACAAGAGCAAAGAATCAGATTATTTGTATATCGCACTACGAAAAAATCCGCCCTTTTTTAGGTCACCGGATTTTTATTTTTATCTCAAAATCCCAACTCGAAAAACACCTTACAATCATTATACATGACTCTTACATAGCAGACCAATATATAAACTAATTTACAGGAGCAAAAGATATTATATTTAATTAATGGAGTTTCCGTTTTCAGTCGATTGAGGATTATAGATAGATCATATTTCTTCATTAATAAATTCATAAGCACAATCTAACTCATGTAAAGTATCCAATACTCTTTGATAATTATTGATTCACATAATAGTATTAGTAATTTCAATAGAAGAAATAGTTATATTATGTTTGAGCAAATATCTTACTATATGTTCACAACTTGATTCTATATGCTCCATGCCAATAGTCCAAGTCAGATGTGTTTCATCTTGAGATAAAATTTCCCAAAACTCAGCTTTTCCAAAAGCATAAAGGTAAGCATTTTGACTAAATATAGTAACAATATCATTCGACATATTATCAGTCATGATGGTACAGTAACTATTAGTCTCTGTGGAAGATTCTATTTCTTTAAGAATAAATATGAGCATAGTAAATATAATATATAAGTAAAAAGATAGGACAAATACATCCTATCTTTAAATAATGTTGTCAAACAAATCAACTATTATTATGTTTGTTCACATGGTCATTACCATGAATAGTAGTATGACTTGTTTGTCCAGTGCTGTCATGTGTACTGTGTACAATTTGAGATTTAGAGCCGTATTTGTCATTCTCATTAACTTTTGTTTGAGATATAACATTTCCTCCTGAATCTTGTACTTCTACACGATTGTGACCATCTTGTCCTGCTGTAACAACTTTTGCAGTTGAATCCAAATCCTTTGCCATAAATTTTTATTTTGTTGGTCCGTTAAGATGGACATATAAATCATAATAATTGCCATATATATATATCAAGGCTTTTTTCTAAGTTTATTTCTATCTCGAAAACCATCTCATAATCATTATACTCACATCATATTTTAAACCTACTTTCCACCCACTTTAACCCTACCTTAACCATAATGTCCTCTACTCTCACTACTCTCATCTCCACCAAGACCTGACTACCGTCGCGTATTGTTGAGACTATCATAGAATTGCTTGATCAGGGTAACACTGTCCCATTTATCGCGCGTTATCGTAAAGAACTCACCGAATGAGCTACCGACGAACAACTCCGTGATTTTGCCGATATCTATGACTATACCAAGAGCCTCCAAGCTCGCAAAGCTGATGTCATCCGCCTCATCAGCGAAAAAGGTCTTATGACTCCAGAACTGGAGAAGCAAATCATGGACGCACAGACTCTGGCCAAGGTCGAAGATCTCTACAGGCCATACAAGGAGAAGAAGCTCTCCAAAGCAAGTATCGCCAAAGGCAAGTGACTGGGGCCACTCGCAAACTGTCTCAAAGCATGTCAGCTCACACTCGCAGAGTTTACCACCGAAGCAGCGAAATTCATCATCGATACAGGTGATAGCAAGACTTCAGTCAAAACTACTGACGAAGCCATCCAGTGAGCTCAAGACATCGTCGCCGAAGAGGTTGCAGATCATGCAGCTCTCAGAGATGTCATCAGGCACAATACCAGCAACTCTATCATGCTCGTCGCCAAGCCGACCAAAACCTTTGAGGACAATGGTACCTACAAAATCTATGCGAACTATAGTAAGAGACTATCCGAAATCCCATCATACGCCTTCCTCGCAGTCACCAGAGCTGAGGACGAAAAACAGTTGTCAGTCAGTCTCGCTCGAAATCTGGAAACTCTCAAGCAGTCAGCCGATCAATTCTTCATACCCAGAAAGCATAGTGACCTCAAAGCTACTCTCGACCAATCCATCGAAGATGGTATCAAACGTCTCCTCGTGCCGTCACTGGAGAGAGAATTTATGTCTGATAAGAAACGTCGGTCTGACGAAGCCGCCATCAAGCTCTTTGGTGAGAACCTCAAGCAACTCCTCCTCACTCCGCCTGTCCGCGGCAAGATCGCCCTCGGGATGGATCCAGGATATCGCACGGGTACCAAGCTTGCAGTCGTCGACGCCACTGGTAAATTCCTCGCCAAAGATGTCATCTTCGCTACGATGTCCCATGATAATATTGATAAGGCTGACTCTATCGTGTTTGATCTCATCACTAAGTATGGCATCGAACTGATTATGATTGGTAATGGTACAGCGAGTCGTGAAGCCAGCACATTTACTGCTAACCTCATCAAAAAGCACAAACTCGATACCAAATACATGGTCGTCAGTGAAGCAGGAGCATCCGTATATTCAGCCAGCAAGCTCGCTCAAGACGAATATCCAGATCTGGATGTCACCGTAAGATGAGCGATCAGTATCGCTCACAGAGTCCAAGATCCTCTTGCAGAACTCACCAAGATCGACCCCAAAGCGATTGGAGTCTGACAATATCAGCATGATGTCGATCAGAAACTCCTTGCTCAGAAGCTCGATGAGAGAGTCCAAGATGTGGTCAATGGTGTCTGAGTAGACGTCAATACAGCCAGTGCCACACTCCTCCAGTATATCGCCTGACTCACTCCCAAGATCGCGTCCAATATCGTCTCATATAGAGACGAAAACGGTCCATTTACGAGCAAAGCACAACTAAAGAAAGTCACAGGCCTATGACCCAAAGCATATGAGCAGTGTGTATGATTTCTCCGTATTGTCGATGGTAAAGAGCCACTGGACGCCACTGGTATTCACCCCGAGATGTATGACAAAGTCTACAACATGATTGAGTCAGAAGCATGAATCACCAAAAAGAAGGTTATATTACCAATAACCATCAACACAAATCTCAACACACTTGCTAGTAAATACGACATCGGAACCCAAACTCTCTCTGATATCCTCGCCGAACTCGCTCGCCCAGGTCGTGACCCTCGTGACGATCTTGATCCACCAGTATTTGCCAGCGATATCTTGGATATCAAAGACCTGACTATTGGCATAACTCTCCAGTGAATCGTGCGTAATATCACGGATTTTGGTGCATTTGTCGATATTGGATTACACAGCGATGGACTCGTCCACAAGTCACAGATGGCTGACCGCTATGTAGCTCACCCTATGGATGTCGTGAGTCTAGGACAACAAGTCAGTGTTCGCGTCGTAGATATTGATCTCGACAGAGAAAAAGTCGCTCTCAGTATGAAATCAGAAAACTATGCCCCGCCCGCTCCTCGTCCACAGTCAGTCACCCCTACTCCTACTCCAGCACCCATACAGATCGAAACTCCATCAGAGATCAAGAGCAATATTAAGTGGGGCTAGATCTAACTTTATAAACTTTTCAACCCATGAATCGCTGCTGACGATGCCTCCGTGACCAACTCTATATGGACTATCACGACCACGAGTGGTGAGTGCCGATACATGATGATACCAAGCATTTTGAGTTTTTGGTATTGGAGACTTTTCAAGCCTGACTTAGTCGATATACCATCCTTCGCAAGCGTGCCAACTTCCACCTCACGTTTGATAACTTCGATCCTATCACAATCGGTAACTATACACCAGACAAGGTAGAAGAACTGATGCAGAATTCTGATATCGTCCGCCATCGTGGCAAAATCCTCGCAGCCATTACCAATGCTCATATCTTCCTCCAGATCCAAGCAGAATATGGTTCATGGGATAACTTTATCCGAGCATATACCGATGGTAAAGTAATCAACAACCAAGTCACTGACTACCGCCAAGCTCCTACCACTTCACCACTCTCCGATCAGATATCCAAAGACCTCCGCAAACTCGGCATGAAGTTTGTAGGATCGACTGTCATGTACGCACACCTCCAAGCAACCGGTCAGGTCAACGATCATGAAGTCAGCTGTAAATATCATTAATAAAGTAGACATCGATGAAAGATCTCCCTTGTCAAGGGGAGATGCGGAAGGCAGAAGGGTTTATCTTGCAATTCCATTTTATATCTCTACCAAATAGATATTTATTATAATCCTAGAAGAGAACTCTTATTAGTCATCAAATCTAAATCACACCTACATGAAAGTACTAATAAAAAAAGAAATAATCAATTTCTGCGAAAAATATACTACATACGCAAACTCTTTTTTGGATGAGCGTCGTAATTTTTTTGAGTCAAGACTAGAAAAAGTAATTTTTGAATCTATTGAATATTTATCTAATAATAAAAGAATTACATGATATATTGTTAGTCCAAAAAATATAAACAATGAATGTGCCGTACTAATATATAATAAATGATGAAATAATAATCAATCATTTGGTCGACTACAAGGAGATATTTCACCTAAAGAGTTATTCGTCACTATGTGATATTATGCTCAGCATGGATATATAGTGATAGCAAGTAACTATAGCGGATGAATAGGGTCTGATTGAGTGGATGAATTTGGCGGCGAAGATATTGATGATGTCACTAACCTATATCATGTCATTAAGGAATTAGACCAAGCAGATTCATCTAAAATATGAATGTTATGATATAGTCGTGGTGGTATGATGACATATCTATGTATGACTAAGCAACTATCTTGGCTTAAATCATGTGCGACAGTGTGATGAATAACAGATTTAATCTGATGAATACAACTAAGACCAGAAATGTATACTAATGTATATGTTCCATGTTTTGGAGGAAGTCAGAAAGACATGAAATTAAGATCAGCAATATATTTCATCGATAAAATATCTAAAGACACACCGCTACTACTGATGCAATGAAATGTAGATAATAAAGTATCACCTCAGTTAGCTTTGAAATTTCTCTGAAAAGCTATAGGTCATTGATTAATCATAAGAGCACAATTTTATGAATGAGGAGACCATTATCTCACTACTCACATAAAAGAAAGCTCTGAAACAATTAAAGATTGGTTCAATAATCACTTGCAATATCTATATATATGTAGAGTAATTTTGTCGTTAGTCGACAAAACTAATATAATTATGGAAAATAATCGAATTTCAATGGACAAAGTAATGTCCTATCGCAACCAAGCAGTCATCTTATGCTATATGCGTAAGCATGATGTATCCATGGAAATTGCTAAAAAACATTTTCGTGGGATGCTCATATTCCTGTACTTGTGTGGCACTTCTGATAATACTTTCACCCCGAGTGAGGTAATTGATGAAATGTGGCATACGTTCTTACTGTCTACTAAGAACTATGACGACTTCTGTCAAGATTATTTTGGTAAGAAAATTCATCACAGTCCTGATGCTGTAATTTCCGAAGCTTCAAAAGAAAAAAATCAGCAACAGTACATTAACTTGTATATGAAAGCTGAAAAAACTTTTGGGGCGCTTGATCCTACTACATTCCCAAATCCTGCAGTTTTAGCTGTATCAGATTGTAATGGAGACTGTGGTAGCGGTGGTTCCTGTGAAGGTTCTACAAATTGTCAAAGTGAATAAATATTTTTTCTAAAACCGACTAATGATAAGCTAACTGATATTCGGTTAGCTTTTTTTATTAAACCCATAAAAAGAAAAGATCATATATAAATCACACTTTCGCAGAATTATTTCTTCCCTCTAGCTTTAGCTCATTCCTTTGGCTTGATTTCTTCCTCTACCAAATCCTGAGGTTTCTTCTCCTTCTTAAATTCGTACGGTAACTTTTTATACCAGTATAAATAGATATGCACCGCAAAGAATGCTACTGCAAACATAATAAAGATAATCACCTTGTTGGTCGAGTTGGTTCACTGGAGGAGCATCAACACCATCATAATCAGAGACCATGACCATACTACAATCCTAATCTCCGATCTTGTCCGCCCAAGCGTCAGCAATCTATGATGTAGATGTGTATAATCTCACTGTACTGGACTCTTATGCATCCAAAACACCCTATGCATGACCACCCAGATACTATCCAGGATCATGGGACTCAGCACTGCCATCACCATCCCAATCTTCGCACCACCGATCAGCGCCATATACCCCAGTGTAAACCCATAGATAATCACACCAATATCCCTCACAAGTCACCAGGGCTTATACTCCATCACAGTAAATACAATCGAGATAATCAGCATAATAATAGAAATCTGACTTACCATACGTAGTGCCAGCAATGCATCCGAGCTTACAAACTGATAGTTGGGTAAAATCAAATATTGAATCAGCAAGATCGTCGTCAAATAACCAATCGCAGCATTACCACCCGCAAATCCATACACTCCATCAAACCAGTTCATTGCATTCATAAATCCAAAGATCCACACTACTGCAAATCACACACCCACCATCACCGGTAACTCTACATGAGCAATCGTCAGACCTTCTCATACTCCACTATACATGACCACTCCTGCAATGACTGCCAACTGTACCGTAAGCCTAAACATAGGAGATAGTCACTGCATGTCAGTATATCTATCAATGACATCATTGATCAGTGCAAACCCTCACAACACAATCGTCCCTACCATCAAAGCCTGACCAATCTGAGTCTCTCGAGCTGCCGGTACCAGTACACTCGCCAACAACATCGCCACAAGCACAAAGATTCACTGATAGTTTGGTACACGATCACGTTTAGGTTGATCCGCTCCAGGCCTATCGAGCAGTCATAAATACTGAAACCAGCGATTGCCTCACACAGCAATCACAATCGTAGCAATCATAATAATGATAATGGATTCAGCTGACATCTAGTTCTTGTTATGAGTTAAATGGTAGCGATATGCATAAGCTGTTACTACAAAGATTACCACAAACGCTACAAGACATAGAAACGGTATAGTAACAAATCATCCATAAATCACGTCAGTAGCAGCACAGCTCGCCTCAGCCCCTACTCCACAGATAAATGACTTAACTTCTGTAGTTGTATGAGACATCTGATACCAGTACTGATAGTATTCCAAAATAATCCCTAATCCGCTCAATATCAAAATCGGTGTATACATAGTAGCATCTCTACGCTTCCATTCGATAATACCTAGTACCACAATCGGATACATCAGTACCCTTGCAAACCAACACATTGAACAAGGTAAGAGAGCATTACTACTCACAAACCACTCCTGATAATACCAATTTTTGACAGGATCACCAAACCAACTATAGTACAATGATCACAATGTAGCAAACACTACCTGGGTAGTAATTAATTCAGGAGCTCGTTTATATAATTTCATCGATCAATCATAACTAAATTATATTCAATGTAGTGTTTTACTACCCTGTTTCAATACAAAAGAAAACCCCAACCAAAGTCAGAGTTTCACATATTTATATCATAATTATCTTTTTGACCATTGTGGTGATCTTCTCGCTCCACGTAAACCTGGTTTCTTTCTTTCTTTTCTTCTTGGATCTCTTTTCAGTAGACCAAGTGGCTTAAGTTGTAGTCTAAATTCTGGATTAATCTGGATGAGTGCTCTAGCAAACGCAAGCTTAAGAGCATCTGATTGACCCATTGTACCACCTCCGATAAGCTTTACTTCTGCATCATATCACTTGAGGAAGTTATCTCCAAGAGTGATAAGAGGGTATGTAGCATTTTCGAGCATATACTCTCTACCACCAAAGTATTCTTGAAGAGAAATACTTGTTTCACCTTGGTTAACAGTGAATAAACCCTTACCTCCAGCAAAAAGCTTCACAGTAGCAGTAGATTGTTTTCTTCTTCCTACAGCGTAGGTATATGATGTTGATTTAGTAGCAGCCATAAGTATGAGAAATGTAATAAGTAATTATTTAGTAACAGTAATCACGTTTGCTTGTTTGTCATATGGTGTAATATCCTGCACAAACAACTTAAGTCTCTTAAGTCTCTTATCTCTCAGTTTATTCTTTGGAAGCATTCCTTTGATTGCAAACCATAGAGCTTTTTCAGGATGTTTTGCCAATAACTCACTCAATGTCATTGATTTGATGTTACCTTTCCATCCACTATAACTGTGATATATTTTACTTTGGAGTTTGTTTGCCGTAACATGAAATTTTGCAGCATTTTTAAGTACTACTACATCTCCACAATCCCAAAAGTCACAATAGTGAGCTTTATTCTTACCGAGCAAGTGATCAGCAACAATAGTAGCCAATCTACCAAGGGTATATTGTGATGCGTCGTACATATAGACAGACCTTGTGGTCTGAAGAGTCTGTAGTGGCACATAGAGTGTACGATTAAGATCTTGTTTTGTGAACTGCATGAGAAATAACGATAGATAGATAATAATATTAGATAAGAGTAACTCTGACTTGTTCTGTACCATCTCACTTTCTAAAACCAAGTTTATAGTTAGCAATATACCCGCTTGTTCTACTCTGGCCGATATAAGCAGGTACAAGATCAGCAATAACTTTTTGTCCAGCATCTTTAGTCCAGATGATAGATTTGACATATCTGATACCTTCTCTTGCAGCGTCTTCTGGACGTTCTGCATGAAGTTTTACCAAACGAGCGAAGAAATGGTCAGCATATGCTTTCAATACTTTTGCTCTTTTAGGGGTTGTAACGATATATCCTGATGTTACCAAATTAGTGAGCATTGTCCTCAAGACATTAGATCTTGTTTGATATTGCCCTGTAGCTAATTGGATCAGCTTGTCTGAATGATGTCTCATAACTAATAGTATACTGTATAAATAAATATAATTCTGACTTATGCAAGGAGTCCTTTACCAATCGAGTTAAGCGCATCTTCGATTTCATCGACTGCTTTCTTACCTACACCTCTCATACTGATCAGTTCATTTCTTTTCTTCTTTTCTAAATCCTCAACAAAGAGAATATTATTCTTAAGAAGTGCATTTCTTGTTCTTTCACTAAGTCCAAGGATCTCAATAGGTTGAGTCTTAATTGATCCATCACCACTATTGTGAGCTACTACCGTATGACCGCCATCTTGAATGTCCATGTGATCAACAAGCACTGATTTATCAACGAATGCATCAGAGAAGACAAATAGTTTTGCATATGATGCTAATACTTCTCCCGCAAACGCTACGACATCTTTTGGTGAGAAGTCAGGAGATATAGTTGATACAGTAACAATCAGTTTATCCTTCATATTTCCAATAAAGTCTTCAATCACTTCTTCAACTTCATATGCACATTGTGTGACACATGAGAAATCATTATCAATCAAAAGAAGGTTTGTATCAGTTTCATCTGCTTTTTCTTCTCTTGCTCTCAAGAACTCAATAGAATAATATCCGTATCACTTCTCCACTCTCATTTCAATATACAACTCTGCTGTTGAATCAGTAATCTCAAATAAGTATTGATCTTCATTAAGACAAACTAAACCATCAGGTAGAGTTAGATTTGATGATGTATATATACCAATACCCTTAAATTTCTGACTAATCCATTGTGTTCTTGGGGTAAGTTCATCAGTTTTAAATCTAAGAGCTTTAGTAGCTAATACAATATCCATCACTGAATCTTTCACTCATTCTACTACCGCATATTCGTGAGCAGCTCACTTGATCTTAAGAGCAGTTACTGCACTACCATAGTTATATCCTACAATAATTCTTCTGAGTGCATTACCCATCGTGTGGCCAAAACCTCTTGGCAAATACTTAATCTCAAAGCTACTTGTAGTAGCATCGATTTGAGTATAGTCAATCGTAGGACTGTTGATGTATTGTTGTAGATCTAACATATCGATTGTCGGCAAAAATTAAATAGAATAGAAAATCAGTATAAATTATGCTCTCGCGTAGAATTCGATTACCTTCAAGACATCTGATGGAAGATCAAGAGTATCAGCATCATTTGTATGAGGTAGATCTAATATAGTTACCGCAAAGTTAGATTTGCTAACATTAAGCCAGATTGGAGATTTTTGATTATTGTCTGTTGCATACAAATCTGATGACTGGAGTGATTGCTTAAGAGTAATCACATCACTTTTGTTAACATAATATGATGGCACATTATGTTTTGTACCATTAAGAAGAAAATGACCATGTACTACCATCTGCCTTGCCTGCATAATCGTCTTTGCATAACCACTTTGTACGATTACATTATCCAATCTTCTCATCAAAAACTGTACCAACACCTTATCATGGTTAAGCCCATTATTTTTAGCATATGCCTTAGAAATCACAGTTACCAACTTTGCAAACTGCTTTTCATTCATCTGGAATACTCTTTTAAGTACTTGCTTATTTCTAAGCAATTTACCATATTCAGAAAGTCTGGCAGGAGTAGCTCCATGTTGACCAGGTAATGACTTACGCTTTTTGACATTATACTTCTCAGTACCAAAAAGATTAAGACCTTCTCTTCTACATAATTTAAACTTAGGACCAGTATATCTTGCCATGAGCAATAATGAAATTAATAAGTAAGTAATATATCATCCGAAATCATCTGAACAAATCATTCGAAATCATGTTATTTAGTTTCTCTTAGGTCTTTTACCTTTTACACCACCAAATTGGATACCTGTCTCTTCTTTGATGTAACTGATATCAATACCACCAAGTTCGTTGATCGCTCTAAATACTCCGTCTCTACCGAGACCAATACCTTTGCAGATAATACCAACCTCTTGAACGCCACAATTATCTTTAGCATTCTTCAAGACTTGTTTTGCGATCATTTCAGCAGCATATGCGCTACTTTCTTTAGCACCCTTAAACCCTGCTTGACCTGCTCCACCACTGAAGATTACATTACCTTGCGTATCAGTAAATGCAACAATAGTATTGTTGTGAGATGTCTTGATGTGTACAACACCTTCAGTCATTTTAGGGTATTTCTTCTTTTTTGTTGATACTGATGGTTTTTTTCCAGCCATAATAAGGATAATATAATGATGATAAACAATGAGTCTGACGTATATACATATAATAATACTACTAATTATTTCTTCATAGTAGGTCTTACTTTACTTCTACCCATGAGCTTCTTCGCAGTTTTTGCATGAGTTTTAGTCTGTTGACCTCTTACAGGCAATCACATCGCATGCCTCATACCTCTATAACATCTAATTTCTTTGAGTCTCTTGATATGAGTAGCAATTTCTCTTTTGAGATCTGACTCGACAACCATATCCTTAATATAATCACTGATCAACTTCTGCTGATCTTCAGTGAGATCGGATACTCTTGTATGTGGTACAATACCAAATTGAGCGAGAATCTTCGTTGAAGTTGGGCGTCCAATACCGAATACAGTAGTAAGTGCTGTCCAAATAACTTGGTTAGAGCGTAGTACGTGTCCTTGTAATCTAAACATTGATGATAATAAATTAGCTAAATATATGAATGGTCAAAGTAACAAAACTATCCTTGTCTTTGCTTGTGTTTTTTAGTTTCACAGATAATCCTCACAACTCATCTTCTTCTGATGACTTTGCATTTATTACAGATCTTTTTAACAGATGTTCTTACTTTCATGGGATGCGGTTGTAATATAAGATAATATAATAAGTTTTGATAATTATACTTTATGTCTATAGGTGATTACTCACTTCGTCCAGTCTTCTGGACTAATTTTAACATCTACTTTATCTCCTGGCAACAATCTAATCTTAAACATCTTCATCTTACCGCTTGGATATGCGAGCACTTGTTGTCACAGATCACTAATCATCACTGAGAAGTTCTGAAAACCAAGATCCTGTATTACTTCACCTGTCCACACGATCTCGTCTTTCTTATCATTTTGAGGATTCTCGTGAGAAGTTTTTTGGGACTTAGAACGATATGGTCTTGATGATTTTTTAGGGCTAGCCATATACAGCAACGGTGAGAGTAAAAACTACTTAGCAGTAATGCTAGTGATAGTAAGAGTTGTCTGATAAGGACGGAATCCGATATTTCTTTCATATCTATTCTTTCTGTGAAATTTCACTACATGAATTTTCTCCCCCTTCTGATGAGAAACAACTTGAGCAGTCACATGAGCACCCTTACAGTAAGGAGCACCTATATGAACTTTCTTGCCTTCTTCATCAAACATACACAACACAGAATCAATTGTGATAGAGTCAACCTGAGTATCCTCAATACGATCTACGATAATAGTGCTGTCTTGTGAGACAATATATTGATGTCATTGAAATTCGATTACTGCGTACATAATTGACGATTTTGATGTATAATAAAGATAATGCGTAACAAGTGATAGGGTGTTTAATAATATTATACCATCTTACCAAGTTGTGCAAACAAATTGTATTTTGCTTGATTTGTTTTATATTGGTTACTTACCAATGCCTGGAGTCTGATATATCTTCTCTTACTTGGGAAGTCATGTGATACATTTTTTCTATACCATTTAGTACCATAATGTCTCTGCTTCTTAGCAGTATTGACAATATGAGAAAATTGGAGCTCTTTCTTGAAGAAGGCGATCAATCTTTCATTGGTATTGAGATCTCAAGCTTTAAATACAGTAAATCACATAGCGCTAAATACAAATTAATATAATAAATCACAAAATATAATAAGCTTATATATAGCAATTACGATGGTAATTGCAATCGAAAATAGAAGGTTTGTCGAGGACCGGAATCGAACCGGCACAGTATCACTACTGGCGGATTTTAAGTCCACTGCGTCTACCAATTTCGCCACCCCGACATACAATAATCTAAAAGATTGAATCAATCTTTTAAATCATCATATCTCGTCAATAAATTAACGAGATACGTGATTAGCTGCACAAGAATACTCTCAGCAGCTACCAATAGATTATTTCGTTATAAATGTGTGAATCTCATCAAACACTTGTGGAAAAGCAACTGCAATATTAGAAAGCACTTTACGATTCAATAGTACTTTTTTAGTATCCATTGCATGGATAAAAATACTATATCTTGTTCCGCGTAACTGACATGCTGCTGATAATCTCTCGATCCATAATGATCTCATAGTTCTCTTCTTTAGTTTTCTATCCACATAAGCGTGTTGACCAGCTTTAACCAAAGCTAATCTTACCTGCTTATAGACATTACCTCTTCCAAGACGAAATCCTTTTGCTCTTGCAATAAACTTTTTATGTCTTGCGTGTCTTTGAAGACCATTTTTAACTCTTACCATGTGTGTATAGGTGAAATTATAGTAAATGAAGATATTAATCCGCCACTATCCTAAAGATATGGCAGTAGATGAGCAACTCTTGTTTTATATACTACATCCAGCTGTTTTCCAAGTGAAAACTTCTTATTTGCCCTACCCTTGTTAGTCAACAAGTGATTTCTACGAGCTTTCTTGTGCATAATTTTACCAGTAGCAGAGATCTTTACTCTGTCCTGCATTCCTTTGTGAGTCTTAATCTTAGGCATGATAACTAATGGGATATATAAATAAACATAGATGAATATGAATTAGTCTGACTTTATTATCTTGATCATTTTGGTGCAAGTACTGCTGAGTATCATCTTGGTTCTTCTTTGATTCATTGGGATCTTGTTTGCTCTCCCAATCATTCAATAATAAACTTCATTCTCTCGAGCGCTTTAGATTTGAAGATCATCTCTCTACCATTTAATTTAATAACGAACCTTACTGTGTATCCCTCTTGTATTAATTCAACCGCTTTAGTCACTTTGAGCTGTAGATCATGATCCGAGATCGTATATCCTATTTTGAGTTCTTTCATTCATTTTGCTTTCGTTTTATTCTTTTCATTTTGAGACTTCTTTTTATCATATTGATATTTACCATAATCTTGGATCGTACATGTCGATACCATTGTCTGAGGATTGTAATTAAGCTGGATAAGATCCAATCATTGATCACTCGCCATCATCAGCGCTCTATCTCTTTGAAACGTACCCAAGTTTTCTCATGCTTCATCAATAATCATGATAGAGTTTGCCCTGATCTGATCATTTGTAAACACTTTGAACTCTTTTTTAGCTCATTGTATTTGACCAGTTTTAGGAAGTGGTATCGCCATAAAAAAAATATAAAACTAAAGATGATAAACTAATGTATCCCCAGCGGGATTCGAACCCGCGATCTCCACCGTGAGAGGGTAGCATCCTGGACCGCTAGACGATGAGGACACAAATGATCCCAGATGGACTCGAACCATCAACCTCTAGCTTAGAAGGCTATTGCTCTATCCATTGAGCTATGGGATCGTATGAACACTCTGTACTTAAAGAACGAATTAATGAAAAATGGACCCTAGCGGATTCGAACCGCTCACCTCCTCGGTGCAAACGAGGCGCTCTACCAAATAAGCTAAGGGCCCATGTACGATAATGCTAAGATTTAATTTGGGAAGAGTAGGATTCGAACCTACGTACCCTTGCGGGAGCGGATTTACAGTCCGCCGCATTTAACCACTCTGCCATCTGCCCAATAAAATGCGATTTTAATTTACTTAAGATAAGCAAGCAACGGGACTCGAACCCGTACAGGCAGAGCTGAAGTCTGCCATGCTACACCAATTACATCATGCCTGCAAATATTGGCGGTGCAGTGTGTAGTAGTAATGATTATCTAATTAAAATCAAGTCAAAGTTTCTATCAGTTTAGCTTGCAACTGTGGTCATTTTTTGCATTATACAAATAGTAGTTTATTGTTATCGTATGAATTTAGAGAAGTTCCTTGGGAGTAAAACCAAATCTGACATCATCAAGTATCTCGTATTCAAAAGACAGTGAGTCTCGATGAGGGCGCTGGAACAAGAACTTGATCGAACTTTTCCTGCAATCAAAAAGCAGATCGACTCCCTTGAAGAGTCAGATATTCTCGTTATCGATAAACATGCTCAGGCTCGAGCCATTGAGCTAGATCCTCTCGTGGCTCCCATGATTACACAAATGGTAATGTTGACACTCAAGCAATCTTGCGAAAAGCTCATATCTACCTACGAAAGTATGATTAGTAGCTGTTACTATGGTAAGTTATTTGGACTTGATATCGAACAAGATCTTGTACTACTCTACAAACACAACGACTCTCAATGTCTCGAACAGATCAAAAAAGAACTCGACACAATTCTTCATAGTTTCTTCATTGATCATGCAAGTGTAGTATTTATGGGTGAGGACGAGTTCCGCAAGAGAATTAACGTGTCTGACAAATTTGCATTGAATATTGTAAGAGCTCAGGCAGCGATAAAATAATTACTTTTTTAATTCTTTGATTGTTAAATTTATATATTATGACCATCTCTTCTTTCCTCAGCGCCATCCTCCCAACCAATACCATCTACGCTCTCATCAACGACGAAGGTGATTTCGCCCAAATCGAGTCTGAACAAACAGAACAATGAGACGGTAGCCCCTGCATGGTACAACTCCTATTCACCGATGATCAAGCATGCAAAAACCTCACCAATCTCCAGTTTACCAAATACAAACCTACACCATTACCCATCAGCGAAGTCATGGAGTTTCTTATTGCAATTGATGAATCTGGTGGTCTTATCATGATCAACCCTACCGCAGACATGGATAGTACTGAGCACGAACCCATTGATTTATATAACGCCATTGGAGATAAGTTGGGATTGTTTGAGGATGAGTAAGACTAATCTAACCAATCTTCAGGAGTTTTTCTATATACTGAAGTCACTCGATTTTCAAATAATCTATATGCGTCAGCACTCCATCTTACATTCGGAGTTAATACTTTAGCTCGCTTAGGATCAATTGATCATTTGCTATAACTCTTAATTTTTGCAAGTGTCTCTCTATTAGAGGCAAAATATGCTGAAGAAAAAATAATATCACGAAGCTTATCATCAAGATTCATAACGATATGTATTTTCTCATCAAGCTTCAAAGCGGTAAATTCTTCAATTCATCAACTATTAAGAAAATAATCCTGAGGAGATTGTACATTTGAATCAAGAAAACAATCCCTAAGCCATTCTTTGGATAGCTGACCACGAGCATACTCAGGGTGACCTGAGATCCATAAATGATTACAATCATTGATCTTATCAGTGATAACTCATGGCCCAATATTAGAATCAAGCAGAATAGATAAGTCTCAGCAATCTTCAATAGCAGATCTATCATTATAAGTCCAACAAGACACAGGCATAGGCACAATATCATTCATACCTTTTAACAAAGGATGTCCAATGGTAGAATGATGATAGTCATATACTCCAAAAAGTTTCGTTTTAGATTGTATTTTGGGAATTTGATGGTAATGATATAATCACGCCTGAGCTCACCAACAAAGACCCATTAATCATTGAGAATGAGTATCAGATCGATCAAATACATCCTTTAATTGAGACCAATAAGAAACTTTTTCAAAAGGCTTAGTCTCTACATTAGCTCCAGTAATAATCACAGCATCAAATTTTTCTTTTTGAGCTTGATCTCGAGACATATAAAACTGATCAAACTGACTATTGCGAGATCTTTCTGAGTCAAAGCCAATAAGATGAGCATCAATCTGTAGTGAGCTACTTCCTAATAAGTTAAATATCTCCATCTCTGATTGTAATTTAATCGGCATTAGATTAAGAATACCGATCTTTAGCGCCCTAATTCATTGATTTAATGCGTCTGTACGAGATATCCCATCACTATTAGATTCAATAAATGGATGTCCATCAGGACAAAGAATTGACATAAGTATTATTATAAAATAAGAAATGACAAGATACCGATTTAATAAAAAATATCAACATCAAAAAAATCCTCACATCCCTGTAAGAATTTCTTACTATAATTTATAATTTCTACCCTCTCGGGCATACGATATTGCTATAATTTATAATTTATCTAGTCTCCTGCTCCTCATCCACCAAAACTACCTCAACCTCCACTTCGTCCTCCACCTCAACCAAATCAACTCCCAAAACTACCTCAACCAAATCATCACGACCATCCACGATTACGGTACATCTCATGCTTGACCGATTGCCAGAAGTTAGGTGAGATCACACGACTATATGATCATAGTGCTCCCACGACGAATCATACGATCCACGATATGATCACAAAGCTCACAAACCCAACCATCACCGCAGCAAAAAACATCAAAAATCACAAAATCCATGAGTATGGTCCGAAGCCTGACTTATTCTTGAGTTCTGCGAATTGGGAGCGAGTTTCCTCACCATTCCAGTAATCTCATAGTTTACTACCCAAATACCCACCTCGTGCCACTAACCCAATTGCAATCAACAAGGCAAATATTCCCAAAGATTCAAGCCAATTAGTCTGCTGGAGCTTAATACCTTGAGATCAGGGTTCGAGATACTGTGGAATGACACGATACCATGCCTGTACTGCCCCATAGATATCACCTTGATTGGCGAGTGGACGGATATCACGCTCTATGATCTGACTCGCAAGAATATCTGGTATCACTCATTCCAGTCCATATCATACCATAATTCTCATCTTCTTCTCGTCTTTAGCAATGACGAGTAGTAGTCAGTTGTTGAGTTTCTGTTGACCAATACCATTGCCACGACCGATCTGCAGAGCAATATCATACAGCTCATGACCCTGACGATCTGGGATAATCACTGTCGCTACCTGAGCTCACTGATATCATGACTCAAGTCCCACCGCAATTGTGTTAAACATATCAAGCTCTGCCGCAGTAAGGGTATTGGTATAGTCCACTACTGGAGCAGTCATAGGAGGTAGATCCATCACATCCAGATTCTGTGCATGAGAAAACCCGCTCAATCCAAAGATTGAAAAGATAAAACACATTAAAACGTTTGAAAGTAGTTTCATCATAATGTAATTTTAATTTTCTTCTCGTCATTACGAGGCACGAAACAATTTATTATAATGTTTCCTTTTCTATAAAAAAAAATATCTGTTCCTCTATAGCAAAAAGTTCTTGTTGCATTTCTTGCATTTTTATAATTTCCTCACTGTTATATTTCCTTGAGTTGAATAAAAACTCTTGAATATATCCATCATATAACTCATTTAACAACTGCCACCTTGTTCTTAATTCACTAATATCTTTGTTCATGGTCTAAAAATAAAATATTACTGGATTGCCGCATCCATTCATTACATTTCACTCCCAAGTTTATCCCGATGATAGTCGGGACAATAACGACGATGCGAGGAGAAGTTATTATTCCAACAGTTTATCAACATTCGGAACTTCCTTGATTGGCTTATCAACTGGAGAGGTCACTAACTGCTTCGCAGTAAATCAGAAGATCTGCGCATAGAATCTATCAGGGATCCTGACCAAACTGGTATTATATACTGTTGCTGCATCGTTATAATCTTTGATGGATGTTCTAATACGATTCTCCGTACCTTCTAACTCAGTAAACAATGCAGTAAACTGTATATCAGCCTTGAGTTGTGGGTATGATTCTGCAATTGCTTTCACACTTGCCAGCGTACCACCCAAGATTCTAGAGAAGTCTGGACTTTGTGCCTGACCATCTTTGACCATCTGAGCAAGTACTTCTAAGTTCTTGGTAGCTTCATTACGAGCATTAACAACCGCGATGAGTGTACCGGACTCATACTGTGCATATTTCTTAACAACAGCAGCCAACTGCGGGATCAAGTCAGCACGACGCTCATACATACTCTGCATCTGAGCATATGAGTTATCGAGACCAGGACCAGCAGCAATTCTACTATTATAAAACCCATACATACTAATGGCCACATACGCCAATGCTGCAAGTGCTACCCATCACAAATTTTTCATCGGTTCTAATATAAAAATAAATAACAAACATCCAATGAGGATATATCTAACTATGAGAGTTTCATGCATGAAATCAAGTGAATCGATGTATCTTATTTTTAATTCCATCTTTACCCTATTTTGATCGCATCTTTCTCCTCTCTCAAAGATTCACTATTGTTCAAACTATTCCTTAGATAAATATCCCACACAACTTAATCATCGGATAATCAATATCACCACCACAGTGAGTAAAAATTGCCTTACTCGTCACATATCCTGCATCATTGAGATTATCAGGATTTTTTGATAGGTCTGCAATTGCTTTCTGTACACGAGATAAGACTTCGTGAGGCGGTTTATAATCCTTGAGTGATACTTCAGGAAGCATCTGCTTGAGCTTGACAAAATGACCAATGATTGTAGACACTGACAACTCACGAATCGCAGCAATATCGTCCAAGCTCTTATGTTGTTTGATCAGATCAAGAGTAACAAGATAAGTAGATCATTTCGTTTCTTTGACCTTCTTTTCAGTTTTGCTAATGAGCTCTTTGTGCAATGGCGTAGCATCTTCTCACATATAGATCCCGCCTACTGACATCACAAATGCACGATGAATCTCAGCCCAATCCTCATCAGATAGCTCACAATATTGATTAACCCGTAATGCTGACTGTTGTTGGAAGTATACATCACCCCTCATAACTAAAGGATGTGCTTGTAGTCCATTCAAATTTAATCCAAGAAGACTCAATCCATCCAACGACCTCACCCTTGACAATGCTACGTATGCCTGCCCAGGCTCAAATGACTTGGACAGATCCACCTCAGCAGCATCCAGCGTCATCCCCTGTGACTTATGTACCGTAATTGCTCGAGCCAATTTGAGTGGTAATTGTGTCACACTTGCGACTATCGTGTTGGCATCTTCGATACTCCAAGTATCTGGTTCCACCCTCAGACTTACACGATCAGAAATCTGTACAATGGGGTATCTTTCTTTGTTATGCCGTCACACCACTGTTCCCGTCGTACCATTCATATATCATTTGACAGGGTTATTTTTAATAAAGATAACCTTGGCTCCAATTTTCAATGTTAGAATATCAAACGGAGAAATCCCTTTCTTGAGAATCTGCACAAAACGAGAATCACCTACCGCCTTCATCTCATAGTCTACTTCCTCACCCTCGAGCTCATCCAATTCAGTCAGGTTAATCCTATCTACATCAATATTATGCGTATAAAGTTTGATCGGGTCTTTATGTTCAATACCCCTACCAATTCTGGATTGTAGCTGAAAAATAATCTCATCAGACGCAGTTCATGTTCTGAGTGCATTGAGGATGGTCGTGAAGTCGTGATCATTCTGTCTATGCTGGGTCTGGAGATAACACATCGCTCGGTCCGCAGCCTTCCACGCCTTGGCAGCAAAGGCAAAACCCTTCACCTCTGATCCAGTCTTACTCACCGGTGGCAACTGGAAGAAATCCCCCACCACTATTACCTGTAATCACCCAAATGCGCGATAGTCCTGCCTAATATGACTCGTGACCTGATGGATCATATCCAGAGTATGAGCACTCAACATTGAAATTTCATCAATAATAAGGACAGAAGATCACATGATAGCTTTGTAGATTGGTTCTTTCTGAGCGATCAGTTCCAAATCATGAGGAGATAGCGACTCCTTGATCCCAATTCCTGCCCACGAGTGGATAGTAACTCCACCAATATGTGTCGCTGCAATACCAGTACTAGCAGTGATCGCCACACGTACTCCACAACTCCATAACCAGCTCACAAATTGATTGATCACATAGGTCTTCCCGCTACCTGCCTGTCAGGTGAGGAATACATTACGACCAGATTTGAGGATATTAAGGGCAGTACTTTGATTCATTTATCTCACATTACTTATCATTCAATCAAAATCAATTCCTATTCAAATAAAAAATCCCACATTGCTGTGAGATTTTATCTTTAGATTTAAGCTATTGATCATACTTACTCATTACCATCTCTGATTGAATCTTATTCATCAGTTCTTGTACTACTCATACCACAATGATAATTCCAGATCCAGTGACGATCACAGGGATAGATCCAAGTGACTGAATCAAATTCTGAATAAATGGTATATAGTTCATGAGGTAGCTATAGATACCCAATAGTCCTAATCCAATACCACCCCATAGACACAAGTGCATTAGGATTTTATTGATATAATTTACGGTTTCGGTACCAGGTCTAATCGATGGGATAAATCATCCTCTCTTCTGAATATTATCTGCTATCTTCTCAGGATTAAATTGGATAATCGCATAAAAGAACGTAAAGAATACAATCAGTAAGAAGTAAAATAATGTTACATACCAACTTGGGTTTTGTACATAGATATTAAAGTTTGCATTGATCCAATCAGCAGTTTGCATAACCCATACTGTATTACTACCTACCTTAGTAATCAACTGTGATGCAAGATATGGAAATGAAGTAAATGCAATCGCAAAGATAATTGGCACCATACCTACTGGATTAAGAGGAAATGGTAACATTGAAGTTTGTTGCACTTTGCCTTGTTTTGCATATACGATTGGAATCTCCTTAATCGTTTTAATCAACAACACGGATAAAATAATCAAAACAATCACAATAATCAAAACAAACAATATAAACTGTAGTGGGTTAGATGATGTACCAATAGAACCACCAAGTGATGATGAAATACCAGATACAATTGAAGCAAAGATCAATAAACTAATACCGTTACTCAATCCATATTCTGTAATCAACTCACCAATCCACATCAATACCACTGATCCTACTGTCAACGCAAATGCCGAAAGCAATAACGTCGTCATACCCGTATCTACTGCACCAGGAATAATCTGGTTAATAAAGTAAACCATACCAATACCCTGTACAAAAGCCAATGGAACTGATAACCATCTTGTATATTGAGAAATAGTCTTCTGACCTGACTCTCACTGTTCTTGCAATTCTTCAATCTTAGGTACAAGTGAACCGAGCAATTGCATCAAAATAGAGGCATTGATATATGGGGCTAAACCTACAGCGATAATACTGAAGTTTTCCAAAGATCATCACAATAACATCGAGAAATATCACAATGCTGAATTACCTACTTGTCCAGTAGCATTGAGAATAGTAGCAACGTCCGCAAACGGCACAGGGATACGAACTAACAATCTATATAGTGCCAATAAACCAATAGTAATAAGAAGTTTACGTCTCAACACAGGATTAGTAAATAGACTAAGAATCTTTTCTTTCATAATAGATAACATAAACCAAATAAATATCTTTAACACAGAATATAGAATTAACAATCATTATCAAGCCTTTCACACAAAAAAACTAAGCAATTGCTTAGTCTTATGATATTGAAAGAGAATTATGCAATTGTACCACCAGCAGCCTTAATCTTATCTGCTGCACTACCACTCATAGGGATATCTTCCACGTTGAGTTTCTTTGTGATTTCACCATGTCCAAGAATTTTAACTGACTGGTTAATTTTACATAGACCAAGTTCAAAACAAGTTTCAGGATTAAGAGTCATACCATCTTCTATGATTACGAGACGCTCAAGATCACATAGATTGATTGCTTGAACATTATCAATAAGCTTGAAATATTTTTTGAATCATCTTTGCTTTGGAAGTCTAACAGACAAAGGTGTCTGTCAACCTTCAAACCACCATGGCAAACTACCACCACTTCTTGCTTTCTGACCTTTCAGTCATCTACCAGAATAGTTACCTCTATGTGATCCTCCTCCTCTACCACGTTGGATATGAGGCTTATGGAGTCACTGAGATGAAGAGATTTCGTGCAATAACATCAGTATGATGAGTTTAAGTGTAAAAATAGACTATTATTCTGCTGATTCCTGTCCCACTTCTACCTTAGCTTCTTCAAACGCAGGAGATGATTGTGAGATTGCAAGACCAGTAATGTGATGTCCTTTATTCTTTGTAAACTTCTTATATGAAGAGAGGATATGAATCGTCAAGAGAGCATTATTTAAACGATTATTTGTACCAATAATTTTTGATAAAATATTAGTATAACCAGCAAGTTCCAAGACACTACGTACACTTGAACCAGCCTTAAGACCGGTACCAGGTACAGCAGGGATCAGTCTAATAATCGCGGCTTTAAACTTCTTCTCTACCATATATGGTACAGTACCTTTATCATTGATGATAACATCTTTGACATTTTTGTATGCATCATGAGTAGCCTTAGATACAGCAATTGCCACATCGGGACCAGTCGCTACACCAAGTCAGATTTTGCCCTTCTGATTACCAATCAAAATTGTTGCTCTGAATGCCATTTGTCTACCACCAGTTGTAACTCTCGTTACTTTTCTGACTTCCAACAATTTCTCTTCAAACTCTTTTTTTGGTTTAGGAGCACCCTTGGCACCACGTCTTCCTCATTGAGTCTTTCTTTCTTCCATAAGATTTCACATAAAAAAATATAAAACTAGATGATAACACCAGATGATCTGACTCATTCGCAGATTGATTTTACTCTTCCGTGATATAAGTATCCATTTCTATCAAAAACAACCTTAGTGATACCTTTTTCAAGAAGCTTCGCTCCCAATTGAGTACCAAGCTCATATGCCTTTTCAGTCTTAGTACCTGTGATGATTTTGAGATCAGCCATACCTAAAACAGTTACGCCATTTGATACTACCTGACCAACCATATGTTTGTTGGATCTTGATACTACCAATCTTGGTAAGTCAGTATTGAGTTTGATCGTCACGTTAGTACGATTCTTTCTTCTTGCATATCCTGCAGCAGCACGACGTAATGCGTTTGTCAATTTGTTCATTGGACCAACCAATAGGAGAATAAAATATAAGTACTATTTCTTCGCAGTCTTACCTGCCTTAAGCTTGATTGTTTCATTTGAGTATCTCACACCCTTACCTTTATATGGTTCTGGTGCTCTGAGTGCTCTGATCTGAGATGCTACCTGACCGATTAGTTGCTTATCAATACTCGTCAAGATAATAATATCAAATCACTTTGGATCTTTTTCCACCGTTGCTGTAACGCTTACTGGAAGAGAATATGGTACTGGATGAGAATATCATAGATTCATAACCAGCTCAGATCCTTGTTGCTTCACATTAAATCCAACTCAGATTACATGCAGCTTAATCTCATAGCCAGTTGATACACCTGTTATCATATTATTAACAAGAGCCCTTACGAGTCACCAAAATTTAAAATTATCATTTGAGGTAACAGAAAAGTTTACGTGATTATCTTCAGTTGTCATTGTTACAGTAGGATGAGACTGATATGTCAGTGTTCCTTTTGCTCCTTTGACAGTGATGAGACCATTTTCTTGAGATACAGTTACTCAAGTTGGTAAGATGATGGGTTTTTTTCCAATCTTAGACATGATAGTAGTCAGACATATAAATATAAATATAATTCACCTTCTATATTAGTAAATTTCAGCAATCAACTCACCTCCGATTTTAAGTGACTTAGCTACGTGAGCTGCCATCAAACCTTGATTAGTAGAAATGATACCAATACCACCATGTCCAGCTACAGGCTTAAGATCATGATATGATACATATACTCTTCTTGAAGGTTTTGAGTAAAATTTAATTACTGGGATATCTTCATTAGCTGATTTAAATTTATTGAGATCAAGAGTAAGAGTTTTCTTACCATTCTCTTCAGTTACCTGAAAATCTTCAATAAATTTATACTTTTTTAATAGCTCACATACAGCGACCCTAAGTTTACTTGAGATCATTCCCTGTACTTGTGGTCTTCTTGCCAGGTATCCATTCTTGACTCTAATAAGCAGGTCATGAACCGGAGCATTAACAATACTCATAATAATTAATCGTTTAAAATAATAAAAATTACCAACTTGCTTTTTTGAGTCACATAATCAGTCACTCTCTTGCGTATTTTCTAAAGCAGATTCTACAGATATCAAATTCTCTGATGTATGCATGAGTTCTACCACATAGACCACACCTATTGTAGTGTTTTGCGATATGAAATGATGCTGACTTCACTGTAAGATTATTCTTTCTTGCAGTTTCAAGTTTAAGTTGCTTTTCAACTAGTGCTTTTCTCGCCATGATACGGGATAGTATAAAATAAGGATGAAACTATTTATCATTTACAAATACAAGTCATAGACTTCTGAGTAGTTCTTTTGATTCTTCTGTTGAAGATGTTGTAGGCACGATTGTAATCTGAAGACCACATAGTGTTTGGAGATCTTCATAGTTAATTTCAGGAAACACTGATTGATCTTTGAGTCAGATTGAATAATTACCCATCTTATCAAAACTCTTAGGATTAAGTCCAACAAAATCTCTTACTCTAGGGAGAACCAATACTCTCAGTCTTTCAAGAAAGTCATATGCTTTCCTACCTCTCAATGTTGTACTGATCATTGATGGCATTCATTCTCTCAACTTAAAATTCGAGATTGCCTGTTTTGATCTAATCATATATGTTTTCTGACCAGTAATCGCTTTCATGTTATCTTGCAAATCAGTGAAGTCTTTAACTCACTTTCTTGTATGCAAAGAACCAATTCCCATCGAAACAATTACCTTAGAAACAGCAGGAATTTCATGAGGGTTTTTCTTCCCTAATTTTGATCCTAACTCCTTCTTGATAGTTTTTTGAAATGTATCGTACAAGCTCATTTTGAAATGGTTTTATATACTCAATAAAAAGATTATCTGACTGAATGGATATTACTTGATAAGTGTATCAAATTTGACCAATGTTCTTTGTTTTTTACCAGCTTTATCAGTAGTGATTGCAACTCTTGAAGGAGCTTTTTTGTCTTCTGAGTAATACATGACATTGGAGATATGAATTGGTTTTGTGATATCCTTATATCATTCGCCTTTCTTTGCTCTCTTCTGAACATTTACTCATTCAACAACTACAAGATCTCAATCTCTACTAGTAATAGCGGAAATTGTTCCCTTATATTTTCAAGCAATTACTTGCACTGGATCATTCTTTCTCAATTTCTGCATGAGCAATAAATAGTAACTAGATTAAATAACTTCTTCTGCCAATGAGGCAATATCCTTATATCATTTTTCTCTTAACTCTCTTGCGACAGGTCAGAATATTCTTTTTCCTAATGGCTTACCTTCTTTGCTAATCAACGCTACAGCATTGTCTCAGAATCTTAGATATGTTCCATCTTTTCTTCTGATTTCTTTAACAGTTCTAACAATAACAGCACGAGATACGTCTCACTTCTTAAGAGCGCCGTTCGGTAGTACTTTTTTGATAGCGACCATAACGACATCTCATACAGTAGCTGATTTTGAGTTTCCTTTGATAATACCAAAAACCAATGCTTCTTTGGCTCCGCTATTATCAACAACAAGGACTCTGGTTTCGTGTTGAATCATGATGAAAGGTTATAAACAATTACAAAATAGAATAGTTTGACTAGATTTGTGACATTTTCTCAACTACAATCCAACGCTTAAGTTTGCTGATTGGCTTGGTAGCTCTGATTTTTACTTTATCGCCAATTGACAATCCAAGATCGTCATGTGCGTAGTATTTTTTACTTACGACATATCTTTTTTGGTACAGTGGATGAAGTTTAACTCTTTCCACAGACACTACCACTGTCTTGCTCATCTTGTTACCCAAGACAACTCCTGTCAGTTCTTTGATATTTTTATCTCCAAGTACGGCCATAGTGACAATTATTATTTAACAGTTAAAAGTGTTTTAGCTTGTGCAATTGACTTTTTAGCACGACGGATCGTAGATACGTTCTCCAAAGATCTCATTGAGTTCTTTACACGAGCAGCATAAAGATCATGTTGCTGTTGTTTGATTTGTGCTGGACTTACAACTTCAGTTTCCTTTTTAGCCATGATATGGTAACTCATAAAGATAAATTAATTAATTTCACCTCTTGCAACAACCCTTGTCTGTAATGGTAATTTGTATGACGCTTTCTTAAAGATATCCTTTGCCGTTTCAGCATCAACACCATTAACCTCAAATAATACTCTACCTCTTTTGATTCTTGCCATATAGTGATCTACATTACCCTTACCTCATCCCATCTTTACTTCAAGTGGTTTTTTAGTTACAGGGACATCAGGGAACACTCTAATCCAGATCTTACCAGTTTTTCTGATATATCTTACGATTACCTTTCTGGCAGCTTCAATTTGTCTACTTGTTAGAAATCCGTTAGATATAGCTTTCATACCAAATGTACCAAATGATACTTCAGTACCATTAGATGCTGCACCTGACAATCTACCAACAGCGATTTTTCTAAACTTTCGTCTTTGAGGAACTAATAACATGAGTTTGTTCGATAACAATAAATAAGATCTTAAGTTATACTATAATATTTAGTTAAATACTTCTCCTTTACAAATCCATACCTTAATACCCAGGATTCCATACTTAGTCATCGCAGTAGTATACCAGTAGTCGATATCTGCTCTTAGTGTCTGTAGTGGAATTCTACCTTTAATAAACTTTTCTGCTCTTGAAATATCTGCACCATTCAGTCTTCCTCCAACTTGGATCTTAATGCCCAATGCACCTTTTTGCATTACCGTATCAAGCAATTGTTTTGCTACTCTTCTGTATGGTGTTCTACCCTCGATCTGAGATGCTACAAACTCTGCCATAATCTTTGCTGATAACTCTGGAACTCTGACTTCTTTTACACTTACTTTAAATACTTTGTTAAACTTCGCTTTAAGCTGATCTTCCAATGTCTTTAATGTGATACCATCTTTACCAAGAATTACTGCTGGCTTTGATGAGAAGAGAATAATTTCACCTTCTTGCATTGTCTTTCTGATTACAATTTTTGCAACCCCTTTTCTTGCATAGTAAGCATCAACATGATTTCTTACATTAATATCTTCTACAAAAAGAGCCTTGTTATCTTGCTTAGATTTTGCAAACCATTCAGATTGCCATGATTTGGTAACTCCTGTACGGAAACCAGTTGGATGAACTTTTTGTCACATAATAATACAATAATATAATATAAAACAAATGGATCCTGCCATTCTCAACTCCGCAAGACGAAGATATAATTGATTAAGCTTTTTCACTAACTGTTACTTTGACATATGACCTATGCTTCACATATCCATGCATTCTTGATCTCGAAGCAAATCTCATTCTCTTGATTTTTGGTCCTCTGCCAATCAATACTTCAGATATCACCAAGTTATTGAGGTCAGCACCTTCGTTATGAGAAGCATTATGCATTGCAGATTTTACTACCTTATACATAATTTGAGCTGCTTTTTTTGGTACAAAATTGAGTACATTGAGAGTATCAGAAGCTTTTTGTCATCTGATGATCTTAGCAATCAATTCCATCTTCTTGTATGAAGTGATGGCATATGTAAGGATACAAGTAGAAGTTTTCATTGGAAGGAACTGTAATAATTAGTAAACGAGAGTTAGAGTCAGAATCAACAATAGAACAGCCTAGAACGGATGTCATTTAAATGATCTAGTAGGAACAAATTCACCGAGCCTATGTCCGATCATATCTTCAGTAAGATACAAGCTAATAAATTGCTTACCATTGTGTACAGCGAGAGTAAAACCAATCATCTCAGGGACAATCTGGCATGCTCTATCGTATACTTTGATAACTTTCTTTTCCCCTTGAGTATTGAGTTTACCAATAACTGATAAGAGCTTAGTATTTACATAAAATCATTTTTTGAGTGATCTAGCCATGGGAACTGATACAATATGAAATAATATAGTGATGTTAACATCATTTTCAAGATATAGTGTATTACACTTAGAACTAAGACTAACTTACATCTCAAGAGTAATACACTACGTAGTAGATTTCTCTTAGATAGAGGCTGTCCTGTTTTTATATGAAATCTACTATATACTCAAGCAAACAATATAAACACGAATAATATAATTAGTTTTTAGTTCTTCTTGAAAGAATGAACTTTGAAGATGGTTTCTTAGGTGATCTCGTCTTAATACCAGGAGCAACTCTTCTTCCGTTGAATGCTTTTGGACCCTTACGTAGACCAATATCTGTATGTCATTCTCCTCATCCATGTGGATGGTCAACAGGATTCATCGATTTACCAAGTACACGTGATTTTCTTCCTAACCATCTCATTTTACCAGCTTTACCAATCACGGTATTCATATGCTCCTCATTACCAATCTTGCCAATTGTTGCATAGCAATTTGAGTGAATCTTTCTAACTTGTCCTGATTGAAGTTTTACAATTGCATACACTTCATCAGCATCTCTACCTTGTAATACTGCATATGAACCAGCGGATCTACACATTTTACCTTTTGTATTTGGTGTAACTTCCAAATTATGAATCAAGAACCCATCAGGAATATCTTTGAGTTGTTTTCTATTACCTTCTACTAACTCACCATCTGGCCCACACATAACTTTTTGACCTACTTGGATACCATTCCATGCAAGCGTATATCTTTTTTCACCATCAGCATAAGTGAGTAGTGCAATTCTACAAGTTCTATATGGATCGTATTCAATCGTAGAGACAGTAGCTGGTACGCCCAACTTATCATATACTCTAAAATCAATCATTCTATAAAGTTGTTTATGTCCACCTCCTCTAAATCTTGATGTTGTTCTACCCTGACTATTTCTACCACCACTCTTACCAATAAATGTAGTAAGTGATTTTAGTGGAGTACTAGTAGTAATATCTGCAAAATCAGATCCAACCATTGTTCTTCTCGAAGGTGTGTATGGTTTATACTTTTTGAGTCACATGTGTATACAAATAATATGAAATAAACTACATTGTCGGCATAGTGGCCATAATGATAATAAGAGAGTCTAACCTAATGCATATTATGCAATTTCGATTGTTTCTCCTTTGATAAGAGTGATGATTGCTTTTTTGAAAGCAGGCTTCACTGTTCTATTTGCTCTATGTTTTGTAGGCATTGAAATCATGTTCACAGACACTGGTGTCTTGCTATATAATTCTTGAAATGCTTTTTTAACATCATTTTTATTGGCTTTTTGATGTACTTTAAATACATACGCACCAGTTGTTGAAAGCTGGTATGCTTTTTCACTCAACAGTGGTTTAACCAAAATATAATGTGCATCATGCTGCTTGAGAGCACTCACTTTGAGTGATTTTTTAGCTCTAAGCTGATTGAGATCCTGTAACTTCATGAGAATACAATTCAAAAATAAATGTCCTATACTATATTATCTGTTGTTTTATGAATTTGCCTGTGCAAATTGATCCAATGAATCACCAACAAAAATAACGTTGTGATGAGTAAGAATATCATATGGATTAACATAATCAACAGTGATTACCTTAGTTCCTTCAATATTTCTAAATGATCTATATGCTACATCATCAGTTTGAGGTAATATGATCAAGTTCTTTTTTGCTTTTGGAGCAATTGCTACTAATGTAGATACTGCAGTTCTCGTACTTGGAGTAGCGCTTACAAAACTCTCGAGACCAATTACTTCTTTTGCAACAAGTTTCATAATCACACTCGACAATGTTGCAAGCTTTCTTGCTTTCTTAGTCATTGTTTTACTATGATTAACTACATTTCTTGGACCAAATACTACTCAACCTTGCTTTCTCAGCGGAGATTTAAGTGATCCAGGTCTAGCATTACCAGTACCTTTCTGCTTAAATAGCTTTCTGTTTGAGTATGACACCTCACCTCTATCCTTAGAGTGTGCGTTAGACATACGAGCATTAGCTAACTGCATTAATACAAATTCATGTACTAACGTAGGGTTAATACGCTCTTCGGCGAATAAGTCCTTATCAAGCTTCTTGGTAGAAAGCTTTTCTCCGGATTGATTATAGATGATTACTGACAATGACATAAGATCAATTCTCGTTAACTAGTTAAAGGGGTTTAGATTGTATATATTCTGACTTATTCGATATGTGTCTTAGAAAAATGCCTTGATATAATTATTTCTCCATCCTGGTACTGATCCCTTGAGACAGATGTACTGTTGTCCATCTTTTTCAAATGTTGAGATCAAAGCAATGTTTTTGATAGTGACTTTTTCAAGTCCCATATGTCCAGCAGCTGGATGTCCTTTCATCGTTCTTCTTGGCTTACGGTTACCCATTGATCCTACAACTCTAGTAAATTTATGTCCATGAGTAGCAAAGTTACCAGTAAGGTTATGTCTTTTGACAGCACCTTGGAATCACTTACCCTTAGATATACCACTTACGGCGAGAGCAGTAACTCCGTCAGTAACAGTAGCAAGATCAACGATCTCACCAACTCTACCAGCATAAGTTGCTACAGCATCATCAGCCAATCTAAACTCAGTCAGATATGCAAATTCTCATACTTTCTTCTTGTGAGCAACACCAAGCACCAATGCATTGTAGCCATCGGTATCAATAGTCTTTACTCTCACAATCTGTTGTGGAAGTAATTTTGCAATTGTCACAGCGACAAAAGCATCATTATGCCATAACTTTGTCATTTCTATCTTTGAGATGATGATTCAACCTTTTTTCATTGAGACGATATAAGAAAATATAGTAAATTAACGCAACAAAGTATCATATTCCACATCAAACTACAAGTGAATACGATTGCTCCATTGGGCAATTTACTATATTACACTAGAGGGTCTGATGACCATAGCCATCCAAGTCAAATAACAAGGATATAACAGGTGATTATTATTAGAATACTTTTACTTCTACCATGACTCATACTGGTATTGAAAGATTTTGGAGTAATTCGATAGTCTTATCTCCAGTATCTACTACATCAATCAATCTTGAGTAAGTAAATCTTTCATACTGTTCTCTACTATCTTTATTGACAAAGTGAGCAGTATTAACAGTGTACAATCTTCTTTTCTGAGGAAGTGGAACTGGTCCTTTGATGATAGCTCCTGATTTATTCAGTAATCATACTATCTTAGTAGCAGATGCTTCCAACATTCTAACATCGTAGCTTTTGAGTTTAATTCTCAGTTTAGGATGGGATTGTTTAGCCATAGTATCGTAATTTAAAGAACGGATATAAATGTATATTTCAGAAGAAAAGATCTGATATCATCAAGACAATATCAGACCATGTCTGTATGGTTACTATGTGAAAATTATGCAAGGATCTTAGTAACTACACCAGCTCCTACTGTTCTACCACCTTCACGGATAGCGAATCTAAGACCTTCGTCCATCGCAATCTTAGAGATAAGTTCAACAATAATCTTAGCATTATCACCAGGCATAATCATTTCTACACCAGGTGCAGTAGTGATAGAACCTGTAACATCAGTAGTTCTAAGGAAGAACTGAGGCTTATATCCTGTCATAAAAGGCTTATGTCTTCCACCTTCTTCTGCTTTAAGTACGTATACTTCAGCTTCAAACTTAGCATGTGGCTTAATAGAACCAGGTTTGCAGAGAACTTGTCCTCTTTCTACTTGATCTTTTTCGATACCTCTCAGAAGAAGTCCAACATTCATACCTGCTTCAGCGTGCTCAAACTGTTTGTGGAACATTTCTACTCCAGTAACAGTAGTATTCTGATTGTCTTCAGCGATACCTACAATTTCAATAGCATCACCAACTTTGATAACTCCAAGTTCGATTCTACCTGTAACTACAGTACCTCTACCCTTAATAGAAAATACATCTTCAACTGGCATCAAGAATGGCTTAGATTCGTCTCTATCTGGTTCTGGGATAAATGTATCACAAGCATCCATAAGTTCAAAGACACACTTCGCTGCACCATCATGATCAGAAGCATTTTCTCCAGCTTTGAGAGCTGAACCTCTGATAATAGGAGTAATATCTCCAGGGAATCCATTTCTATTGAGAAGATCTCTTATTTCTTCTTCAACGAGCATAATCATATCTTCGTCATCTACCATATCACACTTGTTGAGAAATACAACAACTGATGGTACATTAACTTGCTTAGCAAGAAGGATGTGTTCTCTTGTCTGAGGCATAGGCCCATCAGTAGCAGCTACTACCAAGATAGCACCATCCATCTGTGAAGCACCAACGATCATATTCTTAATATAATCGGCATGTCCTGGACAATCGATATGTGCGTAGTGTCTGTTCTCAGTTTCATATTCTACGTGTCTAGTATTAATTGTAATACCTCTTGCTTTTTCTTCTGGAGCGTTGTCGATATCTCCGTAAGCCATAGACTTAGCCCAACCTTTAGTAGCTAATACTGTAAGGATAGCAGATGTAAGAGTAGTCTTACCGTGGTCAACGTGACCGATAGTACCGATGTTTAAGTGTGGTTTGCTCATTGGTTATAAACAAAAAGGGGTAAAGTGAATTATGCCCTACAATACAGAAGTGACATGCAAATTCAAGTCAATTTTGCACAAAATGTCGAAGTTGTCGAAATAGGAGTGAAAAATGGTTTAAAATATTGAAAAATCATCTCAAGCACTCGTCATTGCACTGACTTTTTAATGATCAAATTATTATAGCAAAAATACATTAGAGAAGAAAGGGGCCTTTTTCAAGATCATTTTCTAATTTATTTTCACCTTGACCCAGATCCCACAATCAATATCACTCACATCATGAAAAAAGTCATCTACTCACTCATCATCACTATCTTATTCGCCATCTCAACCCTCGGTATCTCCTACGCCTATACCTTTGGAATGTTATCACACGACGATACCATTGAATCAATCCAAGCGATCGAGACAACACACAATATAACATTGCCTATGATAAGCTTCATCCGAGATGACTATAATACACAGGCACAGGATGTGATCAGTAGATTATGATCCACACTAGGCACCGGCAGAGTCTATCATATTACTCTTTCTCCTCATGAGTATACCGCTGAACAAGTCGTAGGAGGATATTTTGATCGAGAGTATGGTCTCTTATTTAAAAATATCAAAAGAACTGGAATCAAAGTCATCTTCAGAACGATGCATGAGATGAATGGATGACGATATCCACGATCAGGAAACCCTGAGCACTTCAAAAAAGCACGAATCCATATCCACCAGCTCGCTCGTGAAGCAGGACTAAATCAAAGTCAGATATTGTTTGATTTTTCTACTAACGGATGGGATATGCCAACAAAGGGGTGAGAGCTAGCTAGTCAAAGTGCTCATCTAATCACATGTACTCAACAACATAAAAAGCAATCAAGCTGTCTGACACGAGAAGATTATTATCCATGAGATGAATATGTGGATCTGATGGGTGTGACCTTCTACAACCGAGGCAAAGCTACTAGCAATAGACAGCGACTCAATCCCTGGCAAATTATGGAAGAATCAAGATTTACCATATGGAAAAGGCTAGTAAACGCCAATAAACCCATTATCATCGACGAAGTAGGGACAAGCAGCATATGGTACGAGTGAACATATGATCGTACTACATCACTACAACATTATAAGTCCAACAGCGGGCATATACTCAAAAACATACGACTAGGGCAGCTTGCAGCTTGGGCAAGATCTAAACCTCAAATTGCCGCACTGAGCTATTTTAATGTAGATAGAACAATAGGTCTAGCTTGGGAGAATCCATGAGAGGCTGACCGATCCACTATTGATCTGAGCAATGGTAGATATTACTCCAGTATCATGAGGCTCTACCAATGATGAGAACAGAACTTGATCAAGTTATTCATCACAGCAGAGCAGAAGAGAAAAGAAGGTATTGGCACATGGAAGAAAGGAGCGGTGAAGAAGAAAACTACAACTAAGACCAATAAATAGAAAATCTAAGTTTAATCAGAAGAGCTTTGTAACTTTTGTAGTTCAGAACGAGTAAAAACAAAAGTATCAGCTAAAGAGCCATCGGAATCGGTAAGTGAAACAATAAATCACTTTTCTTTATCAAGTTGGGTAGTCAAAGTAAGAATAATATTTGTGTCTTGGATGAGTTTTTTGATCTCTTGCTTATCAGGATGATCCTCAGAGGAGGACAGAATATCAATCATAGATGGATCTAGTCAAAGACACACAACAGGCATCGTAATTTCTTCTTCTAAATAAGCCATCAACTCAAAGTCCTCTTTGGTGGTTCCTATAACATCTAAATTACCGGTATCTGGATCTATGCCAACATAACATACTTTCATATTTGTTTGTTCAATCGATTCAGAATCTTGATCAGAAGCACTGAGATAATGATATTTATATGAGCTAATAGATGGATGCGTACTTCTAAAATAATAATAGCGATCAGGATCAAAATCACTACTTAAAGACTCTCATCGATCTCCATAAAATGACTGCATCGATAATATAAATGTAGATTTTTTAAGAAATCAAACATATTCATCAGGCGATTTGGATCATACTAAACCATGTAGAAATGATGAACGACAAACAAATGCATATCATAACAATATTGCTGAGATATAAGAAAGAAGAGGACTATTGATTCAGTAATCAACACACTGATCATGAAGACTATCGCAACGAACCAACAGTAAGTCTATGTCTGACAGTTCATGAACAAATTCATCGATAAGGCCATCATCACGAAAATTCTCTTCATTGACCATAAGATCACTTAATTCTGATTTGAAATTCAGAAAATCATCATGGAGCTCTTTGATCTGACTTTTAATATACACCTCATGTTCTGATCATGTGTCACTCAAAAAGTGAGTAGTTAGTGATGGCATTGTTTCATATAGCGCCATTCGCCCGTGATATATCGCGACACATTTATCCATCTCAATAATATAAAAAAGAAGCATTGGACGATAATGGCTAAGTTGAGGAAAAGTAAACAGTACTCCAAATATATAATTCAAATATAATCTTAGCGTAGTAATTTCATAAATAATTTGTTGACTTAAAGCAAAATCTTCAGCACAACTGAATAGTGCCATAAGAACAGCATCATACTGGTAGAGGTACTGACTGTCAATATTATCAAGCATTCCTTGCATGTCCTCTTTACAGGTAGGTTTACGATAAGAGTAATCTCTAATTCCAAAGTCGTAATGCGATGTCTTCATATAGAAAATATTATAAGTCAAATAATAAAGAGGTATTAATCATTATGATATCAAAAGTCAACACGATCTCACCACAAAATAATCCCCTCGAAATCCAAACCACAATAACTATAATCCACCTCAATCTTTTAAATCTACTGTAATCCTATTATCATGAAAATCTGAATCGTCTGACTGCCAAATGTCGGTAAATCTACCTTGTTCAACGCTCTCACCAAATCATATGTCGCAGATGCAGCTAACTTCCCCTTCTGTACCATTGAGCCCAATGTTGGTATCGTCAACGTCCAAGACCCAAGACTCGATGTATTATCTGAGATGAGCAAGACAGAGAAGATCGTCCCAGCGACGATCAAGTTCGTGGATATTGCAGGGTTGGTCAAGGGTGCGAGTAGCGGCGAATGACTAGGTAATAAATTCCTCGCGAACATCCGTGAGACTGATGCACTGGTACAAGTAGTCAGATATTTCACCGATGGAGATATCATCCATGTCCATGGCAAAGTAGACCCAGTATATGATGCGGACATCATCAATACCGAACTCATCATGGCAGACCTGGAGCAGGTCGATCGTGCTCTCCCATCACTGGACAAAGCGAAGAATAAGACCAGAGACCAAGACACGCTCCTGGAAGTATATAAAGCTGTCAAGGCGGCACTCGACTCAGGAGTTCTCATCCACGACATCATGTCCGATATGACGCCCGACCAGCTCAAAGCTCTCAAGTGATGTAACTTCCTCACGAGCAAACCACTGATCTATGCAGTGAATATTGCTGAGTCTGACTTATCCAATTTTAAAACCATCGAGTCAGAGTTGAGCGCACAACTCGGGAAACCTGTCTCTGCTGTATGTGCCAAGCTCGAGTTTGAGATGTTGGATATGGATGCAGATGACAGAGCGATGTTCTTGGACGAATACGGAGTGGATCCAGTCACAGGACCGACACTGGACAAGCTCATCAAGCTCGCATTTGATACCGTAGGACTCATGTATTATTTTACCACTGGAGTCAAAGAGACCCGTGCATGGTCGATCCCACTTGCTTCTACTGCTCCGCAGGCTGCATGAGCCATCCACACTGATTTTGAAAAATGATTTATCAAAGCAGAAGTAGTCAAATACACCGACTTTGTCGCACATGGAGGTAAATCATGAGCCAAGGACAAATGATGTGTCAAACTCGAAGGTAAAGAGTACATCGTCCAAGATGGAGACATTATGGAGTTTAGGTTTAATGTGTAACTTTAAAAATATGGCTAAAAAAAATCAGCACATACTACCCTGTAGCTACCTACAATGATTTAGTATCTACAAGAATTGAAGAAAGTCTAAGGTATGAGTATACGATATAAGAAATAATTTGTTCCATGAGACCATAACAATAGAGCATACAGCATATATAAAAAGATTTTACAATATCGAGTGAGATAATGATATAGGAAACGAACGAATAGAAGATTACATGGGAAATCATATTGAGGGATGAATTAATGAAATCATTAACAAAATAGATCAAAAAGAAATTATTACAGATGATGAGGTGGAGACTTTAGGAATATTCATAGGCTTCCAAGCACTGAGATGACCAAATCAAAAACAAGCATATAATAAATTGCTTACTTGGATAACAAAAGAAGAGTTACAGAAACAGTTTCCAGATCAAAGATCAATTGAAAAAAGTGCTCAAGAAATAGAAGAAGCAATTTGAAAAAAGGTAGATCCTAATATAATTGGTAATTTCATAAGTCACACAAGCAATACTTTAGCAATTGAAGATCAAAACGGATATTTAAAATTCTTATGAGATCTATTTAAAGATATAGCTGAAAAAATTTGTTCTCAAAAACGGTTTATTTATCAGTCGCCAGAATGAGAACTTTTAACAAGCGATGAACCTCTTAGTTGCATATGAAGCAACGGAAACAACAAACTACGAGAAATATGATTACATAATGGCATAATCATCTGATTCCCACTATCTAGTAAGAGCTACGTATTTTTTCTTTGATCTCATAAACACAGGGAAGAGGATTCACAAAGTAGAATATGTTATTTTGAAAACAATAATCTAATCGAAATAATAAATCACGCATCCATAATAAATGGAACCCACTGGATCATATGAAAAGATCAAACAACAATAGAAAAATTTAAGAATTATAATCCTAAAACAATTCGATATTCAAACTTAAAAATGATTGAGTTAGTCGTAGAAAAGTTCCAATCATATGTTTCTAATAAACAATAAAAATCTATCATGTAGATAGATTTTTTATTTTTCACTATCCCAAGAGTATCCAAATTCCCCACAGTTTCTATCTATAGAATCAATAATTTCTTCTACGCTATACTCTCAAGATCTAAATCCATCAATATTAACCTTAATAATTGCACGACAATTTTTTGGATATCAAGTATCACCATACAAAAGTTTTGAGTTTAAGTCCTCTATTGCATATTGAGATCATATCAAAAATCACAGTATAATGCCACACAATATACCTATAGCAATTTTTTGCAAACCAGTTATCATAATGGTAAATTATTATAAAATAAATAAGTTTTATTCATTAGCAGATAAACAAATCTCATATTGATCATAGGCTTCATAATATTCCTCACATCATTCGATAAACGAATTAGAGTTTCAGCTACAATCATTTCATTCTTCTCACCATTGCCATCAAGCATCATGTCATCATCAGTCTCAGTATGGATTCTCAGGCTCAATACACTCATCAGCAACTGAATCATGTTGCTCCGTATAATCAACTCAGTCATATTCATAATTATCATTACTTGATGAACATCCACTCAATACAAACATTAAAGTAAAGCTCAGTAAAAGAAAAAGATATTTCTGCATATTTAAAGAAAAATATAAATAGTTTATTTTTTTATATGAAAACAAAATAATATTACTAGATCAAATTAACTTTAGTTGTATTATAATATTTTTTCAATAATCATATTTACATGCTTCATCGTCAAACCCCTAGAGCACAGCGATATGATTATTCCTCATGATGAGGATATTTTATCACGATTTGTACTGCAGGGAGACAGCATTATTTTGGTGAGGTTGTGGACGGATATATGCAATTAAACGATCTATGAAATATTGTTGATCAATACATCCTATCAATTCCAGATCATTTTCCGCATGTAGAAATCCATGGGCATATCGTGATGCCAAATCATGTGCATCTATTATTGGTCATGTCAGAACTGCACAACGACCGTAGGGACGATCCATCGGGTCGTCCTCTAAACGCAGGTGATGAAAATGATGATTCAAGGACAACGCAGTGCATTGTCCCTACAACAAACAATCCATGAAAACATAAACCAAAACCATGAATTTCACCTAAACCATGATCACTATCTGCTATTGTTGGATCATTCAAATCTATCTGTACCCGTGAAATCAACAAAAAATCCACTGAATGAACATTACAAATCCCCTATTGAGATACATTTGCACGACAACCAAGATATCATGACCATATCATTCGTAACCAACAATCGTATGATCAAATCAAATATTATACACAGACCAATCCACAAAACCGAGAATCAGACACATTTAATAAATAATAATCACTTCCCATGAATTTATTAACTCCTGAAGAATCTCACATCATCCTCGACAAAGGTACCGAAGCACCATATTCTGGGGAATTTCACGATAACCATCGCGACGGTGTATACATCTGCCGTCAGTGTGATACGCCGCTGTACCTCTCGGATACTAAATTTGACAGTGGCTGTGGTTGGCCAAGCTTCGACCAGGCTATCCCTGGGAGAGTCATGATGACTACTGACGCTGACTGACATCGCACCGAGATCACCTGTACCACCTGTGGCGGACACCTCTGACATGTCTTCACTGGAGAGCAGATGACAGACGAAAACACTCGCCACTGTGTCAACTCACTGAGTATGCGCTTCATCCCCACTGATCAGATCGAGGCCAAGGGTATCATGATACCTGACTACAAGACCATTATCGTAGGTGGTGGATGTTTTCGATGTATTGAAGGAGCGTTATCCCGTGTACCAGGCATCATCCAGTGTCTATCAGGATATGCCGGAGGTCGTAGACCATTCCCCAGCTATGAGCAGGTCTGCACATGAGTCAGTGGTCATCACGAAGTCGTCAAGATCTGGTATGAAGAATCCATCATCACACTACAACAAATCTTGAGTTACTTCATGGCGATCCATGATCCTACCTCAATGGACAAACAATGATGAGATGAAGGAGTACAATATAGATCAGTCATCGTCGTCGCAGACGAACAAGAAAGCAACAGCGAATCCCCGTGAGGGGAGAAACAAATTGTCGACTCCTTTATCTCCGAGCTCGACGCTTCTGATATCTACGATGCACCCATCGTCACTCAGGTCCTCGTAGGAGAACGCTTCCGAGTTGCCGAGTCTTATCATCAGGACTTCTATACCAACAATCCCACCAAGCCATATTGTCAGCTGGTCGTGAAACCGAAGTTGGAGAAGATTTTATCATTGATAAAACACCTATAAATAAACCATATCAGACTATTATATCAAAAAGTACAAAAAAACTTTAAGTATTTGTGTCAATTCTGCGAATACTATAGTAGATGATCATCTAGTATTATTTACTTTTCGTTTCACTTGAGCTCATGAAACAACCTATACAACAATTTGCCCGCTATGTGCAGCATCATACCAAACGAGATGCTTCTGCGAGATCACGCATCCAAGATGCAACATCTCAATATTATACGAAACTCTATGGTACGACTGTAATATGAGCGTGGCAACAATCATTTACTTCATTATTCCAACCACCTATGAACTTTGCTAAAATCGCTACATATATTGTCAGCGCCCTCATGGCTTCTACTAGTGTATATGCATGAACTGCACCAGAATCATTTGCCCGTACAAACATCAAGATCCAAACCGCCATACAAACAAATATCGACAAGATCCAAGCAGCAGTAGCATGAGAAAACAACACTTCTGCTAATATCAACGGAAACATTCGCTGAGACAATAAGACAGAAGTATCTACTAATACTGACTCTAATCTGTGATCTCGTAACGATGCGAGTCTTGGTACAAATGTAAGCACCAGCAACAACACAATAAAAACCAACACATCTGCAATCATCACAACAAACGAACTACTTAACCTTGATCTCATGAGTGGTAGTGAAAACAACAATGCAATATCTGATCTCAGTGTAGGTACTGATGCTTCGATCAATAACTCAATTGACACCACGATCAACACCGATAACAAAATCGATCTTGATCTTCAGTCAGAACAATCCACTATTCTTGGTTTATAATCTCTACTATTCCATATGTTTGATCGAATATTCCCCTCTCAAGACAGCGACATACAGCTCATCGAGAAAGCCAAAACGAACCAACACGACTTTGCACGTCTATATGATAGATATGTAGATGTCGTGTATCGTTTTGTGCAATGGAGAATTTCCAACAAACAAGACAGAGAAGATATCGTATCGCAAACATTTATGACAGTAGTAGAGAAACTCCCATACTACGATACCACCAGAAATCAGAAATTTAGTACACGAGTACTGGGGATCGCAAATTACAAAATCCTTGATAAACTCAGAGATTATTATGAACCAGAGATCACTCTTAATACTCAATCTCACGATCTTGATGACCCCGACGACAATTATCCAGATATTTTTGCCAACAAACAATTATATGATCAGATTATTCACTTTGTACAAACCTTATCAGACAGACAGTCGAGTATATTTCTGCTAAGATTTGTAGAAGGACAAAGCAATGCTGAGATAGCAAGTATCTATAACATTAGTCCCAAGACGGTAAGTAGTAGTATTGTACTAGTACTCAATAAAATCAGAGAACATCTATCAAAAGTTGATCGCTAGATAGTTTTTTCCAAAAACAAAAAAATGGACGATAGTGGGATCGAACCACCGACCCTCCCCACGTCAAGGGGATGCTCTCCCACTGAGCTAACCGTCCATTTTGGGAAATTACAAATTAGAAACCACAAAGCATAGATTTTTATCATTACTTAAGTATGATAGCTTTTAGCTTTTCGCCTTTAGCTTTTCGCTGACAATGATGAATATCGCTTTTACTGGTTGATCTACAGGAGGACATGTCTTCCCGATCAGATCACTCATTCAATATATCAAATCAAAGCCCGAAATCAACGCCAAATTTGAAACCACCTACTGGTTCGGGGAAAAAGATAGCATGGAAGAGCGTATCTGCGCCGAACTACAAGGACAATATACCAATATCACATTTGCAACTGTCATCGCTGGCAAAGTCCGTAGAGAACATGATGTACGCGCATTACTACTCAACATCATTGACCTGTTCCGCTTTGTGTGGTGAGTAATCATGATGGTAGTCAAGTTTCCTCGTTATCATGTTGATGTGGTGTTCTGCAAGGGAGGATTTGTGTCGCTGCCACTCACCATTGCAGCGTGGATATGGCGCAAGGATGTATATGTACATGAATCTGACACCCGTGCAGGTTTGGCTACTCGTATCTGTGGCCATCTTGCGACTCATAATTTCTCAGGGTTTCCCGACACACTACCCAACTCTACTACCATCGGACAGATCATGGGAGATGATCTCACCGCGTCACATAGATATCACTATGGCGATCCAACCAAAACTAATCTCCTCATCACGTGAGGATCATTGTGAGCTAAAGCCATCTATGAAGCAGTAGGTAAATTGGGAGTACAGTGAGACTTCAAGAGTTTTAATATCATCATTATCCTCGGAGCACTCAATATCAACATGAGACCACAGTTTGAATGACGAACACACATCATCGAGCGAGCTGATCAATCCACCATGTGATCACTGTATCAGCGAGCTGATATCTGTATCTGTCGTGGAGGCACGACAAGCCTGGCTGAGATGGAAATATTTGGGATTCGTAAGCTCATTATTCCACTACCTATCACTCACGATCAGCAGACCAACGCTCAGTACTATATCGACCATCATGGCGATCATCTCATCATGCAGGATAGTCAGATCACAATATCATTAAAACAATCATTGGAACAATATATCTGATATCATAAATCCCCCATAAACCTCAAAGAGATCAGTAAAAAGATTGACTTCGCAAAAGAAAAGATTATGAAATATATTATATCATAATTTCCATATCATGAGCATATCTACTATTTGACCTTCTGAAATAGACCTGTGAATTATCGATGATTTTTATCATTGAACGCTCAATGAGAAGATTAAAGATTCAAAGGAACTTATATATAGTCTATACTATCAACCTGAAGTAGGGTTATCTCCTAAAAAATTACTAAAAATCAAAAAGCTGAAACAAAATCTTAATGACAAATGCAAAGCATATAAGGAGATAGTTATGACATGCCAAAGTTTTATTACTGATAATTTCGGTCTCAAAGATTTATCTATACTCAAACGCAACTTTAATGAAGTAGTTCGTGAAATAGATGCTATAAGTGAGCTATATACTAGTTTTGAAGTTCGTCGCATAGCTCATAATATCATACTAGACTATAATGAGGAAGAAATTAGCTATATACAAGATACACTTGATAATGCAGAAAAATTAAACATTAATTATCTCGATGATAAAATTAATATTATTCAACAATATATTAACAGCAAAAACCATAAATCACAGTGAATTTAGAATGACATATTACTCTTATTCTTCATCATCTCTTCCTACCATACCTCCTACCATAGCCATCTGAGCCTTGATTGGTGGATGAGCATCATATCACTCAAGTGTTATATGTGAGAAGTCGATATCATCAATATTGGTCAGTGATGAGTCAATCTTCACAGTAGGAAATAGCTTGGGTTCTCTGGTAAGCTGTTCTTTCATCTGAGACATGTGACTCTCATAGATATGTACATCACCAAAGGTATGGACAAACTCCCCTACCTCTACACCAAGCAGATGAGCCATGATGTACGTCAGGAGTGAGTAAGACGCAATATTAAACGGTACTCATAAGAATAAGTCAGCACTTCTCTGATATAACTGACAACTGAGCTTATTGTTTTTGATTGAAAACTGAAACAGTGCATGACAGATAGGAAACTTATTAGCTTCTCCAGGTTTGGCCATGGTATACATATATTCAGGATTCCATGAAGTCACAATTGCATTACGAGCATCAGGATCTTCTGCGAGCTCCCTAAGGACAAAAGCGATCTGATCAACTGTATGATTAGAATCTTTGGTAGGTCGATCTCTCCACGCTTGTCAGTAAATATTTTCTAAATTTCCATGCAACTGTGCGAACTCATGATCATTAGTAAGAGTATCGATAAATTCATCCTTACTCATGACAGGATATTCTCACTTTTTGGCTTTATTGTTATAGATATAGTATGGATAATCATCCCAGATATGAACATTGTTCTTGACCAAAAACTCAATATTCTTGTCTCAATGGAGAAACCACAGCAGTTCTGCTACCACTCACTTCCAATAGACTTTTTTGGTGGTCAATAGTGGAATACCCTGCGAAAGATCAAATCTAATCTGCGCACCAAACAATGCGTAAGCCACGTCACCACTTCACAGATCTACGTTCCTCACTCACTCATCCAAGATCTTCTGTGCAAGATTGAGGTACTGATATTCAGGATGTCTAGCCGTCATAGTTATGATAATATGTGAAATAAAATATTACTATAATTTCTCATTTCTAATTTCTAATTTTTTACTCCAATCCGGTCCACCTTTCTGACAAACGAGAATAATATGATCTGACTTGTAGTCGTTTGACTGCTTGGTGATTGGTTTACCTTTAAGATCGAGAATACTCACCGTCTCGTAGTATTGCCCTGCAAACTTCTTGATCTCTGCGAGGCTCATACTGTCATATTGCTGGGTAATCTGTGTCTTACGATACAAATCTGGTTGATCACCGAGTGCTTCCAATCTCATCTGATGATGAATATAGCTTCCTTTTTTGGTTTGCCATGAGCTCACAGTGATTGAGGTGGTATTGATTTGTGGTGCAGATGATAGTTTACTCTGCGCTTCATAATAACTCGGTAGCTTGACATCAAGTACCACCAATCCATAAGGACTTGTATGCTTGCTGATCGTACTCATCATATCTCACCATTTGGTATGAGGGATGGTATTGATCTGCCCATGAAGTGCATAGGTCAACTGCATCAAACCAGTCACACGATATGACTCCAGTTTCTGTGCGTACAGCTTTGCCGTAGGATTTGAGGTTTTGCCCTGGTCAACAAGTTCGCGGCTAGAAACAATGCCCCGCATCTGATGACTTAATCACCATTGTGTCAGACCGCCCAATTCCTCGTCACCAAGCGCCAAGATATTAGTCGGGAAGAGCTTATAGCGCTTGAGTATAGTTGTTAGTAGTATGTTCATACTCTATGTTATATGATATTTTGACCCAACTGCAACACAAAAAAATCTCTCGCTATTGAGTTTTATAATATTATCTTAGAGACATATATCATGCTATGGTTGATAATTTTTAATTTATGATTTACCTAACTATGTCCCCCTACTCCCGCATCGCTTGGGTTGCGTCTACTATACTCATGATTGTAGTCAATACACTCGCTGTCACACTCCCCATCAATAATGTCAGCACCAAACAATTATCCGACACACTCTCAACCTTGATTACACCAATTGGCTGGACATTTAGTATCTGGTCAGTAATATATTTATGATTGATCGTTGCTGCTATCCGAATCTTCTGGAAGCAGATCAATGTCTCCCGCCAGATCGTACGAGCCTACATCATCTCATGTTTATGTAACACAGCATGGATCATAGTTCGACATTATGGTTATCTGACTGCTGCGATGCTTATTATTGTATGATTGTTGATCTCACTCATCATCATTGATCAGCATATTCTCAAACATGAGGTGGAGCATTTTACAAGCTGGTTTAGATCTATCTTTCTGATCTATTTCGGACGAGTACAGATTGCTACACTACTCATGACGACTATCTATCTCATCTACGGACTTGGTCGAATCACTGCCGAGACGCTCTGGTGGCCAATCGTAGTGATCACTCTCATATGAGCTATCAACCTCACTGTCATTATGCGTGCTCGTCGTATTGAGACAACACTTGTAGGTATACGAGCACTCACAGGGATTTATTTCTGACAGACTAATACTGACATTCGTACTACTTGTTTGATTGTGGGTGGAGTGTTGCTTATTAGATTAGCCTATTCTTTTCAAAAGAAGGTTTTTCTCAAAATATAATATAATAAAAATTTATACTAAATACTACATATTATCTCAGGGATAAGAAATTTTGATAAAAAAATCCCTGTCTCAATATTAGCGACAGGGATTCCGACTTACGTTCTTTCCTAATGATCCAAATGGATCAGTATTTTGCGATAAATTAAGGACAACCTTATATTTATCTAATGCCGGCGCTAACTTCAAACAAAGTTAGACATATAAAGTATATAATCAATTCACTATAAAAATCAAGTAAAAGTCAAATTAATTTTCTGTCTCGACATTAGATCCAACATGACTATAAGTCATACTATGATTTCACTCATCGTCAAAGTAGACAATAATAACCTGATTGGTGATTCTCAGCGCAACTGTATGCCTTGGGAGGGTATAGAGCTGGATGAAAAACTGATACAAGCAAATCATGCTGATATGAAACATTTTATAACACTAAGAAAATGATCTAATCCTGAGACTGCTCCAGATATTGTCATTATGGGCCGTAAAACCCGAGAATCAATCCCCATTAAGTTTAGACCATTTCACCAAAACATCAACTACATCATCTCTCGCAACACTAATCTTGATCTATGAAATACAAAATGAGAATTAGTTGAAATATTCACATCAGTGGAGTCATGTCTGGCTCATATCAGTAAGCACCATCCTGATCGCGATATCCATATCATCGGAGGAGGTCAGATCTATCAATATGTCCTTGAACATGATCTTGTGGATCGTATTGAGATGACAGTATTAGATCATGAGTTTCAGTGAGATGTCTACTTCCCTGAACTTGGGTCAAAACGAAAGGAAATAAACAGAGCGCAAGTCAACCCTAACGACAATAATAAACATGCTTTTGTTACCTATGAAAAAAACCCATCAACCATATCTTAACTTCCTTATTTTAGCTAGTTTTATACTATGCCATGAATCAAACAGAACTCGAAATTAAATGCCTCCTCGGTACACAAGCCAATGCTGATGCATTCCTTATTAAGCTTGAGGAGTTTGGTATAGAAACTCAAACACTGGTAACACCAGAACGCCAACTCAATCACTACTTCTCTGGAAATAATGTACTCGATATTTACAACAAAGTCTCATGACAGATGCCGATGAAAGACGCTGAAGCATTATACCATATCTGTATGTATGGACGCAACCACTCAGTCAGAACTCGTTCAATCCTCCCATGAGATGAGACCATCCTGGTAATCAAATCATCAAACAACGAAAATAGTAGTCACAATGGTGTCACAAGACTTGAGTTTGAATATATGTTTCCAGGGATGACACTCGAAGAGCTTGATCTCATCTTGCTTGATCTTGGCTGAGAATATCTATCCAAACGAAGTAGGATCAGAACATGGTATCATGTCTGAGATATTGATATCTGTCTTGATCAAAATGCTGGATATGGCTATATAGCAGAGTTTGAAACAATACTTTCATCAGGAGAGGATGCTGTAGCAGCTGAAGCTCGTATCAGAACACTCATGACGCAGCTCGGTGTACATGAACTTGATCAAACTAAACTCGAGCAAATGTTTGCTCATTATAATCAGAACTGGTCTGACTACTATGGTAGTTCTTCTACCTTCGATATGTCTGCGAACGGCGATATTATTCATTATGAATTTGGAGAGTAATTAAATTTAATCCTATTTTAATCTCATATACAATGCTACAAAACCTCACTCAAATACTCATCTACTCCATGATAGCGTGTGTTGTGACAGCAGCCAGCTTTCCATATTATATTCGCCTCCTACGCTACTTTAAAGCTGGCAAAACTATTCGTGAAGACAGTTGAACAGGAGACAAAGCAATCATATTCAATGCACTGCATCAGCACAAATGATGAACTCCTACTATGTGAGGCTGACTTATGCTGATTGTTATGATAATTATGATTATACTATCTCTTCTACTTCAAAAACGGTGAACTATCACTCACAGTCTCCTTGAAAGAAAAGAAACCTATGTGCTTCTTGTTGCATTCTTCGGGATGTGAATATGGTGACTATTGGATGACTATCTCAATATCAAATCATGGTGACGTGTCAAATGATTACCTGCTATCGTTAAGCTATTATGAATGTTTCTATTTGCTGGGTTTGTAAGCTACTGGTTTCATGTAAAGCTAGGCATTAATGAAGTTAATTTATGGCCATTCGCTTGACTCACCAACTTATGATGGGTAGATTTTACACGATTTGGATCAGAATATCAGTTATGATTATGATACATGATTCTGACTTTTGTTATGACTCTCACTATCACCAATGCGATCAATATTACTGATGGTTTAGATTGACTTGCTGGAGGTATTATGCTCATGATCTTATCAGTATGTGCTGGGATTACCTTCTACTATGGTCGATATATCGCCACTACTGTGATCGGGATTGTATTATGATGTCTTCTTGCTTTCTTATGGTTCAACATCAACCCCGCCAAAATCTTCATGGGAGACAGTTGATCATTAGCCCTAGGCTGACTATTTTCAACGCTTGTATATCTCATTGGGATCAAAATTGGATTTATTATTCCATTTTTCATTCTCTTTGGACTATGTCTAGTTGAACTTTCGACCAGCGGATTACAAATCTTTTGGAAAAAAGTCTTCAAACGCAAATTATTTGCCATTGCCCCGTTGCACCATCTCCTCGAATATCAGGGTATGAATGAAAGTTCCATCGTGATGAGATTATGGCTTATACAAGGGATTCTATGTATGATAGCATTTATTCTTGTGATGTATCAATTAGTCTAGAATTACCCCAGATTGAGCTATGAATATGGGATAATGTGACTTTTTTGCAAAAATCACTTGAAATTGCTATTTTTTTATACATGATGGTAGGGTAATTTATTTTATTACTTCCCAATAATGACTAAAACTCAATTGATTGCTCACTTAGCTGACAAAGCTAAAATCTCTAAGAGACTCGCTGGTGATGTTCTTAACATCCTTGTTGATGGTATCGTTGCTTCAGTTAAAAAAGGTGATAGCGTAAGCATCCAAGGTTTCGGTACGTTCAAGTCTTCACATAGAAAGGCAAGAACTGGTGTTAACCCACAAAAACCAACTGAAAAGATCCAGATTAAAGCAATGAACGTTCCTACATTCAAAGCTGGTTCAGATTTCAAGAAAGCTGTTAGGTAATCTAACTTTATACACGTGTATAGTATCGTCCCTAGTCTCGGCTAGGGATTTTTGTATCAAAAAAACTCGACTAAATTCTCCCTTGCATATGATATCACTATCACTATAATAAATGAAGATATCGGAATACCACAATAACAACAAATACCCCTAAGAATTATTTCTGGACACTCGTTGCACTAAATTACCTTCTTTTGACACCTTGTTTCGTTGCGTATCATTCGTATCGATCTTTTTATAATTTTTTTTCACACACACATGACTACTGGTACAGTAAAATTCTACAACGACACTAAAGGTTTCGGATTTATCACTCCAGATGATGGATCTACAGACTTATTTGTACATATCACAGGAGTGGTAGGAGTTGATAGTCTTATGGATAACGACAGAGTTAGCTTTGACGTTACACAAGGTAGAGAAGGTAAAATGCAAGCTGTAAACGTACAGTTGTTGACTAACGAAGCTCCTATGGCTGCATAGTTATATCATTCATATCAAAAAAATCCCCAACTTTGTTGGGGATTTTTATTATCAAAAACTACATAGTATCTTTTGTATCCCTATCTCTCTTATAATCCGTAGAATTCTTAATCTTCTGGATACGATTGAGCTGCGTCATATTACTCGCCCTGATACCATCGATATCAAATTCCTTAGATATGGTATTACCCAGTGTAGTAGTATACTGTCTCATTGCACGGTGATATTCTGAATCCAGATGCGTAGTATCAAACAGATCAATTCTCTTCTTAAGGGTAACAAATCTATCTACCAACTGTTGATTAGTAGTCACTTCGTCACGGAATAATCTAAACATATTTTTCGTCATTTTTTCGAGTGCATTGATGCACTTCCGACGATTAAATTTGTCAGTATGTCTATCGCTGGTAGTGAGCTTGCTGGTTGATGCCATACTATTATCATACTGTTTTATTCTATTTTTAAAAGTAAAAAAATCTCAGCTATGACACCGAGAATTTTTTGGTGGAGATGATGGGAGTCGAACCCATGTCCAAATAGTACTCAACACACTGTTTATGCTCATAGTATCATAATTTGAAACCAATAGTATTTTAATACCATGACTATAAATAGTCATTGCTGGACAACATCGCACATGATACACGCTAGCTGTTTTAGGGTTTTCCTAGTTTATCACGAGGACAGTGAGTGATATATTTAGTTTCGCCACTTCACTCATACTAACCTATTGAAATAGGTTAGCCAATAAATTGCTTTCGCAATTGATTGGTACATATATCAGGACATACGAAGTGGTTAAGAGACTAGGCGAAAGAAAGAGTATTAGTCTTGAATGCGTTAAGTCTTAGGTTTGAGTTTGCATTTATGCAGTTTGATGGCGGTGTTTTACGTCAGTATCCATCACCGACGGAGCAAAGCATACCAAGTCATGTCTATCTGTCGAAGCCAGTACATCCCCAAATTAGGTGATATGTTATATCATATAGACCAAAGGCATATACGAATTCATAATACATATCGTGACAATAAAGTCAATATCGATATGTTCATCTCCCTATGACCTATGACATTTGACCTATTGTGAAAATCCATGATCTCTGACTGAATATGCAAGTTCTACTCCACCATGAGATTTTACTACTCCAGCCTCGAGGAGGTAGACTTCATCTACAGGAATATAGTCCAAGATAGTAAAGTAATGCGTCACAATGATATAGGACACCTGTGGACTATCATAAGCAGCAAGTAGACTCGCAACAGCACGGAAAGCATCCACATCCAGTCAGCTATCTACCTCATCCAGCAATATATATCTAGGTTGGAGAAGCTTAAGCTGGAGAATCTCAATCTTGCGTCTCTCTCATCCACTAAACCCTACATTGACATCGCGCCAGAGGAACTCTCTATCAATCTGAAGTTCTGCCACGAGAGGTTCGATGATCTTCTTAAAACTGAGGAATGTCTCATTGGTTTCGAATCTCGCATTGTAGATCGTACGCAGAAACTCAAATAACTTCACACCCTTGATCTCGGGAATCGTCTGAAATGCAAGGAAAATACCTAACTTTGCTCTCTCATGCGGATCCAGTTCTAAAATATTCGCTCCATCGAGAGTCGCTTCTCATCCAGTAACCTCATAAGCTGGATGACCCATCAAAGTCAACAAGAGACTCGATTTACCACTACCGTTCTTACCTACAATACAATAGTTTTTGCCAAGCTCAAAACTCATCGATACATCATTGAGAATAGTCTTATCGGCAATAGATACACTGAGATTATTGATTGAAAGTTGAGTCATAATAAGATAGTTGAAATGAATTATTTTTGATTCTTAGCCCAACGCTCAAATGCAAACAAAAGAATTTCGGCGACTTCTTGTGCACTAAAATGATCAGTGTTAATAACTATATCGTAGTTATTAGGATCATATAGGTCAAATTGGTATAATCTTAAATATCTCTGTCTTTCTTCTTCATTTCTTTGTTTAATATTTTCCAAAACCTTATCATAATCTCACACAATATCACCAAACCTCTTAGTATCATGGATTAATCTATTAGCAGCAATCTCATCACTAACCAAAAAACGTATTCTGAAAGAATGGGGTTGATTATAAGCACAAAGCTTTGAATCAAGAAGAATCTTACTATTAGTATCAAGCTCTTGCTGATATTTCTCATACGATAAATCATAAGCCTCTACATTTTCTGGTAAGTCTCCTATTTTATTAAATTCTAAAATAGTAATACCCATCTCTTGAGCTTTTCTCTTTTTGATATTTCATACCGAAATATGCTCATATCAAAGTTTCTCACAAATTACTTCTGCAACAGTAGTTCTACCAGCCCCTGCCTTACCAGAAAGTGAAATAATCATACTTATATGATAAATTAATAAATCTTTTATATTTTTCCCCCTTTAGCTTTTCCCTTTAGCTGTTTGCTGTGACACATATACTCCCCAACTCATCCCGATCAACAGTACTACAGGCCACACAATCATACGATCCACCCGACTATGAAGTACCAATCATGATACTGCGAGTCACATCATCCCAATACTATAAGCCATAAGATAATCTGATTGCTTATCAGTTTTACCACCACGAGCTCGCAACCATACACCTCATGCAATCATCCCACCAAATAAGACCAACCATCAAAGGAATCAGACTAATCCATACTCAATCAATACCTGTAGGAACTGATTTTCAGTATTATATCACAATCAGAAGTGATGTGATGCTGGTCCTACGCTTCCTGGACCCCAACCAAATAGCGGATGCTCTTGAACTGCATGAACACTGGTGATGAGCGCATTAATATGTCATGTATTCGAAAACTGTCTCCCTCCACCAAATATCTGATGAAATCATAGATAGCTAATACCTACAATCACAATAATCGCGGGCAGCAGAATCTTATCCACAAACTTGCGAAAACTCGACTGATAAGTCCAATATCATAGAATCGCAAGCTGTAAGAGCCGTGTACCTCGTGCAGCTCTACTAAATGTAAGAACTATCGCCGTAGTATACATCAGCCACCAAAACCACGTCTGTGAGACAGGCTTACGTCTTAATACAATCACAAAGAAAATTGGCCAAAACGCTACGAGCCAAAATCAGTAGGTGATTGGACGCTCAAAGACAAACTGATTACGCTGAATACCGCTCGTCATCTCAGAATAATATACTGCTGGAGGTTGTGCCGTCAGTGTACCTTCATAAGCTGTCTTACTATATCACAAATACTTGAGAACTCAAGGTTTGACAACCAATGCAGCGTATCGTACTACTGACAATACAAGGACTCGCTTGATAATTGTGATGTATCGTCTATTGATCTGTTTGCTATCTCATCGAGTCATCATCGTCCCAGAGATGTATGCTAGCCAGCCTACACCAAATCAGATAAGATTATATTTGAATGCTGCAATATATGATGAAATACTATATCATCCACCAGCTCCTATCGCAATCGTAACTGCCACAGTACCAAATAATACCAGTGTGATGATACGAAATACCATATCTGACTTCCACAATGTCACAATCTGCTTATGATGCTGTGTTCACAGTCGAGCAGCTCGCCCAACTACAACAATCTCCTTCCACAATGCAATCACGGTTAGTAATGGCCCAGTCAGACCAATACGATACTCCAACCACGTCAACACGACAAAATGGATCAACAATCAGATCAGAAGTGTACGGATAATAGTACGAGCGATATTCATAAGAGCAAAAAGAATTAATGAGAAGTACCGAGGATCGCTTGGATTTGTTTGAGTCATCTTGAACATTTTTGTCTTACATTAGCCTCTGCAAGACTAGTGATACGAGCAATCTCAGGATATGATTTATGCTCGATATATTTGAGGTGGATAATTTCTTGGCTGACTATATCAAGTTGTGACATTGCTATTTTGATTTGATCATATTTAAAACTATGGTCAAGTACTTCGAGTTGATCTGGATCAGTATCATCTTCGGGATCTCAAGACCAAGTTTGAAGTTGTTCATCATTTCCATAGCGTTCTTTGCGCTTTTTAAAATAATCTTTACATGAGTTTTTAAACATGGTCCATAGGAACGCTTGCAAATTATAGTCAGACTTGAGAGTTGGCAACAAATTCCACAACTTAACATAGAAATCTCCTATCAAATCATCAATCTCACTTTCATCCAAAAAATAATATGTTGCACAATAGCGAAAAAACTGATCAGCTGTCTCATTATACAACTTCTCAAAGGTAACAGGATCCTGTTGACGTAATAGTTCTACGAGTTCTTGTGTATAAAAAGCCATCATGTCAAATCTAGCTAAGAGTGCGAGGCTTTGCAATGAGAGGAATTTCATCCAATCATCATGCTATGATCTGCGCGCTACGCAATTGTAGTGTATCAAATGTAGTCATTATGACCTCAGAGTCAATATATTGTAGGTGCGGAAGCAATAATTGTAGCAATTCTGAATCATTAGTGACGAGCTCGAGGTTCTGCTTCATACCTGTACCCACTAAATACCAGTGAATAAACAAACCATGAAACCTCAGTACAGTACAATCTTCTTGTAGTAAAGCCATCTGTGATCTCGTATATCCTGTGATGGCAAGGTTAATCTTGAGAGCAGTACATACACCATTAGTTTGTTGAATATTGCCATAACACGAAATCAATCATAGTAGTCTACTCACAGCCTGCTCCCATGTATGAGATGATCACCACAAAGCCAAGGGTTCGGATGACAGAATCTGAACATAACGACCATTGAGCGCACAAGTCAGTCAGGTCTGATAATGGGCTAACCATTCATTATACCTATTAAGCTGATCTTGCGATGCCTTGAAATAGTATGCATTCAAGGATCCAGTATCATCGTCTACCTCACGATACCAAGTGATGCCCTGACGTAGATACTCGAGATCAAACTCAAAACTACCAAACCAATCTCTATGATAGGCTGACCACGGTGACATCCCGTCACTGAGATCTTTTCGGTTGATCTGAGTCAACTGACCTTTGTGCCAGATCGGGATGATACTATCGATGTCCGTGATCTGTTCTTGATTGAGCGTATGGGTAAATTGTCTGAGATCTCCCTTCACAGGGATTCTCCCTCAAAGGGATTCGCTGCTGCTTCACTGCTGTTCGCTCTCAATCAGTGAATGCACAATAATGGATGTGGAGCAAATGATCATAAAATTATGTTGCTAAGTAAAAACGAAGTGGCAAATCTACATCTTTTGTAATACCTATTCTTGAACTACTTACAATGATATAATCATCAGCCATATCTATAGCATAAATTACGATAGATGAAGCATTATCAGTCATAGAAACTCAGTCATCTCAATGCTTAATATTTAGTACCTGACAAACTTTTCAAGGATCATCAGATAGTCATTTTATGCTATCTCATCAACGTTGTAATTTCATATAATCAATTCATTGAACTGGTTCGATTACACGTATTAATATGGAATTAGGTATTTGAGCAGCAATATCAATAAGATTATGATGACGCATACGATGAACATAAGCTATTCATGGTTTTGTAAATAGACTTTGAGTGGCTTTTATAACTCATCTTGCACTATGAACAGCAGCATCACCAGTACCCAAGTAGGCTTCTACTTCAACAATCTTTCAGATAAGCACAATATCTTCTATTCTTCTTACAATATACTTTCCTAACAATGCAGGAGCAACTATCTGTGCTGGGCGATCAAAAAACGATACTAGTAGAATATAATCAAAATAGTTAGTAGATGAAATCATGATTCTACTGTACAGAAATATTATACAAATAAAGCTCTAACTCAACCTCCTTCCCCTACTCGTCTTCTCAATTTTCCCCAGTTTAATCAAGAGTGGCTCAATCTCATATTCGATACTACCAGTATCCAGTCACATCTTGATCGCCAGAGTGGTCAAGCTCATGGGTCTGTCCGTCTCTGCGAGAATATCCAGATACTTCTGATGCAGTGGCGTGAGTCACCCGTCTTGTACCTTACTCCATCCTAGGAAGCTCGATCGATGTTCACGACTGATCTCAAGATTATCTGGAGTTTGCCCATGTGCAATCAGATAATCACGCATCATCACGATCGTATTGCGGATTTCTCTCGGCACCGAGTCAGACTTACGAGCAATCTCATAGACCTGCTTTCAGTCAGATTTGATCGTATAATGATTGAGATACAGCTGGATGATTTGTTGCTTCTCCTCCAGCGAATATCCGGAGAAAAAGAACTTATAGACAAACCTGTTTTTGAGCGGAGCAGACAGCGATTCAGGCTTGGTCGTGGCACCTATCAGGGTAAATGGATTAACAGGTAGTCTGACTGATCCGCCGTCTGGCATCACCATATCGATGAGGTTGTCTTCCATGGCTGTATACAGAATCTCCTCCATCATGGGCTTGAGTCTATGGATCTCATCGATGAACAAGATATCACCCGTCTGGAGTGCATTGAGCACTGAAATCAGATCTGCAGGCTTGGCAATCGCATATCCAGTAATCACATGACAGTGTACATCACAACTCGCTGCAATGATATGCGCCAGCGTCGTCTTACCGAAGCCACTGGGGCCATTGAGCAAGATGTGTCACAGACTGTCTGATCTGACTTGCGCAGAGTGGATCGCATGACGAATCACGCTCTTGATATCCTCTTGACCCACAAACTCATCCAGATTAGCTGGGCGCCAGTGACCAGTAGGAGCTGCTTGTGTAGTAGTGTCTATTTTTTTGATATGCATACCCCCACAATACACAATATTCATCCAATTTCCAACCCAAAACCAACTTACACATACAAAACAATACACAATGTCAATAATTATTTAATTCTTGTCAGATATCGCAATCAATAAGACTACAATGAAGTATCATTTTTTGCCTCTTGCGGGGTAGTTGGATATGATTATGATAGTAATTATTTATATTGATCGTATGGCATATATCCCACAAGACTTTTACCAGCAAATCGAAAAGCTCAAGAAAGCTGGTAAATTCACCGATGCACTTAAGATGGTAAATTCACTCCTTGTATCAGATCCTGAGAATCCTGAGGCTCTCATGCAGGTTGCAGATATTCAATATCAGTCCTGAGAAGTAGAAAAGGCTGAGAAAGCTGTCGACTTTCTCCTTCAAACATGAGGTGATACTGACCCAATGGTATTATATACCAAAGGTATCTTGGCAATGGAGAAAACCCAATGGCACGACTCCCTCGAGTATCTGCAAAAAGCCATCAAGCTTACCAAATTTGAAAATGCTGAAGTAGTAAGAGCTTATGCAATGGCACAATACTGGTATGGTAATCATCAAAAAGGTATCGACTTCCTCCTCCAAGCATATGACATCAATAAATTGGATGCTGAGATTGTATATAATCTGATTCAAATCTACACACTCGAACATGATTACAAATGAGTCAAAAAGATGGTAACCTATTTTGAGAAACAAAGCAAAAAGCTTCAAACATTTGACAAAGATCTCGCCTACTATCAACACAAAATCGCGCTCTACAAAGAGTTTGTAGCAGATAAATAAAACTCTCCATCTCACTTTACTCTCCATCTCATCTCTTATGACATTGTCTACTATCATATCTACACTCAAGTCAGAAATCGCCAATCCTCGCCATAATAACTGGCTTGCATCACATTTACGTAGTATCAGTATGAATAATCTGTTTCAAACAGTAGGGCTGACGCTGATGATTGCATCGTTGATATTTTTATTGAATATAATAGGCTGACTCAAACTCGGTCTCGATCAAGCGGTCGATAATGTCAAAGGGAAACTCGGTGTATATCTATATATCAAGTCTATTCCCAGCCAAGAAGATCGTATCACCAAACAAGTCTTTGAAATGACCAAAGAACTTGAAGATCAATGAATGCAGGTAGAATATTACTCACGTGAAGATGCATTTGATACTCTATCCAAGAAACTCCCTGATGTGGTAGAGAGTTTTGATAAATATGGTATCAGCAACCCACTTCCAGCGACCATGTATATTATGTTCAAAAATAGCAGCGAGTATGACAAACTCAAAGCAATTGCTACCAAATATCAACCTATCATCGTCAATTCCCTCGATACTACTCGTGACACCAGCCTACGCAAACAAGAGCAAAGAGTGATCAATGTGATCAACTTGGGTAATGTAGCAACAGTAGTAAGTTTCTGACTTGTAGCATTCTTGGTAGCGATTATCGTAGTATTCTTACTATTCATTATTAGGATTAAATTCTATGGATTCAAAGATGTCATCCAAGTACAAAAACTCCTTGGAGCAAGCTATATTCAAATCAAGTGACCATATTTGGTACATATTGGACTCATCCTTACTTGTGGTGTAATTATTGCCGCAATCGCAATGCGGATCTGCCAAATCGTGACGCATGGCTCAATGACAACGCTATTCAACAAATCACTTCTCGAGCTCATCCACCTCAATGGAAGTCAAGTTCTCCTCATTCTCATAGTAGAATTGGTAGGTATTGGTCTCGTGAGCGCACTAGTGGGTAATATCTTCCTTGATAAACTATTGAAGAAAATTTAGCCCTAAAGGATTTGATCTTACAATTTTATTTCGTTCGATTAGAGTTGGAATGTTATTTACTGCACGAAAAAATTTTCAATTTTTTGTGCAGCAAAAAAGTTATAGAATAACTTTTTTATTTCCTTCTCTTTTTGTAGTTCATGAAAAAGTATGTCGTTGAGTTTATTGGTACAATGTTCTTGGTACTGACAGTAGGTCTCGCAGTAGCGAATGCTGGAAGTATGGCTCCACTTGCAATTGGAGCAGTCCTTATGGCAATGGTATATGCTGGTGGACATATCAGCGGTGCACACTACAACCCAGCAGTCAGTCTTGGACTATGGATAGCTGGCAAATTACCAACCAAAGAGCTCGTACAATATCGAGTCAGTCAAGTCCTCGGAGCAGTGGTGGCAGCAGGGATTGTGATTGTACTTGTAGGCAAAGGAACTGAAGCAACTCTTAGTGCTTCTACACTTGCAATCCTCTTATCGGAATTACTCTTTACGTTTGCTCTTGTATGGGTAGTACTCAATGTTGCAACTACCAAAGCAAGTGATGGGATGTCATATTATGGTCTTGCTATCTGATTCACTGTTGTGGCTGGCGCATATACTGTTGGATCAATCTCAGGCGGAGCATTTAATCCTGCAGTAGTGATTGGTAATGCGGTAGACTGACTACTATCACGCAGTCAGATTTGGATGCATTTAGTTGCTACACTTGTTGGATGAGTTCTCGCATGATCAGTATTCAAGGCTTTGGGCATAAAGTAATTCATGTTTTGACTTGATTTTATACAGAGCAATCACTAGAGTGTGGTTGCTTTTTATTTTATTTACTATTTTCTCATGGAATCAGCACAAATAATAATAACAGAACCAGTAAAGCAAAATCTATGGTGGCTCATCAAGCACTCTTTTAATATTCTTTTCAAACACAATAGTCGAAACGAAAGAATCAGTAAATGAGAAAGATTAGTTGCATCAATGTTGATATGACTTATTGGAATTGTGTCGGCTATGCTCGCACTGTTCCTGGGATGAGGAACAGTTGTATGAGTGATACTAGCTGCAATGATATATATTGCAGTCACTTATTACTTACTCAAATTACTCAAGCAAAGATTTAATGATCTTAATCTATGAGCAAAAGGAATGCGACGAGTAATTGGATGAATTATTGTGACTGTCATTACATGACTTATTGCATGAACAATGGCCGTTGAATCCATTATCACAACGATTGTATTTGGTCTCATCTCTTTAGTCGCATTAAGTTTTGTGCTATGGTACAAACTATTAACACAGTTTGAAAATGGATCACAGTGAAACAATAAGTATGGTGCTGACCCCATGACAAGACAACCACATTCTAATAAACCATATATTATCTTCGGAGCGATAATACCAGCGATAATGTATCTCGTACTCATGTTGATAGTTCTAGCAAGCGGAGCGATGATGAACACAACTTGAATCAACTCTTCTATATTATGAGAGTTATGAGAAAGATCGGCACTAATACCCAGTGACAGTATGAACTACATCAACATTGATTCAACAAAACCAATAGACGACCAGATCGATACTGAGATCCAAACAGAAGACGAATCAGCTCTTACTAACATAGCATTACCATAATCGACAACAAAAACTTGATTTCCAAGCCAATATGATTATAGTTGTATCATGACGCGAAGATCCTGCCAAACGGTCACATCTCCACACACTCAGTTTTCGGATTTTACAGTTTCATACACACGCTCCTCATTGTAGGAGTTTTTTTTATGCTCAAAAATAAATTTTTAATTCATCATTATACTAATGTACACATTTACTGCGGTCTTCGATCTAGGGGCATGAGAAGAAATCAATAAAATCATCCAATATCATCTTATGGTTGGAGAAAGACGACATAGATCAACGCATGAGCTTAGGTGATTTTATAATCGCCCATCTATCTTCGTGAGTATCTATGAATCACAGCTCAGAGAAGTACTTCTCTACGAATCAAACCCTGATGAAAATAATAAAACTACTCGCACCTACTATCAGCCCATCACCAGAATCGAAAGAGGAGAGACGATACACCGAATCAACAAAGTCTACATCTCTAAAGAATTACTGCAAGTCATACAAACAAAAAGAAAACAATAAAAAATCCCGACCAAAATCAGGATGGTAAACCTATTTTCAACAGATACAATCTATTTAATCCTACTAATCTTCTCTCCTTTCACTACCTTCTCGTAGCCAAGCTGTCCACAAGCACCTTTTTCGTTACGGCCATGGTTGTCTCTGGTAGTGACAGTCAATCATCCAGCCTCCAGTACATCACGGAAGCGTAGGATCACGGAGCGTTCTGACTCTTCCAAGTCTGGCATGGCTGGGTTAGGATTATATGGGATCAGATTAACATGAGCAAGACGATCTTTGAGAAGATCCACCATCTGGTGAGCTAATGCAACTGAGTCAGTCATGTCTTTTATCATAATATATTCATAGAAGATTCTATTATCTGTCGCTACTACATAATCATCGATCGCAGCCATGAGCTTATCCAGCGTATAGACCTTGGAGATCGTGGGGATCAGCAGCTCTCTGAGTGGTTGATTGGGGGCATGTAGAGAAAGCGCTAATCTGACATTGATCCCGTCTTCGATCAGACGACGGATGCCCGGCACAATCCCTGATGTTGAGATTGTTACATGACGACGAGATAGTCCCCACCCAGTCTTATTATCCAGCATATATCAGATTGACTGCTTCATCACGTCATAGTTGAGCATTGGCTCACCCATCCCCATAAACACCACATTTCTCACTGCCCAGTTAGTTCCGTCTTCTTTCTGACCAAATTTGCGCTTGATCCAGTTGTTGGTCCAGATAATCTGCCCAAGTACCTCAGCCAGGCTTAGATTCTTGCCAAATCATAGTTTACCTGTCACACAGAAGATACATCCCACAGGACAACCTACCTGCGTCGAGATACACAAAGTTAGACGATTGAGCTCTTGAGCTCATTTACCCTTTGGCTTAGTTTTATCCTTGTTGTGATAGTGAAACATCAACACTGACTCGATGATGGTATCGTCTGGCATACGGAAGCCTACCTTACAACTCTCTTTACCCTCATAAATTCCATCTACTTCAAATGGGATAATACAAAATTCATCATCGAGCTGAGTTCTCAGGTCTTTGGGCAGAGCAGACATCTCATGAAAGTCAATAATACTATTCTGGAAGATCTCATGCTCGATTTGTTTAATACGAAACGCTTTGACACCATTGGCATCCATTCGCTCCTGTCTTGCTTTGAGATCAAAAAATGGGGTTTTCATCAGACCAAAAAAATAATAAGTTACTTGGAGTATAGTGATTTAGTTGAATTTTGCGAGGAGATCTAAATTACAATTCTCCTCATCTTCTCATCCATCTTAATCAGCAGCTCTCTGGTGATCGTATGATTGATACGAGCCATCTCATGCCAGTTATTCGCATGCTTTGAATTTGATGAGATCACATGTACGATATCTCCATGCTTTACTCATCAATGTTCCTTACTATCTTCTTCTCATTTATTCTTCTTATCCTTATTAGCAGTTTGTGCGGAGCTATAATTCATCGAGATCGCTCCTATCAAGGGTAGCACCAATGCACCAACTCTCACATTCCACTGACCAGTCATCGCACGAGTCAACCCTTCTGCATAACCAAATGGTATGGTGATAGTCTGACTATTCTCATGTGCCACTCGCTGATATCCATAACCTACTCACTGTCATGCTTGGATCTGCTGTGTACTAATCACAGTACTATACACATCCGCTACCATCTGCAACTCAATAGAAACATTTTCAGCCTTTGCTCCTTCTTTAACCTCTTTAGTCTTTTCTAACCTCTGCGAAGTATATCAGTATAACCCCTTCCCCAATCTATGAGCATTGAACCAGGGATCGGCAAATCTGATAATACCTGAGGTATTGTTGATATGCCTATACTGTGGTGTATGACCATATGACTCCACCACCGCATACATACGCTTAAATACTGCAATCTGCTCCAGCGATGCTGCTTCACCATCTACTTCATCATCACAAGCAAAATGACTCATCACGCCCTCCACAATCAGTGAGCTTCCACGGATAAGTGATAAGATGTGAGCTAAGTCAGCCTCTTGAATACCCTCACGATTGAGTCCTGTATTGAGAAATAAGTGAATACAAAATGACTTATCAAGCCTGACGAGCTCAGTCACAATCTGGTGAGTATAAACCGCCACATGCACACGATGATGATCTACATAACGATACCTCTCTACATGAGCCTCACCCATCATCAACACATCTAGCTTGGTATAGTGCAGGATCTGCTGCGTCTCAGGATAGTTGTCTACCGCTACCATGCTGACCGTCTTAATCATCGCTACCGCCTGACTCACCTCGCGTAACCCATGTCCATAAGCGTTGGACTTGAGAACGGGAATGAGTAAATCCGATGAGCGGATCATTGTACGAAACACATTATAATTATGCCAAATCGCTCCACGATTAATCGTTACCCAATTGAGTGTGGGTGTCTGGCGACGAGAAAAGTAGTGCTGCAACTTAGTAATTCGAGCAAACATATAACTACTCTAGTGATTTTATATTTTTTTGCGAATACAATTTTAAACAACTTTGTTCGTCAAACACATTGCTACGCACACGAGATCATAACCTCAGAATAATGATAAATAGTACTGTGTTTGACTAGACTTTTAGTTCTTTCGGGGTTTATGCCCCACAAGGGTGCAATGCGACGCAAAGCTAATCCTTTTTTAGGACAAAGAACGAAGAGA
>JAYVGP010000003.1:0-5313 GCA_043772005.1 bacterium
GTTCTGTCTTACTGAGCGGAGCGGTCACGACAGCTGGTATGATTCTCACGAAGTGAAGAGCAGGTAATGACCTTGAAACATGGACAGAGCTCGGTATCAATACAGCAACATTCTGACTTGGATGAGCTATTGCCAAGTGAGCCAATTTCATCGCAAAGAGTGGTATAACACTTGCTCGTACAGCAGGTATCTCACTCGATGCAACAGGTGGTCTCGCCCTCGGAATCAGTGCTGATCATGTGAGGGCATGGGAGGCAGATACTAGCATTACTCTATCTGATAGCTTCAAAAATAACTGGTACTGGGCACTCCTCCCTATAGCTCTGGGTGCGAAGTGATCTCTCCGCAACAAGGCGGATGCAGTAAAAGATAAAATGGATCATGCCGCTCAACAAGCTCATAATGGCGATACTGCCTGAGCCAAGGCTACCGTGGCACATGCCGAAAAATCAGCTGCTGAGCTCGCTCCAGAGATCAAGGCACAGCAATCACAATCACATAAGTGAGCACGAGTTGAAGCAGATGCATATGCTAGTACTGGAAAAACAAAAAGTCAGGCAGATTTCGTAGTAGATAGTAAAGGTAATACAATCCTAAATAAAGCAAATGAGGCTAAAACTGGCACTGAAAAGAAGGCTACTCCAGAAAATGTAAATGATGTAACGGCAAATTCAAAAAAATCAACAGTATCTGAGGGGATTGCTAGTAAACATATTGATCCTACTATTGCTAAGAATGCAATTCATAAAGCAGAAAAAGCCACTATTGATGATGTTGTAGGTGTATCAGAAAAACAAAATTTCATTGCCAAATATGGTGCAGAAAAATGGGCCGCACTGAGTCAATCGTTCAAGGATGCTCCTAAATGAGTATGAAATGGTGCAAAAAGTATTTTTGGAGTAGTAACTGGAATTGGTCGATCAACTGTGAGTTGGAAATGAGCTACCATATGAATGAGTATAACAGAAGTTATAGAAGCATATTTTAATCTCAATGGAACAGAACGTGATTGGAATCCTATGAATGAAGATGGTATAAAAAATATATGAGGTATGCTCTGGCAGATTCTCGCATATCGATATATGGGTATTGTAAGATGATTCATTGTCACGGAATGATATCGTGTGATTCCCACAGTATATACCCAAGTACGAGATGCTAATAAATAATCCCACTCTATGTCTCAACTCCCAGAAACCCCACAAAACACACCTACAGAGTCAGTAAAAAAAGTCATAGAACTCAGTCGTGATGCACTGGCTCAGAGGCTCTGACTCAAGACTGAAGAACTTCCTGATCGGAAGTTTTTCAAGATTGTAGATGAGCAACTCGATCGACTCGCAGGACTCGATCCACGAGACAAGGCAAAGGCACTCAAGGAAGAGCTCAGCCGTATCCAAATTGCAGAGGTGGCTGACAAGGCCAAAGAACTCTGAAAAGATGGACTCGATACAGTGAAAAAAATCACGCCAGAAGTACTCACAACTACCCTCAAAACAACTACAGATAAGATCAAGTCTGATATGTGAAAGTGAGGAACTGAGGTACTGTGAGCAGTAGGAGAAATTGTAAATGCAGGTAATATCGAATGAGCAACTGGTGGTATAGGTAAACTCTCAAAGGCGATCGATGCAGTTTCTGGGACAATTTCGAGTGCAATGAAGTGACTCTGAGAGCTCTTCTCATCACTTATGGCAATGCTCGGATTGGACAAATTCTGGGGAAGTATCAAGGGATTAGTTAAATCATTGTTTGGAATGAAGAGCGAAGAGAAAAAAGAAGATAGTACTCAGAAAAAAATAGAGAATTGAGTAGATGCTACTAAAAAAAGGGGTATAGAAGTTTTGAAAAAAGGAGAAGAATTAATACAAAAGCCAATTGATAAGGAAAGAATTGTTTCTGATATGACAACATCTCTTGGAGAACTGATTTGAGAAAAATATTTCTGAAAATGAATAGACTTGAGCCCGAATCAATTAGAAAAAATCAAGAATATTATCTGAAAAAATCTCGATATATCTACTCTAGAAAAAATCAGAGCTCAATATATGAAAGATGGGACGACTCGTATGTGAGATGTGGTCGATGTAAATGTTGATCTCATGGCAAAGTTACCAGCTGGGACATTCTTTGATATTGCACTTGCTGGAATTATTCCTACACATAAGATTATTTACAATTCTATTGTAGAACCATCGAAAAATCTTATTCAATTAACATTTGATGGACTCCCATTCGTTGATATGCAGATGAGTATGGCGGATTGGTTAGGACTCCTTTCTGAGAAAGCAAAATGAGGTGACTCTCATGCATTGGATCTTGCTCGTGTACAGCTCTATGCGGTGAATGGTCTTCTCTGGAAAACCATTGGTATGGTTACTTCAGGGGTTGCAGCAGGATGAATCGCGATGCTTACTGACACGGTAACATGAGTAAACGGCTTTCATATGTTGTGAAATGGTTTAGCTTGGAATTTTGATAGTCTCTCAAGAGATATTGGAATCATAGAGTCAACTCTCTCTGGCGGATCGAGTCCAAAAGGTGGATCATTAGGAGTTTTATCAGATAGATTAAAAGGACTTCAACATAATTATTTGATGCTTGATCTCGCAATGAGGGGAAATGAGGACCCTACGAAAATGATGAATTTACTCAAAGATGATACAAAATATCTATCACTAAAACAGAATATAAAAATTGCTGATCTTGAATCATCAGTTTGAAATAAGGAAATATTTCAGAGAAAAATGGCATGATATCTTGTCAGTCCAGATGTGACTCGTGATATTGGATCTGCTACAAAAATCGCATGGAGCAAATGAACTGGTGGCGCAGAATGATCAATTCGACACTATATGGAAACAACTGATGATCTCCTTGCAAAACAAAAAAAGATGTTTCTATCAGGGAATATCAGAAATATTCTCTGAACACCCCTCCTGGCTCTCAAGAATATGAAAATGGCAAGAAGTGCTGATGCAGTAATTCTTCATATTGATGATGCAAAAGATGTATCAAAACTTCGAGCATTCTTGGCTGTAATTCCAGGATGACTCAAGTGACTCGCTGAGCTAATTCCTGCTACATCCATACTCTTTAGTATTGGATCTATTGCTATGGCTAATAAAAATGAAAAAGGTGGCGTATATGAAAGCATGTTGGATGTGGCAAAAACAGTATTTGTTCCAGTATATTGATCAGTGAGTATGCTCCTTGATAAGAGTATCGATATCAAATCGATGATTAACGAAGGAAAGGTTCCATCATTCTGAGATATGGCACTCACTGGAGTAATAGGCTGAGTGGCTGTATTCGAAACAGTTCGTGTGGCCAATCAGGTTGCCATAGGAAGCTCTATGATGTATCATTGAGCTGTATGACAATGAGCGAAAACCATCGCAATGGCACCATTTCGGGGTATAACAGATATCGTGAATGCAGCATGATCAGCGGTTCGTTGAACTCGCAATATTGCTGCTCTTGCAAAAACTCCAATTGCCAATCCTGCTGTGACCAAAGCCCTCACAAATCTGGCAACCAAAGTACCAAAAACATGAAGACTCGCAATATGAGCTGTTGCACTCCTTGCTGCAGGTGGTACCTATGCATATGTATCATGACCAGAAAAACCAGAGGATATCATGAAAAACTTGCACAAAGAAGGCTTGTTGGATATCGGAAACAATCCAACTCCTAAAATGAAAGAGGCTTTCCAATCAAAGAATCAAACAGAAAGAAAGGATATACTAGATGAACTCCTCATTATGCATCTAGAAACAAATAAAAACCTTCCTAAGACTCATTATGAGTGAGAATCAGGAAAATATAGTATTATAACTGGTACAACTTTCACAGGACAGAAACTCATTGATAGTTTATTCCGTAGTACTATCCAGAGCCTTGGCGTCGATATAGATCTGCAAAAAGCATAGAAAAATAATACTTTTCTCAAAAAAAACTCCACCTTTCGTGGAGTTTTTAATACAAAAATCAACTTTCGATAATCAAATTTTTGACAAATTGTAGAGAGAGTGATATTATATTTTTAGTTACATTAATTTTTAATCATCACGATATATGTCACTCGATCAACTCACAGGAACAGAAATCACTATACAAAAAGGTGAGTGAATAACTCAGGCTATTGATCGTGTAGCAAAAGCAAAAAATATCCAGATTACAAAATCCGAGTTACTTGATCTTGCAGTACAGGTTTCTAAAGGCGATCAATTCAAATGAAGAAAAATCACGCAATATAGTGTATGAGGTAAGCAGTATGATGCCGTATCTCTCGTACATGCTGGGGAAAAATTCAACATTCTGTGAGATACTTCTGCTGCAGTCCCAACCCCCGTAAAACCAGCCTTAGCTTCAGCCCCAGTCGCAGCTCCAGCAGCCTCAGCCTCAGCTTCAGCCCCAGTTGCATCTGCCTCAGCTTCAGCCCCCGTAAAACCAGCCTCAGCTCCTCAACAAAAAGATTGAAGTTCTGAGAATGATCCATCACTCTCATGGTGAAACATTGCAGCTGGAACGGCTACTGTAGCTGCAATCGGAGGATTAGTTTATGGAGGAAAGAAGTGGCATAAAAGCCATACAGCAGAGAAACAAAGAGCAGAAGGAGTAAAAAAGGAGTTGGACGGGATTAAGTGACTAGGTGATAAGGCAAGATCTGATTCTGGAAAAGTAACAGACAGTATAATCAATACACGAGCCCAGAAGACATGAGTGAACCCTGATGGAAGAGGAGTTGTATCTCCACGAGATCCGAATTCGACCCTAGTAGGTATAGAGGCAAAGAATCCTCCGAAGACACCTGAACAAAAACAGGCTGAAAGAGTTGCTCTAGGAAGAGAGAATCTAGGTCGAGATACTATAGCAGAGAAAGCTGCTCGAAAAGAGGTCGCAGAGAAAGCTTTGGCTGATAAAGTTAATAGGAACAATGCTCCTACACAAGAATAAAATACATAATCCAGTTATTCCATACGTATATGTCACAAGAAGTCATATCATCCCTATGAGAAGTCGAAAGACAGAAAAATCCGATGTATAATCGGATTTTTCCTCTTATAGAAGTTGCTATAGGACGGCTTAAGGGAGAGGGTGTAAATATAGATCGATCTATCATAGATATTCATGTGCTACCAATCATGATAGAACTGATCCAAAATCCTGAAATACAAAAAAATCATGAACTCCAAGAAGCCATATATCGGCATATAGTGGATTTCATAGATCGTGTAGGATCGCTCTCTGCTATACAGATAGGTGCATATACTGATAGAAGAAAATACATATCAGATCTCAAATTTTCAG
>JAYVGP010000004.1:0-23235 GCA_043772005.1 bacterium
ATCAATTTTAGCTGATGATATTTTTCATTCCTCAAACATAGAAGTTTTTTCTCCGGTTGATTCTATGATTTTTACCTTCTTAAGTCATTTATCAAAATCTATTGATCCATCTTTATTAAGTCAATACTTTATGATCTTATCAATCATAGCACTTGTTGATGTTGTATATTTTGTAATATCTGATGCATCTCCTGTAAAATTTCTAGTAAGTGCGGCAAATATTGTAGCAGAAGAAGTGATATCCTTTCATAGTGTTATATAAAACATATGTATAAGATCACTTCATATCTTCTGATCTGCTTTGAATTTTCAGTAAGAAATATTAATATTACCCAATCACGCATCGAAGTCATGTAAGATATTATTATAATTCTTAAGTGAGTTTCAATGATTCGTTGCGATCTTTCCCACATTCTCTTGTCAGTAATATTTTGAAACAACAGTTCTTAAAAATTCTGCTGTCTTTTCTGTATTTGTTTCCAATAGATCTCATTTGAACATATCAAGAAATCAAAAATCTATTCTTCAATATTTAATAACCTTTTTGATGGTATCACGAAGAACAGCAGGTGGGATTCATGGAATAACTTCCGTTTCAAATACTTTGAAATCATCTTCTATATCTTTCATAAACTTAGAAAGCCTTTGTTCTATAACTGAATTCTTAGTATCTACAACCTCATATGTTCATGCTTTAACATTTCCTACATCTTTTTCTAATGTAACCTTCTGATCTCGAAGAAGATCTTGAAATGTTTTTCCATCTAGTTGTGATCGAAGATCGTCTTCATTAACTTCAAACTGTATCTTTTGTTTTGGATCATTAATATCACGAAGAGTAATCTTAGTTTTTTCTAAAACAGTTGTATATTTTGATCTCATTTCCTTGATCTCAGAATTTAATTCATCAACATTTAATTTTATTTCATCAAATGATCAATTCTTTTTGGTCAAATTTCTTATTTCTGTAATTAACGTTTTTACCTTTCATGCTTTACTTGCAAATTCAAGAGTATTAATAAATGCTTTTTGTATCACGGCTGAACCGAGTGGTCATCCTGTAAGAAATGCCTCTTGATTTGATAGATGTGTTTCAATTTTATCTTGTACAACCTTATATCGAACATCATCAAACTTTAGTCAAGTCTTTGGATTATCGTTAATTTCTAATAGAGAAAGAAAGTTCGTATAATCTTCTTTTGGAATTCACATTGCTTGGTTTATTTCTATTGAAAGTCATTGTCATGTTACTGTTGTATCTACATTAGCACTCTTCATTTTATCAACATTATCAGCAAGGAATCTATATATGCCTCACTTTTCATTAAAGATAGACTTTACTGTATCTGGTGAATACATATTTATTAAAGCACTTCTTGATGATTCAAGAGCTGCTCGTCATTGAGTTTCAGTTATCTTAGTTCAGCTTTTATTATAATTCGTATTATAAAATTCTGTCCATTCTTTAACTGCTTTAGCTTCATCACCATGAAGAAATTTAAAGGCTAGTTCATTCATAGAGCTTTTAGCTCATGCAAGTTGTCATACCGTCTTTGATATTCAATACATATTTGTATCAAAGAATAATCCTATAGAGTTATTGAATGCTTCATTTATAGCAGTTGGAGCTTGCATCATTTGATTATCAATAACTGCATCTCCGGCTGCACCAGTGATAAGGCTTGTCTGCATTCCTTTTAATGCATTTGGAATTATCTTTAATGTTCATTCAGTAAATCAAACCTTAAGAGGTATTTTAAACGCATTAGTTCATTTAGCGGCTACATCAATAAATTTATCTAAAGTCTTAGTTATTCCTCCAATTCACTTAATTGGAAGTAACATTGAGATAACTGCATCAGGATTGTGTGTTAGTACTGACCATCACTTTTTTAGATTAGATGCATTGGCATATGCGAATGATCTTCATTCTTGTTTTATATAATCAGGAACCTCTTGATTATAATCAAATGCCTGATCAACAATACCCTGTATAGCAGACAATCCGTATGAAACTCAATCCAATATTGCCATTGGATTAAAACTTTCTAATCTTTTTACTCACTCATCTGCATTTTTATAAGCAGTATATGATGTTATTAATGCTTCTTGCTGTCTCATTAATTTCTTATCATCCTCTGTTGTATACTTATATGCAATAGCTTCTGCTTTCTGAGATAATTCAACTAAGCTTAATGATTTATTTTCAGGCTTAGCTTTTTCTTCTCATAATCTTCGAAGTTTTTCCATCTCAAATGTATTCCATGCCTTATCAGTTTCTTTAAGTTTTGTAGCTATTCCAAGATTTCATTCGCTTGAAGTATCAGATAATATCTGAAGCATATATGATTTTCGTGTAGAACGTGTATTAATAAGTGCTTCTCTTATATTTATATAATCTCATCCTAATGCCCCTATCTGTAATCAACTATTAGCAATATCTTGTTCATAATCTTCCGCTGAAGCTTCATGAATTTTTCCTGTAATTGCAAGAAATTTATTTCATTTAAATTTATCTGATTGTTCTTTATTAAAATTATTATAAACATCTATCCCCTGTTTTCATTCTTCTGATTTTACAGATTTATTAATATAGTCATTCATTTTTTGTTCTTCTTGCTGTACCTCAGTGGTAAGATTACTTGTGACAGCAGAAAGCCCTTGTTGTTGTGCCAATATTTGTCATTGCTGTATTGGATCTCTTTTGGCTAGCTCAGATTCCCTGAATATTTTATAATCATTTTGATCTTGAATCTGAGTAAGGTTTTTACTCTTTAGATATTTTTCATACACCTCTTTAGTGAAATCCCTAAAGAGATAAAATCTAGGGTCTGTGTCTTCTATATCTTTAATTGCCTTACTCTTATCTGCAATGGTAGTATTGAATTGACCTAATCATTTATTAAAGACATCTTCAGTAACTCATGAGACAAGTTTTTTTTGAATTCATGATCCTATTAATGAGTCTTTTCCCATTATATTTGTTGGATTCAAATCAGCTGAGAGTAGTCATTTTCATACTCATTTTATTTGATCTATCCAATCTCATTGTGCATATTCATTAGAAAATCCTATTTCTTTTTCTGAAAATAACTCTTCTTTTGTTTTTCAGGTTTTATTAAAATCAGCTATAACATTTTCTATTTTTGTTATAGGATTATAATTTATCTCATTATTAATTACCTTTACAGCAGTATCTTTGACCAGACTGGCGGCTCATTGAAAAAATGATTCCACTCATTGTATCCCACTATCGAGTGCTCATCCTCTTGAAAAAAATCCTGGAGCTTCTGCGCCTTCTATTGGTGCAGTAGTATCGGTAGCCATAATGGTGAGTGGTGTTATGTTGAATAGAAACACATATAATCTCCCCAAGTGCTGGAGACATTATAGTGTGTTAGACTGCGGCCTTTGCTTTACGATCGGTGTATTTCTTTTTGTTCATCGCGATTACTGCTGATTGGGATTTCGGACCATACTCATGGGGAATCTCGAGGGTCTCAAGAACAAAGACAATGACTTCATTACGCTTTTCGGGAGCAAAGAGATAATTGATAAATGCGATATAACAGACCCGAAGATTTTTAAACTTCTCCATGAGATCTTTCTTATTCGTGAGCATATACTGATGAATATCGTATTTTGTTTTCTCAGTTTCAATATCATAGCTAAGTCACTCGAGAATATCCAGGAGTGATGCCTGATCGAGTTTTACAATATCCTTGAGGCTTGTCCCAGAATAGGCTTGTCCACTTTTTGCTTTAAATACAAATGAAGTATCGGTACTACTCAGTTTTGTTTTTCTCGTAATGAATTGAATAAATCCAATCTTTAATACATACACATCAGCAATACTGCTAAAATCAGCCGCATCACCTATCTCCTTAATAAACTCCGCCGAGAGATAGGATATAAGCTCTGTAAACTTCCCAGATACGATTGTTGGTGTATTGATATACATACTCGCATGAGCCAAGAGAGTGTAGATATCAAGATAGATTGGCTCATAATCCAATTTCTCTGGATCGTATATTTTTCAGTAACTCAAAAATGCAGAGAAAGTAAGGAGCTCAAGTAGGAGTCTAAATCGATCTTCCTTTGTTTTGGTGGGCATCATGAGTAGTTGATTCATGCTTTTTTTTCCACTAAATTGTTTTCGGTGTACCTCCATCGCCTGATCCAGCTGAGCAATAAACATAAAACTAAAAATTAATATAGTACAAGTATACTTAATTAAGGACTAATGCAAGCTAAACTTCATTGTTTTGATGCGTTTGTAGCATAAGATGGAGTCATCCGAGTTCATAATTGAATTCTACGATGAATGAATCTTTACGCCCAAACTTATTTTTCATAAGTCAAATCTTTGTAAACTCTCCATCTTTGGAAAGTGTAATGATGACATCACTGGCTGAGAAAAGATCACCAGATCCCTTGAGCGTTACATCACCTCCATCCTTATTCTTAGAATCGTTGTTAAGTTGAGAGAGTGAAAAAATCGTAGCATTGCTTTCTATCGCAAGTGCCTGTATAGCGAGCGCATACGTAGTCGTTCGTTCATAGATTGATGATCCTTCACACCTGACTCATTGTGCGTAGTCGATAAATACAAAGTCAGGCTTTTCTTCCATAACAATCTTAGAGATCGTAGCAAGATCACGTACATTATCGTAGAGATAGAGGGACTCAAAGTCATTGGCATTGATAGTGGCACTGCCGTCCATGATATATATATGATTTTTTCTATAAAAATTTCGAGCGATATAACTAAAGAGTAATCCAGAATCTACTTCGACAGAGAAATAACAGACTTTTTTCTTTTTACGAATGAAATACGAAGCATATTCATAACTGAGTGTAGACTTTCCATGACCCGAGTAGGCTCCAATAGTATAGACTTTTCCTTCTATAATCCCCTGATGGAGATCGGTAATATGCTTTAGAGTTGGTGGTCCATCAGTTCCAAGTTTCCCCCGAGTCTTGTATAAATTCTGTAATCAGGCAAGTTTCTTAATGGCAGAATCAATATTTCGTGGTGGTCGAGTACGCCCATTCTCTATCACGGAAATAATATTTTCTCCATATTCTGATTTTACCAAGAGTTCATTGATGTCTTTAACATTAAACTCTGCAAGATCAAAGACAGAATGTGGAACATTCGCCATGAGACTAATCATCGTCTTTCCTGCTTCGTCATTATCTGGTATGAGAATAGGGAAGTATCACTTCTTTGCAAACTCCTTTACTACATCAGCACCATCACTTGCGCTCTTCATTCCAATGACATTATTGCTGTATTGAGCGAGTGTAAGAAAATCAAACATCCCCTCCACGACATAGATATACTTTTTATTTTTATCAATAGCAGAAATAAAGCAGCCTTTACTCGGAGTTCCCTTCTCAATAGTAAACTTCTTGGTATGAATATCGCGACTCTGTAGCGATATCATATCGATTGAAGATCCAGTTATCGCAGATACCGTACAGCACACATATCCAGCATTGTTTCGGATATATCGTTTTACCTTTTGATAGTCTACTCCCCGAGATTGTAGATACTCGATCTGAATTTGAGTAAGCTCTCCCATCGTTTCCCACTTGGCCTTTACATCAACATGTACGGGAGACGGAATTACTACCATCGTCTGTTGCCCAATAACGAGCATCTCTTGTCGAGCATTTACCTTTGTTCCATCATCCGACAAATGGAACTCATCTCTGAACCATCGTACGGATTGCCCTTTATCCATGCCGAGATATCCCATCACAAAAGTGATACGATCGCCCTGGGCGCGTTTTCCAGTGAAATCCTTGATAAACCCTCATAGAATATCTCAACGCCATCCATCGGTGTGTTTGTCACCTTCGTAGAGCTCGATAGTAGTGCCGACAACTTCATAGTTGATATGGAGCTTATCAAGAACCTCAGTAAGTGGGAGTGATTTTATCTGTTCAAATATATTTTCCATATATTAATTTTTGGTAAAAGAGTAAGGTTGAGAGTTTCTGACAATCCAAGTTCGTATGGTGGCCTTAAGGTCTGCTATGTCCCTTCATTTTGAAGAATAGTATGCGATCATCTTATCCAGTTCATTTAGAATGATTTCAGATCCTACCATTTTCTGAGTCTGTGAATCTCGATATATTTTTCCTTCATACTTTTCCTTAAAGAAATCTAGCATCCAGTCATAGGTCTCTTTGATCTGCTCATGGGTAAAGCTTTGATAGATTTTTCATATAGAGAAAAACTCATGGAACTTATCCGCTCATCGGGTATTACCTAGTATCTCAAACATTACCTCTTTTGCCGGCGGAACATAGGGTTCCAGAGTGGTACGTTTTCGTATAGAAGAAGAACCTAAATTTACTTGCCTCCTTTTTTTCTTTTCTTCTATACGAATTGCTCCAGTTTCTTTGTTTTCTTCTGCAGCTATTATATTATCTTTTTCTATTATACTATTCATCCTATATATAGGGTGGGTATTTTCACCCACCCCCCCTGGGTAAATTCACCCACCCCCCTGGGTGAATTTACCCACCTTACATATTGATATATATCGTGTATTACTAACATCTTCAATAAATATAATTCATGACTTATTCATTTTTGAAATATATTTTCTAATATTATCCTTATGAGTTCATAGTTTTTCTGAAAAATATTGATTAGTAGCCCAAGAATATCATCGTTCAGCGCAAAGACTGGATATAAGACAGTAGAGAAGTTTTTCTTTATCTGAAAGATCTTTATTGAAAAGAATTGAATTTGGCATGATGCCGTAGCCTTGATCGAGCATGAGTATGATTTTAGGTAAATAAAAAATCCAACCATAGTAAGTCTAAAAAGAACATGCTAGTGATTGGATGTTTTCGCTTCTCTGATTTGTATCGAAGGATTGGCGACTCCGATGCCAATCAGAGGAGTTTGTAAACGGGTTACAAGAATCATCTTATAGATTTTTTATAGAAGTCAACTTTTTGTCTTACTTTTTCTTTGACAAAATGAATAGTCATAGTATCTATTTAATTATAGTATATAATTACATTTATATTTGCTTTTTAATAATTATCTATATATTAATATGGTCTGATAAGCACTCAAGAGGAACCCGAGATAAAAGAGAACATGAACCTTTCATTCATTACTCTTTCCCGAAAACAAGTTTCGGTCGCATTCTTGTAAAAAATGTTTAACCCCTAAAGGGTTTATGGTCACCATTCGGTAAAAATCTAAACCTCGCTACCTATCTTGTCGGGAGTATGATGGTAGCCGCTTATCTATATCGCAGGTTAGAGTTCTGGCTGAACTCGCTGGTCTCATAATCCAGAATGAGGTGGGTTCAATTCCCATACCTGCTACCATGCAGAATTCGTTTAGTGGTTAAGACTCTGGATTTCAAATCCGGCATCGTGGGTTCAAATCCCGCATTCTGCTCCATTGTCTGGAAAGATTAATTTGCATTTACTGGTAAAATAACTATCATAGTCTTATCTTAAAAATTTATAGTATGATTAGAAATAGAGATCTTGCGAAACATCTTGCAAAAGAAACTGGAATGACTCAAGTTGATGCACTTAATATTATCAATATCACATTTAATAAAATTAAAAAAGAACTTCTTAATGGTTCAGATATTTCTATCTATGAACTCTGTACGCTTGGAGTAAAAGAAGCTATGGGTCGAACGGTGGTCGTTCCAACTACTGGGATCCTCATGGAAGCCAGGCCATACAAGAAGGTCTGGTGTCGGTTCTCGGTGAAATTCCGATCAATAATTAAGAATTCTTAATTATTTTCAATTAGTTTCAATTTTTTACCCCCTATTCTTATGAATAACTTAACGAATCAGTTTGTCGAATCTCAGATAGGTCTTTTTGGATCAGCTATGGGCGATGCTTTTGCGGAAGAGTGTAATCAGTTTATGATTAACTTTCTCTCACTTCCTAAAACCTATGTTGATGGAGAAGGTATTGAGCAGAAGACTGGATTTAATCAGTCATATGGTTGGGCGATGGACCGTGGATACATGCTTCAGACTCACGCGACCATGAGTAAGGGTGGACTCGTACAAGAAATGAGTATGTATGAGAAGAAGGTATCTAAATTCTTCACGGTCAAGTCTACCTTTAATGTTTCAACAGAACCATGTGAGGCTCCAGAGGTACGACAAGCAGCTCCACAGACAGAGGCAGTTCCACTCGATCAAACACCAGATCCTGTACCAGTAGATGCGGAGACAAAGGTATCTGAATAATTATTCTTTCTATTAAAATATCTGTATGTCATAATGCGAAAATACGAAAGCATACCAATGGGACGCACTATATCTGTTCTTCCTGTGGGTACGCTTCATGACATATAGATACGACTGGAAATAAGTATAAACGATCAATACTCCGGTGAGTGACGATCTATACACTGGTAGTTCCAAATCCTGTTGCTCCTGCTTTTAACCACTACCCTCGTGCCACCTTCTAAATCTCCATATGTTTTTCCAACATCAAGTCTCGAGATACGAGATGTCTGGAAGCGGCCATACTTGAAACAATCCGGACTTGGCCTTATAGAGAATATAGATTGCGCACTGACCCGAAACAATTTTGATTCTCTCTGTATCAGATACAAACTCAATAATCCTCTACTTCCATAGGGGATTGTTATTGCCAAACTATTTTTTAATTATTATCCTATGAAAAAATCTTCTATTATCAAGAAACTTCGCAAGACCATTGTGAGTCTCCATAACCTTATCAATCACTATGAGACCCATATGCAACTCGCGGAGAACGCGATAATTTGCAAGGATGAACAACTCACTATCCTCGAAGCGGCAAATACCCAACATCATATAGAAATAAAAAGACTCACCTTGGAACTCACCGATACACAGGAAGCACTCTCGCGATCTCGATGTTTAGTGAAATCGTTTCAATCCAGTAAAATCTAAAAGTAAAAGAAACTGTATTTCCATATATTGTATTTACTCAAAAATCATTTTTAGAACGCGTAAGTGAAATAATAAAATGATAGTTGTATGGGAAAATAAAATCAAACGTTGCTATGGAGATCCTATGATGTTTCCGCATTGGCAAGCCATTACTTTGGCTTGTTTTTTATTGTCGCTCTATATAGGCTTATCCTATTTTTTATTTTTGAGTACTTAGCGATATGCCCCATGTATACTGATACTAAAGCGACTATTTTTTTGAGGTATTTGATATGAGAAAGATTGATACTTATCATTTGGTACCGACATCAATGTCGGTACCAAGACTATATTTGAATGTAGCAAACGATCAAAGCGTAGGTGCGAATAATATTTACTTAGAGGCATTAATGTCCTTAACATATGTTATTTTATGATCAGTAAGGGATTACTCTGTAAATAGTTATTGTTATATTTAGTATTATTCTTCAAAAATTTATTGAGCAGTGGAGGCCTAACCAACAACAACAACACTAAAGTCCCACAACCACCCCCACTAAACACACAAAACACAACAAAACACAACAAAAAAATACAAAAAGAAAAAAATAAAATAAAAAATAAATAATATAATAGATAAAGGAGGGGGATATATTATTATATACACACTGAGATATTAATATAGTTCTCTCTCTAAGAGGTTATGGTCCCATATTATTTTTTATATTAATTAATTAAGTAAATGTTTTTTTGTTTTTGTATTTTGGTTTTGGTGTTTGTTTGTTTTTGTTTTTTATTTATTATATGTATGATTAGTTTCTTTAGTGAGAAGCTAATGGTAAGAACTTCCTCTTTCCTTGTTAGGACTTTACGTCCTATGACCTGTACTACTTGGTAAGCAAGTAGGCAAGTTGCATTGTTCTGTGCTGCGCACGCCGTCGTATCCGTTTACCTTATAACATCAGATCTCTTGCCTGGACGGAGGGGAGGTTTCCTTTAGAATGAACCTCTAGGGGTGTGAGAAAGGATAGCAAAGTTTAAGTGAGAGAACTAGTAAGAACTAGGGTGGTGGTCGGGGAGGGTGGCGGAACTGATATATTAGTTGGCCAACCCCTTGACCTCTCCCACTTGTAACAAAAAACAGGGTAATATATAAAACAAGTTACCTGCTGTAAGGAAGAAAATAATAAGTTTTAAGCATACAATTGTCAAGCATTTAGGTTCAATAACTGTCCGTTCAGTTATAGTAATAGATTACTGGGGTGATCAGATTTGATCTACCCCCGTGAATCTGGCATGGTGACAATCCATAAATCTAATGTATGTTACATAGTGTTTATGGTATAGTATAGTTTCTTAGTAGAAAGTAACGGAAAGAAAGTTAGTGGTTGGGGAGTACAACCCCCGCTCAACCTCATTATAGCTTCTATATTAATAACTAATATAGGCATTCGTATACTAAGCTCACTAAGATAATACCAGTATATGTTTCATTGGCTTTACATCTATAAGACTCCTACTATCTGTCTCAGAAACCGAGACACGGAACCACAGAAACTGAGACGATATACATCATATATCCCTATACCATATAAGTAATAAAGGGGAGTAATAGGTAGAGTATAGAGTGAGTTATATATATAGATGACAATACATCTCATACAGTGTACTCGATTCGCCGAGATCCGAGTCACAAAAAAGAGAGCCCCATTGCTGACATTGTGTCTTTGCTGAGCTCTCTTTTTTATATGATCTCCAGGATGAGATACTGATGATTATGATTTGAGTATTGTCGATATACAAATATATGAATATGAGTATAAAGATATGGAAATAATACCATCTTATTATATCTAAATCCGTATCCAAAGCAAGTCTTTTATCATATTAAAAGAGACTAGGGTGGTGGTCGGGGAGGGTGGTGGCTAAGATAAAATACTCCAGGCTATAAGCCCAGAATATCGTGTATCTTTCAGAAGGTTATCATCCCTATAATAATAAGACCAACACTAATGATCTTATTTTCTGGGATAAACAAAGTTAATATTCCAAGTACAATAGTACTAAGAGAAATACAGTACATACAGTAGAGAAACAGAATTTTGAGAAATGATTTCATAATATGAAAATTAGTAATAAGATTCCTGCCTCCCAAGAGAGGCAATTGATCTTACTGCTAGATAGCAGACAAGCGATCAACACGCTTGATAGTATAGGCCTGAGCAATGCTGATCTGTGTAGCCTGACGAGCCATAGACTCACGGGCTTGCATCTCATTAATAGAGCGTCCTCGAGATGTTGATATGTTTGTTGTTCAGTAAAGAGACATAGGATGAATAGTAAAAGAACCAGAGTACAAGTGTACTCTGGTATATAGATAGAACAATAATTAGCTGATAGCCAAAAGGATCGTTGCTCCTTGATTGGTAATCATTGGAACTCCATCATCATTGATGAATCCAACATTGGTTTTATGTCCATTGTTCTTGTGGAAGATAGATCCAGTTGAAGTGACATTGAGAAATCATTTCTTCACCTGATAAGATACTGTTTCAGGAAGAGTCCGTACCTCACCAGTTTTCATATCTGTAGCATCTGATTCCTCAAGGTGTGACATCATAGAGTACACAGAGATATCTCGTGAGACTACCAGATGATTGAGAACATTCTCGATACCTTCAAATTTACGCTCTACTCGTGGCTCACGAACTGATATAATTGGTGCTGATGCAACTGGACATGTGATGACTTTCATAAGAAGAAAGTTAATAAGTAAAAGCACAAATGTGCAAAAGATTTTATGGTATTAGGTGCATGAATACACTAATATCAGTATTTGTAGGCAGTAATCGTATAGAGCATGAGACCCTGTTGCAATGAATAGTAAACTATAAGTTTAGGATCAGAGTATCATCCAGCACCTCAAGATGATCCAGAAGTGGATCGAATTGCAGAAGAAGAAGATGATCAGCCGCCACTTCCACTTGTTGCTATCTCAATAGCAAATGTTTGGAAGGTAGTACATAAAAGTACCATCGCGATAAGAAGGCGCATAAGAATAAGGGTTAGAAGGTAACAAAAGATTTTCTTTCTATACGAAACTCAATCAGTATTTGTAGGCTACTCATCCTCATCACGAGGATTAGTATCAGAGTTATAAATATCAAGTGTAACTCCGTTGATATTCCAATCAAATGATCATCCATCTCGGAGGGATTCACAGTCTTCAATCGTAAATGGAATGGATAGAACCAGTGGTTCCTTATTATCTACAAGATAATCATGGATCTCAATGATCTCAAGGAGTTGTTCACGAGTAGGATTCGGATAGGATCTGAGAACAATCAGTCGAGATTGTTTAATAGCGTAAGCATTCATAGGTATAGTGTTATAAAATACGATCAATTGCAGGCATCGTGGATATGACCTGATCAATCCACTCTTGAGCTGCTTCCTTGGTATCACATACCTTATTGAATGCAGTATATGATACTCAGAAGCGTGCCTCATATCCGGTGAAGGTAGATCCATTCATCCTTCGTAAGATGATAGCATGGATCTCTGGTGTGACCCAGGCTCATGAGATTTTAATCTGTTTCATTGATAGAAAATGAGGAAATAAGTTCTGTCCACTGTTGATCTTCGAGGTTAACCTGGAGTGCAACAGCACACTCTTGGATCTCTGCTTCGCATTCTTCTTTCGTTGTACTCATATCTGATAGAGATACTTTATACAACTCTTTGAGGTAGTCATCAAAGAGAAGATACTCATCACGTTCTATATCAATATACATCTGCGGTGGAGTAACAAGATGTATCTCCATACCCAGTATATCTGAGTAAAATGTATCCGGCCACACACCTTCGTGATGGCCATTGATATCATAGGTTCAGAGGATCTCTGATCCACATTCTGAGTAGTTCGCATCAATAAGGATGTTCGAGTCCTTGGAAAGATGATCATAGAAATCTATAGGCGGAGCCCACTTGGTTTGAAATGAGAGTACATATTCATGTGCCCCAGTACCAAGAATGGAATGATCTACACTGAGTCCGAATGCATAGAACTCAGATCCAGGAAGTTCTAATACATCAGTAAGATGACTAGAATCCAACCACTTCAGTGGTGTTCGAGATATAATGGTTGCATAGTTGCCACACCAGTTAGCCATAGATATTAAGAGTTAATATTAAATTCCTTGTGTAAGATAGTATACAATTGATCTTTAGTTCTATCCGCTCTAATATAACAGTTCTTTCACTCAATATAAGTAGAACGCGTTCATCTCTCTTGAATTTCATCGTGATCAATATGTAAGAACTTTCAGCGTCACCAGCTAAGTGATGTTCACATACCTGGTTTCTTTGTATCAATAAATAGGCTATCAACAAGATCAGTTAACTGAAGTGTATCTTCGATATCTATTGAAGTTATGACTGGCATTTGTACTATCATAAGAATATAGTTAATAAGTAAATATCCTAGTCTATCCAGAACATATGACACTTATCGCAGTGTGTACCACAAGGGTATTCATTAATGTACTTGGTATTACGGTGTCGTCTGATATCCGTATCACCGACACTACATCCTCAGGCATTATAGATAGCCTGATACTTGGCTTCAAATTCACGAGTAGCAACAAGAGGATCTTCAGTAACCAATGGTATTGCAATCTTTGTTAGGACTTTAAGATATCCTTCACTTGCATCACCTCAGCATACCTCATCATAGTATCCGTATCTTCCCATAGCCTTGTCATGATAGCATTGATTGATATCAAAAGTAAAGACAGGATCTACTGCAAATGTATTACTATCCATCCATCCGGATCCTTCAGAGTTATTAATGACTCCAACATCACCTCACTTGAGCATAACGATATCTCCATTAGAGAATTGGTTACGGATATCAGGGATGTCACTAGCTTTCATCTTATACGCAACGCAGAGTTGAGTATATCCAAAGCCTTCATTATAAATACTATAGTACTTATAATATTCTGAAGAGCTTACGCCTCCATTATCGTAAAACATAACAAGCATTTCATCAAGTGTTCTACCGAGGAGAATGCCAGTACGAAATGTGTAGAGATCTCACTCGCTATAGTTTTCTGAGTCAAGTATTTCAGGTGGAAGTTTGACATCATCGAGATCTCCAATGACATGAATGATATCTTGATCTTTAGTATGGCGAAGGAGTTGTGACATCGGATCATTAGAACAATTCTCCCAGATAATATCTCGAAGAGAGCTATAATCCTCATCCTCAATACCATCAGGAAAGAAATCCTTAATGATTCAATTAAATATCTCATCTTCAGCATATGAAGTATCCCAATCCTCAGTGATACCTATTTCAAGATATCCAGTACGAATGAGTTCGAGCCATCGAGTGGGAGAGAGATCGTCAAGATCATCATTCTGATCAACATAGTATATCTCATTGTATTTTATACTCTCAATTATTTTATCGGTAAGTTCTTTGGTAATCATAGTATTATAGGCTAATAAATAAACCCTGCTTGCATTCTACCATCTGATATCGATATGTTTTACAATTTCCATCAAAGTATTCTGCGGTAATCATTCATTCTGGATAGGTACCAAGTCGTAATGAATCCTTACCATAAACTAATGTGTTAACCGGATAGGAGTAATGATAACGAGAATACTTTTCAATGAATTCTTGAAAGAATATATTTTCATCGAGAAAGAATAAATCTTGTTGGACAACTGATGCAAAGGCATCGAGTGCCACCTCCTTATCGGAATGGAAAGACACTCAAGCACTGACCCCTCCATTAGGAGTGTCAGTGAATACAGTAATAGCGTACATAAGTATAGGGGTTAAGAAATATTATCTAGGAATTTCTTCATTGAATCGATTGCATTATAAAAATGCTGTTGAGTTTCTTGATCTTGTGATTGGAATTGCAGATTATTCCTTTGCCAATCTTGACTCCTTGTTTGTAAGGCAGATAAAATAATAGAAGTAGAACGATGTAAGGCTTTGTTTTTCATAACTAAATTATTTAAGAACTAAAGTTTCTATCTGATAACAATCAGTACATACCGGATATCATAATCCCATATGTGTATGGATCAACCTACTGGTATACGATTCTCAAAATGAGATATCTTTTCAGCAGTTTGCATAATCACACCGTTCATCCATATCTCTTGATATAAGCATAAGCTTTTTAGCAGGCGAATTAAATAGCTCATAGATATGTTTCTCTGGATTCCATTTTTGAAGTAGCATAAGCATATGGTTATAAACTAGCTTCATATGAATTATACTCATCATATTCTTCTTGAGATAACTCAGTAAAGAATGTAATGATTCATGGTCTTGCATATATCTTTGAACATTTTTTAAGAACATGTGCAAATTCAAAGTAATCATGATATGAAACTATATGACTAGACTTTTTATCTATGTCAGTTCATAGTTCGGTGTATTCAAATATAAAATAATATTTTCGCATAATTTTATAGAGATTAATAATTAAAGAGTTTCAACGTCATAGAAGTTTTCTTCATTCCACCATTGCTTGAGTTGATAGAGGTATTGTTTCTTTCCTTCTCCACGAATAGAAAGCATGGCTTCTCGTATTCCGATTGGATTACTTCGGAAGCGAGTGGCATTCAGAAGCAGAATGTATTTGATTATCTGTAACATAAGTATTATCGTATAGAAATAAAGGGAACGTGCTTAGAGCGGTTCTTATATCCATGAAACCTGGATCCAACTCCTCAAGGTAGAGATGCAGCATAGGTATACTTCTCATGACAGTAGTTCATACGCTCCTGCCAAGTACTTAGTGCCTTATATTCTCTATACCAGCCAGGATTTTGTGCATTGTTGATCTGACAGAATCAAGCAGCGTCTCATCCATCTCAGATCGCACCTCCATCAAAGCGAGACTCTTGCCAGATGGTCATAATGAAATCCATATCTCACCATGCCTGCCACGCATACGACAAGGCTTTAATATCCTTGTCGTATATAGTGATTGACTGTGACTCTCGGATCTTTTTAATGAAGGCATCCTTACTTCCGTACCAGTAGATGAGGTTCTCCTTAACAGACTTGGGACCCCACTCTTGATGTGATGATACACTATCAATAGGAAGTTTGTATCGAGTTTGTATAAGTTTACTCAGGTTTATCATAGATTTTGTCTGTGCATCAGTGGGCTTATCATCTCCAACGAATGCTATCTGAATGAATCTGTAGTTATTCTTCTCCCACTTATCTGCAGCCGCTATACACTTCTCATCGCGAGTACTTGTAATTTCACCATTCGTCTTGATGACATAGTGGTATCAAATGTAATCAATACCATACTTGTTCTCATGAGAAGTCTTGATAGAGGAGAGCGTAGTGGTATCGGGTGATGCAGTATAGTGAAATTCAATTCATTCTACCTTACCTGTACGGACTCCGAGTTCGCATTCCTTTTTATCTATCTGAATATTTTTATTATTAGATCGTATGGGAACCTCTGAACTGGCAGAGGCGACCGTTCATGTAGAAATAGATTCAGCAGCACTGACTCATGGAATAATTCGTACTGCCTGATCACATCCGATAGAAAGATTATTAAGACACTCCGTGTATCGATTCACCTCCGCTATCATGCCAACGATTGCCTCTGATAGGGTGCTGTCGTGTTGCAGGTATAATTCCTTAGCTCGTATCCTTTCAGATCGCTTCGCTTCAATTTGACCTGATAGAGTTTGAATCTTCTCATTCCATTTCGCAGCAATACGAGCTTGAGTTGGATAGAAGGCGTATATAAAAATCCCCCCCAACACAATGAGTGTTAGGAGAGAGAAATTAAATACAGATATTTGTGGTATATTAAATTTCATAAAAAGAAATTAAGAATAAATTATTTATTAGAGGCAGAGATTATTTTCATTCAACAGATATTCGCATCCATATTCATCTTACTATCTAAGATAGGGAGATAGATATTGCGTGCTTCATAGTCTCAAAAGAATCGTTCGTCTATAACCAGTAAACGATTGTTTTCAATTCTAGGATTAATCCCATAGAAATCAACCTTTACTGTATAGGATCGGTGTTTCTCAGAACATATTTCTAATTCAGCAACATAGCGTACTAATGATACGTTGACAATAGTATGAGTATCAGCAATTTCAGATCTGGACATAGAGAGATTCTTTATTGTCAGTAATTCTGCATCCTGACTCTTCAGTTTACTCGTAATCTTTTGAAGATCCTCACGAATGTTTTGCCTAGCATCATCAACAGAGTTTTGTACGAACTGAGAGGTACGAACAACGGATTCATTAACTCTTGCCATACATACTAATCATATGATTGATACTATTAAAACTAATAGAGCTATGAGAACGAAGGAAGTGTTAAGCTGACGATACAATTTTGTTGCGGATAACATAAAGAAGATAGGTAAATATATAAATAGAAATTATCGATCCATAAGAGCGGCAACAACTCCGAAGAAGAATAGAATAGCAAATACTCCAGCGGTAATGGTAAGCCACTGAGGTGACTTACGAAATCCACCAAGAGTATAAACGGTAGCGAAGATGTTTCCAGCAATCATAAGGAGACCAAGTAGGGTGAGCATAAATAATAATAATTAATTGTAAAAATAAAACAAGAGACAAGCTATTTTTTCTTCGACTTACCCTTTACTGCATCAGTATTTGTAGGCAAGACAAATGGAGTAGCACGAGCAATGATCATCTGAAGAGATCAAACCTCAGTACATACCATATCAAAGTTTGCCTGTGACATAGATCCAACCTCATCAATAAGGATGAAGTCAAGTCAGAGCTTCCGAATGAAGGCAAGTGCCATGCGAATCTGAAGGAGTAATCGATTACCAGTACTCAGTTCACTATATGGTTTTCCATCTAGTGATATGATAAATGATTCAACCAGCTTTCCATTGGTTTGCTCCTTGAAGAGTTCGATCTCGAGATTAAACTCTTTAATACTCTCTTGCAGGTTCGTAGTAAAGAGTTTCTTAGCACTATCAATAGAGGAGAGCATGACCTTGTCATCAATCTCTCAGAGTTTCTTAAGCTGTGATTCCTTCATCTCGAGTTCACGCTTGTTGTTTTCATACTGAGAAACCTCTGTCCGATCCTCAGGAGTATTCGTCTTGAGTTCTTTGCCAAGAAGCTTGGCAACTGCAAGAGTATCTTGAATATAGAGGGCCTCAGCTGGAAGGATCTGTGTTACGAGGGTATCAAGTTCTCCTTGATGAGATACTATACTCTGCTGGTGCTGAGTGACAGTCGTCTTAATTCCTTCAGCCTGCTTCACAATTGCATCGATAGTACTCTGATCAAATGGAACTCATTGCTTACAAGTAGGACACTTCCCCTCTTTGATAGAGTCACGCTTCTCTCGAAGTGATTGGACATTGCGCTCGAGTCATTCAATAGTTTGTTTTGCCTGATTGATCATATGATTGAGATCATTCTTCTGACGAACGATAACATTATTTGATACCATAATTTCAGTACGCTTTGCATTTTCCATAGCATGAAATCCCTGATACTCCTTAAGGATCTCTTGCGAATTATCCTCGAGAATAATAGGATTCTTCTCATAGGAGATAACCGCAGAGCGAAGCCGAGTAATGTCAGTAAGAATAACATCTTCTCGTCCTTCATTTTGTTTCATTCGATCACGGATCTCTTTCTCAATATCGGTATGCCAAGATGGTACGGCTCATTTCATAAAGCCTTCATAGTCGATATTAAGGAGCTCGATAATTGCATTGCGTTGTTCTGTGGTAGAACCCAAGTTAAAGAATTCTCCAGGAAGACAGAACCGGACTAGTGGATTCGGAACTCCATCAAATCCAATCCACATTCCTTTTGACATCATGTAAACATGATCATCAGCATAAATCTTCGCTGTTCCAGTAGGAAGTGTACGAAGACCCGGATACTTTTTCGAATAGAGAGAAAGGATAGTATTGATAATCGTGGATTTTCAATAGCCATTTTGTTCTTCTATAAGATTGATTCCAGGAATAAAGTCTCTTCCGATCTTTACTCCAAAGCCGGGATAGTCTATATCAATATGTGAAAGCATAGGTGTGATGGGTTAGTAATAAGTATAGACAATATAGTAATAATTATATTTAAAGCAAATTAATTACGAAAAGAAATATCAACAATCTGATTATTATTCAGATAAATAGAAGTGACTCATTTCATAATCTGTTCAGCAATGTATTCAAGTTCTGAATCCGGAAGATCACAGATATGAGTATATTGTTTCATAGATTCTAGTTGATCGATCTCTTCTTGGAATGTAATACATTTATTGAGCCAGAGATCAAAGAGTGATTTGAGTTTTTCAATATCATAGATGAATGAATCATCGAGTTCCTCTTTGATATATTCTTGTATTTCTGGAAATGTGTGAATGACTCTGCCATCAGAACTATAGTCTTTATTGAGAACAATGGATGCAAGCAAGAGTGTAAGGACTACAGCAACATCATAGGATTTGCGTGCAGTCTTGCAGAAGTTCCATGCATTTATTTCTTTCCCAAATAGAATAGCTCCTCATGACGCCCCCTGTGCCCATTCATGAAAGTGTTCATTAAATAACTCTTCCTCGTCTTCTCGTTTAAAGAAGAGCGAAAAGAGATTGATATGCTTTCATTCAATAGTAACTCAAGATCCTAAAAAGTCTTGGTATGCCCGATTAAATACTGATATTAAATCATCAGGATATTCCTGAATTTTAAGATCATCCCAATAGTGCGTGTATCCCATATTATAAATATTAATAAGTAAATGTAAAGTGTTTATGTTTTCTAATTCATGTTACTATTATCGTAAAGAAATAGAAACAACTTCGAGATTTTTATCAGCTTGAAGTAAAGCTTTTTGTATAGTATCAGCAAAGACAACCTGCATAGCAGGCATGTTTTTATATTGTATTCTATATGAATTCATAAGATAGAAAGTTAGGCCTTACAGGCAGAAATAATTTTGTTGGCTACGGAGAATAATCTTTCGATCATCTTTTTGTCCAAAGTTTCTGGTACTCAGTAATCCTGTATGTATCAAAGCGAATAAGTAAGTTGATCTGTTTGACCTATACAGGCAGCGCAGATCAATGCTACTGACTCAGCCTGAAACTCTCTGATGTTCCGCGCGAGCGTGACACTATCATCCATTCGCTCATCTGTATGACCAAGAAGGATATGAGCGAGTTCATGAAACATAGTTTTCATAGGATTTTGTGCTACCGGATTGATAGCATATTCTCTTCATGAAGCATATCCCTGACAGTTTCAACTCATATGAACGAAGGTTGTTTTAGAAACCTCGAGTCTTTCATCTATATGAGTGAAATCAAATCCAGGTACTTCAGGAATAAACTCATCTCCTTCAGTCTGATAGACCGTAAACCAATTCTTACGAGGCATAAAGAAGATAGACTTTACTTCGTCTATTCATGCTTCATTTTTCTCCTTCGTTATAACAGGCATTATAAGAGCGATAGCACGCTCTCATTTACGAACATGCCTACCAAGCTTCTTCCATCATTTGAATGTGTTCAGTGGCCCAATCTGTATACACTGTGACACAGCTAGCCATTGATTCAATGTGGAATAATTATGAAATGCAGAATAACATTCACTAATCTTTCAGGGATTCTGAAGATAAGTAATGAAATTCTCTGGTGTGATTTCTATCATAAATATAAAAGTTACATTTTTAAACCCATAACCAATCCAATAGAATCATCACCAGTAACTTTATCGTATGGTTCGATAAAGACTGGCTTGTTTGGTGAGAGAGATATAATAACATTGTTATATCCTGCATCACGCATAACAGTTAGAACATCGATCATATATTGAGCATTAATTCAACATGCAGCATATCAGATACGATCTTCATACGGAGCTATAAAAGATTTAATATTAGGAAATTTACTATTCATTGTAGCAGTTGTAATTCTTACCTTAGTATTATTGGCATGTACTACCTCAATAGCAACGCCACTTGCCTCTGCTGTAGATACAAGTGCAGCACGATTATCTAATAATTGATATTTTTTACTTGGTTTAAATGGGATCATAGCAATATCTTGATTAGATATCATAATATTCTCGTGAGTAAGTTCATGCTTGAGCCTACTCGGATACTCATTATTATCAACATCACTAAACTTGTTACGAATACTTACGGCCTTAAATGAATCAGTTGCCTCAAAATGAGTAGGGGTAATATAGACTCCAGCAAGTGCTGGCCTATGGGAATTGTGCTGAGCACTAACACGAGAAGCAATGGTCTTAATGAATTTAGGAACAAGCATAATTATAAAATTAATAAATAAAGCCCTAAGATTTTACTTAGGGCATACACTGGATCAGTATTTGTAGGCTAGATTATTTCTAAAATATTTTTTAGTTGCTGTAGAGTACTGATATTAAAATCAATTCCATATCATCATTGATCATCATATGCAGAAGCTTTAAATTGAATTTGATTATTAGTCCAATAATAACAAGTTAAATAATTCTTATCAGATCAAAAATGCCAAAGTGTTCTATGTTCATTATCATCTGTTTTTTTAAATCAAAGCTTGATTAAATCATTATGTGAAATCATAAATAGTAAATTAATAATCAGTATTTGTAGGCTACATATCTTTATATTTTTCTTTCCATTCCTCAAGAGTTGGAAGTGAATTAAGTTGATATATATGCATGGGATTATTTGGTTTCTTATCTTTTGAAAGAATAGTACCACGATATACTCAGAGGGTATTATTGTCGAAATCAATAAGATAACTCCACTCGATCCATATGTTTGGCTCGAGATCGATAGTATCAATATTGAGTACCAGTTTATCTTCCATAATATATTTTACTATATTAGCTCAGCAATCTCGAGAGAGCCATGGATAGGCTTCATTCAATCCTTTTTCTGGAATGGCATCGAGTTCTGTTTCAGTAATCTTGCGTACCATATCTACTTTCTCTTTGAGAATAGAGAGATCTATCTCTTTTAGTATACTAAGAAGTATAACTCATTGGCCAATAGGATATCCATCCCATTGTCCATACTGAGATACTTTAAATTGGCCATCTTTCTTGATGGCAGTAATGTGTCGTGTACCCATATATTATAATTTGTTATCCTGGATCTTAAGATCCAAGTGAGAAGTAAAAATAAATCACATAAGAAGTAAATCTGGTAGTGATATGTCAAGCTTGATCGCGTAGGTATCATGAGTTGGATTGTAGTAATAACTCGTACCAGGATCGGTACACATACTCGCATCAACTTCCATGTTAACCTCTTGATCCTTAGCAAAGATAGTAAGAACTAAAGGTTTATTAATAAAGTCTTTAGCTATAAAATCAGGTGGAACGGTAAAGTGTGCCGTAATAACACGGTCATCAATACTTTTGGTAGATATTCCCTTTCAAGAAATGAATTCTATTTTCATATTAATAAATTAAAATATAAATATTATTATCCTATTTATCTTTCCCTATCTCATACTCCATAGGTTCTATCAGGCGGGATTGGATATCACATAGTATTGCATTTATATCACTTGCACAATACTTGAAATCGCTAGTTTTTTCATTTTCTACACATGAGTATGAATCAATATATGATTGCAAGAGTTCGTGATTGGTTGTTGGTTGTATCATAAATTATCGGAATAAAGAAATAAAATATTCAGCGTGCAATGCGAAAAGCAAAATAGTACAAAAAAATACTCAAGCATTTCGTCTATCGTATGCACAAATAACTCACAAGATAAAGAGAATTATTGTGCTAATCCAGTTCAGAATAAGTAGTATCATAGAGTTATTTGATAAGTAGTAAAAGTTCTTGCATATTTATTCAGTTAGGAAATCTGTCTTTTAGTTCTTAAAAAGGTAGATTTTTTCATATAATTTTTTTATTAGAGTTTAATATTGAGTTCCTCCCTCCGTTTTTTGATTCGATCATAGACATTGTCTACTTTTGGATATTCCCTTGGTTGCCTTGGTGGTCGTGGGATTATTTTCTTTCGTGGTTTTTCTTTTTTCTCCCTTTTTTCTGGATTTGAAGGGGTAAGAAAATCACTTGGATATATCGGATTGATTCACTTTTTATCGCACATCTGCTCATAGTCCTTCTCCGTGAGAGCACAGCTAGCATTGCGATACACTCAGAGATCTGTTATAGTGAAGTACGGGCGATGCCGGCAGTCCTTTGGATTGTAGATATTATTAAAAAACATGGTAAGTATAAGAGATTATAT
>JAYVGP010000005.1:0-2458 GCA_043772005.1 bacterium
ATGAACACTGGACACCTATTGGACATACAACTTCAATAGTACGAAACAGCACCTCATTAAATGGTGTTGGTGTTGCTTCATATCCTTCACAGAGTCGAGACACAGTAATTGAAGCTCTTGATAATGGTTTTCCATTTCAATCTTCTATGGGACTTAAAGTTGCTAATCAGTCAGATTTCACATTTATCGCTAAAGGTGAAACTCGATTAGTTAATAGCAGAAGTGTTACAGGCCCAGCATATGTAGCTGAACGATCAACACTTAGAGAAATGACTGTTACGATGTCGGGTCGTGACGATTCAACCAATTTTGATTTACTTAACCAGGAAGCAATTACGATGCTGCTTAATGCAACACCAAAAGAAGGCGACAAAGTTCCAGACAAGAATCCTTTGGAAGAGATCACCAAGGACCAGAAGCTAGAGAACAGTCTTCCCCCAGAAAAGAAGGACGCTCCAGTCAAAGAATCGATCATTGACAATGCTGATCAAAAAAAACTACCTCCACAAGTTCCATCGACAGGTAGTATTCTAATCCAATCATTTGCTCTTTCTCGATTAATGTCAAAGTATCCGGAACATGAAACCATCATTGAAAATGGTGTTAATGTCGGACACGATATGCAAACAATTGAGAATACAATTAAATTGCATCAATACGAAAATGGTTTCACTTCACCACCAAAGATGAAGCAAGGACCAAAGAGTGAAACTAACGATACGATCGTAGCTCACTTTGCTCTATCTTGTGGAGTTTCTCCTGAAACTCTTGAGAAAAATGGCATTGCAAAGAAAACTATTGAACTCGCAGATTCTTCTCCACGTTGGGGTTGGATTGAATCTATGGTCAATATTGCAAACGCTGCTGAATCTGGCTTACAACGACGATTCACAGGATTCTCAGACATTGACAACATGTGCTTGTCTCTAAAGAGAATTAATCGTCAGGCTGTTGCAGAAGAAGGAATGATTCAGAATTCTGCATTTAGTGCTGTCGATATGCCTAACCTTATGCGTAAGGTTACAACCATGCAAATGGAAGAACGATGGAAGACAAATCCTCCATTCGCTCTTGAAATGCTTGATGAACAATCAAACAAAGACTTCCGTAAGACTGAATCTTATCGTCCAGGTGGTGGTGAGATTTGGAATCAACTTCCTAAGTCTGGTAAGATTGAACTTACTCACTTTGGTAAAGAAACTAGATACATCACAGAATTGGATACTGTTGCACAATTAGCAATATTTGATCGTCAAGATATTTATAATGACGATATGGGTGTTATCAACTCAATGCTTAAAGCGATGGTTGAGGGTGCAATGGTTATTCCTGACATTAAGTTGGGAAAGAAAATGTTGCTCCAAGCTGCTGCTGCAAGTACGTTCTGGGTATCTGGTGAAAACAGTCGAGCAGCTACTGCTCTTACTCGTCCTAATCTGTCAACAGTTTATAACTACATCCGTAAGTATAACGAAGACCGAGGCAAGAATATCGTCACAATGATCAATGATCGTTGGACTTTGATCACTTCAATTCCTGGTGAAGAAACTGCTTGGGATATTATCAAGCAAGATCGTATTGTTAATGATACGACAGCTAACACCAAGACTGGTGATAAGAACTACTGGTTTAACAAGTTCGATTTGAAGACATTTCCACAAATGTCCAATTCAAATTTACTTGGTGGAACAGGAACATTTGTTTCTGACAATACTTGGATTCTTTGGCCATCTTCCAAACAATTCAGTCCATACACGATTACTTATCTGCGTGGTAAGAAACGACCAACAATCGAAATCGTTGACATTCCTGAAAACATGCTTGGTTATGGTGTTCGTGGATTCTGGGATATTGAAATCAATGAACGAGAACGACAAGCAATTTTGCGAGCAAACGGCTAGTCCAACTGCTTATGATTTAGGACTTGTAAAACATGGACCTCCACCATTACAAGCCTGCAATAGTTGTAAGTTCTTTCAACATGATTCTTCTATACTCAACATATTAAAACCTATATGTGGAGTATGTCAATACGGTAACCATCAAGCATTTCAGAATCTAGATTCTACTTGTTGGCTTTTTCAAAACAAATTCATAGTAAGAAATAGTTAGTTTTACTGATTATCTTTTTACTTTCAATTAAACATTCATTTCACAAAAGGTAAAACATGCCTGTTTCAACACCAAATCGAGTAGCTGATCCAGTTCAGTTGGAACGCTACGATCCAGTTTGCAAAATTCGTACTGCTGGTGGATCAATCAATCACTACTACAATAAAACAGGAACAACAATTCTTGTTGGTGAACCTATCCTAATTGGTGGTCGTGTAGGTCTAGCACAAGACATTATCCTCCCAGGACAAGTAGGTCCTGTTATTATGGATTGGGTTGCTGATTGTCGAGTAGACGCAGCTCTTTCTGGAGTAATTCTAGCCAATGCTCAAGTGTGGTGGTCTTA
>JAYVGP010000006.1:0-2667 GCA_043772005.1 bacterium
GTTATTAAAATACCCCGCAGACGCATTAAGCGCTGAAGAAGTAAAAAGGCTAATAAATCCCGCAATTACTATAATCTTTTTCATATCTCGTACCCTACCATGCATAAAAATATATGTCAAGGTATCACAAATTCTATTGTTCAGAAAAAAAAAGGGCGAATCTTGCGATTCGCCCCTACAATTACTCATGTTCCCTACTCTCTACCTTGTCCTTCCATAGGCATACTTCACCTTAGCAAGTCCTAAAATCTCGAGAATACGAATGTACATCCACCCGATATCAAACTCATACCATTTCATAGAAAGCTTCGCTGATTGTGGGTAGGCATGATGGTTATTGTGGAGCTCCTCACCCCCAATTGGGATGCCCCACGGAGAAATATTCGTCGAAGCATCTTTGGTCTCCGTATTACGGTAGCCCCAGTAATGCCCCACACCATTGATGAGCCCAGCTGCAGTGAAAGGAATCCACACCATCTGCACCGCCCACATGGTTATACCGATAGGACCAAACAAGATGACGTTGATAACAAACATAAGACTAACACCAAGCCTGTCACGCTTCCCAAAAAGATGTCTCTCAAGGAAATCGTCTGGGGTTAGTGCCCCATAGCGCTCAAGCATATCCTTGTCCTTACCAGCAATACGGTACAGTTCTGCACCTTTAGTGAGAACTTTCTTCAGACCCATGATTTGTGGGCTATGGGGATCATCTTTTTTCTCACATTTGGCATGATGCTTGCGATGGATTGAGACCCACACTTTTGTGAACATACCTGTCGTCAGCCAGAGCCAGATGCGAAAAAACATCTGAACCTTGGGATGAAGATCCAGTGCACGATGCGTTGCAAACCTGTGCAGAAAAATTGTAACACAAGCAATCGTGATATGCGTAAACGAAAGTGTAATGATCACATACCCCCACCACGGCATATGAAAAATTCCCGAAAGCAGATTAAGCATTACTCCTACTATTTGTTCCATGTTTCCTCCCATTAAAGAACGTAACAGACTTCATACTATACCAAATAGGCTTATTAAACAATGTACACACTGTAGTTAATAGTATCTATGAAATAGAGTATGTACGATTCAAAAAAGGCACTAAAGAGAAACTAAAAGTCCAATTAAACCCCAAATAATAACAATAAAAATGAAAAGCCAGAGAGGAATGAAAAGATATTTACTAATCTTCCTATATTCCTTCCTTTTTTCTTCAACACTTGATGTAAACGACAGAATGAAGAAGACTAAAGCAACTGGAAAAGTAAGAACATTAACCATAACTAGTAGCCCAGTTAGAAACGGTACGATTGTGTAAAATGTTTGCATGAAATTTTAATTACGAAATTCTCTCTAATAATTCCTGTGCTGAATTACGTGCATTAAGGCATCAATATGGTCTGCACCCCAAAAATGAGAGAACCAATTATGAAATTGTAGCTACAGCTAATTGATAATTGGCTTCAAACTTAACTGGACTAATATATCCCAGTGAAGAATGTAACCTCTTTGTATTGTACACCATAATATACTTTTCGATTGACTCCTTTGCTTCACTAAACGATTCGTACGCGTGCAGATATACTTCTTCTACTTTGATAGACCTATTTAAGCTTTCTGCATACGGGTTATCAACTGACATACCCACATCAGCCATGGATGGTGTAATGTTGTTGTCTCTTAAGATTCTGATGTACTCATGGCTACAGTACTGTACCCCACGGTCACTATGATGATACCGTGGAGTACTATTTCCTTGTAATGCCATAGTGAGTGCTTCTATACAAAGCTCTTTGTGTAAACTCATACCCATACACCATCCTACAATCTTACGACTTCCTTGATCCATAACAAGGGCAAGGTAAACCCACTTTGTACCTATCCAGATATACGTTACATCAGATACCCATACAAGGCCTGGAGCAAGCACTGGTCCAAGATCTTTGATCTCATTGGCATAGATGACAAACTTGTGTCTACTGTCTGTAGTCTTTGGTGCAAACTTCTTTCTTCTTACTTGTAGAAGGCAGTAACGACCCATGATCTTGCGAACGTACTTATGGTTGATGGGTTCATGAGGATACTCTGCTTGTAGTTCCTTGGTTACTCGTCTATACCCGTAATATGGTGACTCCATAAGGACGGACTCGATCTTTGCTCTTACAGCGAGAGGTTCTACCTTTTCTGTTACGTGGTGATACCAGCCGTTGTTTGATAATTCACACGCTTGTAGTAGTGAAGCAATTGCGGTGGTTGGTTCTTTTTTCATATACGAGGTAATGAATTCTTTCTTCTTGGTAGTGGTTACCTCACAGCTAGCAAGACTTTCTCTAAAAAATCGTTCTGAGTGGTTATCTTACTGATAACATGCTCATATTGTTTGATTTTACGTGCTTGTTCTTGATTTTCTTTTGATTGATCAAAGACTGTGCTTGCTTGTGCCAAGAAGTGGTCTTTCCACTTATGAATGAGGCCTGGTGTGAGACTGTGAATTTTGCTTGCTTCTAGTATTGTCTTCTCTCCTTTTATTACTGATAGTACAATTGATGCTTTTTGAGCACTTGTAAATGTTCTTCTTTCTTTCATGGTTTTGTTAATTTTTGTTACTTGTAAAGTGTAGCAGAAATTTCTAAGAGGGTTCTCTCATGGATGGGGTGCAGTTCA
>JAYVGP010000007.1:0-156797 GCA_043772005.1 bacterium
CTGATAGGTAGAAGTAACATTAATGGCTGCTAAATTTTCTTTAAGTTCTTGTGTAAGTTCAGTAAGTTCTAGTACTTTAGCAAGTCTTTTTAGATGGTCGAGTGTAATTCCTTTAAACGTTTCTCCCAAAATTTGTCAGATGATAATTACCCCAAAAGTCTTTTCAAATTCAGTAGAACCAAAATTAAGAAGTTGAAAGGTTGACACAATAGAAGGACCATTATTTCTTAATAAATCTCTAAATTCTTGTTTTTGCTGTTCTGAAACTTGTGGTAACTTTAATACATCAGCAAGTATTTTTAGATGGTCAATTGAAACCCTATCAATTTTTTCTCCCAGAATTTTTCAAATAAGGGACAAACCAAATTTTTTCTGAAACCATGTAGGTCATAGGTTGAGGAGCTGAGAAATAGAGACAGTATTGAAAGATACTAATTGTTGTTTCAAATGTTCAGTGCACTCATCTCTTGTCATTTCATTATAGTCTTTTATTTGATCGAGCTCCATAATTCAGGATATAAGTCATGTAAGCTCTACCTGTTTTATGTTTGCATCTATTCAAAATCCTCATACATTACCAAATAAAACATCAATGCCTTTACGAGTACGAGATATTCAACTTTCTGATCTTATTTCGCCATCTCATTGATCAGAATCTTTTTGATCTTGGATATCTTGTACTTGTTGGTTAATATCTCATATCCATGAGAAATTAGCCATTGTGCCAGTATAGTCATAAAATGATACTTTTTTACCTCTCAAACCTCTACCAAACTGTTGTTGGAAGACTCTGGATGAGTTAGTTCATCTTCGGAAGATTACATTTCTGGTCTCAGGCATATCAATACCTTCGTTGAGCTTATCTACTGCAACGATTATCTTATGTTTACCAGATTCATATCAGTCTAATATCGTTTTGTCCGCTTCGTCGATCTTACTATGAAATCATACTGCAGTATTATCATCTCCAGTAAGTTCATTGATCTGAGCAGTGATCGCATCTACATCATTGATACTTGGTGCGAAGATGATCGTATGATCGAGTGATCCAGCATTTTCCATCACTCTTGAGATCATATCTTGAGTTAACTCCTTCAGTCATCCAAACTGAGCAAGATGTTTTTCAATATATCATTTTAGAGTCTTAATTTCTTTGATCTTCTCTCTAATATCATCAATAGATTGAATACGGCATATCTCGGTATTCACAAACTCAAGATCGTCATTGGTGAAATCTGTAGATGTTACAAGATGATAATCTACCTCTGGACTATATGGGCTAGCGAGATGTTGAGCAAGAGTAAAATTAATCACTGGATCTACTTGATTCATTACGCCATCTGGAGTAGCAGACATCGGTATGATGAGTGGTTTACGTCAATTTCTGGCTTCGTATTTATCCACATATTCCTGTACTACTGATTTATAGCTCGATGCTTTGAGATGATGTGCTTCATCGATCATGATTACATCAAATACTAGATCTTCATCTACAAATTTGTTGATACTTTGAAATGTTGAAAAGTAGATATTATCTTTTTTACCTTGCCCAAACTCTTGAATAGTGTCTTCTCCATCAATTTCTACTACTTCATTGTTTGTATTGAGGATTTGCTTTTTATCCGCTTTGGAGTGGAAGACTTTGACACGAGCATGATCCAAGATATCTGCACCAAAATGTGGTTCATATCATCATTTACCATCAATATTTGCTTTTTCAAGTTGGTCTACAAGATTAGTGCGATCATTGAGGATAAGGATATTGAGTGGTATTTCTTTTTTCTGAATTCTTTCGAGAGCATCTCTTCATATAAACATATTACGAATATGAATACCAGTAGTATAAGTTTTACCCGATCCTGTAGCCATAACGATAGGCATCAGCGTTTCCCAGTATACTCATGGTATTTGTTCGAGAGTATCATTAAGCCACTTTTTGGTAAAATTTCTCATTGCTCTCCAACCTTCAATTTGATGAGGTCTGGGATCTTCAAGTTTAAATGGTCAAAATAATGTATTATTTGTGAGAGTCATAATAACATTATAATCATTTTATAATTATAGTCAATAATTAGGTGAATTACTTTCACACTTGATTTTCACATTCACTTCATCATCATACCCTGTAGCTTTACAAACCTTATAACTTTACAAACCTTATGTCCTACACTTGTTCCACCTGCGACTACGCCTCGATGACCAAATTATGAAAATGCCCAATTTGTGGGGAATTTGGGAGTTTCATCCTCAATCCAGAATCAGTCGGTAAAGGTAAGTGAGCAAAAGCGAAAGGTGATCAAGGTACAGTCTTGTCAGCAAAATATGAGGCGGGTCTGACAAGTTCATATTCACTCAACCATGCAGAGTTGGAGAGGATCTATCCTTGATGACTCAGATCCAGCGGAGTCTATCTGATCGCATGAGAGCCTGGTATCGGTAAATCCACCATCGTCTTGCAGATCATCCAATCACTCATCCAGCAGCATCCTAGTATCAACGTCTGCTACTTTACTGGAGAAGAGAGTGTATCACAGGTCGGTGCGAGAGTAGAGAGGATCTTGTGATCTGTACCGGTACAATTATCGATCTATTATGCGATCAATATCCAAGACTGCCTCGCTACTGCTGCCAGTGCCGACTGCAACCTTATGATTATCGATAGTATCCAGATGATTGCAAGCAATGAATCAGACAGTGCTGCAGGTACACCAGCTCAAGTCAAGGCAATCTCTGAGACCGTTGCTCATGACTGCAAATCCAGTGGTCGTACTGCCCTACTCATCGGACATGTGACCAAATGAGGCGAAATTGCATGACCCAAATATCTGGAGCATATCGTGGATGTGGTCAGCTATCTGGAATGAGATAGATATGGGCAATATAGGTTTTTGAGAAACAAGAAAAATAGATATGGTTCAGCAGATGAGACTGCGGTCTTTGAGATGACCAGCGAGTGACTCGTATCAGTCAAGGATATTGCTAGCATGAACCTATGACTTATCCAAACCTGACAAGAAGGTACGATCATCAGTGTAGGACTGGATAGTGGTAGACCTATGGTCGTGTGAGTTGAGTGCCTATGTACCAAGACCAAGATGAACTATGCCAAGAGACTCGCTAGTGGTCGAGATAGCCAAAGACTCGATCTTATGATCGCTATCATCGAGAAATATTGCAAAATCAACCTCAGCTTTTATGATGTGTATTGTAATGTCCCAGGTGAGATCAAAATTCAGGATCATGGTATTGACCTTGCAGTGATTGCTGGGGTTATGAGTAGCGTATGAGGTAAGCCAATATGATCCAAGATTGCAGTATTGGGAGAAGTCTGACTGGGCTGACAGATTTTACCCACCAAGTCTCATAGTAAGAGGATTAAGGAACTCCAGTGATACGATATTGTTGATTATCAAACGATCAAGCACGTCAGACAGTTGAGTCAGTATTTCTAATTTTTATTGAGATAATAGTACCTTGTTGTTTACTGATCCGCTAAATATTAAATCCCTCCTTCATGGAGCGGTAGGCAATCGTTTTGGAGTAGAAAATAATTGGAATGTACCTGAAACTGGATTGTAGTTATCAATGTATCACCATATTGATGGCATAATAATTGGTTCAACTTGCACATGGTCTCAGCTTTTAAATAGATATTTTGCTACACTATTTTTTGTAAGATCAAAAATATCAATCTTTCATAAAATCATATGACTACCGATTGCACTAAACTGATCTGCGTTTACTGTCATAGATCAGTCAGTATTAATATTGATCATAAACTCTGCACCCAACTTAATCTCAAGAGAATCGCTACCCCTAGCATCATATAATGCCTGTAATAATCTTTCTCAAATTACTCTATTAATATGAGCAGCCATTATATTAGTAATAGCATTCTTGTTTGCATAGTTTTTTGCAATAAAATCTCTATTTGTAAGGATAAATTTATAATCAAAATCTCCAGAAGCAAGAGTATCAAGGATTGGGTCTTGTAATTTTTCCAACTTTTTGATCATAATATCATTGAGCTGTTTATCAAAAGCCGATACATCATGATCTTCTTGTTGGTTAATTTTTATAGGGTGATATATTCTATCACTTTTTCATTGAGTGATTTTTGCGTCAGTTTCATGTACATTATTTTCCAATCATTTCATATAGTATACGTCTATAATATTAAATTATCTCTTATTATAAGCAGATCATACATATATGTCAATTATTAGCATCTCATAGGATCAACTACTTCTTGCAAATGCACTATAAATCTGTGTTATATACTGTGAAAATGCCTAGCTCCTCAATCAATAATCTCCTCCTCCAAGCCTATGAATATATCTGAGAAGATCATACATTTTTGAGATTAACGACAATCAGCACTATTGTACATAGTATGATTTTTGTGGTGATTGTATTGTATAATCTGACCTATGCCTTATCTAAGGTTAAGCACGAATGGTCGAGCGCTATCATGAAAGAAGTTCTCAGAATGATTGAGCAGCTGATGAATATTGACTGATTTATAGGGCGAATTATTGTTGTTGGTGTCGTGCTTGCAGTCTGATACTATATTCTACCTCCAATATGAGAGGCTGCAATGATCTACCACCTGGAAAAATCATATAACAACAAGTCAGGCTCATCATTTTCTCATGGACTAAAAAAGTTTTTTGTGATGTTTGAACGGAATAGTCTTATGTGATTCATTTCTGTATCAACTTGGCTGATTGTTATTTCTAGAATACGAATACTCGATATTCTTAGCGAACCACTCGTCATTGCTATTGTGGCAATTTACTCAATCGTTGTACTTACTACCGTAGCTCTCACTCCCTACGTAAAGTTCAAGCTCGTCGTCGAGCAAGAAAATTTTGGAACTGCAATCAAAGAAAGTGTCCTGCTTGCATTATCACAGCCAGTTATTACACTAAGATTAGTATTTGTCTGACTTATTTTAAACTTGAGGATTATATTCAATATCATTGTACTCGTGTGAGTTCCTGCTGCAATCTTCTATCTTGCATATATTCTCAATCTTCACCAAACAACAGTCTTCTACGCCATTCTTGCGGCAGTTATTGTCACAATGTTTCTCCTTATTGCGTATATCAATAGTATCATTGAAGCATTTTTTATGACATATTGGTATCTTGGATATCGTATGATTGAGCCTGAGTCTCGTATATAGCTATGTTACCTCTTGACTTGAAAATAGCGATGTGATCAGTAAATTATATATTAAGTCTTAGGGCTAATGCGGGCAATAAATACCTACGATAATAGAATAGCAATGAACTACGCGCGAGAGTGAATTTTTTACGGATTTATACCCAAAAGGGTGCTTTATAAACCTTAGAACCAAGCAAATGCACAATATACCATGAATTCAGAAAAAATCATTTGGTAATTCTAGTGCCAGTAAACCATCACGTTTTACTGTATCTAATCAATTCAAAAATACCAACTATTCTCGTAGTCGTAGATGATCATGATTTAACTTTGGCTCATTTGGATCACTATGATGACGATGATCGAGTAAATTATTATGGCTTGTATGATTAGCGATAGGATGACCTGTTCTCGTATTATTGTGATGGTTCTATATTGTCATACTTAGTGACCTACCAGATATTGAGGATCTTGAGAAAATCAACAGCTTCTCACAAGCGTCTACCATTGTCGATAGGAATAACAAAGACCTCTATAAGATTTTTGAAGAGAATAGGCAATACGTCAGTATCGACAAGATTTCTCCAACTCTACAAGATGCAATTGTTGCAACGGAAGATCAGACATTCTGGGATAATGCTGGTGTAGATTTTTATGGTATTGCTAAGGCCGGTATTGTGTGTATCTTTAGTAGTGGCCAATGTCGTGGTGCGTCTACTATCACACAGCAGCTAATCAAAAACATCTATCTTAGTAGCGAAAGATCATATATTAGAAAACTCAAAGAAATTGTTCTCGCACTCAAACTCAAGTCAGTATTGGAAAAACAAGTCAAACAAACAGATCCAACACTAAAATGAGCAGCACTGCAAGAGGCAGTCAAGAAAAAAGTATTGGAATTGTATCTTAATTATATCTTCCTTGGTAATAACAGCTATGGGGCTGAGTCAGCCTCAAATAACTATTTTGCTACTGGAGCGCAGCACCTTGATATATTGGAGTCTTCTATTCTGGCTGGTATTCCACAAGCACCAGGTAGATACAATGTCTATACTAATAGAGATGTAGTAATGTGATATCTTAGTGTCAGCGACCCAGTTACAAAAGAAGAAATCGCACTTGATGAAGCAGGTATCAAAGAACTATACCTCAAAGCAAGTACTATCTTATCTGAAGAGGATATCAAATGATCTGACGCAAATTCTGTCCTAGATTACCTCAAGAAATCACTTGAATTTGATCATAGCTACGGTAGTGGCTCATATACCGTACAATATAAGCTAGGAAGAAAGGATGAAGTACTAGCTCGTATGTATGACACCAAAGTTATCACGAATGAAGAACTCAAGCAGGCAATAATCGAATGATTTACCTATGAATTTAAAAAAGCAAAAATCTGACTTACTGCACCACACTTTGTCTTTTGGATCAAGGAACTTCTTGAAACTCCTAATAATAAATATCTATGAACATTTGATCCCGAAATCCTCTATAAGTGATGACTCACCATCACAACAACAATGGATCTTGATATCCAACAGATGGCAGAAAAAGCAATCAAAGATAATATCAAATGAATCAATGGCTATGGTGCAGCAAATACATCACTTATCCATCTTGATAGCCTGAAAGGTGACATCTTGGCATATGTAGGATCTGCTGATTTTGATAATCTGGATATTAAGTGACAAAACGATATGGTCAGAGCTCCAGTCCAGCCAGGATCAAGCATCAAGCCACTATGGTATGCACTAGGTTTTATGAAGCTGCCGCTCACGCTTGATACCCAGATCTTCGATATTAATTTTACTGTAGGAGACTATGATCCCCAGAATGCTGATGGGAAGTTCAACTGACCAATGCCACTACGCAAAGCACTCGCCTACTCGAGAAATATCCCTGCAGTCAAGATGTACTTTGCGGTAGGACAAGAGGCTGAGTTTGTCAAATTTGCCGAATCAATGTGAGTCTCATCACTGAAAAAAGATGGAAACTATGGTCCATCAATGGCAATTGGATCAGCTGAGATGCAGATGCTAGAGCTTGCGAATATGTATGCACATCTATCAGCTCAAGGTAAACCTGGGATTATCGATCCAATTCTTGAGATCAAAGCACAAGATGGCACTATTATCTACAAAAGAACAAGCGAGCAACAAACCCAAGTTATCCCATCATGAGTTACTTATCTTCTTTGGAAAATACTCTCCGATCCTAAAAATCTCCCGTCTGATTGGGTTAGTAGATTTACATTTCCAGGGATCAGCTTTGCGCATAAGACTGGTACATCCAATATTAGAACTAAGGATGGTAAAAGAATGCCAAAGGATGGTTGGTTAGCAACATATACTCCGAGTAAGGTAACACTATTCTGGGCTGGGAATACAACACCTAAAGCACTTAATGCTAATGCATTCTGATGATGGATGAATAATGCGACATGGAAACAATTCTGGTGAGATCTCAAAAAATGATGATATCTGACTGATGAGACAGTACCGGAGACCGAAGTAAAAAAAGTCACTATTGCCAAAAACTCTGGTAAACTTGCAAGTGAGTCAACTCCTGAATCATACAAAATTAGTACACTCGCATATATCAATACAGCTCCGACTCAATTCGACAATGGAGCCAAAGAGATTCAAGTAGATAGCTTATGTTATGGAAAAGTGTCTGACCTTACACCACCCGAAGACATCATAGCATGATATATCAGTCAAATCACCTCGTTTATGCCTAATAATATGGATCTGGATAGTATCCTCAACTATGTATGATCAAGTCAAAATATGGCTGATGGTAGTGGTGCTCAATCATATACAATGTTTGCATCTGAACCTACTCAAATATGTACAGAGAGAATATGACTGACCTGAGATACTGTGGGTAGTGGTGACAATGTAACATGATCTAAGTGACGAGATACTTGAATTGGGTGAAAACTAACTATTGTAAAACCAGCAAACAATGGGTCAGTATCTAACAATTTTGCTCTACGATACACTGCAAGTATCAAAGCACCAGCATCGGTAGAAATCATTGTCAATGGGAATAGCGCATGAACCTACCAATATTCGACAAATAATATCAATGATACCAAAACAATCAATATTCCTGGAGCTCAGGTAGGAACTACTCATACCATTATCGTCAAGATTACTGATGCACTATGAGCTGTAACACAAAAATCAATTGATGTCAAAATCCAAGGAACAGACAATAGACCTCCATATATCCTTAGACCAAATACTGAAGTCGTCAATAACGGTTGATCATATAGTGTAACTCTTGTATTCTCGGATCTTGATAGTAGTGTCAAGTGATGAGTCATCACACAGTGATGAAAGCAAATCGCTACATTTGAGTGATCTGTAGCAAACTTCTCAACTACCACCACTGATCCTGTATGATTTAGTATTAGTGATTATTATGATAATATAGGTGAATGAACCGTAGAGATCAGTCAATACTAATCCAATAATTATTCTTCTCATGACTCCATCTATCCTACAGGTTGTGCTTATAGTATCCGGAGCAGTATTTGCTCTCATGGCAATTGATGCTTATAAAAGAGGTAAGATGACGCTTATTCATTTTGTGATATTTGGGTTGGGCTGACTGGCTGTGGGTTGGTCAGTGATTGATGCAAGTATCCTCACCAGAGTAGCTAAGCTATTTGGCGGAAGTACTGCTCCTACTGATGTGCTCGTCTATCTATCGATTATCTTTCTGGTATATAGTTATTTTGAGCTGATGCATAAGATCACTAAGGATAATTATGAATACACGAGGCTGATCACTGAACTCGCAATCACGTCAGCATCTATCCCCTCCTCATATGATAATCAAGGACCAAGCAACAGTGAATCCCCGTGAGGGGGGAAAGATGATTATATGTTCCTCGTTAAGTGATATAATGAAGGCAAGATCCTCGGTACGACACTGAGCGAAATCATCGAAGCAGGATATCATAAGATTTTGTTCGTCAATGATGGATCCAGAGATAATACCATTAGTGAGATAGAAGTCGTCAAAGCAGCATACCCTCAGGCTCTGATCGTACTAGTGTCACACATGATCAACCGTAGACATGGTGCGGGCAACAAGACTGCGATCGAATTTTTCCGCAGATATGGAGAGCAACTGGGAGTAAAATATGTGGTGTTCTTCGATGCTGATGGGCAGATGGATATCAAGGATATGAAAATTTTTGAGCAAGAAATCCATAAGCATCCCGAAGTTGATGTGATCCAGTGATCCAGATTTATCGAGTGAGGTAAAGCAGAAGCCATACCGCTTCATCGTCAGATCATCTTGTGGTGAGCAAATATTGTGACACTATTATTCAACGGTATGAAAGTCACTGATCCGCATAATGGATATAAAGTGTTTAGATTGTCAGCACTACAGAAGATCACGATCCATACTGATACTACCAGCTATGCCAACGAACTCATCGATCAATACCAGATTCACGGACTCAACTATCATGAAGTCCCCGTACATATCAGATATACCGATTACTCTCTCACCAAAGGGCAAAAGTCATCTAATGCGATCAATATTCTGATTGAGTTAATTTATAAGAAGATATTTTTTAGGTAAGCAACTCCTCAAACCTGACTACCCTGTCAGTTTTTTGATACTGGTGAATGGCGTTCTGTGTGGCCATAAGAGCAATCACCCTCGCTCTCCTGCGCCTTGATGATACCTCAAATCCCTCATCGATCATAGTCTGCTCTCATCGGGTGAGTACTGTCTGGATGCTCTGCCCTATCACCAAATCTCCAAAAAATCCTGCAGCTGCAGTCGTGATCAAACTCGTATCTCCATCGAAACCTCGATCGGTGATGACATCATCCACGATAGTCAGGTACACAGTAATATGATCACCACAGACACTATTTCACTCATGACGAGAAACCGTCACCTCAGCGGGTGGCGTATTGTGTACTGGACTATTATAGTATGACTGGACGAGATCGGAGAACATACTATCACTATAATCAAACACCAATAAAATACAATTTAAGGTTTGTATTATAGTGATATGAGAAGTAGATGATTTCTACTGATGTAAAGCGATTTATAGTAGTGATACTTGAGTTACTAATACTTTTTACTATATACGTCGCATTTATCTTATATCTTTATACCACATGGATAATCAGTACTTTGCTCACTATCTTGCAGCATTTAAACCGTATGCAAATTTTGAAGGACGCGTTACAAGACCTCAATATTGGTATTTTGCCCTATTCAATCTTATTATTAGTCTTGCACTATGATTGGTTGATGGTGCAGTTTTTGGTGAGTGACAAAGTGTCCTTGGGGGAATCTATGGTCTTGCCACACTTATCCCAAGTCTTGCAATCGCAGCCAGAAGACTCCACGATATTGGTAAAAGTGGTTGGTGGCAGTTGATTGCGATTGTCCCTGTGATTGGATGGATCTGGTTGATCGTACTCCTCGCAACAGATACTGTGCCTGGAGATAACCAATATACATCAAAATCAGTAACTCCTACATCTGAAGTTATTCCTACAGCATAATATACAGACATCTCTCCTAGGAGAGATTTTTGTTATAGAAGATGATCCTACGATGTCACACGTGTACACCATCAAACATCCCTATCGTGACGATCGTAGGATATGGAATATAAAATTCTGCCGTGGAGTAGTAGGTTTGCATGAAAAGCAGAAAAATAATTTAGATAAGGTATAAGCAAAATATAATAAAGTAATGTTACATCTTGTAATAATAATATTTTTAAATATATAAGGAAAATAAATTCTTTTACTATTAAATAAAATATTTCATGAACGAAAAAGAAAAAGAACTAAAAGCTTTCAATCAGTGTGCAGATGCGCTAAATTCATTAGATAAAAAATCTATATATAAAGTATTTCAACTACTTTCAATACACTTTGATTTCGTAGCAAATAATAATACTTCATCAAATAATAATGAAGCCCCATCAAGTGAGGTAGCCTGAGTTATAGCATGAATTACAACAGAACAAAATACGACTCAGCATACAGTAACAATAAAAAAAACTCAAGCAAGTTCTACAAAAAAAAGTAAAAGCAGTAGCAGTAAATGAGCAACAATGTTAGCTGATTTTAATTTCCATCCAAGTGGAAAGATATCTTTGAAAGATTTCTATCAAAAATATAAAACAAAAAGCAATCTTGAGAAAAATCTGATATTTGCATACTACTTACAAGAAGAATTACAAGAACCCAATATAAGCATGAATCATATTTTTAGTTGCTATAGGCATTTAAATATTAAACTTCCTAGTTTCCCACAAACACTTGTAGACACAAAAGCAGCTAAATCACGAATAGAGACTGCCGATATGGCAAATCTAAGAGTAACAACAGTAGGTATAAACTTTTTAGAACATGAGATGCCAAAGAATAATGATCAGTAACCTTGAAGAATATATATCAAAAGTTAAAGATTTTCAATCCTTATCAAAAACTGATATCATTGACTATTTTGCATTCTATTTATTAGAATTTCAAAACAATAAATGAGTAAAAGCAAAAGACATTGATAATTGTTTTAAAGAAGTAAAAATACCTCCATATTCAAATATAAATAGATATTTATGAGATAAATCTAAAAAAATTAGAGGTAAAAGTCAAAAATTTATTAAAGATAAAGACTGATTTTATAGTCTTTCAAGGTATCGAATTGAAGAACTTAGATTAAATATCATTCTTGATGAAGCAAAAATTAAAGTTCACTGAACTCTTAGAGGGTTGCTTGAAAAATTAACTAATAAAAGTGAAAAAGATTTCTTAGAAGAAGCGATAAAAACATTCGAAGTAAATGCATTTAGAGCCTCAATATTAATGGTACGGCTCACAACCATAGATCACTTATATGAATATATTTTAGCCAAAAAAATTGGTGACTTTATTATAGCTTTGAAGAAAGTGCAGCCTAAATTATCAATTATTACAAAAGATGATTTTAGTAATCTCAAGGAATCTCAATTTATTGAGATATGTAGAAGTGCAAACATAATATCAAATGATGTAAGAAAAATCTTAGATGAAAAATTATGAATTAGAAACTCTTTTGCACATCCATCTACAATACATTTACCCCAAAGCAAGGCTCTAGAATTTATAGAAGATCTCGTAAATAATATAATTCTAAAGTACTAATACTGCCGTTAATTTTACCTCAAAAAAATCACATCACTGTGATTTTTTTGTTTTATTGATAATATTTCATCACCACCTGCTTGAGTACTAACCCGTGCTGTGAGATCACTCTTGCTCACTGGAGATACTCCTTACACATATCGACAAAAGTGACTAAGTTTGGCTGACTATGATATTGTTGGAACTCCTGATCGAGGTAAGATAGGCAGTCCTTGACGAAGTTGCTAATATCAATCGTCTGCCCTGCAATCTCATCAATCAGTGAGAGCATGGTCGCGCGATCACCAGTCACTCATGCTTTGACAAATCACTCAATCGTCTGCATGGGTGAAATCCCGAGGAACGATGCTACGTTACTCGCTGTAATATCTCACAAGACACTCACCTGCTCGAGGTACTTGACCGCATCACGCATACCACCCTCAGCAAGACGAGCAATCAACTCAAGACCATCTACCTCGCAAGTCAGACCTTCTGATGCACATATAAACTGTAGATGCTTGACCATTCCAGGTCTCGTAATCTTACGGAAGTTGAATACCTGACAACGAGAGATGATCGTGTCTGGCACCTTGTGCGAGTCAGTGGTCGCAAGGATAAACATGAGATGCTTGGGTGGTTCTTCCATAATCTTGAGCAGTGCATTGAACGCACCCTTACTAAGCATATGGACTTCGTCAATAATATACACCTTCTTGCGCAACATGGACGGTGGGTAGACCGCCTTACCGATAATCTCCTCACGCACATTGTCCACACCAGTATGACTCGCTGCATCGATCTCGATGATATCCATGGTCTGACCTGCGTTGATGGCTACACAGTTGGCACATGTGTTGCACGGATTACCTCCTTGTGGGTCAAGACAGTTGACCGCCTTGGCCAAGATTCTGGCGACTGACGTCTTACCGATACCTCTGGATCCGAAGAACAGATAGTTATGATTGACCTTGCCAGTCATCACCTGCTGCTTGAGGATATCTTTGGTCGTATCTTGTTCCATGAGATCATCGAAGGTCTGTGAGCGGTATTTGGTGTAGAGGGACATGATACAGAAGCTAAAAGCTAAAAGCGAAAGGTATTTTTCGTTCCTACTTGTGAAAGGAGGTGGTCGTAGACCGGAGAATTTTCTTCTCTTCTTCTTTTATTGATTTGGTCGAGGGTTGCAAATTATTGTGCAATCAAAAATCACTTGACTCCTTAACTTAGATGTTTATTTTAAGATAAAATAAAATGTCAACATATCAAAAAATAAAAAAACATCTTTAAAATTATGAACCTAAAAGAAAGCATCGGCTTAACGCTGATTCAACAACCTCGCACAGTAATCATCGACAACGAAGAACTCACTATTAAAGAGCTAACCCCATACTACAAACATGGCAGTGGCTTTGCATGGGGATATGGAGGTCAAGGACCACATGACCTCTCATGGGGAATATGCTATCGACTCTATGGTCGATTCTGGGCATCACTACTCTACGGACAGTTCTTAGAACTGTATATCAAAAGTTGGTCATGGGATATACCAGAGCAAGAACTGATTATTGACTTAACGGCAATCAACGAAATCATTGTAAAAATCCCAATTATTAAAGTCAAATGGAAGATAGAACTTCACGAGTTCGACCCTGAAATCAGAGATTTTGTCGAAAACGGTACAGTCAAAGATGAGGTAATAGAATTCGAAGACATTCCCTATGACCATAATACAGGACTCTATAGTACGAATAAAGCAATGTTTGAAATCCTCAAAGAAAGACACGGTGATGGTTGGTATGCCCTGAAATTTCAACCTGAATTAATCAGTTCAAGAAGTCTTAACTAAAAAAACATGTCTAAAGAAACAAAGACCGAGCAAAATGAGTTCCAGGAACTCTATACTCAAATTAAAGAATCCTTGAGTCACTATTGTGATTCAGCAAAGGGAGAAGAAATTAAAATAGATGATTCTCCTGAAAATGATGATTTTGCAACAATCTCAATCTGGTCGGAAAAATACGATCAAGACCAGACCGAAGAAGCAAAATTAAAACTTGCTCCAGAAAAGTTAAAACCAGAGCATCAAGAAATTCTTGCAAAAGAAGGATTCATCTGGGACAAAGCTCTTCGGGCTTGGGTATATTAAAACGGTAAAAATAAAAAAATACTTCTTCACTCTTGGTGTGTTCACATGAAGGGTCATCGTCTGGGTTATTCGCCAGACTTTTTCTTTTTAAAGAAATCCATAAAAAAACCTCACATTTCGTGAGGTTTTTGTTTGTCATCATTACTCTGCATCAATTACTTGCCCTTCAGGTTCTCCTGCTGGAGCATCGTTTTCGATGATGTCAGCTGCATCTGGATTGGCTGCGTTGTTCGTTGCACCAAACTTCTGATACAGCTTCATCATTTCTTCTTGGTACTTCGTAAACTCAGCTTCAAATTGGTCTTTGGTTGTTTCTGGGTTATTCTTGAGAGCTGTACCTTCTTCGATGAGTTTGGTGATGATTACTTTTTCTTCTTCGCCGATCTTGTCAGCATTATCGACTTGCATCGTCTCGAGTTGGTACAACATACCATCAAACTTATTCTTAGATTCAGCAAGCTCAGCACGATTCTTGTCAGCTTCTGCAAACTGTTCTGCATCAGCTTGTGCCTTTGCGATTTCTTCGTCTGAGATACCAGTAGCACCTTGGACAGTAATTTTTTGCTCTTTACCAGTCGTCTTTTCGAGGGCTGATACATTGAGCAATCCTGATGCATCGATATCAAACGTTACCTCGATCTGAGCCTGACCTCTTCTGAGTGGTGGGATACCTTCGAGATTAAACTGACCAAGTGATTTGTTATCAGTCGCCATCTTACGTTCACCTTGTGCAATATGGATGGTTACAGCTGGTTGGTTGTCGACCGCCGTAGTATAGATGTTTGATTTCTTGACTGGGATCGTCGTATTACGAGGGATCATCACATGGATGAGACCACCTTCCACTTCCACACCCAACGACAATGGAGTCACATCCATCAACAAGATGTCAGATACTGCACTATTACCACTGAGAATTCCTCCTTGGATCGCAGCACCAAGCGCTACTGCTTCATCTGGGTTCACAGTTGCCTTTGCTTCCTTACCAGTAAGATCCTTGATGATATTCTGTACAGCAGGCACACGAGTACTACCTCCTACGAGGATCACATCATTGATGTCTGACTTATTGAGTTTGGAATCAGCAATTGCTTCTTGTACTGGCTTCTTGCTTCTCTCAAGCAGATCAGCAATCAATCTTTCAAACCCGGCTCTGGTAATCGTCTCTTGGATATGCTTAGGAGTTCCTTCACTGGTAGCGATAAATGGTATATTGATCTCTACTTGATCAGCAGATGAGAGTTGCTTCTTCGCATTTTCTGCTTCATCTTTGAGTCTTTGCATCGCCATTGGGTTGGTCGAGAGATCGATACCTTCTTTCGCTTTGAACTGATCTACGAGGAACTTGATGATTCTCTGATCAAAGTCAGCACCTCCCAAGTGTGTATCACCTGATGTTGCCAATACTTCGAACGTCTTACCATCTTCGCTATGGTCGATATCCATCACTGTTACGTCAAACGTACCTCCACCAAGATCATATACAACAATCTTTTGAGATTTTACATTATCCATACCATATGAGAATGCTGCAGCTGTAGGCTCGTTGATTACTCTTTCTACTGTTAGTCCTGCAATCTCTCCTGCTACCTTGGTAGCATTACGCTGTGAGTCGTTGAAGTATGCTGGTACAGTGATTACTGCTTGAGTTACTTTTTCTCCGAGGAACTTCTCAGCATCTTCTTTGAGTTTCTTGAGGATCATCGCTGATATTTCTTCTGGCTTGTATTCTTTGCCGTCGATGACGATGAGTACTCCTCCGTCTTTGGCTGCTTTGATCTCATATGGGACAGTTTTATCACCAGCCGTGAGCTCACTGTATTTATGTCAGATAAATCTCTTCACCTCAAAGATTACATTCTTAGGTTCCAAGATTGCCTTACGTTTTGCAAGCTTTCCTACCAAGAGTTCATCACCTTTGATATACACGATACTGGGAGTTGTACGATCTCCATCTGAGTTTGCGATTACTTCTGCCTTATCCCCAATCATGTACGCAACACATGAGTTAGTGGTTCCAAGATCAATTCCGATAATTTTTGCCATTTGTTTTGTAGAATTATATAGTAAAAAAAATAATTACAATTAGTAGTGAATCTGACTGATATAAAAATAGCACCCAAAATTCATTGGTGCTATAATACACAAAATATTTTTTTTTGCAAGACTTTTTTAGCACGTAATCAAGATGGGTGCTACTTCCAGTAATCAAAGCCAGTAAAATACCAGTATGATAAAGAAAAAATCCTGATTTCTCAGGACTTTCTATTGTAGTTTATAATTTATTCTTCCCCTACCTGCAACTTAGGCCATTTGAGGTTCATCTTGTCAAACTCATCCATGATAATCTTGGCAATCGTATTGATCTTATACCAGTTGTTATCTGCTGGGATGATGTGCCATGGAACCTTATCACACTGAGCGAAAATATCATCAAAGATCTCAAGCATGTCATCATACTTACGAGCTTTCTGCCAGTCAGCCTCATTATGTTTCCAGAACTTCTTGGGGTCAGTCATACGCTCATGTAATCTCGTAATCTGCTCTTCACTGGATACATGGAGGTAAAACTTAAGCACGATTGTACCATTGTCTTCAAGAAGTTTCTCAAAGTCGTTGATATGATCAATCCTTCTTGTGAGATCTTTATCTGACATTGATTTTTCGAGTGTTGGGATGATGAGATCCTCGTAGTGACTACGATTGAAGATCTGGATCATGCCATCTGCTGGTGCATGTTGATGCACTCTCCAGAGGAAATCATGTGCGCGCTCTTCATCAGTAGGCACGCCAAATGAGTGTACTTGACAACCCATTGGGTTGACTCCTGTAAAAATATGTTTGATCACACCATCCTTACCAGATGCGTCCATACCTTGCAAGATGATCAGCATACTACGCTTACTACCTGCAAACATCTTGACCTGCATCTCTGTAATCTGCTCTGCAAGCTTGAGATTCTCTTCTCTCATTTTTTGCTCATTGGCTGATTTTGGTGCTTTGGTACTGATGTCTTTGAGAGATTTATTCTTTGCCATAATAATGTCTTGTAATAGAAATGTAAAAGATTATCATCCTATTATACCTATTTAATCTGACTTTGTCAAATGTTAGAAAAAGAAATCAAAGTTCTCAATATTTCAGTAGATGATCTCACCACAAAACTCACTAAAATGAGAGGTTTCAAGACGTTTGAAGGGTTAATTCATGATGATTATTATGATGTTCCTGGGGGGTTTTTGGATAAGAAGTGATACTCACTCAGAATCAGAACATTTGATGGGGCAAATCCCCATATTACGTTTAAGATTAAAGAGAAACACAAATCTCTTAAAGTTGCCCAAGAATACGAATTTGCTACTCATGATAAAGCAGAACATACATTCCTTCTCTTCCAAAAGTGGGGACTCAAACCAGTAAGATCAAAAACCAAACGTAGACTCAGCTATATCGTAGGTCAGCATACCTTTGATATTGATATGTATGCAGATATACCACCATTGCTTGAGATTGAATGAGGCAAAACCAAAGATATTTTTAAGATGATTGATACACTAGGACTACAAAATCACACAACTCTCAAGTGTGGTTATAGGGGATTGTGTAGATTTTATGAAAAATAAAGTCTTGATTTCCCAAACTAAATAGTTATACACTCGCCTATCGGCTTACGTGAGTAAACGATGAAACCCACACTATCGGGAACTAGCTCAGATGGCTAGAGCGCTCGCTTTGGGAGCGAGAGGTCGCGAGTTCGAGTCCCGCGTTCCCGAAATCTGTGAGCCAAGGTAGCTCAGCTGGTAGAGCATACGATTGAAGCTCGTTGTGTCGGGAGTTCGATTCTCCCCCTTGGCACCACTTAACACTTATTAACATTTTGATGGGCGACTAGCTCAGTTGGTCGAGAGCACCTCGTTTACACCGAGGGGGTCGTTGGTTCGAATCCATCGTCGCCCACCATTAAATTAACATTAAGAGTTAATATCAATTATAAGAGAATTTAATCTTTTGTAATTCATATTAACTCTTTTTCATTATTATGGTCCTATAGCTCAGTTGGTTAGAGCAAGCGGCTCATAACCGCTGGGTCACTGGTTCAAGTCCAGTTGGGACCAATTTGTAGGATTGGCATGCGAATGCGTACCAAGTTACTACTTGGCGTATATCGTACGACCAAAACTTGTAAAAACAGTATCATCATCAGCATATATGAATCTAATTATTATATATTAACGATTCTGATCTTCATCATGAAATCTCACTAGCTATGTGGGTAATTTTCGTGGTGTTTTGTCGTATTTATTTTAAATTAATTGTTTTATGCTTATCTATCTCGTCCGCCACTGACAAACCCAAGCAAATGTTGATGAAGTGTGCTCATGACATATAGAAACTCCTCTAACCGAGTTGGGTATCACACAAGCACAAGCAACATGACAAACCCTTAAGTGAATTACATTTGATGCCATATTGAGTAGTGATCTATCTCGTGCATATGACACTGCGAAATATATTATTGGAGAGCAAAATATCATAACTACTACCCTACTTAGAGAAAGATATTACTATAGCTATGAATGAACAAACTGAATAGTAAAAAAACATGCTGAAGAAATGTGATTGATCCCCTCAAGGTACTGGGAAGTATGATGAAATCGTCCTAAACATCCCATTGAAAATAATGAAGAAATGATAGTACGTTGGAATCAGATTATTGAAGAACACATAAAAGACAAAGAATATCAGAATGTTCTTATTACGTCACATGGATCATTTCTTAGATGTGTTATGGTTAATGTATTACAACTCCAATTAGGAGAAAAATGAGTGTCGGAATTTCTTAGTCCAATGTCAAATTGCGCAATCAATATCATAGAATATAGGCCTGACCAATGACTGAGACTTGTCACCTATAACCAACACCTCCATCTCCTCAATCTCGCATAAAAACTATTAGACTAAATTCTCCAACCCTTCCTACTTTACTAACCCCCTCCTGCACCATGACTACTCAATTCCATTTTGCTAAGATCATATCTCCTATCTGATGAGCACTAGCCAAGGAGACGATTCTCTCCAAAGTAATCGCTAATATTGATGGATTTAGACTATCGCTATCCAACGGGTATGATGATAGTAAGCGTAAGTTTGTGGATACCATCATGAAACTTGATAATAGCAAAACGATTATGCTCGAACTCAAAGGTCCTGAGATTAGAACTAAAAATCATAATTCTCTTGCTGTAGAACTCAATCAAGAAATCAAAGTTTGATTTTCTGAGTTCTTTGAAGACCAAGATGGAATGCTATTTACTGACTTTTTGGATATTGAATCACTGCCTATTGGAGCAAAATTGATCTTCGATGATAGCGAGGTAGAACTTACTGTAAGCAAGAATGAAAAATCAACTGATGGTCTCGTGACTGCTACTATAACAACTGCTGGTACTATCCCTTCTGATGCGATGATTCGCTTTCGTGACTACACTCCACATATCAATTTTGTGACTGAGAGGGATCGTAGAGATATACTCTGGGCTATCAATAATGGGATCCACACGATAGTACTCGCGCACACAACAAACTCATCAGATATTGAAGAAGTCAGACACTTCCTTGCTCTCAATGATGGAAAACAAATGAAGATCTTCTTCAAAGTGCAGAACCTTGAATGTATTAAAAACTATGATGATATATTGGCTGCGGCTGACTGAGTGATTATTGATCCAGTATTGTATTGGGAGATTACAGAAGATATCTCGCATCTCGATGACAGAATCTACGATATGATTGATCATGCATCATCCATCGGTAAGCCTATGATCATCCACTTTTCTGTCAAAAAGCTATGACTTGATCACGCAGTAAGAAGTGCAAAACTTGATGAGTATCTCGAGCACGGTATGATGTGTCTGCAATTTGATGATGATTTGATTGATCTTGATGATCCGACAATCTATATCGAAGAGACCTTTAATATGATGCATGAGCATCAGTGGGATGAAAACCCAAGTATCCCTCTTGAACAAGCAAGAATTACTGAAGAATATAAAACTACAGACTATATCGTATACTCAGCATATAGAGCAATCAAAGATATTGACGTCAAAGCGATCATCATCTATACTGAAAATGGTTATACTGCTACCATGTTGTCAGCCTACAGACCAAATATTCCCGTGATTGCATTTACCAAAAGTGATGCCGCGTATAGATATATCAATCTTCTCTGGGCGGTCAGATGATATAAGATCAGTAATGCTTTTGACTATCATAACATCAAACAACTTGGTAAAGAGATCGTGCGTATCATCTTCAAAGGTAGTATATCATTGGAGGACAAAATTCTGATCGTACATGCAAGTAATATCAATGTCGAAATGGGTATGATCAATGGATTAGAAATTTATAAATTTAAGGATATTTAATCCATGTACGAAAAACTCAAATCCATCATCCGTGAATATGAAACCCTGAGAGATCAACTCTATGATCCTGAGGTTTTTGGTGATCAAAGCAAACTCAAGACAATTAATCGTCAACTCAAATCCCAAGAAAAGCTCTACGATCTCTGAGTCCAGTACTGCAGATGGATGAACCAACTCACATCATCCAAGCATATGCTCGAGACTGAGTCAGATCCAGATTTTATGGACCTCGCCAAGAGTGAAATCATTGACGCAGAAAACCATCTTGCGCCACTGGAAGAGCTTATCAAGGAAGAGCTATTACCAAAAGATCCAAACGACGATAAGGATATTTATCTCGAAATCAGACCTGCTGCGGGTGGGGACGAGGCATGATTGTTTGCCAGTGAACTCCTCAGAGCCTACCTTGCCTATGCACAAGCACAGTGATGGAAGACCGAGATCGAAGATCAACAGCTCTCTGATACTGGTGGTATCAAGATCGCCATCGTCAAGATGATGTGAGATAGAGTCTACAGCAGGATGAAATTTGAGTCATGAGTACATCGTGTCCAACGTATCCCAGTCACAGAGTCTAACGGTCGTGTGCATACCTCTACTATCACGGTAGCGATCATGCCTGAGGCGGAAGAAGTGGATGTAACTATTGATCCACTTGATGTCATCATGGACACGTATGCTGCATCCTCTGCAGGCTGACAAAATGCCAATAAAAACCAGACATGAGTCAGACTTCACCATAAACCTACTGGCATGATCGTTACCATCGGAGATAGCAAATCACAACTCCACAACAAAGACAAAGCATGGGCAGTCCTCAGATCGAGACTATACCAGATAGAGTCAGATAAGAAGATGGCAGAGACCAAGGAAGCTCGTGGTTCTCAGATCGGTGGATGAGATCGTAGTGAGAAGATCCGTACCTACAACTATCCTCAAGATCGTGTCACTGATCACCGTATCAAGCAGTCGTGGTCATGATTACCTATCATCATGGCATGAGCCATCTGACCCATCATTGAAGCTCTGATCCTCGCAGCTCAACAATGAGTACTAGGCACGGGAGATGATGATGACTAATATCCTAATAAAAAAGAAAATCTGACTTTAATAGTAGTTTGAACTACGAGTCAGATTTTTTATTATTTTATTGCAACTTAACATCTCTGGATGCGACTATCTGTCTTACCTATGGTAAAGTTTTCTACCAGTGGAGCAAGATATTTCTTAGCGTAAGTAATAATCAAATCACTTGCTTCAAGATTACCTGAATTAGTTTTATATGAGACAAGGTGTTGTAGTTTTGGCATATTTAAGATAGTATTATAAAACCATATCTCCTTTTGGTTTTTTTATCATTAAATAATCTCTCAAATAGAGTTTAAGTCTGTCTTCTTCTGGAAGATTAGAATATGTTACATATTCTTTCACATTAGAAATATCCTTAAGAGAAAGACATTTCTCAAGATCGTATTGATGGTTTTGTAGTAGTTCTCATTTTGTATTATTTCGACGTTGTTCTACAAGCTCTCTTCATTTCTCATCTAAATTATGAGGATATCAATTCGATACATATAATTTAATTGGGTTTCGACGATACTCAGAATTTCATTCTTTTTCTACGAATAAGGATGCTATATGAAACTCTGTAGAATTATTTCTAGGACTTCCTTTTATTAATTTCTGAATCTTATGCTCAAATTGAGATGCATCTTTTCACTTCATAAAACTTAAATCCAATAAACTATCTAAGAATTTCATATTAATAATAATAGTAAAATAAAATACTAAATATTATTCTAAATAAAAGTGTAATAATATCAATTATTTATTTAGTAAAGTCAACTATCTCACTACCAATCTCATATTCTTCTTACCCTTCTGCAACAAAATCACACCACTGACTCGATCGCTCGACCTGATCGCATAGTTGATATCTGATACGGCCACTTCATTGAGAGAGATACCGTTCTGCTGAATGAGCTTCTTGGCATCACCACGAGATTCAGTGAATCATGAGTTAACTAACACATCCAAGATGCTATCTCCATCTGTTGCTTGCACTCCGCCGATCTGTTCTACCAATGCGGTTACAAAACTTTGGTCAGTAGATTTGATTCTATCAAGTTTGTCACTTGCAAAAACAAAGTCTGTAATTGCCTGTGCCTGCTCTGCAGCTTCAGTCCCATGGATAATCTGTACCACACGATAAGCCAGTGTCTTCTGACCGATTCTGAGTTGCGGTTGCTGACTATGTTCCGCTACGATCGCATCAATCTCCTCCATTGTAAGCAGGGTAAATAACCTCAAGAATCTATTAACATCCTCATCAGTTACATTGAGGAAATATTGATACACAAAATATGGTGTTGATTTCTTAGGATCAAGCCAGATTGCATTTCACTCTGATTTACCAAACTTACGACCATTGGAGTCTAAAATCAGATTATTGGTCAGACCATGTACTTTTTTATCTAATAGCTTAGATGTAATCTCAATACCAGCCAAGATACCATCCCACTCATCACTACCACCAACCTCAAGGACAACATTATGATCTCTTGCAAGCACATAATAATCATATCCCATAATCAGCATATAACTAAATTCTGCATAACTGATAAATTTATCAGGATCATTGATTCTACTCTTCACAATATCTTTATTCATCATCCAGTTTACCGTCATAGATTTACCTACCTCTCTCAAGAATTGGAGATAGTTCATATTTTTAAACCAATCATAATTATTCACAATTTCATATTCAAGCTTTGTGCCACTAATCTTCTCAATATTAATACATAAATCCTCAAAATTCTTACGAATTCAAGCTTGATTACGAGTAAGAGCTTCTTCATCTAAGAAATTTCTCTCTGCGTCCTTACCGGTAGGGTTTCCGATCATCCCCGTGGCTCATCACACGAGAAGATAGCATTTATTTCATCTCAACATCACATGAATCGCCTGCATCAGTGCTACAAAGTTACCAATTGTCATACTATCGGCACTTGGATCAACTCCAAAGTAGAAACTAATTCATCCTTTATCAGAAAGAGCAAAGAGATCTTCGCTCGTAAATTGTTTAATAAATCATCTATTTTCAAGTTCAGTTTTGAGTGGAAGCATTAATGTAGTTTTAAGATTGATAAAGTTATCAGGTTTTTAATGATAATTCTCTCAGTATCAAGCAACAATCACAAAAGTCAATCACAGCAATCTTGACTCAACCACAGAAAAAACTATAAATATCTTGTAACGGGTTATGAGGTATGGGATCAAAAACCTATCTTCACCCTATTTTTACCCTATTTTTACCCTATATTATTATGTTCTGAAAAATCGGTGAAATGAAAGCAATGTATGACAAGTACAAAAAACTCCAAGATGCCCTTAAAAAACTAGTAATCAGAGCCAGTGCTGGTGATTATATATATATGTCTGACTGAGTCGAGAAGACTGGATCAGTAGTAGTTGAGATTACCGGTGAGATGAAACTCAACAGTGTGGAGATCAAAGATGATAGTATCATGACACCATCACGTAAGTCAGAATTGGAATGATATCTCCATACTGCATTTGAGAAGGCTCAAGCTAAAGCTCAAGAAGTATCAATGACCAAGACTAAAGAAATTCTTGGTTTTGATCCTCAGGATTTGATGGGATGATTGGCTGGAGGCATGATGCCTAAGATTCCAGGTCTAACATAAGGAAACAGTGCAAAACCTCACGACTTATTCAAAATTGAACGTAATCTATTAAGTCGTGAAAGATTTGCTATCGTGTGTTTCCTGTGAAAAACACCTCAAACACAATATAGTTGACATGATATAGAATTATAAATTATTCTATCATGATCAACTCTAATGGACTATTCGGCGTTTCATTAAATCAATGTTTACACACAAGTCACTAGTGATCTTTATAAATCACTATATATGAGCAGTAATTCGTCGTTGAGTTGTCTTGCATTCTGACAATAGATGTCTACTCTAGATCAAGTAAGTTATTTATTTATTATTATTACTTTATAACTATGGACAAGAACAATCTTTCGATCGTATCATTGGTCGTATCACTCGCAACATTACTACTTGTAGCGTATTCTACATTCTTTGGTATTAGATCAGAACTCGTAAATCTTGAGGCTCTCAAAGTATGAGGCATGGACAACTACGCTCAAGTACAGAAGATCTATACTTCAGAACAATTCAAGAAAACTCAAGCTGACTCTCTCGCACAAGCTGTAGCTCAGTTTGAAGGTAAAGGTACTGCTCCTGCAGCAGGTGACCAAGGAACTACTTCACCTACTCCTACTGCTCCTGCTGATCAACAGGCTGGCGCTGATGGATTTACAAGAGGTACTCTTACTTCTGACCAAGTAGCAACAGTTCTCAAAGACGTAGCATTTGAAGGTAAAGCTACTGCTAAGATTGCACTAGTTGAATATTCAGATATCGAATGTCCTTTCTGCCAAAGACATTTCTCATCTAAGACAGTAGAAACTGTACTTGCTAAATATGCTGACTCAGTTAAAGCTACATTCAAGCACTTCCCTCTTAGCTTCCACCCAACAGCTCAAAAAGCAGCTGAAAGTGTAGAATGTGCAGCTAAGCAAGATAAAGCAATCGAATTCAAGAATGCTATATTTGAAGCATCAATCGCTGATGCCGGTAAGAAGCCAACAAAAGAAATTATCCTCGCTACAGCAAAGAAGCTTGCTCTTAAGGAAGCGGACTTCTCTAAGTGTCTTGATAGTGGTGAAACTGCTGATAAAGTGAAGTCTGACATGAACGAAGGTGGATCACTATTCGGTGTAACAGGTACTCCTGGTAATGTATTGATTAATACTGAAACTGGTAAGTACGTAGTTATCGCTGGTGCGTATCCTGCAGATCAGTTCGATGCAGTTGTTGCTGAACTTTCTAAATAATATAACGTTAAGCTCATACTTCGGTATGGGTTTTTTGTTTTGCAAAAAGCATCCACTTCCCTTATATAGTAAATTTAAAATGAATTTACTACGTAGTAAATCAACAACCATCGGTGTTGGAGATTACTTTCAAAGTTTATAATATCTTAGATTTAAAGTTGATTTACTACAGTATCACCAATGAATCAAACTCTCCAAACATGGATCCAGTCAGCAAAATCAATCATCCATCTTGATCATTATCACAAGATCAAGTATTGGCGTTTTGTGATTCACACAGTTGTATTGTGGTGTTTGATTCTGTGTACATGGTGGCGATCGATACAAGAGAGTCTTATTGCTGTGTTGTTTGGAATTGCTACAATTAGCTATATACCCTTTATAACGATTGAATTATATCATCGTGTGCAACACCGTCAGCGATACTGGTATGGATGAATGATGATGATAGCACTGTGGGTGATGAGCGGAATTATCAATACACATCTCATGATCAATGCTCTACGATCTGCTGGATTTCTCACAATCTGACGATGGGTACGAGATTATTGTATGGTTATTAGGCAACGAAAAACTCGACACATCTATAATCAAGTCTCCACAATTGGAATTTTCCTTATTAGTATTGTGTTTGCGATTATCACGATGTGGCGCTTCCAGTCGATCAATTTTAGCTGTGATAATGTTAATTTCTTGTCCAAACAGTTTGTGGGTCAGTTTACTAAGTCAAAGCAGACGACACCTGCCCTCACAGCAGCAGATAAAATGAGTAAAGTGGCTCAGGCCGTATGAACAAGTGGTAAAACTAATTATCTCCAAACTCTCGATAACTGGCTCTCCACCAGTACTGATAACAACTCATGGAGCAACCTCATCAAGACTCAAGTCAGAAACTCAGTGATCGTGGTTATGGATCAGAAAAAATTGTATGATAAATCCATCTGTGACTATGTTACCACAGCGCTCAATGATAATTATCAAAAGCCGTCATTCTTTTATTCATGAGTGTTGTTGCTGACTTTTGTCGGGTTACCAGCTGCCAGGATCGCGTTGATTATTATTGCGAGTATCTTTAGTCTTATCCTTCGAGGACTACATCGTCTTGGGGTATATCGCTCTCATACAACAGTAATTGAGCATCAGGTGTTGGAGTAGTAATTTGAGCTTTAAGTGCCATATCAGCATAATCCCTATCTTGTTGCAAAATTTGGTACAACTTTTGATTAAGCATAACGTAGTGTCATAAGTATTCATTTCACTCATAGCGGTAGTTGAAATTCTTGCCTCTTTGTTGTTCCATCCAATTTGCAAAACCATTATGCCAAGATAGCATTTCATCGATAGTAAATAATGTATTGCTACTAGCTTTATTGGCATTAGCAACGTAATCTACAAGTGAAATACTGTACATCGGGTAATTAGCACAAATAATATTGATACGATCAATAAGATAGGATCACAGTTCTATTCCACGATACTTTGGATCTACGATCAGTGATCCTCTCTGGTAAATGCCATCAATACGAGATTGAATTGGCTGAAAGTGATTTTTCCATACTCCTATTGCTGCAATTAATGTGCCTCATTGTTTAATTACACAGACCTTTTCAACTGCTTTCAATTCATCCATGGTCTTATTAATCATGGTACCATCTTCGCTTATTAGCTCTGATCGTCTCTTATAGTCCTCATCAGTAAGTTCTGTAGAGTCTATAACTACATCAATCTTACCTTCAAGTTTAAATACTCCTATAGTTTCTCGTAGTTTCGTTTTATATGTTCAGTTATATTGCTCACGTAATAAAGACTCAGCACCTTTGACTCAGTCGAGTGATTTAAAACCTAAAGGATTAATAGTATTACAATATCACATAACAAAACAATTAAAACAACTAAAAACTCCCATACACAATATTGCGTGATGGGAGTTTGGTGTATATAATATTACACAAATACAAATCCTCCCTACGATTGTCTCGTAGGTCTACTAAAAATCATAATGATTGTTGTAGCATGATTATTCATTAACTACTACTATATACATCAATTATATAAATGCAACGCAAAATAGGCAAACTTACTCTCATAATTAATTACTCTTGATTTTAAAAAAACATTACATATGATATATCTATCATGAGCACAAAATAATTTTTTCTCTAAGAATTTGCACTACACTGTCATTATATAATGATTATCATATTATTTTTGACAGTGACACAATTTCCCCCGATGTAAATCTGAGAAAAATAGTATAACACATACACGCAACCAACGTGCTACAATTTTGTCTTGTAACTATAACTACAATGTAATACTCAGCTTTTATTTTATTGTCCTATCTTTTAACATTAATCCCCTACTATATATGTGATTACGCCCTGTAACTCTTGCACAACTCGTACCACCATCTACTACTCATGACCAAGCCATGGATCTTATGCTCGAGCTGGAATCACTCGTGCAGACCTACTGATGACTTGTCGTAGACAAATCATACCAAAAGAAATCCCATCCAGATTATCATACTTACATCGGTAGCGGTAAACTGGAGGAAATCCACCAGCAAATGCTCGCACAATGAGTAGATCTTCTCATCATTGGAAACCAACTCAAACCCAGTCAGGTCTTTCATATTATTAGGATTTTGGAGTCTGACAAAATTGAAGTTTGGGATAGGATTGATCTGATCCTCAATATCTTTGAGAAGCATGCAGTGAGTGCAGAAGCCAAGCTGCAGATCGAACTCGCAGCCGTCAAACATATGTGACCTCGTATCTTCGGTATGGGTATGGAGCTGTCTCGTCAGTGATGAGGTACTGGATGATCGGGAGGTCGTGCTGGTAGATGAATCGGTGAGACCAACACTGAACGTATGCGCCGCCACCTCAAGGACAAAGAACTCGAGATCCGCCGTAAGCTCGATGAATATGCCAAGATGAGATGATTACATCGTCAGCGTCGTAAGCGTCAGTGACTCCAAACGGTGGGAATCGTCTGATATACCAACGCAGGTAAGTCAACCTTGTTCAATGCGCTGTGACCCAAGCAAGTCCTCTCCGAAGACAAACTCTTTGCGACACTCGGGACTCATGTTGGTAAGATGTGGATACAAAACAGACAAGATAGCAATGAATTCCCCCTTGATAAAGGGGGTAGGCGAAGCCCGGGGGATTTGTGACAAGAAATCCTTGTCAACGATACCATCGGATTTATCCAAGATCTCCCGCCAGAGTTGATCGATGCGTTTACCAGTACCTTGGAAGATAGTGTCGAGTCTGACCTCCTCTTACATACCATTGCTGCCGATGATCCCAAGATCCTCATGAAGATCTGAGTAGTCAACGACATCCTCGATCAGATATGAGCCAGTCAGCCACGTCTACTCGTGTTCAACAAGATGGACCGCTGTGATCCAGATACACTCGCTCAGCTTCGTGCTAACTACCCTGATGCAATCTTCGTCAGTGCTGTGACTGGAGATGGGATTGAGGAGTTGAAACAAAAGATTATAAAAATTTTATAGATAATGATATGCCACTTTATTTCATCGATCTTTCCCATCATCTCAATTGTTTCACAACAGAGTCAACAAGGATTGACATATCAGCATACTGAGGAATCGTAATAATACGTATGTCCCTACAGACTCTGATCAAGATTTTGATCATTTCTATTTCTTGTAGTAATCACGCAATAATTGATTGCTTACTGGTCGCACTATTAGCTTGATAGATACCAATAATGAGATCTAATGTTATAGTTTTAAGTTTCTCACCAAGTGTATATTTATGCTCTTTAGGTAGAAGTGAAACCATCTCATATAGTTTGAGTAGGAGATCATAACTCGTCTTGAATACTGGTAATTGGTCATACAAAGCCATCGTCGGTGATCGTAGTATCAGGATATAAATAAGAAAATTGTTGTAGTGTAGATTGAGTCAAATAATAATGCCTATGATGATGGATAATTCATAAATACGAATTCATGATGGACTGAATACGATCATACGGCTCATGAGTAATCGTACCAATACGAGACCTCCATCTTGTGATAGTACGACGATGTACATAAGTACGGTGAGGTAAAACCATTGCTCAACAAAACTTAACTCAATGGCTATAGTGTTGTAGATAGATTTTGTTTGGGTGAAGTTGTAATCATAATCTAGAACTCAAAAACTCACGCATCCTATCAATTAGTCCTAATAAATAGTCTTTGGATTCATGTACAATGATGAAATCATCCACATATCTACCATAGTACTTGCACTTCATCTCATATTTCATCCAACGATCAAACACGTCCATATATACATTGGCAAATAGTTGACTCGTCAAATTACCAATCGGCAATCCGCATCATGGTTTGGCATGAAACAGTGATTTATCGTGAGGCAATCCATCATAATCAGAATCTGAACCGTGGAAGATATAATCAGTTGTCGGATCATACATCACAATCATCTCGACTAGCCATAGCAACCAATCTACATCGCATCTCAATTTAGATTGATGTTCAACAATAAACGAGCGAAGTAATCACCGCAAAATCTGCTTATCAATATTCATAAAGAATCCACGAATATCACATTTAAGAATCCAAGCATCACGACTATAGTTTTGCGTGCAAGATCTGATAAAGTAATCAACCCTCTGTCGTCACAACTGTGTACCCTTGTGATTTCTACAGCTATAACTATCGTAAATAAAACGAGTATCATAGAGTGGATATAGATACTGATAAACCAGATGATGTACTACACGATCACGAAATGACGCAGCAAAAATCTCTCTTTTGACTGTATCGGTATAGATGAAGCAAGTCGAAGTACTGATCTGATAACTACGAGATATTAACTCTTCATAAAGCTCAATCAGATTTTGTTCACGATCCATCTCAAATTGCATCACCTGAGAAGATGATCTCTTGTGTTTTCTCGCTACTTCGTATGCAGTAAATAGGTCATGGAGGATGCGTTGTGTCATCGTTGTTATCAAAATCAAATCAAAATCATCTATCAAAAAGTCTCGAACGAATCGAGACTCGATGTCACCAGTGCTAAATGAAACTGACAAATGAGCATTGTCCTCGTTGCCACAGTTGAAGTTCGCTTTCTTGTTGTCTGAATTGCTTCACACATACGCAAACTTACCTGCCACACGCACAGGCAACCACGCATACAGTTTGTTACCTGCTCAGTTGTGATTGCCATTGGAGTTCTGCCAACCTGTGATAAAGTAACCACTATAATGTCACAATCCCCTATTGGAAACTGTGATCTGTGATTTCTCCCTATAATTTAGAGGGTAAGCCTTATTTACATAAGATAAATCCTCGACCACAAGGAGAGGGTTACTGAACTAGTGAATATTAATACACGCTCTCATAATCCATAAACCATGAGACTCTGGCACAAACATCCTATCAAAATAGAGCAAAATTGCATTGCAATTTTGCTCTCGCTTCGCGAGAGCGTCCGAAAATTTTTATAAAAACCCCGCATAAGTGCGGGGTGAATTCTCTCGATAATGAAAATATGATGCAAAATTGATGAATAGGTGAATGGACAAGTCACTAGTTCGTAAATGAAACTGACAAACGAGCATCGTCCTCGTCGCCACAGTAGAAGTACGCTCCCTTGTCGTCTGACTCGCTTCACACATACGCAAACCTACCTGCCACACGCACAGGCAACCACGCATACAGTCTGTCACCTGCTCAGTCGCGACTGCCATCGGAGTCCTGCCAACCTGCGTATGGGATATTATTATCTTGAGCCCATTTATTGATCATTGGGAACATTTCACTATTATCTACATTATACCGATCAGTCTTTGCAAATAATCCAGGATATTGATCAGCATAATCAGCAAATAGTTCTTTGAGATAGACTGTTGCTTCTGTCCAATCTCTACACTCTTTTACACTTTTTAATCATCAAAATGACTCAGCAATTCATTCTCTACGAACAAAAGTATAGTCTGTACCATTGAAATTAAGCTTTCACTCATTCATATTTCTAGTGAGTTTGTCTTGGATCTTTCATTCAAAGATTTTAGGAGTAACTCATATTTCGAGCTTTGACTTAAGTTCTGCGAGCATCTGGAGCTGTGATTCAGGCATCTCTCCATTAGCCTTTTCGGCCTTAAGTTTTAAGAGTGTTTTACTATCATGGATTTGTTCTTGTCTTTTGCTTCTTGCTTCGTTTCTTGTCGAAACTATATTTTCATCACCCAAGAAATTACTAAGAATTACATCTTTCGTCGGTACATTTAGTTTTGAAATAGCTGTCACTGCATCAATAGTTTCTTGATAACCATCTACTTGATAGGACTTTGGGGTTTTGATTGGCATGATGTGTTGAGATTAAGGAAATACTTGATGTAATTATAGTCAAATTATAATATATTGCAAGTAATTTATTATAAGAGTCAATTATTGCAATCTATGACTAAATACGTATCTTATATACTATGAAACAAACCAATATCGCCTTTATCGACTGACAAAACCTTCACCTCGGCACACATGCTGCGTGATGGAAGATCGATTTTCACAGGCTCAGAGTGTATCTGAGAGATAAGTTTCAAGTTGTAGAGGCGTACTACTTCTTGGGTTTTGTAGACGAAGATGAACAAGAATTGTATAATAGTCTCCAGAAGGCAGGATTTATCATGATATTTAGAGAGCATAGTAGCAATCTCAAGGGTCAGAAAAAGTGAAACGTCGATAGCGATATTGTCTTTGAAGTGATGAAGCATATCATCGATAGAGACGATCGAGATCAAGCTGTACTGGTATCATGAGATGGTGACTATATCAAGATGGTCAACTACCTCATCAAGCACCAGCGCTTCAAGAAAATCCTCTTCCCAAACAAAAATCACTCATCACTATATAATCCCATCCAAATCAATTATGGAATCAATCTAAGTATCTCAGATATAAAACATAAACTAAAATATCGCCCAAAAACCAAAACCAAAAAAGAGATGCCCTAACGCACCAGCACGCTTCGGAATCTCTCTTGTCGTAATACAAGACCTATAATAATCAAATTTATAAAAATTGCAAATCAAACTTTCTACTTACCTACCTAACTTATATCGAATATCTTCTTATTATTTAACCCACCATCCCTATGAACAAAATTACCACTCTTGCTTGTCTTGGACTTGGTCTGATATTACTCACTGGATGTAGTAACCCCAACCCCATGACACCATTATCATCCGGCGAACTAACTACCTGAGCTATTGCTACAGGCACAGAGATTATGCCTACTGGTAGCGTTGCACCGCAGTTTACTACTAGTATGAGTTGAGCCCTGACTACTATGGTGACTCTCTCTACACCCATCGAAAACACTGTGATTAGTAATCCACTATTACTCACAGGTACTGCTCCTGGTAATTGGTTCTTTGAAGCAACTGCTCCTGTGAGTATTGTAAACTGGGATGGACTGATTATCGGTGAATGATACATCAGTGCATTAGACGATTGGATGACTACTGGACTCGTGTTATTTAGTGGTTCAGTTAGCTTCGAACGAGATCCGATGACTCCCTATCCGCACGGACGACTGATCCTCAAACGTAGCAATCCATCATGAGAGTCAGCCAATGAGCAATGGATCGAGATGCCTATTCTTTTTGAATAAAAAATTATTGTATACATTAAACTACAAAAAAATGATACGATAAGACGAATCAGTTCATAATCTTATAAATCTATATGCTCCTCATCCCCGACATCCATATCAATACCCAATATCGTGATCAGATCATCTCGAAGCTGTCAGATATCATTACTTCTCACCCAGATGAGAAGCATATTGTGCTACTGGGAGATTATGTCTACATGTTTAGTTATGATCGTGATGCGCTTCTGGCCTTGTATAAATTGCTCATCTGACGATATCATGAGGGCAAGACGATCTATGTTTTGGCATGAAACCATGACTGGCATGGTCAGCATTTTGTCTATGAAGAAGCCAGGCAAGCATGGGATATTATCAACTGAGTTGCGACCGACCCCCTTGATAAATGAGCTTTCCGTAGGACAGAGGATTTGGGAGCGATCCATTTCATCACTACCCCACAAGTCTACCACATCGAATGAGAATCCATCCTCATGATGCCATACATGATCGACCGAACTCAACGTACGAATCCTGAAATAACTAATCTCCTACCCCATCATTCACTCTACACTGTCCTCACCCAATCCACCAACAAATACGAGCAAGCCTCTGGTTGGCTCAATCTCACACTCGAATATTATACCCAAACATACAAAATCGATACGATCATCCATCATTACTACACTGCCGATACACAGTTCCCATGACTAAGGACACAGTTTTCATATCGTGACGTTGCACTTGACCCATATTGGATGACTACAAAATATAACATTATCTCATGACATATCCATCATCCGTTCATATACGGTCAGTATCTATGCTGTGGAAGCCTGTGGAATACTGCTGCTAACGAGACCAATCAATTCAAGTATTACTGGATTAAACATGGCAAATCTATCAAGTGATACCAACTCCAGATTAATCCCCATCTCACCCTCCCCTATGCTGGCTCACCCATTAGTGAGTCAGATATTATTTCACATCGAGATACACTTACTACTCAGCAGTCTGAGCAGTTGCAATCTATATATTTCGATATAACACTTCATCATAGCTCTCCTAGCACCAAATTGATCAACCTCGTAGTAACAACCACCGATCATCATGAGATTACAGACCTCATAGATCAACAATGTAGTAGTCAGGTCCACTCGATCAAACCCAAGTACAATATTACCATCTCCAATAATCAAGATTCGCTCATGTTGGATACAGAGAAACTACAAACTAGTGTTGTCAATCGGCAGGAGACTCTCACCCATTACATCACTAACAAGTACCCCAGCCAATATCAAAGCTATCTTGATTTGCTCGATGAATTGCAAGTCATTACTAAAAAGTAGTTAAATAATTGACAAATATATATTTACCCATATAATAAGATATTATTTGATATGAAATACCACATGAAAATTAGATGGCTCAGCCGCATTAGCAACTTTAGACCCCATATATTGATCACTATTGCTGCTACTATCATCCTCGCAGTGATTGATCTAGGAACTAAGCATTTCTTTTATAATCATGTATGAGCTGCCTTTAGTTGGGTACAGCCCGCATTTAATCATGGAATATCATATAGTATCTGACTTAATATGGCGTTGATCATATTAGTGTCAGTGATATGTCTGTTATGGGTGATGAGAATGTATATCAAGCACCACATCCATAGTATTGTCTTTATGCTGATTATGTCATGATGAATCGGTAACCTGATTGACAGAGTGATGTATGGATGAGTTAGGGATTTTATTTATCTGGGAGATAAGATACCTATGTTTAATTTTATTTTCAATGTAGCAGATATTTGTCTGATTTTGTGATGAATTTTGCTCATATATCATTATAATCAGGTCGATATCACCACACAAGATCCTGATAGCACCAAGCACCTGCTATAGTTTGTAAAGTTGAAAATTATAAAGTTCATAAGGTAGAATCCTTATTTTACTTACTACTACTTTACAAGCCCCACAGCAACAGTCTATACCCGACAAGGGTGCGAACTTTATAAACTTTATAAACTAATCCGTATGCAACAAAAAGACATCATCCTCTTCGGTATTCAATGATCTGGTAAATGAACTCAAAGTGCACTTATCCGTGAGGTATATCCGCAATATTTTGCATACGAACCTGGAGATATCATCAGGGCCATGAGTAAAATTGATGGACCCGTAGGACACTTTTTCAAAGGAAATAATACCGGTAAAATGCTTGATAATAGTACGATCTGTTCACTATTTGATATGTATACTACTATCTTGGATGATGACCAACAGATGCTACTGGATGGGTTCCCAAGGAACTATACACAGATGTACCATGTGCTTGCTCATACTCGCAAACTCCGCCGTAAAATCATGGGTATCTATCTTGATCTCAACAAAAATATTGCAATTGATAGACTCGTTAATAGGTACTATGTCAAAAAAGACTGACATCTATATCCAGCGTTTGCTCATGAGCTTGATGAACTTAAATCACAATGACATGAGATTGTCCACCGTGAAGACGACAATGAAGCATCGATTAAACAAAGAATCGATCTATATTTCCAAGATACGATGCCTGTGATTAGACACTTTGAAGATACAGGGCTGCTATATAGAGTCAATGCAGATCAACCAATCGAAGATGTATTTGCTGATATCCAGAAGCTTATTGAAACAGTAGAGCTCGACTAGACTAGAAGTTTTGATAAAATAGTAAAATCTGAGCAACAGCGAATATTTGAAGAAAATGGACTTGCAATCGGGTCAGATTTTTTCATACATATGGTTACTATTATTTTGTAATTTTTTATGCCATGCAATTCACTGGAAGAGTAACAACTAAAACACCACAGATCACTGTTGGAGCTAACAACACGCCTAAGATCTCACTTATTATGGAAGAAGATAGCGAAAAACAATATAAAGATAGCATTATGATCGACTTTGTCGGAGAAGAAAAAGTAGCACTCGTCGATGGTATCGCAGAGGGTAGCACTATCACTGTGTCGTTTAACACCAGAGCTACTGAGTATAACGGTAGATACTATAATAACCTCAACGGATGGAGAATCGAAGGAGGTAACAGCAACGGGTGATCAAACGAATGATCAGCTCCAGCCAAGAAAAAAGAAGAAAAGATAGAAGAAGATTTTGATGATTTACCGTTCTAGTTTCTCGTCGTCCTCGTCATTGCGAGGAAGTATGATGCGACAATCCAGTATCTAGAAGTCCCGACCTATTCGGGATTTTTTCTTTAAATTAAATATCACTTGACTCTATATTTATTTTCATTAAGTTTGTATTATATAATTAATGTCAAGTATTCAAAACATCACTTCTATCCTACCAACACCAATGGTCAATGGTGAATGTCAGTCTCCGCGTCAAGGGCTAAAAATAAAAAAGATATGAAAATAATTGTTAAAATTGGTGAGTATTATATTACCCCAAATCTTGCCAAAACTCTTAAACAAAATCTCGAATCAGAGCTAATCATCGTATCGGAGACAGTAGAAGATTGGAATAAAAGGGAGGATGTGCCGAAAATTATTGACGCTCTCTCTCTAAATTAACCCAAGAAGAAATTGATATACTTAGGCTTGGATCGTTATTTAGCGAATCAAATCCAAAACTATCAAGAAAGATGTCAGAGATTGGCTTGAGTGTAAGACTATTTTCTTGCTTGAAAGCTGCCGATTGTATCGAATACACAGTAAAAGATTTTTTTGAAAAAATAAAGATCAGCGACACTATGCAATTTCGTAACTTTGGAAAAAAATCTCTGAATGAATTGGAAGCATTGGCAAAGGAAGTGAGTATTAGCTGGTAGTAATTAAAAAAATCAATCAGAGTTTTCTGCAGTTTCTGCTTACTGATTGATTTTTTATTTTAAGAAGAATTTTTAATGCTCATTTCTCTGTTACGAGAAATCTTTAGGTTTTTCTATTAGGAAAAATCAAACATCCTGAAATCCTGTGTCATTGCCTCGAGAAATAATTCTTTATCAAACTTCATGGCTACAAATGTATTAGTCTGAATTCTCGCGATATTACGCTGATCGATAATAGTCTCGCCCTTGGTATATTCACCCTGAGTCTCCACCATGACCTGCTGAAAAGCTCCCTCGTACAAATGAGGATACAGGAGTAGTCAGACCGTATGCGCATCATGCACATAAAAGCCATGCTCATATCCTGTCTCACGAAACTGCATATTAGTCTTGATGAGGAAGTTGGTCAACTCAAACATAAACGCCTGCTTATTGCTATGATTGATCTCACGGAAGCAGTTTATCATATCATTGTTGTCAAACACCATACTCGTCGTCAGATCCAGTGGAGCGAGTATCAGATTATCAGTCGCATCAAATACGACCTTAGCACTTGCTGGATCATATGCAATATTAAACTCTGCTACTGGAGTTATATTACCATGCATATCGATCGCTCCACCCATAGCAATAACCCTATGACACTGCTGAAGAATCCCCGGTATATGCTGCTCAGCAAGTGCGAGATTGGTCATGGGACCAGTAGCGAGAATCGTGAGGTCTGACCCATGCGTTTGTATCGCTTGTACGATCATATCGATACTATCTAGTTCCATGTCTGGTAGCTTCGGTGATGGCAACATGCTCGACAGCCCTCCGATCCCATCCGATCCATGAATATGAGATGCATCTTCCGATACAATCTGTCTATGATCCTTAGCAACGGGAACATCTGCAATGACAAACTCGCACATACGTAGAGCATTCATATAGGTCAAGTCAGCAGAAACATTTCATCATACCGTTGAGATACCGATCACCTCCATCGGGATATGTGCAAATTTATGATTGATGAGTAACCATAACAGGGCGAAGATATCATCTCCACCTGGATCACAGTCAATCAGGATATAGTGTTTTTGTATATTCATAAAACAAATTATATCTACAACCACTCTTTTAAGCAACTTCTTCGCCTATTTTCCCTTTTATATTCTCCTCAAAATCATTATAGTCGTAGTATTATTTTAGCGTTTTCAGTATTTGAAACTTATGAAATTAACTATCTGACTCGAAATCCATCTCAAACTTGCAACTGAAGCCAAAGTATACTGTCGTTGTCGCAACTCACAGGATTTTGACAATGATACGCCCAATACGTATGTGTGCCCCGTATGTACTGCTCAGCCTGGTGCGTTGCCAGTCGTTAATCATGAGGCGGTCATCAAGGCACTGGAGCTTGGTAAAGTATTATGATGTACATCCAATCCGCACCCCACTCGAGATCGTAAATCATATTTCTATCCTGACTCCCCTGTTGGATATCAGATCACTCAGCTTCATAATCCAATCAATGGTGAGTGATCATTTAGCTTTTGGGATAGTAGCTACACACAACTTCATACCGTGCAAATCCAACAAGCACATATCGAAAACGATACTGCCAAGACTATCCACATGGATGGAAAAGCCTACCTCGATTTTAACCGTTGTGGGACACCACTGGTAGAGATTGTGACAAGACCTGACTTCCACAGTGCTGATGAGGTGACCGACTTCCTCAAGGAACTTCAAAGAGTCGTGAAATGGAACAACATCGCCTATGCCGACCTCGAAAAAGGTCAGATGAGAGTCGATGTAAATCTATCAGTGAGTGATACTGATCAGTTGTGAACCAGAGTTGAGATCAAGAATATGAACTCGTTTTCTGCTATCCGTAGGGCAATCGATCATGAGTACAACCGTCACGTGGCCTTGATCCAAGCATGATGACAGATCGAACAAGCGACTGTGGGCTGGGATGACGCCAAAACTGAGACCTATATGATGCGTAGCAAGGAGGATAGTATGGATTACCGTTACTTCCCCGAGCCAGATCTCCCGGCTCTTGATATTCGTGATGATATAGCTAAGCTGACCGCCCTCGAGTTAATTGTTCCATCTCAAGAAGTTGATTGGATGATTATCCAGTGATTTAACAAAGAATATATCAACGCCCTCACCAACGACCTCAGCATCCTTCACTATTTCAAAAAAGTACTCGAACATCAGATTCCAGCTCATACGATTGCCAAGTGGATGACGTGACTGATGATGGGACAAATTCAGATCTATGGTATTGATGAGCTCAAGTTTACTCAAGCACAATTTATTGAGTTTTGCAAACTCAACTATGAGTGATCATTATCAGATCATCATGCCAAGACGATCATCGAACACATGATTCAAACAGGAAAATCTGCGCCAGATTTGATCCGTGAGCTTGGCTTTGATCAGCAGTCAGACATAGACCTCTCATCCATCATTGCACAGGTAGTAGAAGCGAACCCCAAAGTACTGGAAGATTATAAATGATGAAAGCCATCTGCAGCATGATTCTTCATCGGCCAAGTCATGAAAGCCACGGCCGGCAAATGCGATCCTAAGGAAGTTAAACCTGCTGTAGAACAATATTTATCATCACTCATATCCTAAAAAGAAGTAATGTGAAAATTCCAACCAAAACGTCGAATTGATCATGCATGAAAAAGACGTAATAATTATTATAAAAAGTGAAGAACCAAATATACTGAATGACATATCCACGATCAAATTGGAATATGAGTTACGATCATAGCGACAATAATTTGAATATGGTGGTGAATCGATTCTCTTATCTGAAATCAGTTTATTGGCTCTATCATAACACTAATGACTATAGCTATACTATGTTTTGGAATACGATATTATCATAAAAAGTTTTAATTATTATCATAAGTACACATCAACAACACAATACAATGTACTTTCCGATGAAGACTTGATCCTGGCAAAGGAATTGATCTTTTGATTGAGATTCTACCACAATTTATCAAACAATCGCAACACGACCGAGAATTTCACATCTTCGGGACTGGGTTACTAGAACACTCCATCAAGCAGTTCTCACAACAATATCCACAAATCAAACTATATGGACGAGCCACGCGAGATCAGATTAAACCAGTCGCACAGTCATGACACTATTGTCTATGCCCATCGCAGCTCTTAGAATCTTTTGGGATGACAGCACTAGAATGATGTAAACTCTGATTGCCAGTTATCGGCCCATTCAAGTGATGATTGCAGCAATTTATAGTTTCAGACTTCGCTCAATTTAAAGACATATCACTAGACTGGCAATCTCTTCTCCAACTTCTCCTCTATATTGATCACAATCATGATCATTACTACTCTCAACGACAATCACAAACTCTTCAAATTGCTTCCAAATTTGGTCCTTCTCAACGACTACACAAGATCCAGAAATTCCTTTAGTCTTTCGCCTTTATAGTCAATCAACCACATAATTCAGAAAATTATTGTTGATTGACTACGTAGTAAATTGTCTTGAATTATAAGCTTTACTTTGGGTTATGAGTTTACTATATCAATGTGAGAAAATCTTAATTATTTAATCAATTTACTATAGCTTTATGCTTTCGCTGTATATCCATATCCCATTTTGTGATCGTAAATGCGAATACTGCAATTTTTTTGTCATTGCGAGAGATAACCCAAATCGACAAGATACTATGATTGAACAATATCTGACTGCCCTCCATGGTGAGATAGACTATCGTACATCACTCACCTCTCATGAGCAGATCAAGACCATCTATTTTGGTGGAGGTACACCAGGACTCCTCTCATTATCTCAATTTACTGGTATTATTGATCATATCCGCAGAGTGCGAGACTGTCAGTATCTCGAAGAGTTAAGTATTGAGCTTAATCCCGATCCGTTTGAACATACACTGGAACTTGTGAAGTGACTCACATCAACATACAAGGACATCCCGAGAGTCAGGTGTAGTTTTGGTATACAGACATTTGATGATGCAGTGCTCAAACAAGCAGGTCGTGGATATGTATTCAACAATGTTCGCCACTTCCTCAGGGAACTTCGTGAGATCAAGCAGCCTACTAATGTATTTAATCTTGATTTCATTGCATTTGGTACACGAGACTCACAGACCGAAGTCCGCAAAGAGTTTCTCGCTAACATGATAGCTAGTCAGACTTTTGACAGTTATTCACTTTATCTTCTCGAGCTATTTCCTGGATCAAAATGGCATAGCTTACTCCATGAATCTAGTCTCTCGCCTATGTTGTCTGCTCTTGTTAATCCGGATGAAAATAAAATCATGACTGAGTATAATGCAATCTCAGACATGCTCTATTCTTCGTGATATACGCAGTATGAGGTATCTAATTGGTCGCTGGCAGGCAAAAGTAGTATCCACAATCGTGTCTACTGGAATATGGAGTCATATCTCGGACTTGGGACAAGTGCTTCAGGATTAGTTACAGAATGAGATGAGAAGCAAAGATATACAAATACCTGTAATATTACATCATACATCAAATGAGACTATGTAGATGAAAAGAAAACAGTACGTCTAAATACCCATGACTATCATATGGAAAAGCTCATGCTCGCTCTGAGGACTAGTGACGGAATCTATCATCTTAGTACTTATGAGCCATATCTCAACTCAAATCGAAAAACTCTCATCACTGACTGGCAGTGACAAGAGCTCGTACGATATGATGATAATAGATTAATTCTGACTCACGAGGGTATGAAGCTTAGCAATCACCTTATTACTGATCTTCTTGATTTTACTACTTCGTAGTATTATGCTTCCACGAACTATATAATGCTAGTCCAATCAACCCAGCACCTACCAGTCCTGTGATCAGCTCTGGAATATGTCGAATTGCTCATGCAAACATCATCAAAGCAAGCGCAATAATTGCATAAAATGCACCATGCTCGAGATAACGATACTCTGTCAAAGTCCCTGCTTCATACAGATAAATCGTAATACTGCGAACAAAATATGCCCCGATACCTAGACCTAGAGCAATCACCAATAAGTTAGTCGAAAGAGCAAATGCTCCGATTACTCCATCTAGTGAAAATGATGCATCCAGTAGCTCAAGATACAGAAATGCCATCGCACCACTTTTGGCTACTGTACCAGTAGTGTCGCTAGCTTGCATGAGCTCAGATACTCCATGGATGATAATATATGTCACCAATCCCCATACACCACTGACGAAGAAGTCATGAGCTTCATGTATCGGTAAGATATAGCTTATCAACTCCAGTAATAATAATACAATTACGATCTCAATTGCCTCAATCTTACCAAGTTTTGTTAGTCTTATTTCAATACGATGTAACCAGTGAGTCACCTTATCGCTATCAAAGAAAAACTTGAACCCAACCATCATCAGGAATGCTCAACCAAATCCAGCAATACTCACATGAGCAGAAGTCAGAATCTGACCATACTGACTAGCATCAGTGATTGCGAGTGTGAGAGCACTTCGAGGGCTAATCTGCCCAAAAATAGCTACGAGTACGATCGGAAATACAACTCTCATACCTACTACTGCGATCCATATTCACCACGTCAAAAATCTACGTCTCCGTGTCGCATCCATGGTCTTGAGAGTGCTCACATTTACTACTGCGTTATCAAATGATAATGACACCTCTAATACTCACAGTACTGCCACAATGAATAATGTGGATAACGCCATATTAATCCCTCCTTCATACCATCCAAATCCAAATGCAACTAAGAGACAGGTAATTGCAAAGATAATACTACCCCTAAAATACTTCATATCAAAACGAATAGTTATAAATAAATCATCTTTATCATAAATAAATTGGCTTATTTTACAATAAAATCAATATTTGACAATAATAGTAGTTTGATTATAATGATACGGCGATGAGCACAAAAATAAAAAAACTCGTATTGGCTCTTATAGTAGGAGTCATTGCAACGTTCTTCCCAGACGAAACTTGGGAAAAAGTAGGGGCATTTATTATTGCTTTCGCAGCAGTATGGTCACTCACTGCAACTTCTAATAGAACTACGGGTATGCCGTGGAGCTAAGAAAAGTTAACATCAATCTTAGTTTACTAAGGGCGATGTTTTTTTATACATATCAAGATATATCAACAATCACTTGCAATTTGATTTCATCGGATTATATCACACTCCGCTGACAACATTTTATCACCTTAGCGAATCATCGTACCACTCATGGAAGCCCTACAAGAAATACAAGTCGTCTCATTAGAAGATCCGCTCGAACCAGATACAATTAAATCACAGATTATAGGCTCTCGATCTAAAATTAATTTACTCACACAAAGTATTAAAAAAATATATGTAAACATTATATATCAATTATCTCTCAAAAGATTTGAATATAACGAAGAAGACTTGAATAATGAAAATAGTGACCAAGAAGAGAAAACTGAGTATGAATACACTTCAGGTTCATGAATTAAGCACTACCTCATGGTGAGTGAGCTCAAAAAGATAGGTCTAACCTCTGAAGCAATAGGCTATGGTCTTCCTATTAAAACAATCAATCATAACATCAATTCATACTGTGAAATGTATATGATGTTATTACAGATAGAATGTTTTGCAATTCAGGGTGGCATCAAGATTGATCGAGATCGCTTAGTCCAATATTGGTCAGAAAATATACCGGATGAAGATCAAGATATTCATACGAAAGGTATGTACTGAAGCTGAAAAAAAATTAGGAAACTTATCCCTAATACAATCTATCAAATGACCGCCAATCAAAATGATGTCCAAACAAGCTCAATGCAACAACAGGGATAGATATATACTTAGACAAAAAAATCCCATAATTAAATGAGATTAATATAATAATTGTTACATCAGTACACAAGTTCTAAGCTTATAATTACTACTTAGTAGCTTCCTTAGTTCTAATACTATCAGCTTTAAAAGCAATTTCCTTCGCGTTAAGCGAACCAGCGCAAATGCCATGATTCTGAATAAGACTGATATTACTACTTACCACCTCCATATCTATATGCTCACGAGCATCGGTACTGTCTGTTTTCAATACTTCTTGTGTTGGTTGGTCTGCGCCGAATCATCTTCATAAAGCTCACCCTATATCTCACCTATATGAACTAGTAAGTACTATAAGAGCAAGATATGCAACTACTCATAGATTTTGTTCTTTAATTTTTTTAATCTCCATAGTAACTAATGATGGGTTAAGAAATAAATTATTATGTATATAATTATCATTATATAGAAGTCAATAGATATTTACTTTTGCTTCTTAGAAATACTGAACGGTGCCTTAAAGCCAAATCACGCAACTCGCTCTCCTCAGCTTTTCATAAATTCACGAGCAAATTTCATATACTTGACTCATAACAAGAACTCAGTATCTCATCATCACATATGAATATGAGTTGATCACTCAAAACTTCCCCCAATCAATGTTTTTGGTCAGAATTCTCATGATTCTATTACCTTAAAGTCTACTGAATGTTTACCATGTCTCTCATATAGTCTTTCCTTAAGACCAGTAGTAGCAATAACTCCTCCTGTCTCACTCGGTCATACCAATAATTCTACTTGTATCATTTCTGATCATCCTTTAACGCAAAAAAATGACTGAAAGTGAGCATTGCCCTTCGGGCAGATATACACTCACCTTCTACGATAGGCCATATCGTATAATAATATTTACTATGACTTTCTTTATTTTCACTTGGAGAGTACTGTGTTACTGTATTATTAGTATTAGGCTTTGTAGTAAGAGCTTGTGCTAGTATACTTTTATGCTCCTGAGCTATTGCTCATCAAACCGTACTCAGAAATACTATAGCGCCAGTCATCATAGATTTCATATCAATTCTTTCCATCAATAGTATATATGATTGTAAAAAGTCAGAATTTGTATATAATTATTCACTATTAAAAGCGATTACCTTAATTTTATATTTTTATATCACATGCTAGAAATAATAGCCGTAGATGCTAGTCACATTATGATAGACCTTACCACAAATACCAGTAAAAATGAGATTGAAAAACTTTTATTTGATAACCCAACCATGATGCACTACTCACCAATCTTTGAAAATAACCCATCTCTTGTTGAGCTCAAACCACTAATAAATCTCATACTTAGATCAGATAATCTATGTATTGTAGACAAGCAAACAATCATGGATCAATGGAACAACGGTACACTTATTGTTGACTGTATTGATGGGAGAGGAATCATCGGTCGTGATGAGTCCAAAAATGTAATTCTACATATACCATGAGCATGACATGGCCTCCTTGTAGTTGCTCCTATGGGTATGCTTCAAGAGATGAGTATTACAGATGAACAAATCGTTGAAATTATTACTCGTTTCTCAGACAACCATAAACAAGCATTAACTTATCATTCATGTTCTCATAGTAAATGAGATGACTCTATCACAACATGTGGTTGTGGTCACCTCAAAAACCATGGACTAAAATTAAATGAATTACTTCTTACACTTGCAAATACGCAATACAACGAGCCTAAACAACTTCCTGGCGATCATAAAGAAAAAATCGTTCATCTTAGTGTGTGAACTAATCAATTTGTAACCATCAATGTGCCAAATGATCTTGAACCATGACAAAATGATTCAACAGACAATCAAGTATTTTGGTTTGATGTATGAGCAAGTGAGGTAGTTATTGGTGAATGTAAGGCAATGCTCACTCAAATCATCAATGAAGTTTGTGATACAAGCTACGATATGAATGAAATCTGACAACAATGGATGAAATCGCTTGTTGCTCAAGCGTTTGATACAGTCGAGTTTCTGGATGGGGCAAGAAGCTTGAAAAATGAGTGAAAAGTCCTTACTGTGGCAGTAGATGAAAATAATGAAATAATTATTGATCAGTATAGGTAATATATCGACACTAAACTAACTCCTCTACAAGGAGTTTTTTGTATATCAAAAAACCACAACATCACTACTGTGGCTTCCAATTAATAATATTTTCAAGTCTATACCACTTGCTTCACAATCGTATCAATATATTTTTGATACATCTCGAGATTATTGACAAGAAGCTTATTGACTACTGTTGTCGTAGTCTGCTTGATCATTGATTCATATCATGATTTGAGTTCTGCTTCCATGTTATTTGCCTCTTGCTGACCACGAGCTACAATATCATCACTCCTACGGTGAGCAATATCAATAATTTCGTCAGACTTACGAGTAGCCAACTGCTCTGCCTCAGAAAGAATCTGCTGTTTAAGCTGTCCGGCTTGACTTATGATATCATTATACTCCTCTTTACCTTTAGCAATCATCGCAGCATACTCAGCATCAGCATTTGCAAGTTTGAGTTCCTTCGCTTGTCTTGCATGTACTGCATCTGAGATCTTCGATCCATAGATATATACAAAAATACCAAAAAATATCCCAATCTGACCTACTTGGATCAAAAGATTGATTATCATAGCTGAATTACTAACCGTATGCTCCATGAGGATGAATGTGATAAGCAAACAAATTTTACCACTTTAACAATTTTTTACCATTTGTAACTATTTCTATATTATGCAGCAGGGCCTTTTTCTAAGAATGCAATTACGAAACACAATAGTGCTACGAACTCACATAATGCTACAGCGATAATACCAGGAGTAAACATCTTGTCTGCTGCTTCAGGATTACGAGCGATACCATTGAGCCAAGTATAACCGATAGTAGCAATACCAATTGCAGCTAAACCACCACCGATTGCTAATGTTAAGAATGAATTTGCCATGTTGTTGTAAAAAATAAGAAAAATAAAAATAAGAAGAAGAGTAGTATAATTAGTGAGGATCACTAGCGATTCTAAAGTAGACAGTCACGAGCAAACTAAATAAGAATGCCTGCAATCAAGCTACGATTAACTCATATGCAAATATAGTAAGAGGAATGAGAAACGGAGTATCAAAGAAGAATGCGTTGGCAGCTTGAGTCACAAGTCACAACAAGATGATACCTACGAATACATTACCAAATAGTCTCAGTGATAACGATGTAATCCTACCAGCCTCACCCATCAATTCAATAAACCCGATTAATAGTCAGACAGTAACATCTCACACTCTACCCAATGCAGTACCCACACTATTAACTTTGGGCACAATACCAATTCATTTATATGGGATATAATGCTCAATATGATGAAATCACTTGGTAATAAATCCATATACTATCGCTCCAACTACTCATACCGTTGCTAGTGCTGCATTAAACATTACATCTGATCATGCTGGTCTAAAGTACTCATGCCACTGCGGTACTGCAAGTATGATCATATCTCACAACAAACCAACTACATTGGTCCATAATACATAGAAGAAGATACAAGTAGTAAACACAATTGCTCACCATCCTACATGATCACCACCCACGCCCTTAAGATAAATCATAATAGACTCAATCCCCATATCTACGGTATTACCGAAGAAGCTATTCTGATTACTGCGCTTACTAAAAATGTAGATGATTGTAAATAATATGAAGACTATGGTCCCAATCGTAGAGGCAATAAGTGTCTGCGAAATCTGTCGATGTCACACATGAATAAAATGAGGTATAAGTCATAATTCTCACATACATATAAATCTATGGTTTTATCTATCGAAATCAAGTTTTTATAAAGCATATCTTGACTTTATTATGGAACAGCAAGTGAGAATCATGGAACAAGGAGGAACTTTTTTGATTGAAACAAGAAGAATAATCATTATAGTTTTACGAGAACTCGACGAAAGTCAGATTTTTTTAATTATTATTATATTTTATTGCTCATGGCCGCTGCGAAATGATTAGACATGGTGAGAAATATTGGTATTATTGCCCATATTGATGCCGGTAAAACTACTACTACAGAACGTATTCTTTATTATACAGGTAGAAATCACAAGATCGGTGAAGTACATGATGGTGCTGCGACAATGGACTGGATGGTACAAGAGCAAGAACGTGGTATTACAATCACCTCTGCTGCGACGACTGCAATGTGGAAGGATCACCACATCAATATTATCGATACACCAGGTCACGTAGACTTCACAATTGAAGTAGAGCGTAGTCTTAAGGTATTGGATGGTGCAGTAACTGTATTATCATCATCAGATGGAGTACAGCCTCAGACGGAGACAGTTTGGAGACAAGCTGACAAATATCGCGTACCTCGTATGATCTTTGTGAATAAGATCGACAAGATTGGTGCTAATTTCAAATTCTGTCTTGAATCAGTAACTAACAAATTATCAAACAAGGCGCTCGCAATCCAACTCCCATACGGTGAATCTTCGGAATTCAAGGGTATTGCAAACTTGATCAACATGAAATACTACACATTTGAAGGTGCTAACGGTGAGACACAAGTAGAACATGAGATACCGGCTGACTTTGTAGATATTTGTACTGCTACGAGAGAAAAGATGATTGATAGTTTAACCATGTTCGATGATGAAATCGCAGAACTGTATCTAATGGGAGAAGATGTGCCAGAAGTACTCATCAAAAAAGCAATGCGTAAAGCAGTATGTGCTGGAGAAATCTACCCAATGTGTGTAGGATCAGCTCTTAGAAACGCAGGTGTACAGCTCATGCTTGATGCTGCTGTAGACTTCCTCCCAAGTCCGCTCGATGTAGGTGCGGTCAAAGGTCATGATGTAGATGATCTCGACAAGGAAATACTTAGAATGCCTGATGATACAGCACCAGCTTCTGCTCTTGCATTCAAGATTATGACTGATCCCTTTGTTGGTAAGCTCACATTTGTGAGAGTATACAGTGGTGTGATCAAATCTGGTGACAAACTTCTCAATCCTCGTACAGGTAATGAAGAAAGAGTAGGTCGTTTGCTCCTCATGCATGCTAACAAAAGAGAGGAGATTTCAGAGATTCATGCGTGACATATCGCAGCATTCTTGGGCCTCAAGGATGTGAGAACTTGAGATACACTTTCTGATATGAAACAGCCAGTATTACTTGAAGCTATGGACTTCCCAGAACCAGTAATCTCCCTCGCAGTAGAACCTGTAAGCAAGAAGGATCAAGAAAAAATGTGACTTGGACTTAGTAAGCTCGCAGAAGAAGATCCATCATTCAGATTCTATACAGACGAAGAGACAGGTCAGACGATCATCGCTGGTCAAGGAGAGTTACATCTTGAGATCTTGGCAGATAGACTCAAGAGAGAACACAAAGTAGAAGTCATCACTGGCGCTCCACAAGTATCATACAGAGAAACGATTATGGGTGATGAGGTAGAAGCAGAATCCAAGTTCGTCAGACAGTCTGGAGGTCGTGGACAATATGGACACGTTGTACTTAAGATGTCTCCATGGAAGGATCCTGATGGACTCAAGAATCTGAACTTCGTGGATGAAATTACTGGTTGAGTAATCCCTAAAGAATTCATCCCATCAGTTGCAAAGGCATGTGAAGAAATGATGAAACTATGAGTGATGGCCAGCTACCCTATTATCAATGTACAGGCAAAACTTACATTTGGTAGTTACCACGATGTCGATTCCTCAGAAGTTGCGTTTAAGATTGCGACATTCAGAGCATTTAGAGAGTGATTTATGAAGTGTAAGCCAACATTGCTTGAGCCTATCATGAAGATCGAAGTAGTGACTCCTGAAGACTATATGGGAGATGTGATGGGTGATATCTCATCTCGTAGAGGTATGATTACCAATCAGGAAGATCGTTTTGGCGCAATGGTGATCAGCGGTAAAGTACCACTTTCGGAGATGTTTGGTTACTCTACAGCACTCAGATCAGCAACTCAAGGTAGAGCAAGTTACGCAATGGAATTTGACTCATATGAACCAGTACCTAATAGTATCGCTGAGAAGATCATGGCAGAACGTGCAGGTAAGAGAAAATGATCTGAAGATGACTAATATTGATCATTAGAATAGACTGATTAAATCCCAGTTTTGCTAAAACACTAAAACGTGTCGCAGCTGGGGTTTTTTGTTAATATAAAATAAGGACATAATTATATAAATAATTATGATAAAAATCTCTTGCAATTTGATTTCGTATTATTACAAAGTAATTCCTACGTAATAAAGCGTTGGACCTAAACCCATCCCTATGGAGAACCTTAACAGACCACCCTGAATCTCAGCAAATGGTCAACAACGTAAAAAAGTAATCGGCTTCGTGCGCCGAGATTAATTAAAATCTCATTAAAAAAATAAATTTTTATGAAAGGAATTAACCACAGATGTATTGCTTTTAAAGCAATGGAATCTATCGCCCTAAAGCAAAAAAATGAGGATATGACATTAGCCATTCCTCTAACCACAAAACCTTGTACTCGTCGTCGTGATGACAATAAGGTTGTGAAAATTATTCACACCGAAAAACCGAACTCTTTTGGAGGAGAGTTAAAAATCAAATACAGAAAGCTCAAAGAATTAACAATTCCAAAAAGTTTACATCTCAATTTAGAAGAAGTTGAAGAAAGTGAGAGACTATCTGAAACATACCCACCAGTATCATGTTTCAATATAGGAGAACACTTTGGAGAACTTTTGCAAGAATTACGAACTAAGACTACCTACTTCCTCTACGAAATAATAGATGAAGATGCTTGGAAAAAGTTAAAAAACTTACTTAAATCGCTGGCAACTAAACTTGGTTTCAATAAAGAGCATAGGCTCTTTGCAATTATTAGAACAGAAGAAGGAGTAGAACTCACTATTAGACGAGACGCCCCTGATCAGTTTTTAGCTGAAGTACCAAGGTTAGCTGCCTAAAAATAAAAGCCCGATCTCCACCCTTGATACACCAATATGAATCGAGGTGGGGTGAGGGTAATCATTAGTAACCTAAATTAAATCCCTCCTGACCTAAAGCGGAAATCAGGAGGGAAATATAATTCGAAGAGTTTCTCTTTGAGTAGCGGTCATAACATTTTGTTATGGCTTTCTTTTTGCTCAAAAATCAGTTGATTATATTGTAGATTTATATATAAGTCAATTAAGTTCTCATGAGGTATTCTCAAAAAGGACAAAAACATAGTGGTTAGGGTTATAGGAGAGCGAGGATTTTATCCAAAGCTCTTTTTTTGTTGTTTTAAATCACTATTATTACCACTATCTATTAACTACCCCATTATGAATTACCAACTAACCAAATCTCTTGGTAACAATACTTTTTCCTATGATCAGCGCAAGCAGCTTGGGTCTGACTGAGCTCTTATGATATCCCAACCGTGCGAGATTTCCTCACTCAATCAAGTTCAGCTTGGTAATTTTGCTGTTTTTGAGGAAGTTGATCATAATGGCAAACTACACTCATGTACAGGACTCTCACATACCTACATATTAAAATTGGACAAACTAAGGCACCCTCCTATTATCATCACCGATAATCACAATCACGTCCTCCCCTACTGGCTTGATTATATATCAAAATGTAAAATACCTGCTGAGTTCATGTCATTACATGATATTTCTCCCTTCTCTGAATGACCTCAGTGCTCGATAAAAGTAGAAGAGTTCGACATGAGACTCATTCATATCGACCAGCACACTGACCTCTGAACAAATCCTCATAAACTTGATCATACACAGATCAGCGATCCTCAGTATCAATGGGATTTTGCACATCTAGAATGTGATATTGGTAACTTTATCACACCATGTATCGAATCATGATTGATTACCAACATGATACAAGTCAGGACCGAGTATAAACTAAACGAGATCTTGAAAGAACAGGAAATCAAAATAATTCAAAAATACAAATCTTCATCTTTCCATTTCTCCCCCCTCATATTGGACATAGATCTCGACTTCTGGGCTCCAGAAATGTGAATCAGTGACATACAAAAAACCATGTCTCAAGTTCGTAGTATTATGGGTCGTGCTGACTTGATCACAATTGCAACGTCACCCTACTTTATTAATCAGAATCTTGCACTTGAACTCCTACACCAACTCCTGTGACCTTATCTTGAATTCAAAAATCAAAAATCATAACCTAACAAGCTCAAACTTGCAAAATGACTAAGAAATAGTAAACTAATACATAACGTTGAAGCACACTTCGAGAACCAGTTATTGTATTTGAAAAGTCTTTTGGTTTTTTGAGACTCCAAGGAATAAAGAATAAAAGAAGAAATAAACCGACTTGCCAAGCTCACGTCCCTACGATAATCTATACCAATCATCAATCATGACTTATAACCTCTGAGCCATCACTACCTATCTCTCCTCTCTTGATCTCAGTATTGAGTATATTTCTCAGCCTGACCTCCTCAAGACTGCTCTCACTCATAAGTCATATGCTGCTGACTTTACTACCGATCATCCTCACAATGAGAGATTGGAATTTCTTGGTGATAGCGTATTATGACTTGCGATCAATGATCTCCTCTATCGTGAGCTCAGCGACAGTGAAGCCATCCTTACACTTTATAAGATATCTCTTGTCAGACAAGATACCCTCGCACTTGTGGCTCGTCAGATCGGCTTGGACAAATACATCATCATCGGTAATGGCGAGGAACGCAAGTGAGGCCGCAATAATGATGCTATCCTCAGTGACTGCATGGAAGCACTCCTGGGATGGATTTATCTGGATCTGGGACGAGAGTCAGCCTATCAATTTATCAAAACCCATATATATTGTCTGAAGGATAATCTCCAAGTCTGACCTATTAAGAGTTATAAATCACTCATCCAGGAACATGTCCAGTCTCAATATAAAACTCTCCCCGACTATATTGATCGTGAGCTCTCTCGCAATGATCACCGCAACGAAGTCATCTATGAAACTACCATCATGATCAACTGAGATGTGGCATGAGTTGGTACTGGTTCAAGCAAGCGCAAAGCTCAAGAAGAAGCTGCGAAAGTTGCGTATGAAGCCACTATGAAATCTTAAACTACAAAAGAAAAAACAACCTAGCAGGTCGCTTGATAGATTCCTTTGATTTCTTGCCAAGTATTATCTTCATTTTTTTGTCATACCACTGTAATATTACCTCAAGTCTTATGTTTTTTATTCCAAGGTCTACGAGGCATCAATACAGTAATTCAGTTTTGAGCAAGAGGATCAGCATTATGAAAAGCATCTTCTATCATAACAGTAATGCCAAGATCCTTGCAGACGCTAGATTTAGTCAGATCAGAACCATGTCATTTATGATCTAAAAATACTGCATCACTAAATAGTTCTCAAACATTATTTTGACTCAACCAATCGATAGTATTTTTTTGTAAAATTTTGGGACGAGCAGTAATAATATATAGATTATGTCACTGATCTTTAAGATATGCGCAAACCTCAAATGAATCCTTAATTGCCTTGAGAGATTGGTGAAAGTCTGGTTCAGCCAGTAAGTTATTAAATAAATCTACACACTCTTGCGTTGATATACGCCTAAATCCTCTAATTCTATTAAGCCAAAAATGAGTAACCTTATCATAAGGTAAAGATTTTCACTTAAACATATTATTATAGTATCATAAAACTCCCTTGAAAGTTGGTACTAGTACATCATCGAAATCAACTGCAATATTTTTTGACCGCTCGATATAGTTCATATGATAAAATACAAAATACTACTACCATCAATATACTAGATTTTCAGCCAATTACAATTAAAAACAGTCAAAATATATTGTATTAAATAATTATTTATATATATACGAAGTATTATTTCGCAATACTGTGATGAATTATTTTAAATTAGTACTACTGTCTATATTTATATCTTTATATTCTATTTCTACAATAGGTAGTGTACAGTGACAAGCAGAAGGTCTTGGAATTCAATGCAATGCACCATTATGTTGAAAGTGAGAGTACTTAGTTACAGAATGAAACTGTAAATTTAGATGTGAAAAAGTGACTTCAGAATCTCCCCTATCAGATAATATAGGTAGTAAGTTTAATATTAAAATAGATACAAAATTACTATTTGTAATACTTATAATACTTGTATTGGTTGGAGGACTTTGAGTAAAACTACGACCGAAAAATTGAAACTAGATTTGACAAAAAATCTCCACATTTCTGCAGAGACTTTCCTATTTTCAAAACTATTTTCAAGCTTCTTTTTCCTCATACTCTGCTACTACTGCATCAATATCGCCCTTTTCGTTGAAATACACTTCTGGAACATGATCAACCTCACCAGCCATGATAGACTTAACAGACCTGATGGTGTCAGCTACCTTACAATATACACCCGGAATACCAGAGAACTGTGTCGCCATATGCATTGGTTGTCCCATAAATCTTTCAAGCTTACGAGCTCTCTGGACCGTGAGTTTATCTTCATGGGAGAGCTCTTCCATACCCAAAATTGCAATAATATCTTGAAGTTCTTTGTATCTTTGGAGCATAGCTTGGACCGCCCTGGCTGCGTCATAATGCTCCTGCCCTACAACCTGAGGAGTCAATACAGTAGAAGTTGAATCCAATGGATCTACTGCGGGGTAGATACCCTTCTCAGTCAATGCACGGTTAAGTACAATGGTACTATCCAAGTGAGTAAATGTCGTTGCTGGAGCTGGATCTGTCAGATCATCAGCTGGTACGTATACTGCTTGCACTGACGTGATGGAACCATTGACAGTAGATGTGATACGCTCTTGGAGGGCTCCCATATCAGTAGCTAATGTAGGCTGATACCCTACTGCAGATGGGATACGACCAAGCAACGCTGATACTTCACTTCCCGCTTGCGTAAAACGGAAAATATTATCAATAAATAGTAGTACATCTCTTTTTTCTTCATCACGGAAATATTCTGCCATACTTAATCCTGTAAACGCCACACGAGCACGAGGTCCAGGAGTTTCGTTCATCTGGCCAAAGACCATGGCTGTCTTTTCCAGTACACCTGAATCAGCCATCTCGTGGTACATGTCATTACCTTCACGAGTACGCTCCCCCACTCATGCAAATACCGCTACACCATCGTGTGCTTTTGCAATATTATGGATTAATTCCTGCATCATCACGGTCTTACCTACTCATGCACCTCAAAATAACCCTGTTTTACCACCCTTGAGCATTGGAGCAAGAAGATCAACAACCTTGATACCAGTTTCGAAGACTTCTGCTTTATTTGTGAGTTGCTCAAATGTAGGACTAGGACGATGAATTGGGTAGACTGACTTAGTCTTTAGTTTCGGTTTACCATCGATGGGCTCTCACAATACATTAAACATACGACCTAATACTTCAGGGCCTACAGGCACAGTGATCGGAGCACCCGTAGCTATTACTTCATCACCTCTACGTAAACCATCGGTACTATCCATTGCAATACCTCTCACAATACCACCGTCAAGTTGTTGCAATACCTCAATTACAACTTCTACTCATGCGGCATTAGGATTACTAACTTTGATCGCATCATAAATACGAGGTAAGTCAGATTCAAACTGTACATCTACAATCACTCACTGAAGAGATATAATACGTCACTTAGTCATTATAAATTGTATCAGATAAGATTAAAATATACTCTATATACTTATTTTAGAAAACGCCGAATACTAATCTTGACCAGGATTCAATATTCTATTATTTTTATCGTTTCAGCTCTGAAATATTGAGATTTTTCTAGAGAGAATATACGACAGCAAACGTACAAATAGTGATTATACTAGTTTTATCTTCATCTTCAACTCGATTGAGAAAATGATACATATTATATCACTCAAAGACTTGACATAGTATTATAAATATTTATAAATAAAATATTAATACTCGTATCTTTATACTCGTAACCCATAACCAAATCATGCGAAACATCGTAAGAGTACTTGTATATATCTGACTCATCTGAGTGTGAGGACTATACCGGTATCAAAACCCTACTCGATATAGTAATCTTATCAGTCAAACAAAAACCCAAATCGCCACTACAGTATCTTGAGATAGTAATGTATCAATACAATCATGATCACAAGGCACTTCAGAAGTACAAAAGTCATGAGATTCAATCATCGATCAAATTGTACAACAACTTAGCTGAACTGAAACTGCCTATACTGGCAGTAATCCTTTTGGCGAAACATATATTACTCTTATCAACACAAAGCAAGAGAAAGAGATAACACAATCCCATCAAGACACATCAATAGCTGATACATCGACTTGTACTACACCTCGAGGTAGATCTGTTGTTGGGGCAGACTGGACACTTGCATTTGCATCTGATCGTGCTAACTCAGACAATGTTTGCGTTATTGAAAAAAGAATCTGCACTCAATGAGTGCTTGGTGGTTCTTATACAAATCATACTTGTTATTTCAATGGACAAGGTTGAGAGTATGAGTATCTGGGCATCAGGTGATCTGATAGTACCGCTCTTATCAATCAAGTAGAGCAACAATTGGGAATTAGTACTATCAGTAGCTCTGTATGATCACAAAGTGCACCTGAGCAATACACCGATAATACTCAGTGAGTCTCAAATTATGCGCTCATCGATACTGATAGTATTCCTAACGGCAGAACCAACAACGGATGATATGCTGTCTCAAATAAACCCTCCTTGGGGGAAGAAGATTTAGAAGAGGACTTGGGTTATGGCCTATGACCAATTGTTGCTCGTATTCCTAAAACCAAATTATCCGCTAGCAAAGAACAACAAATCAATCCAAATAACAATGGTGTGCAGTGAGTCGTCAATAACAAAGGCAATAGTCCCCGCCTAAGCTACTCTACTACTAATGATACTCTTGAACCTACTGGATCAGTCCCTACTCGTCGTAACTGCAAAACTCCATGGGGTACTGAGGTATTTCATAATCAACATATAATAGCATTCCAATCATCATCAGCGCCCCAATGACAATTATGCAAGTCAGAGTTTAGAACCTGTACTCAATGATACCTAAGATGATCATACACCCAACAAACTTGTACCATCGCATGAGTCAGCAATACTAATACTAATGATCCATACCGCAACAATGGATGATACTACTCAAAATGAAGATATTACGATGACAATTATGATTATAACTATTATGCAAATGGTAAATATAATGATGATTGGTATGATGATTGGTATTATGAGAACAACAACTACAGCTACAAATCTCCGCGCAAAACTAACAATAACTGTCTGATAGACTGATATGGATATATGTGACATGGGAGCATCTTTACGATGTATGAAAAATCTGAAGTCTGATCTAATGATAGCTGTCGCTCGATCACAAGGATGTGTGATGACGGTGATTTGAGTGGTTCTGATAGATATAGATACAGCCGTTGTACACAAATCTCACAAGGTACAGTACGCTCTGATCCAGGATGATACCGCTCTGATGACAATAGAGTCAAAGTTGCTGTAAGTAATACTGTCTATCGTGTCCCAAATCCGAACTCAGTATCGCCCGTGCCTCGCAATGATCGTGATAACTGTTATGACTCTCGTCTCGGAACTATTGAGCATAGCGACTCAGTCAAAGCATTTAAGACATCTAATGTTAAAGCTGGTCAGAAATGTGAATACGAGTATAGAACCTGCCACAATGGAGATCTCGATGGATCATATACATATAATACCTGTACCATCTGATCAAGTAACAGTATCAAATCAGCCAATAACTCGATAAGTAGATACACATCAGATGATAAATATAAAGATCGCTACTACGTAAGAAAGTCTGATGATAATTATTATCCATCTCGCTGATCAAGATATGATGACTATGAAACCAATATCAAATCATACGGAACAAAGTCAGACCCTCAAGCATGATCATGTAATGTTAGTAATTATGGGGTATTGAATAATTCTGACTTCTTAGTCATGTATCGCGAGACCAATCCTGCTCCATGAATAGCCTGCGATAGTGTCGTAAGAACCTGCAATAATGGATCACTAGGCTGACCCTCTACCCATAATGCTCTACGATGTAGTACTACTGCGGGTATATGTGGCAATGGAACAAGAGAGTCTGGCGAGCAATGTGACCACAAAGATGTAGCAAAATCATGACGATGATCAGAATGATGCTCCCTTACATGTACTACAGTCCAAAAAATTATTGTGGATAAAACTCACCCAAGATAGATCTTCGAACCAGCGAACTGTCAAAAAGCATGATATCCTGGATGTTAGTCCTTTAAAGTTTTATTATTTATACAGCACCAATGAAACAATCTTGATATGAATCGTGATTATTCTTTGCTAATTCTCAAGCTAATATACAGAATATCATGTACCTTGAGAACATACAACATAGATTCCCTCAATTATTAGCCCAAACATGCGAAGAAATTTGAGGTATATTGGAGAACAACAACAATAGGTCAAACTATGTGTCAGAATTTGAATTACATCCAGGTGTATGTAGCATAGAACATGACCTCTTGAATATTGAAACATTGTTTGATAAGTATCCTTCTGTACAAGATGCAATCAATTATACAATCAAACAAAAAGAATGATTGTGGTATATCGTAATGTGATATTACACTCAAAAAATTGAGTGACGGACGCAAACTGTGGGACCAATATCTATAAAGCCGATACAATTTATTACAAAAGAATCTGATAAAATATGACTCAGTGATGTTAACCAGGTCTTACTTACTATTCAAGTAAGTCCAAATTGATGTGATGATTTTGGAAGACCATCATATAAAATCAAACCAAAGTTAGTAGAGGTGTCAAGTGAAACGATACTTATGCCCAAATGAACTACATTTGAAAAAGAAATCTCTGAAAAAGAATTTTACACATATCTTGATAAGCTTGAAGTAGTATATATTTAAACAATAAACAGAAAAAACCTATGAACTTCAAAATCCTACTAATATTTCAAGAAATATTAGACAATCACTGGTATTTTAATCTAAAGTAAATCAACCTATTTTTTAATTATGCTCAAATAAACTTCTAAGTTATTTAGTTAATTTGCTATAAAAATATAAAAAATCCGCTGGTCAGGTGGATTTATTGCTATCAAAAATATTCTTAGTCTCCTCTTGTTGTGAAGCTTACCGCAGGCATCTGCCCTGCGATAGGATGGCGGATATTAGATAAAAAATCAAAATTGGATTGATCTACTCCATCATTCATATGACTGGCAATATGAGAAGAAACTAACTCGATATCGGTCAGATCAAGTGATTCTAACTTAGATACGAACCCCACAATTGAATCGAGCTGTGGACCAAATTTTGCTTTTTGTTCATCACTGAGGTTGAGTGCTGCAAGCTTACAAAGATGATCAAGTTGTGTGGAGGTAACGGACATACTAATAAAAAATAGAGTAAAAATAAGCTCCCTGAAGAAGAATATAGGCCACCGATAGAGGTTAAAGTAGCACTCTCATGGACATAAGCTGCTGCAAGATAATTCTTGTATAACAATTAGTGGATTCAGTTCAAATTATTTCTTACTACTCTTTGAGTATTTTTTGGCTATAGTTCATTTGATAGTGAAATAATCCATCCCATGTTCCTTTGATCAACATCCATAGACTTATCAACTTATCGGATCCGTCGTAGAGAATAATAATACCAAACCATCATAGCTGCATCCAAAATCCACAACTATAAAATATTACCTTTCCCCACCATGGTGCATTATTACGAACAAAGAAGATGCGATTACGAGCTTTGTAGTAGACATTGCGAGGAGATCATAGATAACTTGTCTGTGAGAGGTTTCTGAGTTTTTCCATATGATTTATCACAATATCAGTTGCGACCAACATCGTAAATCATGCATGATGTGCACGATATCCAAAATCTAGATCCTCATACACAAACTCGAACTGCTTATCAAATTGTATAATCTGAAACACAGTACGAGGAGCAAATAATCCCATCGCACTCTTCATTTGAATAGTCACACACTGTTGGATAATATCAAAGTGAGAGTATCATGAAATAAGATGTTTCCATCATTTTGCCTTACCAGATAATGCATAGTGAGGTTCGGGTCGGCACATTGCTCGCCATATACGATCAAATCATTGAGTCTGAATATGACCCGTATCACGATACATAATTGTTGGAGACAATATGAAGTCATGTCAGAGCTCATGAAATATATCCTCATAGCGAGTGACCATTGCGCCTACAAAATCTGGAGCAATCATACCATCATCATCCATATATAGTGCATAATTACCGGTCGCCACTTCTGCTCCATAATTACGCACAAAACTTGCTCCCTTACCAGCTATAAATGTCGTATTGTGAGTAGTAATAAGACTGACTTGCACTCATGTCTTATCCAAAACTATATGTACTTCCTTGCTAATCTGATCAAATTCACGACTCGTAATTTGACGATCAATAACCAAAACTACCTCGATCTGAGAATATGATTGCTGAGCAATACACACAAGCAATGGTTTCCAAACTGAAGATGATTTGTTGGTTGGAATAACAATTGAGACTAACTTCATATTCCTATAATCATCAAATCAGTCTTTGTTTCAAGAGCAATATCTTACTATGCTATTTGATATTAAGATCTCATTCAGTTGTTTTTATTTGAGATTGATCTGCAAACTCTAAGAGATTCTCAGATTGTACAAGGTTTTGTAATACCTCAATTCATGTAACATATCAGACCCTATTTTCTTCATCACTACCAAATAGCTCTTTGTATCACCTATTAGTAATCTCTCATTTATCAATCTTATCTACAAAGTAATCACTAAATTCTCCCCATGAGATATTTGTAGAGTTACTTGTTTCTCTTATGTATTCTGACAGAATATTAGCCAATCTAGTTGATCATCTATTGTATGCTGCCAATACAAACTGTTGGGAGTCTTTTTGGTCTATTGCTTCTTTGATAGACTTACCATTAAGTGCTTTTTTTGGTACACAAATCTGAGAATAAATTACCCCATTCTTATATAATTTCGACGCCAAAATCATTTCTTCGAGATTTAATTGTTTAACCTTTGTCTTATTATCAAATTTTTCTTTAATAAAAGGATACTTATCATAAACAGCCTTGAGGGCAGTGTTATTCATCTGACCAATTCACTGAAATCATCGCTTATTGACAGCAAATGGACTTAATCTTGATTCTTGCGCCATATTTGCAAGATCTTGCTCTCAAGTAGAATAAAGAAAATGATCGCCAAGCTTGTCTTTATACTCTTCAATATAAGTCACAACTTTGGGATATAAATCATTAAACTGCTTGAGGTCAGATTGCTTGATATTGATGTCTTCGCTTACCTTCTTAGTAGTCACTAGCTGAGTAGGAGTACTTGGTTGTTCATAAATACTTATTCACAATGGAATCCTCCTCCTATGCTTACAGTATGCAAAGTAAGTATTAATTGGTATATGGTAGCCGCTATCTTTTTCTAATAAAAATGATTGCTTTTCTTCATCGCTCAAGCTCTTATATCGTTTGTGTATTGATTTAGATAAGTATGGATCATATGCATATATTCACTCTACCGTACCATTAATATTATACATATTATTGACCGCTACAGCGTGCCCATCTTCTATACTTTCATTATTTTGTGTCGTTGTTAAAATAGCTAATTCTTTTGGTCCAACTAACATAGCATCCTCAAGACCATATCTATTAACACTACTTACTAGCTTTTTATCAGCATCAATTTCATTTATAATAAAGATATCTTTCAATAATGGATACTTTTCTTTTAATTCACTGACACCATGAGATACTGACCGAAGATAGTATCAAATAGCATCCATATCTTTATCGTATTCTTCTTTAATAATAAATCATTTAGCACCATAAATCTTTTCTTGTGTTAGTCTCGCCGTCTTGGCACATTGGGTTGTTCCATTTACTTTTTCGATATCAGGTAAGAGAATATTTCTTACTGCTCATGTAATGTCCATCAGGGTTGCTCCTGCTTTTGGGTAAATAATTGATGGATTTTCTTTATTTGCAACTGGTAGTTCCACACTCGAAGTAAGAGTGATTTGGTTCACCAAACTACTTACTCATGATTTTTTAGATGTTATTATTTGAGCAATATCTTGTTTTGTTCATTGAGTTCACTCATTAATACGCATATTTGTAATCAAATTGATTGTAACAAGAAAATATAACATAACATACGCTTTTTTGATTGGTACTCACGCAACAAAAATCATATCATCAACTCATTGTTGAGTGATATCTTTAACCTTATTCCAAAGTTCAATAATAATTTCTCTGGTAGATAAGGAATTACTTATTTGCATAAATATATCTTTTATTTGGCTACTATCAACAGAAATACGGAGTTTCTCAACAATAGATTTACATTTTAATACATCAATCTGCTGTACAAGATCCTCCATTATCGATGGTATATCAGTCAAGTAAGTGCAAGCCTCCTGAATAAACATGCTTGAATCAAATAGGATTACGGTGGGGTCATTTATAAAGCGTCCATCATCTCATTTTTCAGTAATTCAAGACGTAATTTTTAATATCATTCTATTAGTGTGTAGTAAATTAAATATTACAGTAGATTTCACATAGACATAGAACCATTGTTATGTATGAAATCTAGTACGTAATTTATTATCTTGAGGTACCAGTTAATGCTGGTTCTGAGTGTAATGCACTATGGTTGGGGTCTACTATAAATAATTTCTGTCCAATTCAGATATTGTCAGACTTAAGATTATTCAAATCCTTAATCTGATCTATGGTTATACCATACTGATGAGCAAGTTTATAGAGAGTATCTCATTTTTTAACTAAAATAGCTGAATGACTAGAGATTTCAGTATCATTATTTTGAGGAGTACGATCTAATGTCATAAATGCTATAAGAGAAGTCAATGTAATTAAGGTAAATGCAGTTCAAAATTGATTTATCTTTTTATCAGACGGCATAAATAATCAAGTATATTTTGAGTCAAAAAATAGTGCTTCGTGTAATCACTGAATCTTTTGTGTAATCTTCTTATCAATTTTGTAGCTAGATGACCGTAATCAAGCCTGTTTCAATTGCATATCAATAATACCATGAATTGCATCAACATAACAATCTTGTTTCTGAGGAACTATATGTTTGAAAATATATGATACTACTTCGTTGAGATTAAAATTTCATTGCTCAATTTGCTTATGCATGTCTCATGATTCTCGCGAATCTCAAATATCTCTTGGCTGTTTAATAAATGTATCAATACGCTTATCAGCAGCTGTCATATTACTCACCCTGATCTCCACAGAAATATCTGACGGAATATGAAGTTTTGTATTCCTTATCATCGTAGTTCATATTTCCAATACATGATTCTTGATAAATCAAATAATACCCTTTCATGTAAGAGCAGGGGTTCAGATAAAAGTATTGTGATTAAGAGTCATAATTAATATACTTACACACTAAATAAATCAGGAAACTACTTAAATACTCTGTTTGTAAGATACGTGTTCATAATATTATCAACTGACTTAGATAATGATTGAGCTATATTTTTAATATCAATATTCATTGATGATTCTTGCTCAATTCTTGCTTTTTTACTACTCTCTCCATCAAACACAACTTGAATTGATACTCAGTGGTTATGAGGATTCTGATTTAGTGATTGCTCAACTGCCTTCTGCAATTCCTTAGAAGGGTCTCGATAGATATCTTTCTCCCCAAGGGTCATATAGTTTGTAATTGCAGTATGCTGCCTTCAGTTAGCGTCATTATTAAATCATGTTTCATCTTCTAAATATCTTTGATTCGTATATGATGATCTTTTAATAAGACCTCAGCAATGAATGATAATTTCTGTGAGTTCCTTACCAAGAAATTCAAATTCATACTCAATGTTATCAATAAGATAGTATTCACTCTTATCTACGTATGCTGTCACTCTATCACATTCAATATCTCATATCATATATCATACCCCACCAATAGTCTGTGTAGATTTTACCTCATAGAACTCAAGATTTTGTACGGAATATCCCTCTTTAGTTATTAGTCTTTTCGTAACTTCCTCATTGGTATGTTCGATCAATGCTTGCGCTTCGAAAGCCTTAGCTATATCATTTTTATACGAAAATGCCAACAATCAAAGTATTGACGTTATGATTCATATCTTTTTCCAAGAAGGTTTTAATGTACTCATCAATCAAATATAGTAGAATTACTAGTTATTATTATATCTACTTGCTAAACATATGTCAAATAATACATCAATCTTGTATCAGACGCCATTTTCACTATAAACATGAGTATGGATAAGATTCGTAATTTTTGTATTATTGCACATATTGATCACGGCAAGAGCACACTTGCCGACCGTATGCTCGAGATCACTGGGACCATCAAGGCTAGTAAAAATAGTCAGGTTTTGGACAAGCTCGAACTCGAACAAGAACGTGGTATCACGATCAAGCTCACACCTGCTCGTATGCAATGGAAGTGATATGAGCTCAATCTGATTGATACACCATGACACGTGGATTTTCAGTATGAAGTGAGTCGTAGTCTGGCAGCATGTCAGTGAGTAGTGTTACTGGTAGATGCAAGTCAGGGTATCCAAGCTCAGACTCTCTCGACTCTCTATATGGCGATTGACTATGGGATGGAGATCATCCCAGTGCTCAACAAGATTGACCTCCCAGCAGCAAACCCCGAGCGTGTCGGAGCAGAGATTGAGAAGCTCTTGTGAATTCCAGTAGCTGACATCATCAAGGTGAGCGGCAAGACATGAGAAAATGTGGCGTCGGTATTGGATGAAATAATCTCCAAGGTGCCAGCCCCCACTCCTCTCGTTCTGCCTGCATCTGCTCAAGCATGAGTAGCGAGATGTCTCATCTTTGATAGTGTCTTTGACCCATATAAGTGAGTGGTAGCCTATGTACAAGTCGTCAATGGTGAGTTCAAAGCTGGACAAACCGTACATGCGATCCACAGTGAGACAGCTCTCAGCATCACTGAAGTATGACATTTTGCACCCAACTATGTCACCGATCCTAAACTCTCACAAGGTCAGATCTGATATATTGTCACAGGCCAAAAGTCAGTCAGGGAAATTCAGATCGGAGATACTGTCGTGAGCAGACTGGAACACAAAGAAGATGCTACCATCCCTGGATTTAAGAAGATTAAGCCGTATGTGTATGCTGGAGTCTATCCAATGAGTAATGATGAGTTTGATAAGCTCAGAGACGCATTTGAAAGACTCGCACTCAATGATAGTGCCATCGAATATGAATATGAAAATAATAAAGCACTCGGATTTGGCTTCCGTTGTGGGTTTCTCGGGATGTTGCATATGGATATTGTCAAGGAGCGTCTCGTAAGAGAACACAAAGTCGAGACAATCTTCACTATCCCCAATGTAGTCTACCTTGTCCAGTCCAAACAAACAAATCTTGACGATATCAAATCAGGTAAGAATCTCATTGATCTTGCGAGGACTGGTATGTGGAAATATATCGCACAACATGAAAAACGAGATGATATTGATATACTTATCGCTCTCGAAGATCACCTCCTCATCGAAGCAATATCGGTGAGATGTAAACGCTGGCTGATTGTGAGATCTGGTGGAGAGATGATCCCCAACTGACTCGTCGAGACCATGCTAGAACCTATGACCAATATCGAAGTAGTGGGACCAGCGGACTATTATGGTAATATATCCAAGCTATGCCAGGATTATCGTGGACAACTCAAAAGTACCGAATACATCAACGATAGAGTCTTGTGGAAATATCGTATCCCGCTGGGAGAGATTATTATTGATTTTTATGATCAACTCAAAAGTCTGACAAGATGATACGCTACCATGAATTATGAGTTTGTGGGTTATGAAAAATCAGAGTTGGACAAGGTAGATATCTTAATCAATGGTGAACTCGCAGAATCATTCTCCATGATAGTACATAGTAGTAAGGCGTACTCGACTGGGTCAGATATTGTGACCAGACTCAAGGAACTCATCCCCAAACATCTATTTTCGATCCCGCTACAAGCAGCAATCGGGGCTAAGATTATCGCTCGTGAGACAATTTCAGCGATCAAAAAAGACGTTATTGCTAAGTGTTATGGCTGAGACATCTCTCGTAAACGTAAACTTCTCGAACAGCAGAAAGAAGGTAAGAAGAAGATGAAAGAATTTGGTCGTGTCAGCGTACCCAATGATATCTTTATTAAGATGGTGACGAGGTAATTAGTTTTATATACTGATCCTAGCCTCCTATTCGATATTCAATACTCAAAAATTTTCTAAACTGATCAAATACCTCCTCATTAAGATCATTCTTATCCATAGTAAGAGTTATAAATTCCTTCATATCACTCAAACGATTTTGTATTGATTTAAACATTTTTTTCTCTTTTGGGGAAGATCGATCTTCTTTTATATCATATAGTTGTCATTCCAAGTTATCTATCAATCTAATCCGGCTTCTCTGTAATTGATATATGAAATACCTTCTAAGGTCTTTGGAGTGGAAATATTGCACAATATCTAATTCATTGTCTATTCATACACCATTAAAGTAATCATTTATATTTGTATATATTCGGTAATTTGACTTTAAGGTATATATTACATCTTCAATTTCACCATAATTTAAGGCAGAATCATTATTGAATACATCATCTATTAACCCATATAAATTACGAATATATATATTTATTTCTACTTTTCTAAAGCTAATATCGTGATGTAGTGTTTTTTTTAGAATTTCACCCATCTCAATCCTTATACAAGCTTCATCTTTTGCCCTAGTCAAAGCATATACTATAAAAGAATATGATAAACCTATTTCCTTGAGAAGTCCACTAGCGGTCTCTATATCAACTAAAGGTAAATTTGATCATCTAATTTGTATAACAAGTTCTTCGAATGAAGAAGCTAAAAAATAATCCCTATTATCTTCATAGAGTATTCTTAGTGCATATTGCATGTCTTCCCTTTTTTCTAGTGATAGTTTATACTCTAACATAATGAATTTATAAAAGAATAGCATATCTTAAACATAAGGTTAATTTTCTAATTACCAGATACACAGTAATTTATTTATCATTATAAATATACTTATTATAAATGTCAATTTTTTCATATAAAAACAGTTGAGCCGAAGGAAATTCCTTCGGCTCATTATTAACTCTTGACGTAAACTCGATTTCCTCCTTTAGAGAGTCGATATCTACCACCCCTTCTTCCTTCATAAATTTCATACTTCTTAGGCAAGAGATATTCTTTCATCGATATAAACCACAAAGAACTTGTAGCGTATAAAAGAATAAAAGATACAATAAACTCCATAATAAGAGTAATAGCAAGACCAGAACCTAAGCAAAGCATATAAACAATTGGCTCGTCTCTACAATCTCTACTTAATAGACAAAGTATTACAGGCATTTCTACACATAAAAATAGTACTGCAATAATAACCCACTTAGTGGATGTACCATAAACATAAGTTTTCATAAACATCAGAGCAAACGCAACAATACATGCTCCAATAATAAATACATTGGGAACATCGTATATTGACCATGCGGCCATTATTACACTTTGTTGACCATGTCTGCTCATAAAGAGAAGAGCTAAAGTAGAAACTAAGACAAACAACGTAGATACCTTTACTACTCTAAGTAACTCAGGTAGAAGAAATTTTTTTTTCATACAAAGTAAGGGTTTTTTAAAGTTAGCACATTTTTGTTTTAACAAAAAAATCATACAAATGTATGATTCTATTGCAAGTGATTATTATTATATCTTCTTAATTGAAAATGTCATCTTATATTCATCACAATCCACCTCGACTAATCAGTCTGGTGAAGCGATCTCACTCACGAGCGTAGCGAGTGTCTCTCCTGTAATATAGGAACCAAATCATGTGGTCAGCTCCTCTGGAGCTCCAGTGATCGAGAGTTGGATACGATCTGATACGTCATATCATGATGATTTACGAGCATCTTGGATGGCACGCACGAGCTCACGAGCATCTCACTCTAACTTGAGCTCTGGCGTAATCGCTGTATCGAGCAACAAGACAGTATCACGATCGACTGCGACGTCCTGACTGGCATCCGCAGACTGATACTCAACTTCGTATTCGTCAGATGAGATCGTATAATCACCTACCTGGATCTGACCTCACTCGAGTTGAGTATAGTTACCAGACTTGGCCTCACGGATCACGTCTTGCATGGCTCCACCGAGGCGCTTACCGAGCATACGAGCGTTGGGCTTGACGATCATAGTCACCAACTGTGAGATACTAGGATCGATGGTGAGAGTCTTGAGATTGAGCTCTTCACGTATGATATCGAGATAATAATCCTCCAGTGTCACATTGATACGACCAGATGCCAGCGGCTGCTTGATCTTGATCTTACGCTGAGATCTCAGTGACAGTCATAGCTCCACGATCTTCTGAGCTTGAGACATATTGTCGAGAAGTTGTTGATTGATAAGGGTTTTGAGAGACATGATAGCAATAATATTAATAAATCTTGTTTTGTTGTAATAGTGTGATAATCTTAGGAACCAGTTCTTTTTCATCATCAAATCTTAGATATTCTACCACTTCATCTAATTTATGCCATTTTGTCTCTTTAATTTGACTAAGTTCACTTTCAGTTAAATTAGGCTCTCATGGTATAATCTCTTCTGTAGTAGCAGCAAACCAGTAAGTCTTTTTAACATGATTAAATCAATCACCAACATCATAAGCATATTCATTTATATTAATAAGATCCAATAGTATGATATTTTGAAATCAAGTCTCCTCTTTTGTTTCTCTTATAGCAGCAATTTCTGGAGTTTCTCATTGCTCAATGTGTCATTTGGCACTCGACCAACCAAATAGTTTCTCAGTCCATTGATAATAAATAAGATACACATATCGCATATTTTCTTCTTTTCTCAGTAAGAATGTTCATGCTGTTTCATGAGAGATTGTTCGTTGTTTCATAGTTTACTGCTCATCACTATTAAATAACTCTATTATATTATATATTATCAATATTATTACCAATCATAGAATGTATCTTCTCATCGTTTCTGTGGGTTGGTTTGGATATAATATTTGATTGCATTGTATTCTTTTTCGTTACGAATAATTCTATCATGAAAAGATCTTTGTCGAGCAAATGAATCAGAAAACAGAATCTTGATTCATTGTTTTTGTATTATTTTTGTTATATTTCATTTGAATAATTTCACAATCGATGACAATGATGGTCCTTCGTAGGGGCGGTTCGTTAAACCGCCCTCTTGATCAATTTTATCCATCGGGCGAATTATTGATTCGCCCCTACGGTCTGACAATGATTGTTTTGTTCCTAGAGTCAAGAGGATATGAATATGATTCGGCATCACAACAAACTCATGAATTTCTATATAAGGCCTGGATTGTTCAATATGTTTGATTTGCTCTTCACAGATTCTACCTGCATCATTCAACCTTATCTCCTCATCTTCTACCTCTCAGAAGTAATGCTGTCTTCCTGCCGTACAAATCGTGATGAAGTAAGCTCCACTACTAGTGTAGTCATATTCCGATCGACGAGGTGAGGTGCAGGCTGGGAAAGGTTTCACATAGGGCTTATTTATAAAATTGATCTTGAGAAACAATATAGTCACTTGGATTGTTAGGCAAAACTTTTATTTCTATAGTATCACCTACTTTAGCGGTAAATTTTCTCAATACATTTTGAAGCTGAATATTACGTCACAATATATAACTGTTTATAGTGTATAGCTCATTGTGAAACTTACACTCTCCCACGATATGATATTCCTTAAAATGCATTCCTATAAATGTCACAAATAACGAACTTATTCCTGCAGATAGCGGATTAATATATGTATAGGCAGATTCTGAATTTTTATTATTAATATATGTTGGATTAATAGAAATTATCTTTCACTTGATAGATTTAGTATGTGGATCAACTGGAGGAGTATAAAACATACTCCTGAGAAGGATATATAGTAAAGCCACTCAAACAAAACCAGCGATCGTAATCAATGATCAAGAGATCATATTAAGCATGAGAATATCAAAAAATAAATTAAAATATTTACTCCACCTCAGTCCACTCATCCAAATGCACTGACTCACGACCAGTGAGATCACGATAAATATGCTCTGAGATAAATGGCATAAATGGTGCTAGTACCTTACACAGCTCCACGAGCGTGACATAGAGTGTATTATATGCTTGGAGCTTATCTCCATCATTTTCAGATTTCCAGAATCTACGACGAGAACGGCGGATATATCGATTTGTAAGGTCATCCATAAACTCATAGATCGGAGTCGATGCAGCCACCACATCATACGCCACAAACCCATCGTGAACCTGAGCTATCAGTTGAGTCAGACGAGCAATTAACCATTGATCAAGCTTATTATCTAATGGATAAGATAGCATATCTGACAGAGACTGGCAGTTTGGCTCAAATTCATCGATGCTCGCATAGGTACAGAAGAATGAGTAGCTATTCCACAGTGGCAGTGAGATCTTACGCAAGACCTCTTTCCGTCCTTCTTCGGAGAAGTTCATATCTCCACCAACCACGATCGGGCTATTGGCCATATACATTCTGAGAGCATCAGAGCCATATTTCTCCATGCTTTCTTTGGGGTCGGGATAGTTGCCATATGATTTTGACATCTTGCGACCGTCGTTACCAGCGAGGACTCATGTACAGATCACGTTGGTAAATGCTGGTGAGTCAAATAACATTACACCGAGTGCATGCATGAAAAAGAACCAACATCTGACTTGTCCGAGGTATTCTGCCACATAGTCAGCTGGGAATGAGTTTTCAAATTTTGCTTTGTTTTCAAATGGATAGTGAACCTGCGCATATGGCATACTACCAGATTCCAACCATGGATCGAGAACCTCAGGGATTCTCACATACTTGAAACCATCGACCATACCCCAGATCTTGTCGATAAATGGTCTGTGAAGGTCAAATTCTTTGTTGGTATCAGTGTCGATATAGATGATTTTACCATCGAGTTCTTGTTTGATGAGCTTGTGACTTCCGAGTTGATCAAGTTGGAAGATTTCTTCACGAGAACCTAGGACCTTGAGCGTATCAGGATTAACACTACTATTGAGTACATCTGACTCTGGAGCCCATACAGGCATTGGTGTTGCCCAATAACGAGTACGAGAGATGCACCAATCTGGGGCTGATTCCATACTCTTGGCAAAACGGCCATCCTTGAGATGTCATGGTACCCAGTTGATCTCTTGGTTGTGTTCTGCGAGCTTGCCTTTGATGGATTGGATATTAATGAACCAACTATCTTGTGTCTTGTAGATGAGCGGGACATTGGTACGAGGACACATCGCTACAGAGTGGACAATCTGCTCTTTTTTGAGAAGAAGTCATGAAGCTTTGAGCTTGTCGATCACGATATCATTGGCATCACGATAATAGACTCCAGCCATATCACTGATGATCGGATTATACTTTCACTCCAGATCCAGAACCTCGGTTTGAGTCAGACTAAACTTTTTACCAGTCTGGAAATCATCTTCACCAAACTCTGGTGCAGTATGTACGATACCTGTACCATCTGTATCAAGGACGTAATCAGCAGCATATACTTTGAAATCAGCTTGTCCTCCTGTTCCCCCTGACAAGGGGGATGCGGCAGAGCCGAGGGGGTTTAGGTAACTAAACGGTGGCTGATAACTCAATCCCACAAGCTCGCTACCCTTACATGTATAGATGAGGATATACTGACTTGGATCTTTGTAATATTTGCTGATGAGGTTGTGCGCGAGGATGTAGTATTCCTGCATAGTGATGTCATAGATCTGTGAATAATCGATTTCAGCATTAACCACGAGGGCGAGATTTGCAGGGATCGTCCATGGAGTTGTCGTCCAAGCGAGGAAATATACACCTGCGTCATCGCGAGGAGGTACGACGTGGCGATCCATGTTTCACTGATTCTCAACTCACTGGATTGCTTCGTTCCTCGCAATGACGAGAGGAGACCTACCAAACAATCCCAATCCATACCAGTATATATCCACAAACTTCGTCATAATCTCCTGAGGATCATCGATAATTGTACCCTGAATATTAAGCTCAAATCCAAGCGTATTTTCACTTGCTTGAAGTCAAATATACTGCATCTGAGTATGCTCTTGAGGTTCCTGAAGTGTTGGTTCTCATGAGATTTCAATTTCAAAGACTTCTATCTGAGTCAATCTGCCAAGATATACTGTCTTAATTGTTGAAGTTTTATTTTTTATTACAGCATCAACTCAAAGTTCTTCTTTAATTTCTCTTACTATTGTAACTTCAGCACTTTCTCACTTGTCAATTTTTCATCCTGGAAACATCCAGTAACCATATTTTTTATCTTCAAGATGAAGGATTTTCCCATCTTTCACAATAATTCCCATTGAAGCTCTTAGGAAACCATCCTCCGCATACTCAAACTCTGGGTTTCTGTCAGATTCAACCCTATTTACCCTAAATTTGACTGTAATCGCAGGGTCAGAAATATCTGCATAGCTATTATCCAGTGCAATCTCATAGTTAGAAATTGGCGTATTGAGTTTGGTAGAATACAATGACACACGCTTACCCTTGTAGACCATATTTTTATCATACAACGTCTTGAAGACCCACATGACGGACTCCATATAGTCGTTGTCCATGGTCTTGTATGCATTTTTGAAATCCACCCAACGCCCAAGATGATCTACATACCACTCCCATTGATCAGAAATCTCTGAGGTATACTCATAACACGCCTCGATAAACTTGTCGATACCATACTTCTCAATCTCCAGATTTGAGTTGATTCATAGCTTTGCCTGCACCTTCTGCTCGACATAGATACCGTGACAATCCCATCCCCACACACGATCGATACGATGACCTTTTTGAGTCCAGAACCTTGTCACCATATCCTTAAGTGCACTACCCAAAATGTGCCCATAATGAGGTAATCCAGTAATAAACGGAGGTCCATCATAAAAACGATATGGTTTATCTTCTGACTTAGTCTCAATGCTACGCTCAAAGGTCTTTTTTTCCTTCCAATACTGTGATACCGCTTCTTCGATCTGGAAAAAATTTGGACTACTATCTACTTTGTGAAATTTCATGATAATGGATAAATATCTGACTAAAATATGGTTTTCTCATTGCTTATGGGTGTTTTGTTGATGTTGTGCAAAAATTCAAGATGAAAACACTCATATACACTCATAAATATTCTCTTGACAAAAGGATCTAAAATCTTTATTATTAATTATCCGTACATAAAACGTACGGTGTAAACCAAAACCCTTTTGACTATGGACTCTCCTAATCAAAAAAACAATGGCGAAAGAGTATACCGCCAGAGCTCTAGCTCAAAGAACTCAAAAAAAAATCAATTTTTGGCACCCGGTGTCTCATCCAAAAAAATTGGTGATGAGATATCAGGGATGTTTAAGAATTTAAGCAGCGGTGAGTCTTGTATTCGCCGAGGCCGGTGGGACTGAAATGCTCCGCAAAAAACTAAGATGCATCTGGTTTCAGATGCATCTTTTTTCTTTAGTTGACTTTTATATTTAAATATATATCATAGAATCTTAAACAAAAAAAAATATGAAAAAACATCTCAAAAACACCATCGACAGTAGTAAGCATCTACTGATCGGAGAGGAACATGGTGAGCAGTGGGATGGTAATATGAACCCACACACTATGAGCCAGCTGAAGGAGATACTCGTATATCTCATCAGCAGAAACAAAAAGATAAAGGTATTCTATGAGGGGCTTGCACATGAACTTTCTTTCCCAAATATTGATTTCATCAATCTGGACGAAAGAAAGATCCACTCTACTGGTAGATCGTTTAGAGTATTTCGTAAGATATGGGACAAGCCTATCAACGAAATCATTATACGAGATACTATTGCCCAGCTCTACCAGAAGGTAGTAGTGGCACTAGATAGTGAGATCATACAAGATTATCATACTGATGATCATAGTTATGATTATACGATCTATGTGGTGGGAGGCGTACACGCTGTACGCATCCATGATATCATCCAGGTGCCAATGGTCTTATCTGGTGTCAGTGGAAACGAAAAACAAAAAAGAAAATTTATTGGAGAGACTCGAGAGCGTATTCGCTTGTTCGAGTCTCATTAATCCTCTTGCCGTATCGGTGAGGGGATTTTCTTTTGTAGCGTAAGGACAAATCATTGTCCTCTTATTATCAATAAGATTTCTATTAGTGTTAGTTTAGTCATATTGATAGTAATTTTTTTGATCAATAGTTGTTATCATATATATATTCGGTACAAACTTTGCATTGGAAAATCCTAGGAAATGATTAGAAGATGTATTTATATATGTCTGATTATTTATATCACAACAATTAAATAATGTATCAACCATCGGCAATCGTTCTTAAAAAATACGCAGATCTCATCATCAAATACGCACTGTGGTGAGGCCGTGGCTGTCAGCCATGAGAGGTCGTGATGCTCAGCGTCCCTGAATGCGCCAAACCGATGATCGCACCACTACAACAAGCAGTACTCGAATGTGGATGACATCCTCTGATCAATTTTATCCCTGATGGAGTAGATATCAACTTCTATGAACATGCAAGTGATGAACAACTCAGCTATGTACCACATCATAGGATGTCTGGGACTCTACACGATATTACTCATAATGTCAGAGTACTCGCAGAATATGACAAACATGCTCACGAGCATATCTCAAGTGACAAAATGATGTTATCAGTCAAAGCATGAATGCCATACAAGAAGCAGCTTATCGAAGCTAGTGACCGTGGAGAAAAGTTTTGGAATCTATTCTTATATGGAACTGAGGCAATGGCGCAGGAAGCTGACATGACTCTGGAAGAGTACCGAGCACAGATCATCAAAGCATGTCATCTCGACCAAGACGATCCTATCGCATATCAGAGAATCACTGATGTCAATATTCGCACCATCAAAGACTGGCTCAATAGTATGGAAATGGAATCAGTACACATGATAGGAGATGACTGTGACATCACGATCAAACTCGGATCAAATCGCAAATGGCTCGCTGGGAGAGGATTTAATATTCCATCATTTGAGCATTTTATCTCACCAGATTATCGTGGGACCAACTGATGGATCAGATATAATCAACCCATCTTTAGGTATAACAAACTCATCAAGTGAGTAGAACTTCATTTTGCAAATGGGCTAATCACACAAGCGTCAGCCTCATACAATGAACAAGCACTACTGGATATGATCGCCGTCCCATGAGCCAATCAGCTCGGTGAATATAGTCTGACCGATCGCCGTATCTCTCGCATCGACCGCTACATGGGTGAGATCCTGTATGATGAAAATATGGGTGGACCTTATGGTAATACGCATACTGCGATTGGGTCTTCGTTTAGAGAGAGCTATCGTGGTGATAACTATAATAGTCTGACTGAGTCACAGTGGGATACACTAGGGTTCAATGAATCTGCTGTCCACACCGACATCATCTCTACGACCAACAGGACCGTCACGGCTACCCTGTCAGATGGGTCAAAGGTAGTGATTTATCAGGATGGAGAGTTTCAGATTGAGCTGCAATAAAAAATTGATTTGCATTTAGTTATAGTTTTGTGTATATTTATAAGTGTATACTACACTATCAATACTACACTATATAGTATTACTTATAGATACTCACTATGAAACAATATACCAAGCAACAAATCATCAATTTTCTGGCTACGAACTGACCATCATCTGCTAAACAAATAACAGATCATTTTGGTTTCAACGCAACCATTATTCATCGTCATCTAAAAGATCTGATAACACAATGAGCTATCAATAAATCATGAAAAGTACCTAAAGTACTCTACTTTGAAACTTGATCACATCATAGTCCTATAAAAACAAATCGAGATCAAACAACTCAATTTGTATTTAATGATATTCAACGGCTCAATAATCATTACTACTCTCTTGATAGTGATTGATGAATATTGCAGTGATTTGATGGGTTTATGATACGATGTAATGATAGAAAGCTCGACGCTTACGATCAGTATCAACAATACCGTACTATCATCGAGCATGTTGATAGCAAAAGAGATATTAATGGGCTAATCAACACCTTGCCAGTTTTGATCAAAAAATGACAGCCAGTGTATCTTGATCAACTCTATGTCTGTGATACCTATACGGTAGGTCATTTTGGTAAATCTAATCTATGATCACTCGCATTTCATGCCAAACAATCTCAAAATAAAGTTCTCGCTCAGGCTGTTGTCCATCGTATGCAACCAAGCCTCGTATGACTCATCAGAGACCAGTGAATTGATGCGATTTGCTTTGCTCCAGTAAGTGTCAAAAGATCGATCCAACTCATGGACGAGCTTCGTGATCAGCTAAGCTATACCATACCAATTGTTAAGCTACAAAAGCTATTCCCCAATAATATCGTCGTACCACAAAAGAGTCTCAAATGAGATATCTCAAGAAACAAAAACGCTATCAATACAATCTTTGCCCAGTCATGACAAAAAAAATATGATAAAATTCTACTGATTGATGATTTTATCAGCTCTGGCGCAACTCTCAATATCTCTGCCAAAAAACTCAAAGACGCATGAATTGCTCAACAAGTAATCGGTCTTGCGATCGTGGGAAATATGGATCTCAGCTACGAGGTAATCAATGAAATATAAAATTATGACTGTAAGATTTTACTGTCAGATATTACAGTAAGTTTATGACAATAGATTTAGAATAAAGCTATCTTATAATTTCTCAAGTAATATTAATATAATTTTCTATGGATTTAATTAAGGGTATGTGACTAATTCATGATGAGGCACTAGAAGCAATATGAGTCGATGAAGAAAGTTATTGCTATTGTGGTAGCTGAAAAAAATTAATAATTTGCTGTAAACTAAAAATTCAAGAATGACGAATCTCCCCAGATGAATACAATGACATACACCAATGATCTAAAGCACGAGAAGCTATTGAACATAGATTTGACAAAAATACTGAGCATTTAGTTGATAAATCATGCTTATGCTGTGATGAAACAGCAATTTGGTCGCATACAATATCAAGATCACGAATGAAAAGATTTTTTTCTAATTGATGCTGCGCTTATCATACACACGGGGACTCAAAACAAATCTTTAAAAAATATACAATAAGAAAAATCAGCTGATTCCGATGATGGTGTAAAAAACACGACAATACTCTTTTTAAAGATATTGATGATAATTTTGATATTTTAAACCCAAAACACCTTACACTTCAATCTCTGAGAGGCTTGTGAAAAGATATTAGAGAAAATGAAGAGATGCTAAAATGGACATATTCTAAGTTATATTTTTATGAGCTCGATAGACAATTTAGGTTAAAATATTTTGGCAACTATGACCCCAAAAAATACTCTGAGTTATTAACTTTACATATAGGAAAATATAAATGTTATTTAGAAAATAAGCATCTTTATGATTTATTAGCGGATTGTATCTACAAGAATAAACTAAATAACAGAATCACTAGTTATGTTTATAAAATTGGAAAAATCTCTCCCTTTTTTGCTACATGATCTATTCCAACACAATTCGATAATTTGATATCTCTAGGAGATTTTACCAAAAAAAATTATCCTATTGTTTTATCTATAATAACCACTAATACCAATATCGGATATGTAATTGTGACCTATGAGAAATCAAATATCTCTGCAATGTGATTTTGTCGGCGATTAAAAATGTTTTTCATCTCAAAAGAGACAAAAATCAAGGAACTTAATTATATGATAAGTATATATTGTTCAAATATTGCATCCGACCCACATTTAATATGACAAGAAATGGAAATTTCAAAGCACGACTACCACTCATACTACTATAATTATATTAAGCTTTTACAATAACTTCAAAACCTAAATTAAACATGTCCCTCTCTACCTACTTTGACTATATCCATACTCTCCTACCTGATGATCAGTGGGAAGCCTACACATCGTGCTGCACCACATGAGTCATGAGATCTCTGACCTGGTCATGACATCGCCCACGATCAGATGTACGCTCACTACTGGAGTGACAGTGACGAACATTTACTCAGCCAAATTTTGTCGTAGCAGAAAACCATCATCTCGTGGATCGTGAAGATAAGTCAGTAGCGCTGGGTCATCATTGGTGACATCTGTGAGGTTGGTATTATATCCAGGAATCTGCTGCAAGTCTGCCTGCTACACTGATTGATTACAGGCCAGATGATGTGATCTTGGATATGTGTGCTGCTCCATGAGGCAAGACCAGTCAGCTCGCCAGTAATCTCCTCAAACTGTGATGAAGTGGTTTTGTCGTAGCCAATGAGATAGATAATCTCAGACGCAGTACGCTCAAGGAAAACATCACCAGGATGTGACTGTACAATGTCACCGTCGCATACAGACATAGCTCTCGACGAGCTGAACACTACCCTAGTAACTTTGATCATATCGTGGTCGATGCTCCCTGTAGCGGCGAAGGGACGATCTTTCGTACCACCGAGTTTATGGATCAATGGGGACTGTGACTTACTCATAAAAACGCCGAGATACAAAAACAAATCGCTGGGGACGCTATCGCTTGCCTCAAACCATGATGAACTCTCATCTTCTCTACCTGTACACTCAATACAAACGAAAATGAGTGAGTAGTTGCTTGGATACTGGAGAACTACGGCGATCAGATGCATCTCGTCCCAGTCAATATCCCGTGATCCAGTCCATGATTGTCATGATTTGGTCTCAGTGATGAAGACTGTCTCAAGGTAGCAAGATTTTGGCCCCATATCCAGCATACTGGCGGGTTTTGGGTAAGCAAATTCATTAAACGTAGGGACGCGAACACGGCGCGTCCATGAAAAAAGAATTCATCCATCGAATCATGTACCTCCAACAACTGCTGATCTCGTGCAATGCTCAAATCACAGTTAGGAATAACACTCCCCGAATATACGAGAGTATATGAAGATAAATGATTTGGATATCTAACTACAACACAGAAACTCTCATGATTTGAGTCAGGTTTACCGATTCTCAAGCTTGGTCAGTGATGAATCACCCCGCTCCAGCCACTCATACCAGCACTATGACATCTCAGCGACCTACCAAGGATTGATCTCGATGATGAGCAGATTCAACAGTGGATGATGAATACGCAAATAGAATATAATTCTCCCTTGATAAAGCACTCTAACGAGTATAAAGGAGGTGCCGAAGGCGGAGGGATTAAGTGATGGGTCATCGTATCGTCTCACTGATTTGATGTGTGACTCGGGAAAGTATGATGATGAGTACTTAAAAATAAAATGTAGTTATCTTCGTCATTGAGAGGGTACACCCAAAGGAAGCACTCTTGGAGAGAAGTAATCCGGGAAATTTGTACAATCAAAAAACTCCCATACTGTAACCAGTATGAGAGTTAGTCACGAATCATCTTATACAACTTTTCTGCCATATAATAGCAAAGACATGCAAAGCCTAGGGCAATATATGATAACATATCTTTACCATCAGCGATTGCTTCCATTGCTTCTAACAAAAAGAAGACAAATCCAACCATGATTATGAGAGCTGATCCTCGCAAAATTAAATTTTTGGATGCTCTGGTTCGAGTATTCCAGATCGCCCTGAGATATCTTATCACTCCCGACAAAATATCTCTTTTTTGTTTTTTTGTTTTCACAATATTGACAATATGTATTATGTAATAAGATTCAAGTATATTTCTACTACAAAGTAAGCACCTAAATCATTTACGTGCTATCATGTCTTGTAATTGATTCTATTTTGTATATTCTGAGGTCTGATAGCTTTACAATTTTACAACTACATTAATATGAAAAAACTCGCACAATATCTGATTATCTTCGTTGTCGTCGCTAGTGGTGTGGTACGATGGGCTACCCAAAGCACGGTTGAGACATGACCAACTGGGGAGCAAATCATCGTCAATATCAAACAAACAGTCAAGTCAGACCTATCTGATGTTCTTAAGCGCTATACTGAGTGAGAATTCCAAAGGATGAAAGTCAGTGATGGCAAAACAATCGCCTGATATCAACTCCTCGACTCGAGCGATATCAAAACACCACTAGGAATCAGCGGTAAGGTCCTCGAAAATACATATATCCTCTATACTTCTGATCTACCACAGAATAGCACGTCACTTACCGACCTCGGTATTGATGTCAAAGGCAAAACTCAAATCGTCATCGAAAATGAGAGTATGAACCCCGTACTATGATTTATCCTTGAGCAGATCTTACCGATTGTCTTGTTTGTGGCTGTGCTTGGCTTCTTGATGAAGACCATGACAGGAGGCAAATGAGGTGGGATGATGTGATGATTCCCGTTCAAAATGAGTATCGGAAGAGAAAAGAAAGAATGAGATAAGGTTACTACCTTTGCCGATGTAGCAGGTATGGAAGAAGTCAAAGGAGAGCTGATGGAGATCGTTGACTATCTCAGGAATCCTGATAAATATACTAAGGTAGGAGCGAGAATCCCCAAGTGAGTATTGCTCTATGGACAACCTGGTACCGGTAAGACATTACTTGCCAGAGCAGTCGCTGGTGAAGCTGGTGTACCGTTTATCTCTGCCAGTGGTAGCGAGTTTATGGAGATGTTAGTCGGTATGGGTGCAGCCAAGGTCAGGGAGCTGTTTGGAAAAGCCAAAGCACAATCCCCTGCTATTATCTTCATTGACGAGATTGATGCGATTGGTAAGAAGCGTGGACAGTGAGGTGGATGAGGGCATCAGGAGCAAGAGCAAACTCTCAATCAAATCTTGACTGAGATGGATGGATTTGAAACTGACACTAAGATCATCGTAATTGCTGCTACCAACCGCCCCGATACGCTCGACTCAGCACTTCTCAGATCTGGTAGATTCGATCGTAAAATCATGGTCAGTGCTCCAACACTAGAAGAAAGAGTCATGATTATCCAGTACTACCTCAAGGATAAAAAGCTCGAAGACTGACTTAATGTTATGTCGCTTGCCAAGAGGATGTCTGGCTTTGCTGGTGCAGATATTGAGAATATCATCAATGAAGCGGCTCTCAAGCTTGCCAAAGATGACAGAACCGAAATTACTGCCAAAGATATCGACTATGGACTCGAAAAAGTAGTCATGTGACCAGAGAAGAAAGGTCGTACACTTAATGATTCAGAAAGAGAAATAGTCACCTATCATGAGTTGGGTCATGCTATCTGTGCTCATCGTCTCCCCCATGGAGACCCGGTTGAGAAGATCAGTATTGTGAGTCGTGGACAAGCGCTATGAGTAACATGGATTATGCCTGCCGAAGATCGCTACCTCAAATCTAAGGTCAAGTTCTTAGATGAAATTACGGGATTGCTCGGTGGACGTGCTGCAGAAGAAATCTTCTTCGGTATTGATGCCATTACTACTGGTGCAAGTAATGACTTTGAGAGAGTGACGATGATGGCTACTGATATGATCGTCAAGTATGGTATGGATCCTGAGTTGGGAACGATGCAGTTTATCTGAGACAGTGATTATGGTCTGACTAAGCCTTATAGTGAGTCGACTGCTGTCATGATCGACTCTAAGATCAGAGCAATCGTACAAACCTGCTATGCCAAAGCTAAAGAACTCATTCTGGCAGATAAAGAGCTCATGATCAAACTTGCTAAACTCTTGGATACTAAAGAATATCTCACGAGAGAAGAGTTTGAAGAACTGATGACTTGTGATCTCAGTATAGTGGATGAAAAGGTTACAGCTTTGATTGGAGAGTATAATGAAGAAATGAAAATAGCTGAAGCAAAAATTGAACAGAAAATAGAAGAAACAAAAGAAAAAGTGATTAATAACTCATAAATCTTTCATATTCCCAATAATTTATCATGAAACTCATCAACTACCTTTTTACTAACAGACTTTCAATCCGATGATGGATGCGGAGATGTGCTCTTATATTGTTTGGGTTATCAGTTATCTGACTGATTGCGTGATCACTATTTGTCAATCAGTGGCTGACGACAGATCGTGTCACATCACTGCTCAGCAAACCTGAAGTAGTCACACAAATCGATCGTATTAGCACCTTCCTAAGTGGAGATCAGTACATCACGGTCAGCGAAGCATCGTGATTTGTGACCAATAAAACTGGTGTATGGTTTGAGGATACTAGAAGTGTCTTAGAAGTTAAACTTGATAGCAACTGTGAAGATTGGTTTACGAGTAATGGTGCTAAGCAATGAGCTCTTATCACCAATAAATCACTATGCTTCAATGGTAACAACAAGCAACAAGTCGTGACATGGGCTCAAATCATGTCTGGTGTCAATAATGGTAGCGGTATACAAGATCCAGAGACAGTTAGTTTCTTGGCTCGCTATCCATCACTGAGTCAAGTACTATCTGGTGACGTGATCACGATCACCACAGATACTCTCCAGTGACTCGAGACAACAATCAAAGCAATGACTCAGGATACACAAATCATCAGTGTGATTGTAGAAGGAATCAGCACGGTAGCAACAATAATGCTCGTACCACTATGATTTATAGCGGTTTTCTTCGCGATTGTGATGACGATTATGTTGTTTATCTGACTAATCATCTATAGCCTCATTACCCGAGCCATCGCTGGGATTATGAAGTATGATATTGATTTTGAGCAAGCGTTTGCACTTTCATGGCTACCGTGGATAGTAGTCAAGATCGCGGGAACGATGGTTTGATTTGATTGGTATTTGAGAATTCTGATTTGGATTATTATTGTCATAGGACTAATTTACTATTATAAAAACAATAAGACAAGTAATCAATAAAATAACTAGTATTCAAAATCTTAAAAAAAAACCTCCTTAGGGAAGTTTTTTTTTAAGATTTATAAAGAATCCAGCATTCTATCAATATGTTCGTTACGAAGCTCGTAATAAAGCTCGTATAAATTATTAAATTCTTCAACACGCTCTCAAATAGGAAGACCATTGAGACTATCGTATAATTCTTTTTTAAGTAATCATATAGATAATGATCGTTGTGATCGTGTTTTATTCATTCACTCCTGATGAACACTCAATAAGCGTACGATTCACTTACTAATATTATCTCTGTGTGCATTTATCGCACCTCCCTGTATATAACTTTGTCATATAATTGGATCATATATAAACATACGCATTCATAGGTCTGGCATCAATACTCCAAGAGTCATATCAATTAATATATAGTAATTAAAATCTACCACGGTCTAAAATTAGTTTTAGTATCATAGTAATCTTCTGACTCAATCTTCTTCATCTTACCGATTACTCGATAGGTAAGTGGTGTAAATAATATCTCAATACCAACCTTAAGGATGTAGTTACTTACCATAAGAGCAATGATGGTCTGTGTATCAAATACACCATAAAATGCAATCATGATAAACAATACTGTATCAAACGCCTGTCAGATAATGGTAGATCAAATAGTACGCATCCATAGTTTACTACCATTGGTCCAGATCTTGAGCTTGGCGAGAATATATGAGTTAATAAACTCTCAGACGAAATATGCTATCAAACTCGCAGCAATGATCCTGGGAGTAAATCATAATATCTGCATATACGCATCCTGTGCTGTCCGGCTCACGTCTGCTGGCATCCATCAGATCCGCATGACAGTCAATCACATCAGTAGCTGAGCCCACACTCACATCCGGATCACACGACGACTGGTAGCATAACCATACACCTCAGTCAGCACATCACCAATGATATAGCTCAGCGGGAACAGAAGTGTCCCACCATCTCGCACAAATCCACCCCGATTGACAATCTTAGTCGAGACGATATTAGAGATTAATAAAATTGTAACAAAATATACTGCAAAGGCAGTGAGTAATTTATAATTTTTCATGATTGTGGTATAGGGGAATTCTGACGTATTTCAAGACTATTCCTGTTTTATTGACAAATTATACTTTATTATATATAATATATTGATTATTACTTACGTACTCTCATGAACAACAAACTCCTCACCAAAACACTCATCGTAGCAATGGTTGCTACTCAAGCACTACAGTGACTATCATCTGCCTCATATCTATCATGGTTTGGGTCTGATAACACTGAATCTCTATCACTATTAGGCCGAATCAGAAACTCACTTGTGTATGAGGTCAAGGAACTGGCATATTCCTATGATCTGGATCAGAATAATGAAATATATAGAGCTGCTTTGGATGATAGCGGACCGAATGGTGAAACTTTTGATGAAATGGTTGCAACTCTTAAAAAGAAAGGTAATGATCTAGAATGAGAGATTAAACCATGAGGTGAGCTATCTCATGTAGAGTACTCCTTCGTAGATTGAAGTGAAACTAAGTCATGATGAAGCCCAGTCTGAGAATATCGTATCACTCGATATTGAATAGCCTGACTAGTAAGAATTTCCATAAAAAATAATAACTCTAACTATGATTGATGAAAATTAGTTGAATGATGATATGGATGAGTAGCTTTAAGTTTATTGCTCGATGAGGAACACAGTATAAAGCTTGATGTTATAAATAATTCAGGCTCAATTGTATGAGAATCATATGAATTTATGATTGATCCTCAATATACAACTCCTAGTATCTCAGAGAAAATAACTCAATCTCGCTGAACCACAGCAAATCAACGCACTCAAGCTAGTGATGATGTTGATGTTGAAGATGATACCTATGTAAAACCAACTGTATTCAATTCTTTCTTATTCAAAAGATCATCTACTGTCACAACTGACAAAGATACTCAAGACGAAGAAGACAAAAAAGCAGCCAAGGAAACAGCAAGACTACCTCGTAGATCCTTCCCTACCGTACCTACTCGTACCGCTCGTCCTAATGATGTAGATGTCTATGATGATACTTATGTCAGAGGTGATGACTATACCAACTTCCTCAGACTCAGACCAATGAAGAAGAATGATAATATAGTAAGTAGTGTAGCCCCTAAGTCAAAACTTATTAATAATGAGCTTACAACAAATAATACGCAAGATATGCATAACCAGATTAATAAGTCAGACAATGATACTGGTTCATTTGCAATCACTCTATGAGAGTATATTTTATCTGGTCTTGATATAAAGTGATCAACACTACAATATGATATTGATACGGAAACAGAAAAATATATTGGTATTACGATGTGATCAACCTTATATTCTGGTGGTTCAATAATAGAGATTACGGAACGAGATAGTACTAGTGAGCGAAAGTCTAATACTTGGGGGACATTTAAAAATCCAGTTGATTTACTGAAGTTATCTGCTACTACTTACTGATGAACTATATTTACTAATAATGCAGGACAGCGTTTAGTAGTTAAATACAGCGATTCATATGATATATATACGTTTGAATGATTAACTCAGGTTTGATCAGATGGCTGGATATCATTTCACTTAACTTTATTAGGTACAGATAGTAGCGATCAATACATAAAAGAAGTTTTAAATTTAGTGAAAAACTTAAAATTAGCATGAACTGACATGATTCCTATAGATCTAAATATGAATTAATGCTAATCACTCAGATCAAAAAACCCACATTGTGGGTTTTTTATTGCACTTTCTTATAGCACCTATTTGATATCGCTCCGTTAATATTCCAGCGGTAACAGTTGACCGTGATAGCCTTATTTTGTGTATCTTTGGACTTATAGGAACTATGATCCAGATATGTGATCCAACCACGATCCTGCGCCTTGGCAAAAGTAAATACCTGCTCTTCTCATCCATAGCTACCATCATAGTTTGCAACGATAATCACAGGATATGCACGAGTATTACGAATCATCAAATCAGAATTGGATGAGTACACTGTACTATCGATTCCTGGTATTGTAATCCACTCACCATTGATCGTTGCTTTGTATAAGTTTGTGTATCGTCTACTGTGATTTCTGGACTTGATAGCGAGTGCCTTATTGGTTACTGTACCCTGATAAACAGCAGTGCTTGAACCACAGATCCCTCATCCATAATTGGGAATTTCTTCATCATCTACAATTGCTCTACCTTCCATATAGTTACGCTGAGCAATGGGATCGTAACCAATATCACGTAATACACCTACACTATCACCTGAATTCAATACCATCACATGTCACAAAAAATTGAACGCAGTCAGAATATTGTGTCTTCTATATGCTGGATCATGGTTGGTACGAACTCTATGTGACACCATCTCATATCCTAGTACTTCGAGATCTCATGCCTGTACAAACAAATAAATTGGTCTAAATATACTATATTCTGACTCATTGATGACTAGTCCAGACCATGGCAGAAGCTTGCGTCATTCCAGTGTTTGTGGTAATTTGGTATAAGTCTTTCTGAGTTTCTTGTCCAAATATAAGTCTAAATCATCAGTAGTCATAATCTCTTGATTGAGTTGATATGTACCATAGCGAGAACTTATGATTGCTCCATCTGACCAAGTATTAGCGTATGGATGGGTCACAAAACGAGTATATCACTGCTCCATCAGTTGCTTGATGAGATATAGCCTAATCTGATGCTTAAGCTGCACATATGATGTTGAGTTGCGCACCAGTGATCTCATCACTACATCAGGAACATAAACTATACGCTGTGATTCTGCTGGAGCGACAAATCATTTGTCTCGAGTAAGCTTAACTCATGTAGTGGTTGATCATGAAGCAGCAAAAGCACTGGATACAATGGACCAACACACCATACTTCAAATAATAAAATTTTTGACTAGTTTCATACATCTATTGATATTGTTTGTGAATGAGAAATCAATGTGATAAAATTCTCTTGCATTTATATTTTTTTTACATATTATAACCGTACCCTATGGTTAGGTATATATCAAATAAAGAAAAATTTTACCCTTCTAACCCAATACTATCATGAATACTACTACTCAATGCTGATGTACTAATTGTGCATGTGTCGATTGCAAATGTGTCGATGGATGTAATTGTTGCGATAGCAAGGCTTGTACATGTACTGACTGTAAATGCGGTGACGCATCTGCTACTTCAACATCAGACGATACTAAAGCGTGATGCTCACACTGCAACAAATAATAATTTTCAACAAAAAAATCACCAGAAACTAATCGGTGACCTTTAGTAAACATATGCAACTACTACTGTAAGGAAAACCAAACTAATTTCAAACCAAAACCATGGGGAATTTATTTTGTAATACAATCAGCAATGATCGCTCAAAATCAACAATCACAAAAAGACATCATCCTCGGACTCAAAAAAGCAGTAGGCACAATCAATAAAATTATGACCATGGTCGAAGAAGATAAATACTGTGCTGATATCGCTAGTCAGGTCAATGCTGCTATGTGATTGCTTAAATCAGTCAACAATAAACTACTCGAAAATCATCTTAAATGTTGCGGTACCCATTTTCTCGCGTCACAAGATGCAAACGAGGTAGATCAATTTGTCAAGGAACTTATTAGAACTTGGGATGTAGCAAAAAAATAAACTCTCTTTTATCCATTATACTGATTATTCTAGCGTAAAGCTAACATAAATAGTCTAGTGAGTAATCATTTATATTTCTATTATTTATTTTTTTTATGAAACAATATTCTCCTCTTATTATTTGAATCAGTGTTATTTTACTCATCACTTACCTGATCAGTCATGTCTACTATGATTATAATCGATGAAGCATGATGGACATGCAAGTCCTGATGTGAGTCCGATTTCTGGTGTTTTGATTAATAAAGCTTGTAGATCTGAATGGATTCGTGTCCATGTTCCGCCAATATGATCCACTTGCGAGACTCGTGTCATGATATGGATATATTTTCCCATTGATTGAGATCTGATTATGAGTAATATATTTGTGGGATACATACATGCAATACTGGCTAGCAACAAATATTGTGGCAGCAATCATTACCGGCATTACCAGTATATGAATTGTCTGAGTATTGATGGCCAAACAATCTACTGTCAGATGTGCCTGCATGTGAAGTAAGGCTACCACGCCACTATGACGACCCAGCTTAATCGAACAATGAGGAATGTGCCTCATGGCAGTCTGGATGTTGCGAATGATGTGTTAGATATATCGACAGACAAATGTCACTTTAACATAAGATTAGACAATAACATTCTCTTGCAAAAAAAATAAATTATATTATCATGTATCAAAAGATGAAGCTCTTCAAGAAAATTACCTTATGATTATTAATAGTTCTATACTGATATAGTCAGTCGGTTTTTTCTCATTTGGTGATGATGGACGATCATCATGAGAGTGATAGTTCTACCGTACAACATGCACATGAGCACAATATTGCTCACGAACATATAGAGCAATGATGACAGTGATGTGATGATGTAGCCTGTGAGACTACTTGTAGTAGTGTTGAGCAATCCAAAATAATCACATCATATAGATGCATATATATCATAATACATGATCAACGCCATCATGAGATAGTCTTTGCTTCTGAAGATGTCAACCCATCAGAAACCTATATATGACTCAATATCGATAATCTATGACCACCGATTCCCTATGAGAGTATCGCTCCTCGTATATGAGTAACAGTCAGAATCATATAATATAAAAACATTAGCAATTTTTTGTTAACAGCTTTTTTATATTATTTTTTTTCATATCATGAAAATCAGACAATCAATCAACCAATTATTAGATCGTACTGACGACGGCCTCAACTACATATGAGTACAGTTACTCGAACTACCAACATTCAGGATATTTAACCTCACAGTAACTCCCAAACTACAGACAGCGAGTGTGTTTTTGCTATGATTTATTATGGGGACGATATGGATCAGCAACACATTTGCTCATGGAGGACATAGTGATGAAGAAGCCGAAAAACTATGAGGAGCCACAACAACATTTTCTGGCGATACATTTGTAAGCCCTCAAGAAGTCCAAGCAGAAAACATTATTAATCAGTCATATCCGTGAATCATTATGTCTGATGAATATGGTAGTATATTTTCATCTCGTGAATGAATCGTGACCAAACTCCATGTGAATCTATGAGATACAGTCAAAAAATGACAAACTGTAGCCAGTATTTCAACAGCAAGTAACTCACCAGAAATTATTGCACTACTTGCAGAAAAAAGAGCTGACATTGCAATTTCACAATGACAACTAAATGCCTCTCGTAATGTAGCAGAATATTTAGAACTACAACTATGATGACCAGGTAATGCTACGCAAAACGTATATGATCAAAAACTAAAAGCGATAGAGATATGAATAGATACACAAAAACAGCAATTACAAATAAAAATTAATAATCTGAAAGCTCAAATTAATGTAAAGAAACAAGTCGTTGAAGCGAGTAAGATATCAAGTCAATCTGCTGTGTGATTAAATGAAGAAAAACAACAAACAGCTGAAAAGGAGTTACAGTGATCAATTCAAAATGCGATTGCAACAATGGGTAAGGTTTTTGCAAAAAGTGAAATCCAATATAAATGATTTGAAAAAGAATTTAATCTTAATATCTACTGGTGAGCAAGAGATAGCGAAAAGAGATTCGTATATTTAGGTTTAATGAGTGAGACTCTATATCAATATTGAAATCGAGAAAAACTATCCACACAAGAAAGATTTGCTTTAGCTATGCTGACCGAGAAAACTCTCAAGCAGTGAATTGATTTGTTATGACTATCAGTAACATATGATAATTATACAGCAATACAACTAAACAAAGATATCGATGCTCTTATAGATGCATATACAGATAAAGATATTTGACTCACCACAATACTCTCAAAATATAAAGAGTTGCAAAAAGAACTAGTCTGATCTAATGCTATAGCATCTGGAGGCATTATTCAAGCGAATGCCGAACTTGCTTGACTAGATCAGGAAATCCTATTTCTTGCCAAAGAGATTGAATTGCTTGACGCAGAAAAGAAAAAGTTACTTGCTGAGCTTAATTCAGATCAATCTCTGAGAGCATTTGATATACAAAAGATGATCATTGAATCACAAGCTGATATTGTAAAAGCTCAAGCTGAGCTTCAAGCAAATCAAAATGCAATATGAGCAATTCAATCTACTGTAAAATCTACTGTAGTTACCGCTCCTTTTGCCTGAACTATTTCTCGCAAAAATGTAGTTGTTTGACAAAGTATTGATACAAGTACGCCACTATTTGATATTGTATGACTCAATTCTATCAGTGATTCATTTGTCAGATTTGAAGTACCTGTTGCCGAGTTTGCTAAATTACAAATGTGAAAATCTCTTCAAATCAACCTCTGATGAGATGATCTAGCGATTGCATGATCGATACAAAGAATAGCACAATCAGTAAATCAAAATACCCAAACAGTCACAGTCGAAGGAGATTTCACTAACTGAAAGAATCCCTATCCATTAGGTACTAATATTAGAGTATCATCACAGTGACTCAACGGAGCATCTGTTGTACAGATACCAACTACAGCGCTATGAACTGATGAAGAAGGAAATACATTTGTCTACAAAGTACTACCAACTAATGTTCTTAAGAAGTGGACTGTAGAAGTATGATATACTCAGTGAGATAATAGTTATATCAATATGTGACTCAAGGCCAGCGATACAGTAGTAGCAAATATACCATCATGAGAGCGATCGGATGGTATGACTGTAAAGATGACCACAAAGTAATTTTATTTTTATAACCTTTTATCAAACTGATGTTTAATGCAATTATACAAGCAGCATTGCGTCATAGATTGTGGTTTATGATTGCATATGTGATATTGATCATGTTGGGTATACGATCGATGACACAACTCCCCGTAGATGTATTACCCGATCTCAATAGACCACGCGTCACAATATTTACCGAAGCAGAATGATTATGAGCACAAGATGTCGAACAAGTAGTCACGATGCCGCTCGAGAGAACCTTTGCAACTATACCCGGAGTACAAGCAGTAAGAAGTAGTTCAGCACTTGGATTGTCAGTGATTAATGTAGAATTTGATCGATGATCCAAGACAAGCCTTAATCGTCAACAAGTATTTGAGAGAATGCAATCTGTAAGTCTACCTGAATGAGTACATACCAGTGTAGCTCCAGAGACGGCACTATTATGAGAGATATTGCGAATATGATTGAGTTCTGATGATCCTAGTATTGATCAGTCACAATTGAGATGAATCGCTGAGTCGAGTATTAGACAAACCCTCACCAATATTCAGTGAATATCTAATCTCCTCATCATGTGATGAAGTCCTAAACAATATACCATAGAGATCGATCCCAATAAGGCTGTCTCTCGTGGTGTAAGTAATGAAGATATCATCGCAGCACTAGAAAATAGTACTTTCCCGGCAGGATGATGAGTAGTATTACAGAAGACTACCGAATTCCCAGTATCTATTATGCCAATTCCAGGAAATAATAAAAATATCTGATCTATCCAGATCACTCAAAACGAGGTATGAAAAACAATCATTAATGATATCGCATCAATTACGCAATGATCCAACGCTCAAAGAAGATGAGATGCGTTGATTGATGGTAAACCATGAGTCATTATTCGTATCTCGAAGATACCATCAGCAAACACAATGGCTCTTACTGAGGAAATCGAAGCACAAATCACGAGCATCGAAGCAAATCTACCGAAATGAGTAGTCTTACATAAAGAGCTATTTAGACAATGAAACTTCATAGAAAAATGACTCCATAATGTACAAAAGTCACTTATTGAAGCCATGATCATCGTCGCAGTTGTGATTGCAATGTTCTTAGTGAACATAAGGACTACGATCATTGTGTTATTATCATTACCAATTACATTTTTACTGACAGCAATTGTGTTTAAGGTGTTTGGCATATGAATCGATATTATGATCTTGTGAGGACTGACAATTGCAATTGGTGAACTGGTAGATGATTCTATTGTTGATATGGAAAACGTCTATAGAAGACTCAAAGAAAACTATCTACGCCCACTACACAAGCAACATGAGTGGTGGAAGATCATCTTTGATGCATCCAGAGAGGTAAGATGAAGTGTTGTGTTTGCTACCATCCTTCAGATGATTGTATTTATACCGTTTCTTATGCTTCCTGGTTTAGATGGGAAGCTACTTGCCCCTATTGGTACTGCATATCTCATCTCTTCATGGGTGTCTTTAATTGTAGCACTTACCTTCGTACCTGCAATCTGTTCCTATATATTGCCATGATGGATCAAGAGAAAATACCATACAAAATACCCAGAACTCTATGAAACTAAAGATGATCAGGTAACGGAGAATCTCGCTGCAGAAAACGAGAGAATCAATAAGATTATCGAAAAAGAAGAAGATACTTGGCTGACAAAAAAACTAAAAGATCTTGCTATCCATCCTATCAAACGAAGTCTTAATCATCCTAAAAAAGCACTATTCTGAGCGTTATTGTGTTTGCCTATTACCGTAATGATGTACTTCAATGTACAAAAAGAGTGATTACCACCATTCAACGAGACAAGTTATACGATAGGAATCACCACTAAGCCATGAAGCTCACTGGAATACACACTATGAATTACCGAAAAGTTTGCTGGGGAACTAGCTCAGATCCCATGAATATTGTCGACAGCAACCATCTTATGAAGAGCGGATGCAGATCCTCATGCTCAATGATCTAACAATGCTGAGATAGAAGCAGAGCTAGGAATCAAAGTAACTAACGATCAAAAAGCACAAATCTATAATCAAATTAACAAAATTATCCAAGAATATAAACAATACGCTGTGATATCTATATGACAACCAATCACACATCGTGTTGAAGAATTGGTCTCATGAATCAGGGCACCGTTGGTTATCAAACTATATGGTCCAGATATTGATAAACTGGAAGAATATGGTAAACAGATGCTTGCTATGATTGAATGAGTCGATGGAGTGATCAATGCAAGTCTCGAACCACAAACCAAAGTACCATCCATTATTGCTGTACCAAACCTAGTTAATCAATCACTGTATGGGATCAGTAATAATGAAGTCAAAGAACTAATCGAAACAGCAATATGAGGAAAAGAGGTGTCGCAAATTATTGATGGGCAGCTAAGATATCCTATCATTGTGACATATGATCCAGAACTCAAGTGATCAATACAAAGACTATCTGCGCTACCAGTATTGAGTCCAAGTGGACAGCAAGTGACTCTAGGAAGCCTAACTACGATCAATGAGTCCAAAGCCAGAAACATGATCAACCATGAAAACGGTCAGAGAAGAATAGTGATTCAATGATTTACTCAAGATAGAGGAATCGTGGATGTAGTAGAAGATATCAAAGTCAAACTGAAAGACCTAAAACTTGACAACTCGTATCGTATTTCCTACGAATGATTATATCAAGCACAACAAGAATCATCTCTACTATTGTCTATTGTGACTGTCTTTGTGTTGTTAGGAATATGTGGCGTATTATATCTTCATTTCCGTTCTGGAAGAATTGTTGCACAGCTCTTACTGGATATTCTCACATGATGGTTATGATGAATGATTTGAGTATGGCTATCATGATGAGTACTTTCTACTGCGCATCTTGTATGATTTATAGCACTAATGGGCATTGTGGGACGTAATGGTATCATGTTAATTGACCACTATAAACATCTATATTTAGTAGATTGACTACCTTGGAATCAGCAAACTATCATCAAATGATCGCTCGAAAGAGTGGTGCCTGTATCAATGACAGCGCTATCTGCAATACTATGATTGCTGCCATTGGTATTTGCGGCCAAAGATACTGGTAATGAAATCTTATGACCAATTGCGATTGTAACATTCCGATGATTGGTTGTGTCTACTGCAATTGAGTTGTTTATTAGACCATGAGTATTCTACCACTTCAATAAAGCTCCTACTAAACAAAACAATAATGCAAATAATGAAATAACCTTTGATTAGTAAAACAATATCAATAAATCTGACATATATTACTCTTTTAATTATTCCTTTTTATACCCATGAAAACACTTCTTATTAGTTCTGTAATTCTGACTACACTTTTTCTTGCTTGATGTTCTGACAAACAAGTAACAGAAAATACCACTATACAAAACCCGATAGCACAGCAACAAACAATTCCTGACGATTCAAAAAATATGGATTGAATGTGAAATGATACTATGGCAGAAATGAATCATGCAGCTATCACTAGTGAAGAACAATTCATTGCTGAAATGATACCACATCATAAAGAGGCAGTAAATACTGCTAAAATTATTGTAGCTAAATGAGAAAATTCAACGCTCAAAAAAATAGCTCAAGCTATTGTGGATGGACAAAGTAGTGAAATTACTATGCTCCAGGGGTGGTTAACTTCTCGATATCCATCAAGTAGCTATAAGCCTACATACCAAAATATGATGAGACCACTTGATAAAGTCTCATGACATGATCTTGAGGATCAATTTATGGATGACATGATCAAGCATCACGAATGAGCAATCAAAATGGCAGAACAAGTACTTGAGATAAGCCAAAAACCAGAAATTGTAAAATTTGCAAATGATGTCATCAATACCCAATCAAGTGAAATAATAGAATTTCAAAAATTACTTGATACAAAAGATAGACATTAATTCTCTAACTTAGAACCTACATTAATTTATCATTCCCCTAGTAGTATTCATATGGAATCAAACACACAACGTAAAAAAAGACTTAATCAAGAACAATATGGAAAAGGAGTATATCCTTTATCCACTACAAAATCATATCGATGATGGGTTGTGTGATGTATTGCACTAGTAGTAATATGATATGTTGCGGTAGCCAAAAATATGATCAATCTATGATCAAGCATCGAACTACAAGAGGATGACCGATCCAAGTGAGCAAGTGATGCCACCGTAGTGCTCACTGAGTATCTGGATTTTGAGTGTGAGGCATGTGGAGCCAACTATCCAATCCTCAAGCAACTCTATCAGGAATTCTCCGGAGATATGAAGATCGTAGTTCGTTACTTCCCTCTCCCGTGACATAGTAATTCATCAACCGCGGCATATGCAGCACAAGCAGCTGGTCAGCAAGGTAAGTTTTGGCAGATGCATGATCTATTGTTTGAGACTCAGTCATTGCGATGAGAAAAAAGACAAGTAAACCAAGAACAATTTGTCTCATATGCACAAAAAATCTGACTTGATATCCAGAAGTTTAGGTCTGATGTTGCATCACAGTCTGTGCAAGATAGAGTCTTGAGAGACAAGAAACAATGAGAAAAACTAGGGATCACCGGTACTCCAGCATTCTTCCTCAATGGTCAGAGAATCCAAAATCCAAGAAATATCGAAGAGTTTAGAACTCTCATCAAAGCAGAACTCCTCAAAAACCCCAAGAAACCAAGAGGTAAAAAAGTACATGAACACGCTGATTTTAAACTATTTATCAACAATACAGAGTTTAGTCTCAGTGGTGACAAATATCAATCTACCACTGGTAATAATCTTGACGAAGAGCAACATCTTCATGATAATAATGGATGAAATATCCACAAGCACCTTACTACTCAGACAATTGCAGATTTTCTTGCTTCACTTAAGATCTCACTCACATCAACATGTATTACACTAGATGATAGTCAAAGCTATTGTAATGAAGGAGATAAAATACTCAAATTCTTTGTCAATGACAAACTCATGACAGACTTCATGGCATACGAATTTAGTGATCTGGATCGTATCCTGATATCATATGGAGCAGAAACTGATGAACAAATTCAATCACAGCTCGACTCAGTAACCGACCTATCATGTATGTATTCTGCTATCTGTCCAGAAAGAGGTAAGCCACCAACGGAGACTTGTGTGGTGGGTATGTGATGAGAGTGCTAAATTTTATAATTCTATTTTATCTAAAATTTTATACTAATGACCTACAACAAACAACATCTTATATCTCTCATGGAATATATTTGAATCTGACTGATATGATGATCTATCACTCACGGTTTCTTCTCCGGTACCAGAAGCTTGATTACTGCAATCATTGGGATACTATTATTTACAATTGCAGAATATCTCAAATGATGACAAAAAGATTATCTCAAACTTATTATCTGAAGTCTGGTGTTTTCGATTGCTATTGGTATGGTATCAGGATGATTTCAACACTTCTTGGATAGTCCTCTGAGAAGCTTATGGGTTATACCAGTAGGATGGTTTGTCTCAACACTTATCTTCCCATTCAAGGAGTGACTAACAACATACAATCTCACCAAATCACTTGCGATCTGATGAATAATCAGTATATGATTACTATGAGCTTTGTATGCTCTGACTCAAATCCTACCTCAAAGCTATTTTGGAGTAACATGAGGACATCATGGAGAGCAAGTAAGTAATGAAACCACAATACAATCATCATGATCTATCGCAAATCTACCAACTACTACTGAGATCACCATCACACAACCTAAACATGAAGATGATCCAAATCATCACTAGTAATACTAAACATCTTACTATTGCATTATATAAATTTAAGCGTACACTAATCTTGTCCTGTGGTAAGGTTATAACATTTTAGTTTTTAATAAAACTTATGATGATGAACTCAAACTGTGATAAATATTGTACTGATTGTATTGCTGCATGCGAACAATGTGTCATCCAATGTGAAAAGGATGGTAATGTCGAGTGTGCAAAACTATGTAAGGATTGTATCGATTGTTGTAAACTATGTCTTAATATGAGCTCAAGATGATCAGAATTCTATAAAGATGCCTGTATAATGTGTTGCAAAGTGTGTGAAAAATGTGCTACATCTTGCAAAGCATGAGGTTATGCAGACTGTGCTAAAGCTTGTGAAGATTGTAAAATGGCTATGGAGTAATGCTATATGCGAATAAATACTCAAAAAAAGTTATTGCCACAGGATTATTTGATACTATATACCACACATACGTATTTTTATTATATATTTTTTCTTACTAATGAACAAATTACTAACTCTTAGCACAAGCTTGATCGTACTTGCTACTCTCGCATGATGCTCACTAAGCAAAAAACCTATCGAAACAAATTCATGATCGACGTCTCTCCCGGCTGCAGATGAAAACACCATCCACGGATGTCTTATGTGAGGTGGAAAAAATTGTGATATCATCATGAATCCAGCTAATAAAACAACCTATGGTGAAACAATCAAAAAAGTATGTGATATGATGCCGATGGCTGCATGTAAAACTTATTTTAGCAAATGATCTTCTACAAGCGATCATAAAGATATGTCAGGTCACACAATGAATCACGCAGACATGGTACAGTCAGAATTTGATTTTATCACTTTGATGATCCCACATCATCAGGAGGCCGTTGATACGAGTACTACTCTACTCAAAACTACAACTAAGCCTGATCTCATCGCACTAGCGAGTGGTATCGTGGCAGGGCAAGCAAAAGAAATCCAAATGATGCAATGATGGCTCGCTCAGCGATACTCTGGTATGAAATATGAAGGAATGTGATACATGCCTATGATGAGATCTACTACTGGACTTACGCCAGAACAAACTGACAAGCAGTGGACTGAAGATATGATTGTGCATCATCAATGAGCTGTCGATATGGCAAAAAAGCTGATTGAAATCATGAATGAAAAAGATCAATTCATTAAGACAACTGCTGAATGAGCAGCATTTAGAGAAGATCTCAGAAGGTTTGCCAACAATATCATTAAGACTCAAACCAAGGAGATCTACCAGATGAAGCAGATACTAAACACGAAATAAGAGAACTTTGGCAAGTTAGTTCTAGTGAAGCCCTTGAATTATCACGATGATTACATACAAAAGAGATAGATTTAATTTCTATCTTTTTTGCTATGAAAGAATCAAAACTATCTCAAACTGATGTCGTGCCAAAGTCTACACATCACACCTTTAGGAACATGATGCTTCTAATACTCTTTGCTCTGGCGATCTGGAGCTGGTTTAACTACCTCCCACAACATGCGATCGATACTCTTGCTGTACTCAACGATCGTGCATATATTCAGATCAACAAGTGGTTGTGAGTAGAGGTCAGTCAACCATTAGACTACAGCCTCATGCTGCCTACTCAAGTAGTAGCTCCAGCTATCACAAGCGGAGAAGTCATGAGTGGTGATACAAACACTGGAGATAGTCAGATAAGTGGATGATCAAATATTGTCACAATTGGTCGAAGTGCAGATAGTCAGACATGAGCTGCCGTTAGTGGAGATATCAATACTGGCACTACAATATGGGATGAAGTCGACGCCAATAATGCAAATAACACAGTAGTACCAAGCGAAACAAACACTACTACAATGCCAGCCAGTCCTAGTAGTTCAGCTATGAGTATTACAGTGGGCTGACAGACTATCACAGTCGATGGCACTCTTGATGAAGATATCATCATCAATGGTAACGGATATACTATTACCGTAGAGCAAAATTAATATGAAATATCTCATCGCAATCATTGTACTACTAGGATGAATCAGTCAGACTTATGCATATAACCCTGCTACTGATGTGTCATCGTGAGCTCGAGTAGATAGGACGATCAAACATCCTTATTACCGTGAATCTAAGTGATCTTATGACCTGTATATGAGTAGCGGCGTATATTTATTTGCTCTTAAATCTAGTATCCAGCCTATATGGAACGCAAGTGGTACCAATGCAAGAAAGCTTCAGTCTGAACATAAGTTTGATCTCGTGACTAATGCTGGTTATTTTACCTATCATGGTGCAAGCAATAGCTTCCAGCCTGCAGGAAGAATTGTGGACGGAATCAGAGTCATCAGATCAATGGTCAAGGAGTTCTTTAGTAAATGATTAGATAAGAATCTGGCCGTAACCTTAATCTATCGTAATAAATCTAATACAGTAGAACTATCTCATAATGATATTGTTGTGCCCACCACAGGTATATGGGCTCGATATACTGGACCTCAGATCATCCAATCTGGTCAGATTCTTACTGATATTACAGCCAATATATCTCATCGACAACGCAAGGCAACCAGAACCTTTCTTATCATAGATATGAATGGAAAGCCACATCTGTGAGTCACAATTGAATGATACACACTTCCCGCTCTCGCAGCTAAGATTCAGGAAATGAAGGTATTTTACTGAAAATATCATGTCGTCAATATGGACTGATGAAGCTCGACGGCGCTCGCCGCTGGGACTAGATACTGGAATAGTAGAAGCAGACTACCATGGTTTTTTGGAGTGAAATAATCTTATAAATTATTGTGCTCTATATTTTCTTATATAAGGATAGAATTGATTGTACGATCATCTTCACTATAATATCTCCATGTCCAAAATTTACACCACTACACATAACATCACTACTCTCCCCAATATGTCCGACTATCTCCAAGTCGACCCAAAAAACTCTCCTCAATGAGGACCTGCTTTTTTGGAACATCTATTTAGTAAATTGGATAGTAATATTGCCAAATGAGGAAGATCTCTGATTCTGACTTTGACCAAGAAGAGCTCTGAAGAGGTGACAAATTTCCTAGTGAGCAAATGATATAAGACCTATTATCTCCATAGTGAAATCGCTACCAACGATCGCTGGGAAATCATCAATAAACTTCGTAGTGGGGAGATTGACGTACTAGTGGGTATCAACCTTCTCAGAGAGGGAATCGATCTACCTGAGGTGACGTTTATCGGAATATTGGATGCGGACAAGGAAGGGTTCCTTAGATCTACTACATCACTCATCCAGATCATCGGTCGTGCAGCGCGTAACCCCGATAGTGAAGTGATCTTATATGCTGATACCATGACAGAGAGTATGACCAAAGCACTCTACGAGACCTATCGTCGTCGTCAGATCCAGCATCAACACAATTTGATTCATGACATCTCCCCACAGATGGCAGTCTCCAACATCAAGCAACTTGATAGTGTGAAAACAGATGCTGACTTACAATCCAGTCAGACTTTTGGGTGATTGACTCGTGGCAAGACCAAACGTCTCAAACGTATGACCAAAGCTGAGCAAGCCATGATGGTCTATGAATTACAAAAGCAACTCAAGATCCATGTCGACGCTTGGGAGTTTGAGGAAGCAGCCAAGATAAGAGATCAGCTCAAGGAATTAGCTGGAGAAAAATAAAAAGAAACATAATTTCGCCTCCTCGTCATTGCAAGGCACGAAGCAATCCATACTTCAAACCAACCTAAAAATACAAAAAGTCTCGAAAAATACCGAGACTTTTTATTTCTGAGAATTACCCAGAGAATTACCTTGAACAATAAGTTTTTCTATCCCACCAGACGAGCAATAAAATCATCAATCCACATACAAAAAAAACTAGATTTGAAGTAGTATTTTGCTCTAAGATATGAATCTTAAACTCATCAACAGATAAAGTTCTTCCAAACTTCTCAATAAAGAGAGATAATCCTCCCCAAACTAAACAAGCTTGACCTAACTGAGAACTAGCCCAAGATAAAATTCTGATATTTTCTCTTACTTTATACAACAATGCTGCACCAAATAAGACAAAGAGGGAAATAATGTAAGTATTAGACATAATTTTTTTGTTTTTTGTTTAATTTACTAATAGCAAATATCTCACTTTTTGCAAGTCTTTTTTATTATGTCAACTATAATCTATAGAATAATAATATAATACTTTGAAATCGTGGTTAAAACCGCTATGTACAGCATATGGAAAAGCTAAGTAATTTCTCGTATCCAAATAACATTAAACATGCTCTCAAGCTAATGTGACTAGCTCTCATGATTAATTTGCAGTCAAGTGAAATAACTCCTAGTCCGCAATCACCAAAACTCAAACAGACCGAAGTGACCCCATCAAATGATGCACCCTTTGGGGTGATTAACCAAACAATATATTCTACATATGAAGCGCTAGCTAACGATATTCACTACTTAGGATTTATTCAAACTCTTCATCTAAATGACTATATTGAAGAGCTCAAAAAAGATACTACGCTCAACCTCAAACCAGAAACTCGAGATCTCATCACTCATCTTGATAGCACCGAATATTCACCAAAACATAATGAAGTCGTGAGGCAAATTATATATGAGACACTCTTTAATTATATCAAACAAGAGAAAGAATTTCCACAGAATCAATGAGAGCTTACTAGCGTAGCACATATCGTCACCAGTCAGTTACATCAAGAATTTGATTTGAATGAAGAGCAAATCAGTAAATATATGCAGATACAACGTATAGATCCTGGTGTATGGCAGTCACTCAATCAAAAAACGATTGATGTAATTTTTGAGCAAATCAAACATGAAGAACAAGCTATTAAACAACGTAATGAAATTAGGAGAAAAGCAAAAATAAAGCAAGGTAAAGCAGAAACAATCAAGAAATTAGATGATATAGATTCTCTTAATACTGATACATACTATAGTAACGGTATTATCAAATATTCACGAAATCATGCAGCAGACAATCTCGCTCAACATAATATCAAACTTCGATCCACCAATAAATGATATAATGAAATTGGCAATAACCAATCTACTGGTCGTACAAGTCTTGTCTGAATCAATGCCAGCACAGTAGATTATATTATCAGAATAAAACAATCGATTGATCAAAAATATGGAGATACGGGGATTTGGTATTTTACCTGATGAACTGAATGATGAGATCATACGCCATGAAAAATGTCTCATCCAAATTGATTTAAGTGAGATATTAGATGAAAATGAATCCAAGCGTTGCTACTCGCAATAGAATATGGTTCGAATAAAATCTGAAATACAAGAAATATCTATGATCTTGAATCATGAGTTCATGCTTCATTTACTTATCATGATCCATGCTATCACATGGATATCAAGGTAGTATCACTATGAAATACTGAACAAAAAAATGCGATAATATCCACCAATGGCAAATAGGACTCGCATCTTCTATTTATAATATTATTTTTTCTTTGCTGTCTTCGCCTTAGGCGCAGCTTTATTTACTTTGGTTGGAGTTTTAGCTTTAGCAACTTCTGCTTTAGCCTTTCCCCCTCTCGGAGATTTGCTGTTGCTCGCTACTATCTTCTTCGCTACTGCTACAGCTTCTGCAGCTTCTTCTTTGACATCTGCTACCACGTCAGCAGCTTTAGCCTTTGCTTTGGCTACCACCTTAGCGCCATCTCTTTTGATATCTTCTACCGCATCCTCCAAGTCAGAATCCTTATACCAAAATTTGTGATTGTCGATTACCTTAGATAACATTGCACCAATCATCTCACCAAGTGATTTGTCCTTGATTTTAGCACGTAATTTCGCATCAGTATTGTACACATAGATACACTGAGCTACCAAATAGACTACTACGATCAAAATAATTGTTTTAAGCATTATAAAACACATATTAAAAATAAAGATTAATTCATTCTAATGATTTACTTCCTTTTTGTCAAATGAATATTGGACGCTTCATCGGTCACCTTATGATTGCACTTCTAATTGGGATCGTCATTTTCATTGTAATACGCTTTGTAGGGCAACGTGATAGGTTTGGGTATATCGGCCCAGATAAGAGCAGTGAAGGGTATCGTGCTCTCATGAGCTGACTAGATTCATGGTCTAACTACCTATCATGAGATCTCACAAGCCTCAGTCAGACTCAACAATATTTCAAGTGGGCAATCGATCAAAATCGCGATACAGTACTAGGTAATACGCTCGCAATCAATATGAACAAAACTCAAGAGCGTTCTAAGCTTGAGATTATTCAGCAATGTGTCTGAGCAGTAAGAAATATTGGCACAACATGGGATGAGATTGATACTTCCTACACTCAACTGTTGCAGCTCCTCCAAGATCAGGTAGAGCTTATACCTACTGTACTCTTATCAGTAAGAAACCTGAGCACAATTAAGTGTGTGAAGAGTTACTTTGAGCATGTAAAAAAGACATCAATCTTATTAGTAGAAACATCTCAATCATGGGGTAAACAAAAGCAAGAATATGCTAATGAGATCAATAGTTACCCCAAACAACTTGGAAACTGTGAAAAAATCATCCTCATCCAAGAGCAATCACTCACCATGAAAAAAGATCTTGCAGAAATGACCTACCAATATAAGCAATATCGTGACTCTCTCAATGATCCGGTTAGACATACCCAGTTATGTCAACAAACCTATGCCACAGGCTTATCCGGCTCGATTGCAAAATTAACGATGCCTACCCTCAAAGAGCTATGAGACAGTGTAGATGATGCAATCTCACTCATCAAGTCAAACATGAATGATGTCGCGAGTGGGACATTTAAAAGAGTAAAATAGGTCTTGAAATAGCACCCTACATCCATATTTTTATGTATGTATTATTTTATTATTTTTATTAACAAATGTTTTCAAACAATTTTAAATGGGCATTCCTTGTAATTCTTTTAGTATTATTCGGATTGTTGGCTAAATTTGATCCAATGAACTGGTGGGGTACGTATGATGTGGATCAAAGCATGATGTCTACAGTAATCATTCGCAAACCTAACTCTATCACTGCTCTGCCTGAGGGGATAAACTATGATATCGCAAGTGGGTCAACACTATCTTGGGAAGCTCGCAAAGTGGGAGGTATGCATACTGGAACACTTAGTATTACTAATGGCGTATTGGTTGTTGCTAGTGGTGAAGTAGTAGGTGCACAATTTGATATCAATATGGTTGATATTGTAGTATCTGATATTCCTGCTGGTGATACGATGAATACTAAGTTGGTGGATGAACTTAAGTGATTCTTCAATGTCACTAACCATCCTACAGCGAAATTCTTCCTCACAAGCTATAATGGAGGTACTGCTCAAGGAGATCTCACTCTCAATGGTATCACTAAGACTATTGAATTCCCTGCTACAATCGTAGTTAACGGACAAATAGCAAGTATCAAAGCTAACTTCTTCATCCAGAGATCAGAGTGGAATCTAGTAAAATGGGAAGGTATGGTGCAAGAAGAACTTAAGATCTCATTTGATCTAATAGCTACTACTACTGATGCTGTGACAGCTACTGTATCTACTGGATCAGTATCTACTGGTAGCATAGCTACTGGATCAGTATCTACTGGTGGTGTAATGAGCGGTAGTATGACTACTGGTGAAATTGCTACTGGTACTACAGTGAGTGGTTCTATCAACTAATAAGTTAAATATAGTGTATTACACTTAAGATTAGTGCTAACTCACACCTCAAGATAATGCACTATATTAATATTAGACTCCAACTGAAGTTGGAGTTTTTCTTAATATAAAAAATCTGACATTGTCAGATTTTTATCTTTATTTATTTTTCATCTTAATAGTCTCGATCTCGATCTGCATCTGCTCGATCTTAGTAGTAAGATCAGTGAGCTTAGTACGCTTAGTCTCAATAATATGTGCTGGCGCTCTCTCAACAAATTCTGGATTTGATAATGAGCGTCTAAGATCTGCTATAAAGCGTTCTTCATCTGCAAGCTCCAGCTGTAGCCTTGCTAAATGATCTTTCCAGTTGAGCTGTGGAGCCTGTGTCTTGATGCCAACTTTCATATCATACAACATTGTAGACATCACAGGATCTAATTCTGACCACTCCATAGTTGGCTGATAGATGATTCTATCAGCTCTAATCAATCCACATACTAGTGCTTCGTATTGTTGGATCAATTGTGCAAAGTCATGATTAACGGTGACCACAATACTGACTTTTTCATGGTTTGGTACTGCTGCTTGGTTACGGAGGTTACGACATTCGCTGATCAGTGACATGAGAGTCTGTGTATGCACGTTGGTATTGATTTCACCCAAGACCTGTGCTACTGGCTGGATAGCAAGTCGCTGTGTCATACCTATCTGACGCCATAACTCTTCAGTTACATGCGGAATATATGGATGGAGCAGCTTACATAATGTACTAATCGTATAGATCATAACCGTATCGGTCATCGGTGATGAGATCTGCTTACTCGTCTCGATATACCAGTCACAGAAGCTACTCCGTACAAATGTCATCAACTGACTGCTAAACTCACCCAACTGGTATGACTCAAATAGTTCGTGTTGTTTGGAGATCATCTCATCGAGCCCTGTCAGGATCCAGCGATCAAAGTCATTGGTCTGTGACATGCCATCGATAAGTTGTTGTCTGACTACTTCATAGGTAAATTCTGTCTTCGTATCTTCTCATACGATCTTGGTAACTACATATCTACTGGCGTTCCAGAGTTTGTTGATGAATCTACTATACTGATCAAACTTAGCCATCCCAATCTTGACGGGATTACCAGGAGTCGAACCAGTGATGAGCGCCATACGCATGGTATCTGCTCCATATTGTTCAATCACCTCAAGTGGGTCGACACCATTGCCTGATGATTTGGACTGCTTCTTGCCTTTTTCATCCAGCACCATACCATGTAGAACAATATCACGAAATGGTATCTTGCCAGTCAGATCATAGGACATCATTGTCATCCTCGCAACCCAGAAGAAGATAATATCTGATCCAGTCTCCAGCATTGTCTGGGGGAAATATTTCTGATAGTCAGGGGTTTGTTCTGGTCGTCCTAATGTCGTCATAGGCCATAATCATGATGAAAACCACGTATCCAATACGTCAGGATCTTGTATAGGATTATCAAATCATACGATTGCTGCCACATCTAGTGTAAACTGATCTCCATCAATAATATGAGTAGCTGATGCGAGTAACTCTCCAATCTGATGGATGATATCGGTGTTGCTTGGGTCAAGGTTCAGGGTTGAAAATAAAAGGTTCAGGGTTGAAAGCTGTTCTAACATTGCTTTATTGCCTGTAAACTTGACAGAGTAGATGGCGTAATATACTTCATAAATCTTACCTTCCATAGGAACAATACTATCAGATAGCATCAACTCAATAAACTCATCAAGAGTAAACTGCTCTGAAAGTCTACTATCAGCAATTAGGTTAAACACGACCAAAGTCAGAAGATTAGGTACATCAACACAAGCAGCTAATACTACATCTTCGTCTACGATAGCCATCTGGCCGTCAGATCCATATCGCACTGGAATACGATGTCATCGCCATAACTGACGAGAGATGCACCAAGGCTGAATCTTATCCATCCATTGATGAAAGTCGTTTTCGAACCTGCTAGGATAGATCTTGAGTTCACCATCAGTCAATGCTTTGTCGCTCGCAGCAGCAGCCTGTGATGTATTATAAAATCGTTGTTTGGTGATGATCGGTTGGATTGTAGCACCAGTACGCTCGCTAGTTGGAATCTTATTGGCGTAGTCTTCGACACGCTCCAGGTTACCTCTCTCTTGGATCAAACTTACAATATTATCAAATCCATCATCAATATGTACACCGGCGAACTCGTCAGCATGTTCTGTATAACGACCCTCCTTGTCAAATGCATAGATATCCATTGGAAGGTTATGTCTGAGAGCAATCTCAAAATCATTAGCATCATGTGTAGGTGTAATCTTGAGTGCTCCTGTACCAAACTCAGGATCAACATAATCATCTGCAATCACTGGGATCTTACGATTAGTAATTGGCGCAAGGACAAACTTACCAACCAATCATTTGAACCTCTTATCTCCTGGGTTGACTGCGATAGCTACGTCTGCAATCACTGTGTCAGGACGAGTAGTAGCTACGGTGATTGAGTTTTGCCCTCCCGTGACAAAGTATTTAATATAATATAGCTTACTCTCTTGCTCCTTCATAATTACCTCAATATCTGAGATAACTGACTGACTGACTGGATCTCGGTTAGTTACACGATGTCACTGATATATCTTACCCTGACGATGGAGCTCAACGAATGATTTGCGCACTGCTCTACTAAGTTTCTCTGATAGAGTAAATGACTCACGTGTCCAGTCCAATGATGATCACATCGATTTCATCTGAGAGATGATGGTAGATCTATTAGCAAGCGCAAACTCCCATACTTTATCAAGAAATGGAACTCTTCCGTAGTCAAATCTGGTCTTGCCTTCATCTATCTTGACCTTAGCCTCAACCTTTGTCTGGGTAGCGATACCTGCATGATCTGTGCCTGGTAACCATAGTGCTGATTTACCGGTCATACGATGATAGCGTAAGATTACATCTTCCATCGTTGTGGTCAGAGCATGCCCGAGGTGTAGTACTCAGGTTACATTTGGAGGTGGATAACTACATACATATGTCTCGCTTGATCAACAAGGAAAACTCGCACCCAAGTCAGACTGCATCTGTACTACAGTCTCTGGATGTGCGAGTTTATATTTATCATACAATTTTTGAATCTTTGACTCGATCTCAGCGTGGTCATACTTCTTAGGAAACATGGCTATAGGATTGAAATAATACTATAGATGTAATAATGAAGTATTACATAAGTACAAGCCTTAATTTATAATATTAATAGAGGATGAGACTGATCCAGTTACCGAAGTAGCCATATTTCCTGAGGCAATCATTGATCATGATCATCATCACATACCATCACTACCAGGATCAAGAAGACAGATATTACGCTTTGTATCTCTTTTGGTAATTGCAAGATCAGCAACATTATTAGTATTAATCGTACAATTTTCTCTACATTTAACACCATTAATCACCGTAATACCATCATTTCTTGCTCCATTGTCGCATTCTTCGTATCATCGGTTCGATCATATATATCAAGTCCCATGAGAGTCCTTTATGCCATCTCCACATGCAGTAATCTCATAAGTATGACAGCTGTTATACACAAATGCCTGCTGACAATACATCGGGAGAGCTGATGAAACAGTACATCATAAGTAATTATATGAAATAATCATTTGACCACTAATACTACGACTAAGAGGTGCTTTGGTTGCAAAGTATGCTTGGTCACTTGTTGTCACTGTTATCTGTGATCATCATGGCGATATGTATCATCGCGGAGCTCATCGTCCACCATTAGCCCGATTCTGTACCCTTAATAAGGGTAAAGTAGTACTCTGATTATGATCTGCTACCTCTGTCCAGATTCTCTCTACACTAAATAAGCGTACTCAGAACGGAGATCATGCGGTATACATATCTGTAAATAAGGAATATCATACTCATAATCTTATCTTATGAGACTGTGTCGCTGAACACTGACTCAATGGGCTAATTGACTTGAGACCAATATCAATTGATATATTATCATTAGCTCCAGCTACAGTAATGATATCTGACTTATTAGTAGTTGGGTTGATATTACTATCGTTGAGTGTTGTGCTTTGATAAGCTCAAGTATTTGTAAATATAAATCATTTTGGCAAATTAGTCACAAAGATACGATATGTACCAGTCGATACAGAATTAAATAGATACTGTCCACTCGCTGATGTTTGCTTTGCTGGTTTTACTACCGCATCTGTAGTGGCGTCACGCAATTCTATTATAATACCAGAAGCAAATGAGCTAGTGAGTTCATGAGATTCTTGGATACCATTTGCGTTGGCGTCAATCCATACTTTATCACCAATAGTAGATCATTTTTTTGTTAGAGTGAGTATTTTAGCTGCTGGAGTATTATTGGACGGATTAGTATCGACAGTGGTAGACATAACTGTAGATCCAAACGATAGAGCATCCCCATCATCTTCTGATCAATCATAAGCCATATTGATCGTATATGAAGATATACTATTAGCATTAAGAACTCAGATATAAATCTTCATTTGAGATCAAGATACTACGTATTGTATACTACCACTACCATTAGTGACTCCTATAGCGCGTACACTTGTAGGTAGTTGTACTACTATTTGCGTATAATAAGATCTGACTGATCCATTATTTGTTGCACTTACCATAAGATTAAATTGAGATCATGACATATTATCTACTGAAGTAGGGCTCAATGCATGAGTAAGACTTAGATCAGTACTATTTACAAATATTAATCATGCTCATACTGATGACTGAGTTGCTCATGCTTTGATAGTATAACATGGACTTGATTTGGGTATCTTTGATGTATGTCATGGGTATGTTGAAGCAAGTAGATCGCTATCTAGTGTTTTACTATCAAGACCTGATAAGCTTCCCATAAATCCATACCATAGCGAAGATTTATTATTATTCCAAGGAGAATATGCTTCGTAATCAGACCATAAGACTCATCCTTCATATGATCATGGACTACTGGTTGAGTCCTGAGTTCCAGTAAGTCAGCTATTACCATCTGCCGGATGAAGTATTGCTTGTGATCGATCATATGTCATATAGTAATTTCCTGCATTAAGATCAGTAAACATATAGTTCATGGCACCTGTTGTTGTAGTTTGCTCATCAAGTAAGACGGAACCATTCATTGAACTTCACACATACCATGCACCAGCTCATCAATCTTCACGAATAGGGCATTTTCGTATCTTGACTTTTACTCCAGCAATACTTGGCTCTGACGGTGATTGAATACCATCACGATTATTGTCGAGCCAAACTCTACCTCACATATTACTTTGTCCGATACCAAAGGAAATATACTGTCCATTGGTGATATTGACTCATGACGTAATTCGCTTTGTACCACTTAACACAAGTTCTCATGAAGAGATAATTGTAGTAAATGATGGACTATTAGATACAAAGATTGTAGGAGCAAAATTGAAATCTGCAATAGAAACATCAGTAATACTAATATCAAAAGACGGAGTACTTGTCTTCTGAACATACCATGTACGTGGAAGTAGTTTATATCAAGTGAGTCATGAAATTACTCTTGTCCAGTTATTAGCATCACCACTTGTACTACCAACCATAACATACTGTCCATCAGTTAAATCACCACGAGCATGAAGCGTAATTGTCGCTCATGATGAGGATGCCGAAGTCATCTGATTAACTGGCAATGGAGAGTCCAAGTTACGACCAAGTCAGACTACCTGATATTGATACGTTGGATTTGCTGTCCATATGGTAGTCATTGATCATGTACCACTTGTGATAGCAATATAGTCTCAAGGTAGAGTAATACCATACTTGAGAGCAAAATATGACTCTAAATAGTTTAACGCTGCTCAACTAAGATTACTAGTATATACGATTGCTTCTCATAATACTCCCAGTCATAATCATGAGCCAATCGTAGTAATCGAAACACCACTTACCTGTAGAGGCTGACTTGTTGGGGTGGTATTAGCTACTACACCGTTAACTCTTATTTGATGTTGTCATCCATTAGTATGAGATGCGGTAATAAGTGAGTGAGTAGTTGTAGGAAGACTAAATGACACCGTACTTGATCATATGCTCCATGAGTTAGTAGTCAATACTACTGGAGTCCCTCATTGTGACTGTTCAAATAATAGGCTAGAGCTACCTGATCATGGTTTCACAACCATCAAAATATTCGTATTATTGAATAATTGTTTGCGGAAGATTCAAGGCATCATCAACGACTGTCAATTGTTAAATTGAATCGCTGCATTATTATTTAATATCGTAGCATTATAAATCGGAGCTCATCAAGCCATTGTGATGACATTAGCAAATGATGAGAGATCACTGATTGACTGGATCGTACCATTAGATAGTATCACTCATGACCCAGAGAATCTCACATGAAGTCTATATGGTGGTTGTGTATAAGTGAATGTAGGTAATGTCAGATAGTTAGAGAGGTTGTTTGCTCTATCGCGTACTGCAATCTGACATGATGCATAAGTAGCATCTGTCTCAGGATAGATAGATACCGTAATAAGACCTGTATGGGAGCGAACAATATCACTGGAGATAGTAGAACAATATCACGCACCCGTCAGAATAAGGTATAATCATCATATATTCTGTCAGCTATATAATCATGCTGTATATGATCAAGAGACATAACTATTCTCATTGATCGTAAAGGTAATAGGTGTCGATCATGATGAGACAGATGTGGGAATAGATATTGATCATGATAGTACTGGAGCAACAATATCTCATTGGTTACCACGAGCTCTTAGTGTGATACTATTATACCAACTTACAATTGATGATGGCACAAGAGTGTCATTATTATGATCACGATCAAGATAGTTATTAGCAATTGTCAATTCTGTCAAATAGTTTAAGCCTCACAAAGATGTAGGTACTCACCCTATAAATATATTATTATTGAGTTTGACTCATTGCAATCATGTATATGAGGCAAGTTGTGATAATGTACCTGTTAGTTGATTAGCATTGAGATAGATATATTTGAGCGATGGTAAAGTTCATAATATACTCGACAATGATCCACTTAGATTATTATGCCCCATATCGAGTGTAACGAGAGAAGTCATGTTGGAGATTGCACTTGAAAGTCTAAGCGTGTTATGATGCAATGATAGTGTCTGCAATCATGTAAGAGATAATATTCATACTGGTAGCGTACCAGTAAGTTGATTATTGCCAAGACATAAATCCTTCATGCTGCTTAGAGCACCAATTGATAGAGGTAAGGTACCTACAAGATTATTGCTGCCTGAGACAATAGTACAGGGTAGATCTTCGTCTGTTGTATTACTCAAGTTAAGCTTGGCTACACGACCATTAGTGACCGCTACTCCGAACCAAGTATCAACACTGGCTGTAGTTCATCGATTTGTCTTATTAGCCCAAGAGGATCCATTAGTAGTGACATATAAGTCCATCAGTGCTTCACATTCATCTTGAGGAATAGCCATACTACTGTTTATACAAATAGGATATGGACTACCTCTCACGATTCCTGTGTGAGTAAATGTATTATTACTACCATTGGTATCACTAATACTTGTATCAGATATTGTCAGCACATTAGTAAACTGACTTAATCAAACTCCAGTAAAGTAATTTTTATTTACGAAGAATGATCAAGATCCTGCTTGTCATGGAGCTAATGCTCATAGGGTACCAATATATACTCCTGTTGTAGTGCCTATTGCAAGACCAGTAGATAGGTTGATTGTTACTCTTGGGTTGTAAAGCCGACGAGTTCATCCATTGTTATAGTTCACATTATACACTAACACATTTCAAGTATTGAGAGATCATGATATTGTGATTGAGCCAAATACTAAGTCAGTACTACAAACTTTCTGAGATTGCCAGTTGGAACCAAATCTACTATTCATATATGTGATTAGCGAACCACTCACAAAACCTGTATACATACAGTTATTTGATATTGTAGAGCTATTAACGCCTAATAGAGTGTATGATGTATTAAGCCGTGATGGGATTGGTCCATCAATATTGTTATTTGCAATCGTAAATGCTGTAAGATTAGTAAGCGCTGACCAAGATGATGGTAACTCTCCATTGATATCATTATCATTTAATCTAAGAGTTGTAAGATTGGTGAGGGCTGACCAAGATGATGGTAGCATACCAGTGAGATTGACTCTTACTAAGTTAAGAGCAATAAGTCATGTATTTGCAGCAATCCAAGATGGAATCGCACTCATTGCTACTCATGTATTATTACTTAAATCTAAGCTTGTTAATTTAGTCAATGATGACCAAGCAGTCGGAATTGTACCAGTGAATAAATTATCATTTAGAGTAAGATCTCTCAAATTAGTTCATCATGTTCGATTGGTTGGTAGTGATCATTCTAACTTATTATATCCTAATGCAACCAGTCAAAGTGAAGTTTTTGTTGTAACCCAAGATGGAATTGATCCGGTTAAATTATTATTATTCAGATACAGTTGTGATATCGGACTTGTTCCGGTACTCGGAATAGGTCAACTCACTCCTATACCATACATATGAACTATAGATAAGTTAGGGAGCATAAACAAGTCTGATGGAATTGGTCCACTAAATGTATTTCATGCAAGAGCAAGTAGACTAAGTGCTGTAAGTGATCAAAAACTTGAAGGAATCTGACCTGTAAACTTAGTATTGAACATTGATAAAACCTGAAGCTTATTCAGTGACCCAATTGAAGTAGGTATTGGTCATACAAGCTTGGTATTTTGTGCAATGGTAAACCTCGTCATATTAACTAAATCTCAAATAGTAGATTGAAGTGTACCGCTAAGATTATTACCTGCCATACCTCATGCCTCTCGTCAACCATAATTACACATTGCTCCAGTATTACTGTGAGACATACATAGCTTATCAACTGTTTGAGGAGAGATCCATCATGTGAGAGTAACACACGATACACCAAACCAGTCGCATGCCGTACTAGGAGTAGCGTCACCCGCTCACATCCAGTTAGTCTTATTGGTCCAGCCAGATCAGTTAGTAAATGTATAGAAATCTCATAGGGCTTCACATTCTGCCTGACTAATATCAGTGATTGATGTACATATTGGATATTTGAATAACGTAAGAGTCCCTGTATGAATGATCGTATTATTACCTGTTGCTACATCATTACTTGCTGTATCACCAATCACAAACGTATTGGTAAATGGTACTACTCCTGATCATACAGCAATCTTAATAATTGGAATAATTAGTGTTCACGATGTATTAGGCTTAAGATATCATAAATTGATACCCGAAGTTGAGCCACCGCCATTGGTAAAGACAAATCATGTATATAACGTCACAGTCAACTTGGGAACATATGCTCGACTTGGTCCAGCGTTATTATAAGTAAATGTATATGTCATAAATGCTCCACTCATCATGTTTCCTACAATGCTCATGCCAGTGAGCTGAAGCTCTGCGTTACACTTACGTTGTGTCCTCCATGAAGTAGTAAAATATGTATCCATCCATCCCAAATATCATCAAATCACCGTACCAGTGTATAGACAGTTATTCATCATAGTTGAACTGTTGCCTACTAATCCAGTTAGGGATTGTAGTCATGGTGTATTGATCGGTCATACTAAGCTGTTATCATTAATTCCTAATGACTGAAGCATCTTCATACCACTAAGCCATGAGGTTGGTATCTCATCAGTAAAATTATTGCTAGATAGGTTGAGAGTAACTAGCTTTGTCAATCATGACCATGAAGCTGGTAGTGTACCGCTAAGTTGTGATGATGATAGATCAAGAATTTGAAGATTAGTAAGAGCTGACCAAGTCGTAGGTAATGTTGCTCCAACCAGAGGGTTACCATACAGTATGAGTTCTGTCAGGCCAGTCATACTACTATATGATACTGGTAGCAAACCAGATAATATATTCCCCCCAAGATTAAGTGTTTGAAGAGATCTCATACCAGTCCATGATGTTGGTAGTGACCCATTGATATAGTTGGTCGAAAGATTAATTTTTACTAATCCAGTCAGACTACCCCATGATGGGGGTAGTGATCAGGTAAGCCGAGATCATTGAATATATACTTCTTTGAGAGATGATCGAGACGACCACTCTGAAGGAAGTACCCCATTATTGAGAGGATTGTTGCCCAACGATAAATATTGTAACTTACTGGCTCCAGTCCATAATATTGGTAGGGGTCCCGTAAATAAGTTACTAAATAAAGTGATTCATGATAGTTGTGGCATCTGAGCAAGCCATATAGGTAACGCACCCGCAAGTTGATTCATACCTAAATGAAGCCATATCATCTGTTGCAAGCCGGTCATCGTGGGAACTGGTCATGTGAATTTATTATCTCATAAAGATAGTGTGATTAATTTTGTGAGATTGTTTACCTGCGCGGGGATAGCTCCATTGAGGTTGTTATCTCACAAGAATAAGCCAGTAAGCTCTGTCAAATCACCAATCGTAGAGAGTAAGGTACCGCTGAGATTATTTCCTCACGGAGACGACCAAGCATCTTGACACTGAGTACCAGCTGTAGATCATGCTAAACATAAATTGGTCACACGACCTCAGCTACATTTGAGCCCATACCAATCACAGATTGTATTTGGTGTAGCGTCTCACAATCATGCCCAATTTGTCTTGGTTATCCAAGATGCTCAGTTGGTAGATATATAGAAATCCATAACCGCTTCACACTCTGGTTGTGGCACATCCGTCACATCGATACATTCATTGTATTTGAACAATCTCATCGCTCCACTATCTACAATAGTATTATTAGCAAGAATCGAATCAACCGTAGTTGTATCTGCAATAGAGAAAGTATTAGTATAGGTTACGATTCCACTACCTGTACCACGCTTATTGGCAGTAATGACTATCTGACCAGTCTGACCGGGTTGGAGAATTGGAAGTATGATAATTCATGTTTTGTTAGTAGTTCAGGACAAGACAAGTCCTGTAAACAAATCAATACTAATTTTAGGTTCATATGACCAACGAGGTCAATTATTAATGTAGTTCATCGTGTAAGTGATAGTTTTGCCAGGATTATAATCTACTGCTGACTTAGACACTAATGATAGCTGTAGGTTTGCATCACACTTGCGCTGAGTGGCCCAGTTCATATATGTGTTCATCCAGGTAGCTACTGCCCCATTGACTAGTCACGTATACATACAGTTGTTGGTGATAGCACTGGTGATAGGTCATGTTCTGAGTAGTGGCCATAGTTGGAATCATGTTGCGGGTACTGGTCCATCCAACGATCCATTTGGCATAATAAAATCACGCATCCCCGTCATCGCTGGGAACCATGAAATTGGGATTTGTCCAAACCAAGATCATCCTGACAGATTAAGGGTTTGTAGTAACCTCATGCCAGACCAGGTATCAGGGAGAGTTCATACCAATCCAGTATTGTTATATAGATTGAGAGTTTGTAGGTTTACAAAACTTGACCATCCAGTTGGTAGTGATCCTGTGAATTGATTGTTGTGTAGTGCAAGTTCAAGTAGTCACGTTGTTCCAGCCAATAGTGGTAGAGATCACCTCAAATTATTGCTATCAAGACGAAGGTATTGCAGTGCTGGAAGATTATTAAATTGTGTCGTAATTGTGCCAGTAAATCACGCTAACCATGCATTGAGAACACGTAGCTTAGTACAGTTACTTATCCATGATGGAATAGTTGAACTTAATGATATATTATTGTATATCGAAAGATTCACCAATGTGTCACACATGTTTGTTAAATCAGGTAGAGTTGTAATATTAGTACCTTCGAATGCAAGATCTATGATCTTAGGTGCATTAGCAACTCATGAGTCAATTATAGTAAGTGGATTATCTCCTAATTGTAACCAAATTAGTTCTGCCATACCACCAAATCATGTTCACATACTTGAGATCTTGTTACCATGAAGTACAGCGTGAGTCATTTTGTCTAAATTCGCAAATGATGATGGTATTGGTCCAGAAATCTTATTATTTGGAACACGAAACTCCTTGAGCTGCGAAAGATCTCAAAGTGTAAACTGTAACGATCAGCTTAGATTATTACCTATTGTACCAGCAACCCAGTTATCCTGGCATGTAGTACTATCAGTGACTGTTGCCATACAAATCTTCTGTACATAGTTGACTCATGTGAGAGTAACAAGCGTAATACCATGCCATGATTCAATATCAGGTGAAGACATCCAGTTAGTCTTAGTCGTCCATCCTGATCAGTTAGTAAATGTATATAAATCTCCTAATGATTCACATTCATAGGTTTGTACTGAAATATTAGGATGGATACATACTGGATAGCTACTACCGCGTGCATCCATACTATTGGTGATCAAGTTATTACTTCCAGTGAAGTCAGATCTGGTAGGGTCATCAATTCTAAACACATTGATCAATCATGGCCAGAATCATGAGCCTAACTGCATCTTATTGATCGTAAATGTAAGTTGACCGGTCTGACCAGATGCAAGATCGGATACGCGTACACCCGTCGTACGACCAGCAGTATAGTTTCCTGATACCGTAAGATTAAGTCCACTGGCTAACTGGATCGTAACAATAGGGTTATATGATGGTAGTGGTCATAAGTTTATATAATCAAGCACAATACTCATACTAACTCAGGTCATCAAATTACCAATCATAGCATATGATGTCATCTGTAGATCAGTATTACATAGTTTTTGATTTCTCCAATTGGTAGTAGGTCATGTACTAAAGTTGAATCTTTCGTCTAAGAACGTACCAGTAGCTCCAGCTACTCTGCCTGTATATAGACAGTTATTATCCAATGCAGACTTCGTACCACCAAATGACGATATATATAAATTAGTCAAAGCTGACCAGTTCTGAGCTGACAAGTCACCATGGAGGTCATTGTTTTGAAGTTGCAGAGATTGTAGTCATGTGAGAGCAAACAGTGATGATGGGATGGCTCCTGTCATACCATTGTTGTCCAAATATAACTCTTTGAGCTTAGTCCATGAGGAGATCATGATCGGAAATGATCTAGATCCAGTGAGAGCATTGCTGAGATGTAGTTGCTCAAGGTTTGTCAATCATGACCATGATGATGGGATCATACCAGTAAATACTCATGCATTAGCGAGCGAAATCGTCTTGAGAGTTGAGATCGCACTCCGTGCAGACGGTAGTATACCAGTGAACTGGTTGAATCCTAATCTGAGTATTTGTAGTGTAGTAATGCTCGATACATCAGGCAGGTTGCCAACAATTTTGTTGTCATATAATTCGAGATTTGTCAGATATCATAAATTATTCCATAAGATTCATGTAAGTGAGCTCTGGAGATTGTTAGAAGCAAGGTTAATGGATGTTACATGTCCACCAGCACAAGATACTCCATACCAGTCACATGCAGTACGAGGTGTCGTATCTCATGCAAATTTCCAGTTGCTTGAGGTGGTCCATGTACCAGTATCCATTTTATACCAACATTGCTTAGATGCGCCAGGAGCTGGATCACCAAAAGCACTATTATTACATGATACAAGTGTTGTGCTAGTCAGATAGTTATATACTCATCCATTACCATAACGCACTTGTCTTGTACCTACAAAATTACAGTTTGATCATTCATTGGCACATTGTACCCATCATTCCGTAGCATCATATAATTTAGAGAGTTCCTTACACTCTGCTGCCGACATATCTGTCACATAATCACATAACATATTAGTATCCGTGGTAGCTACGAGAGTCGATGTACATGATGGCAGTTTTACCAGCATCTTGGGCGGTTGGTTGGTCACTGCAGCGTAAGGCAAACCACTTTGTCCTCCAGTACAGTAAGAGATTGGTGATGGGATGGTTGCGATCTGATTGATCGTCGTAAGTACGGAGGTTTGTGGTCATAGATTTGGTTGAGAGACTGCACATCGCTGATTGGTGCCTACGACTCTATATGCCTGGCTACTCGTCACTGTCTCATAGTATTCGAGCTTATCACTCATTCCATCTACTGCTCCTGATATAGCATATGTTACTTGGGCTGTAGGGGTAAATCATACAGACCAACTCTTAGCTGCTCGGTTAGTTCACTGATTGGTGATTATACCTGAAGCATATACTTTGTTGAGTGCTGAAGCACCATTACCAGTAGAGCTAATAGTAAACTCTCCATTCTGACCATATCATGCTACTGATACAGTGACTGGTTGTCATACCAATACTGGAGTATAGTTTGCTGTGATCGTATCACAACTTCCGTAAGGCAAATACCTAATACCAGCATTGATATTTGTTTCACTAAGTCCATTATAGAGCTCAAAACATGCAGTTTTGGCAGACCAAGAATTGACATATGAATTGATAGTATAATTTGATCAACTCGCAAATTGACTTGTAAACTTATATCAGTTTGGAATAGTAGTATATTCGATATAATATTTACCGCCTGTTATGTTAGAAAATCAGTAGGCACCATTAGGTGCTGTAGTAGTACTTGTGATAGTGGCACCAGTATATCCGATTATAACGTTGTTTAACTGAGAATTAACAGGTTGATTTGCAAGTTGCATAATCTCTGATGGTATCAGTGCACGATTATAAATACGAAGCTCATCAATACCCCCGTCCCAGTATTCATAACCAAGATTAGGATCCCATCAAATACCAAAGGTACCTGTGGAAATTGTTCTTGTTTGTGCTTGAGTATATATAAGATTTCAGTTTACATAAAACTTGGTTGACGATCAATCACTTGTAGCTGCTACATGATACCACTGAGCAAATTGTACTGCTCATATATTTGAGTAAATTGCAGCAGGAGATCAAGAAGCATCGAATAGAAAGATCTTATCGTTTTGTAGTCCAAGATACAAACTACCACCTCATCTATTACTAAAGAACGACCTTTGTCATGAATTACTATTTTTCTTGATCCACGCAGAAATTGTCATAGTAGTTGGAATACTTATTGATGATCATACTATCTTATCATCTACCCCATCAAATCGAGCAGAGTTATTAATTATTCATCATGTAAATGAGGTTCCACTTTGTAAGGTACCATGAGCATTATTTAAAGCGTTATTATAAGCACCTGCATCAAAATCATAATATGCTATAAGTCATGATGTTGATACTATATTAAGATTATTTATTGTTTGATCAGTACATGATTTAAGAGTAACAGTGACTCATCAAGTACCTGTCTCACCATTATCATATATACCATCATTATCATTATCGATCCATACTCTTGAGCCTAGTGTTCATGGGCAGTTTTTTTGAGTTGTTCGGTTGTTAAATTTGGTGTTGAGAGTGGTTTGTAGCCCTGCACTCATATAAGTCGTAGATGGTGAGAGGCAGTTATTGTTAAGATATCATCCACCACTAACAATAGCAGTAAGATTTGAAAAACTAGACGGAATAAATCACTGAAAATTATTGTTCTGCAAATAAACTCATAATAATCATGTAAGAACTCATATGCTCGATGGTACTGGTCCTGAAAATTGATTATCATTGGCTGATAATACCAACATTCTTGGATTACCAAGACCAAACTGAGGTAGATAGCCGGTAAATTGATTTCCTTCAAATCATAAATACATTACATTAATAGTTTCTAGACATCCTGGCAGATTACCATTGAGTAAATTATTACCCAAATATAATTGATTTGGGGCTGTGAGTGTACAATAAGATACTGGGATAGTACCAGTAAATTTATTTGAGGATAAATAAATATTAATAGCAGTAGTCGGTAACGCTGGTAAAGCTCAATTCAGATTATTACCATCAAGATAAATACTTGTTAATCATGTCATTGTACTAAGATTTGGTACTGATCCGGTAAGTTGATTAGATCTTAACCACAGCGTATTCATACCTGTAAGATTAGTAATACTCGTAGGTAAAGTGCCTATGAGATTATTAGATGCCATACTAATCGATGCGATACGACCAGATCCACAAGTAACTCCAAACCAATCACAAATTGTGGTGGGACTTGCATCTCCACTACCCTTCCAGTTGGTCTTAGTAGTCCAGTTTGCTCATGCTGTGGAAGTATAGAGGTCCATAAGTGCTCTACAGTCTGACTTGGGTACATCAGTGGCACTATTACATACACCATAGTCGTTGTTGAGGAAGGTAGGCAATGTAATCAGATTGGATGTGAGGTTGACACGATCACGTATACCGATCTGACATCCAGCAAAGGTACCAAGCTCAAGTACATAGACCTGAATGGTAGTATTACCCAATCTGTTGGTGACTACGCCTGTCGTATACAGTGACTGTGTACATGCACTACTACCCGTGAAGAATATCGGTAATCATGTAGTAAATCATGCTCCCGTGGTGCTACCATTTTCAAATGCAGTGAGCGTGTAAGTGAACTCTCATGCAATCGTAGGAGTGATTGTATTAACCGTAGCAATCGTAGGATTGTAGTAGTAGAAATCTACTCCACCTCCTGGAACGACTAAATTAGATGTAATATATGCACGCGGTGAAACACCAACAGATGAATATGTTTTAGTAACAGTTATATATTTCCATGTTGTATCCAGTGAATATGTTTGACAAGTCACTCAATTATTTACATCATCCGTCAAACATGGATCAATTTGTCTTGTGCCAGCTACTGTCCTTGCCCAAAATCATAGCGTATATGTTGCGCCATTCTTAAACATTATTGGAAGGCGACTCAGTGATCATGAATTACCATTTTGTCAATATAACTCACCTGAACTATTAGTAACATATGATACATGAAGAGGATTCGATCAAACTAATGTCGTATCAACTACAGATCAACTTGGTCATGTGATAGCTGCTATAGTAGTTGGTCAATATGTATATGGAGCAAGATAATTAAAAGATGGAAAAGGAGATAAACTGATTACTCCGATCTGAGGGGCTGTAATATCTCATTGATTAGTCAGATTCTGAATTGCCATCCCAACGAGTCTTGCTTGAATATTGGCTGGTACAATTGCGTTATTATTATGATCACGATCAAAATTATTGTTGTTGATTACAAATTGACTGATTCATGTAGCATTAAGTCATGCAAAAACATCCAACGATCAAGTCAGATTATTACTATTCAGATACAGACGACCCAACGATGTAAGTCATGCCCAAGAACTCGGAATAGGTCCCGTGAATTGATTATCATTAAATGTGATCATCTCAAGATTTGGCTCATTACCAATCCATGACGGTAAACTACCAGTGAACTGATTTTGACCAACTTGAAACTGACTCCAGTTACGAGAGCTCAGATCTGGAATAGGTCAGACAAGGAAATTATTACCAAGCCAAACTGCATTGATATTTGTAGTATTAAGCTCTGATGGAATAGTTCAATTGATATCATTACTAGAAAGATTTAGCCATTCTAATGATATTGCTCAACCAATAGTAGTTGGGATTGATCATGTAAACTGATTATTATCTGCCAGAAATTGGGTTAATTTTTTAAGATTACCAATCGTAGTGGGTATTGTACCATTTACTGCATTGAAATGAATATTAAATGAAACCATCTCACTTAAGTCTCATATACTCGTAGGTAATGGTCCGGATAAGTTATTACCGGCAGTCCCTCATGGCGACTGTCGAGGTTGATTACACGTATATGCTTCAATATTATGTGCAAGACAGATATATAGAATATTTTCCTTGATGGTGTTGGTATTATATAGTTGTGTGACTTCAGTAGCAGAGATTGCACGGTTGTATATACGGACTTCATCGATACTACCACTCATGGTAGTAGTCCAGTTACGTCCGATGGAGTTGACTGGTCCATTATTACCAGCAAATGAATTGAATCATCATACCTCAAAAGTACCATCTACATACATATCCATTGTATTGTTGGCTTTATTGACCCATACAAGATGATGCCAGTTACCATCATTAATATTCCTTGTACCATAATTCTGTCTTCGTGTAGTATCGTAATTCCAGTAAACGATTTTACCATTCTGAATACCCATATCGCTATATACTGGTCCACTATCTCGATTACCCAATACACTCATTGTGCTTCCTCATACATAGTTGGTCCTTACCCAAGCAGATGCAGTCCAGTTACCATTTCCGAGTGCAATAGGTGTTGCGAATCTAACTGCATTTCATGCTCCATTGATGGTTGCTGTGGATCATAACCTACCTGACTCAAATGTTACTCATGCATTGACTGTTGCAGCAGATGCTACTCACGCATCGTCCGTCGCATTACTCGCATCAAAACTATAATAAGCGAGGAGATCATCATTCTGGGTAGTAGTCAGACCAAACCATGATTCAATATTTGGTGATATAGACCAGTTGGTCTTGGAGGTCCATCATGCACCGTTGGTACCTGTGTATATATCCATGAGTGCATCACACTCATAGCTAGGTACTGTCAGTCATGATGCACGACATACTGCTCTGCTTGATCATCTTACTACTGGACTATGAGTTATGACATTATTGGGCGTATTGGTGTCAGTGATCGTGCTATCTGACAGAGTAAATGTTGATGTTGCAGTGGTAGCAGTGGTAGGAGTACTTGCTCCTTTGGCTACGTATAATGAACGAATCTGACTAGTTCCAGGTCACATCTGCCCATAGGAGAGAGTTGGCGTACTCGTAGTTAGTCAGTTATTAAACGTTGCAGTTACTACACTACTATATGACCATCTTGGACCGTTATTGGTCACAGTGACATCATATTTCATCACGTTACCACTAAGCAGGTCTCACGCTGCTACTATGGATACTGCGATATCTCACAGACATTTGTTCTGATTAGTCCATGTCGATACAAATTTAGCATTGAGAAACGTTGAGAGTCCAGCAGACAATCATCATGTACCAAGACAGTTGCTTTGTAAAGTCGAGACTTGCGCATAGGCACCATTCATCAAGAATGACCAAAGTAAGGTCAGAACCAACAATAGTCACAAGATACCATATTCGATAATCCTTGTGATGCGGTGATGTGTTTTTGTTTTGTGAGACATGTGTAGTGAGTGGTAGAATAAATCACTGCAACTGTTAATAGCTTTTGGCGTATGATACACCTAGTTTATACAGTTTACTCATAGATTCTAACCCTTATCTATCCTTGTGTCAAAAAACACCAGTACGCACTAGTTCTTTATAATTATAGTATATTGACATATATATTATATTTATTTTTATAAATATGATACCATGCTCAACGTAAATCTTATTACGAAAAAACACACCGAAGTGTGTTTCTCTTATATATCCATTTTATCCTATTGAAGATTTACTAGTCCTGTCAACCATAATGGGATCTGACCATCCAGCTCGTTACTATCAAACCTGATGGTATTGAGCGTAGGAGCAAGTGATACATATCCTGCCGGGATCTGACCAGTGAGTAGATTATTCCTCACATCAATCACTTTGAGCGGGAATCATGCCCAAGTAGCAGGTAACATACTATTGAAGTTATTACGATCGAGTGCAAGATTCTGTAATGCTGTAAATCATGTTAGAGCTGGTAGATTACCCGCAAAGTAGTTGTTCGATAGATACAATCCTGTCAGCCCAGTCATATCTCGCAATGTGCTTGGCAATGTAGTAAATCCAGTCGTAGGTTTATTACCGATTAAAGTGAGAAGCTTAAGTTGGGTGAGGTTGGAGATTGCAGTAGGCACTGGTCATGCCATTGATGTACCAGACAACTCTAGTGCTCTCAGGCTAGTCAGACTAGTGATTTTACTACCAGACAATTGACCCGTGATTCATCATTGATTATATAACCTCAAGGTCTGTAGTGATGCAAGATTATCCAGTGCTGGAGTGATAGTACCGACCATATTGTTGGCTGTAGGATAGCTAAGCTGTGTGACAGTATGATCTCCGATCGTATTACTCTGATAGAGTTGTGTAATCTCGTTTGGAGTGAGAGCGCGGTCATAGATACGAACCTCATCCAGTACTCCATCACTCCATTCACCGATCTTCAGGGGTCCAGTATTTGTTGTAAGTACTCATCACCCTTGTCTTGACCCATTTGCTACTCCATTAATATAGAGTTGTCATCATAAGTCTTTGTCATATGATACCAACACATGAGTCCGTTGGTTGAGTGGCACCTTAGAATATACGCTTGATATCGGCTTCCATGATCATCCAGCATTAGCGTAGAATCCAATATTTCTATTAGAATTGTTGCTGTTATAGTTACCAAAGTAATATAATACAAAGTTAGCAGAATTTGTGCCATCTGATCACCATTTATGCAAAGGATTAACTGCATAATATGTTCACTCTCCTGTTGGTTTCATCCAGAAAGAAATAGTGAGTTGATTAGTAATATCGAGAGCATTATTATCATTTACAGTTAGATCACCATTTTGAAGACCATTACTATATTGTGATGCGACCAATGTACTAGGTGCTGTTGTAGTATTGAGACCGTTTGGACCACTATCGTTACCATTCGTGTCAAATGGATAGTATGCCACCAAACTGTTGATCGTTGTTACACCATACCAGCTTCCGACCGTAGGGCTGGTGCCCCAGTTGGTCTTGATAGTTCGGCTCGGTCATCATAGATTATCATACCATGACATGAGTCCCTTACACTGATGGATCGAGGTACTTAGCGATGCATTATTACAGATTGGATAATTAGATACATCTACTACGATACTCGTATCAGAATAAGCATGATTACCAGCATTGGTGTCAGAGATGGTTGCATCAGTGAGCGTCCATGAGTTGGATATATTGTAGATACCACTACCAAATCATGATTTATCCATGGAGAATATCACCGTACCACTTGCTCATGGAGCTAGGATACCTATGTTGATACCTGTCTTAGTTACTCCAACAGTACTACCAAAGATAATCGCTACCCTGCTATCAGTAGTTAGTCATAATATCGTATTGTATGACCAGCGTGATCCAGCATTGACATAACGTAGAGTATAGGTCAGACTATTACCATATTCCAAGCTTCATGCCTTAGTAATGAGTGATAATTGTAGATCTGTCTGACATATGTCCTGATTAGCCCAATACGCAGTTGATCATCGCCATGTCTGCATACCATTGAAGTTTGCATTCATATATGATTGATTTCATCATGTGACATTGGTACTACCCATACAGTTACTACCGATCGTACTATTTTGAGTAGCAGCATATCATGCAATACCAGTCCATAGTTGGAATCATGTCGCGGGGATTGGTCCATCAAGCTGATTATCCCAGAGTTGGAAGTTCTTCATCGCAGTCATACCTGTAAACCATGATGATGGAATTTGCCCTGTGATTTGAGTATTGAGGATTGTTAGACTTTGGAGTTTGTTCATCGATGACCATGATGCAGGTAATGTACCATTGAGGTAATAAGTTGAGTTTGTAGCTAGTGATAGATCAGTCATCTTAGTCAAAGATGACCATGATGATGGTAATGATCAAGTAAATGGATTAGACCATAAAGTAAGCTGTGTAAGATTAGTAAGTGATGACCATGATGATGGTAAGTTACCATTGAGTCAGTTTACTTCTGCTCCAAAATATATCAATCCTGTCATTGTAGCATATTGAGTAGGTAACGACCCAGTAAGTTGGTTATATCACAGATTAATTGATTGGATTGCTGGTAATGTAGTTGTCCATGCAAGTGGTAGATTTCACTTGATACTATTACTATTGAGAGCAAGTGCTATTACCTGATTTAGTCCAGTTAGTGCTGGGAGAGTACCGTTAAGATTATTACTACTTAGATTAATTTGTGTTGCACGACCTCATGCACAAGTCACACCAGTCCAGTCACATGCAGTACGAGGAGTAGTATCTCCCAAGAACCTCCAGTTGGTCTTGGTAGTCCATGAGGCACCAGCTGTACTATCATACAGACTGATCAATGCTTTACACTCTGCAGGCTGCATATCAGTCACCGCATCACACATGACGTTGACATCAGAGGTTACAACGAGAGATGATGTACAAGTATTGGGTACTTGTATAACCATCGCAGATGGTTGATCTCCTGCAGTACTACATGGTAGAGACGAAATTTGAGCAGCAGTACAGTAGCTGATCGGTGCTGGGATACTGGCAATCTGGTTGACATTGGTCAGTGCTGTACCAGCGTATGGAGATACTGTAGCTTGTACTGCACACCAGTTACCAACAGAGATGTTACGATATGCACATGATAGAGTAGATAGCGCTGGGTTGTTGTAGTAGTCGAGTTTGTAGTTATATCCATCTACTGAACCATTAATGATATATGAGCTTGATACACTTGGTGTCCAGCTATATGACCATGTTTTAAGTCACCAGTTAGTTCACTGATTAGTAATAGATTGGCTTAGTATAGAACCATTAAGTGCTGCATACTGAGTCTTGCTGTAGATTTCAACTTCTCTCATATTCATAAAACTATCTGGTCATACTGCCTGAAGTCTGATCTTTCTTGTGGTGGGATAAAGTTGTCACATCGATTCAAAGTTAATATCAATCAATGTTTGATTGCTCATATCTCATAGAGTATATGAATATAATATTGACCCAGCTCCATCATATAGCGTAATGATAGCATTGGATAATCTAAACTGACAACATCATACTCTATTGTAGATCCTCATGAGACTTGGAGTCAACACACTACCAAAACTAAAATCAATCCAAGTTCAACTCGTAGATGCATGATATGCATAATCGAGTGTTCATGCAGAACTGGTAATACCATCTACCAATCATGCAGTACCGAAGTAGCTGCCTCCAGTATCTGTAATTGTTGCCTGAGGAGCAATATTTGCCATGGCTTGGATCTGACCGTTGGTACCATATCATCCGATGGACAATGTGACCGGCTGACCAAGTAGTGTCGGTGTATATGCTGCAGATGTATTTTCACAACTCGAGTATGGAAGATACTTGAGACCAGCATTAATATTAGTTTCATTGAGACCATTGTAGAGTTCAAAACATGAGGTCTTGGCAGACCATGGATTGACGTCAGAGTTAGCACTATTGTGATATCATCACCAGTTTTGGCTTGTAAATTTATAGCCGTTTGGCATGTTGGAGTACTCGAGATAGTATCTACCTGCTGGCTGATTGGTGAATGAATATGTACCGTTGGCTGAACTGGTAGTCGATGCTACTGCTGCCCCACTGTTACTGATTGGGAAGTTAATAGCAGGAGTCGCTGAATCAATATTATATAGTTGTGAGATTTCTGATGCAGTGAGTGCACGACCATAAGCACGGAAATCATCTATTGAGCTGTACATGCCGATACTATGTCACATTCATACACGAGCAGCAAGATCCATAACTCATTGGAATCTAGCATTAGTACGTTGCACAATTTGTGTGCCATTGACATAGATTGTCATGGTATCATCAGCCAGTCCATCGTTGTCACCACTCCATGTCGCAGTAATATGAGACCATACACTGAGAGGCATATATGTTGCAGTTGTAAATGTAAGATCGTTATTACAACAGTTGGTACCGTCTCACATACGGAAGTAGAACGTACCACCCCAATAAGAGAACAATGAAATCCAATCAGATCGATTTTGTGATGTTTCATCATGAGTTTGCCGTAGACCCCATTGAGTTTGAGTAGGATTGATCCAAGCTGAAATTGTTCCTTGGGTTGAATTTAATCACTTAGTAGAATGAGTGATATACGCTGTACCTGCCGTGCCATTGGCGGCACTACCCATCTTACCAGCTATAAATGTTGCACCATTATTGACTCCATCGTTACTATTGAAGCTATCATCTACTGTATTGTTTGTGTCAAAGGTATAGTAAGTAGCCAACTGATGGTTGAGGAGCTTACCTCATGTGTTGATAGGTGCTTGAGCACTACAAGATCTCAGCGTCACAGTGACTCATCCTGTACCAGTCTCGCTATTATCATATCTACCATTGTTATCACTATCAATCCAGAGGCGTGATCAGATCGTACCACCACAATTCTTCTGTGAGGTATAGATAACTCATCTCGTAGATAACCAGTTTGACAATCATACAGTCATATAACTTGATGATGCTGATAGACAATTATTATCTAAATTAGGAGGATATGTTAGGTGTGTTACTGTCATATTTGCAAGTGATGCGGGTATCAGTCACTTCAAATTATTATTTTCAAGACGCAGATACACCATGTTTGTCAAGTTACCCAATGATGATGGGATAGGTCATGTAAGCTGATTATTCATCAAATACAGTATAACTAGGCCAGTCATTGAACCGAAACTTGATGGGATAGGTCATGTAAACTTATTATCACCAATATGTAATGATGTAAGCCTGTGCAGTGGAGCAAATACATCTAGTGTACCACTAAATCAGCCACCAATAAGTGTTATTCCTTGTAGTCATGTCATTGTACTAATCTGTGTTGGCACTACTCATCCAAAGGTAGGACTATTATAGTACATCGTCAGCACTGTAAGAGATTTGAGGTTACTAATTGTCGTAGGTATATTTCATACAAGATTTGGGTTATTTGCAATGATAAGTTGTGTCAATCATGTCAGATTACCTAATGTAGCAGGTAGTATACCAGATAGATTTTTACCTGAGTTATAGTCATGCCATGATGCATGACCAAGTACAAGTCCACCAACTCTATTGCCAGTACAAGTCACATCTTGCCAATCACAAGCAGTTGTGGGAGTACTATCGCCTAGTCACATCCAGTTTGCTTTATAGTTCCATCATGAGCCATTGGTATCGGTATAGATATCTACGAGCGCCTTACAGTCACCACGAGCCATATCCGTTACTACTCCACAGATGGCGTAGTTTGGTATCACGATCGTACCTGGAGACATAAGGTTGGAGATGAGGTTGGCACGGTCACGCACAAACATCGTACATCATGCATATGTGCCCGCTGCACCTACTACATCCACGACCATCGATCACCTGTTGATGAGCTTGACTGGAGAGGTAGATAGAGATGCACATGCAGTACTACCAGTAAATCACACAGTCAGACCATCTGGATATCCAGCTCCTGTAGTACTCGATCACTCTGACAGAGTGAAGGAAATCTGAACTACATCATCTACATTGGTGGCCATACTCGTAAATGCAAGCACTGGTGCACTGATATCTCATTGAGTATCAAGCTGATATGCTACCATACCTGCTAGTCTCGCTTGAATATTAGGTGAAATAATAGCATTATTACTAGAATCACGATCAAAATTATTCGCACTAACACCAAAGTGTCAAATCAGGTTCGCATTCCATCCACTCATAATTGTGCTTAAGTTTCCGGTAAGTTGATTACCATTAATATAAATTGCATACAGGTTGGTCCACTGACTTAGCGTAGATGGAAGTGGTCATGAGAGTTGATTATTAATCAGTTGGAAATTATTCATCTGTGTCATAGCACCATAGGTTGATGGGATACTACCTGTCAGTCCAGCATAATATACCGCAAGGCCTTGTAAGTTTACCAATGATCATCGTGATGATGGTAAATTACCAGTGATCTTCTCAGTATTATTAAATGGATTATTTCACAGCCAAATGGTACTCAGTGCCGTATTCTGTCACCATGTTGTAGGTAGTGGTCCAGATAGACGACTTTGTGACATAATGATCGTATTTAAACTTGGATAACTACTACCAAATGTTGGTAATCATCCAGTAAACTGAGTATACATTGTTCTGACATCTTGGATTTTGGTCATGTTCCAGAAGTTCGACGGGATCTGACCCACGAGTCCAGCGTTACTATCCACCCAGAAGTGAGTGAGTTCTGTCAGTGCGTTCAATGTAGTGGGTATTGTTCATACAAGATTATTACCTCATCATGCGCCATATGTCGAACCATTACCAAACATGAGACGAGTCGTACGGTCAGTCGTAGGGTTGGCAGTCTGATAGAGGCTTGTAATCTCTCCTGCACTGAGACCACGATTATAGATACGTACGTCATCCATCGCAGCATTGAGCGCTTGTGTTGGTGAGTGTTGTGAAGCTCAGATCCACAGATCTGCACTAGGAACTAGATTTACATTGAACGTGATTGATCATGACTGTACACCATTGACATACAGATATATCGTATTACCAGATCTAACGATCGAGAGATGATACCACTGCCCTACTACTGGAGTAAAGTTAAATGCACCAATATAGTTACCCATTGAGTAAATATAAATCAGTCAAGCTGTCTCCTGACGAATAATGAGAGAGTTTCACCATGTACCATTTTCAAAATATGATGCTGTAGCATTACTTGGTGTAGCGTTCCACTTGGTCCACCATGCGTAGGTGAAATCAGATTTTCACTGGGGGATATTGGTGTTATTGATTACTACACGCTTGGCTGTTCTGTCAAAGTTGATAGCGTTACCATAGACACCTGCACCAAAGGTAGGAGAGTTGATAAGTGTACCATTGTTACCATTACCGGCATCATCTGTTGCGTTACTTGCATCAAATGTATAATGTGCAACCAAGTCAGTATCCTGACTCGTTGTAATACCATACCAGTTATCAGTATTTGGTGATGTGAGCCAGTTGGTCTTATTGGTCCATGATGCACCAGCAGTACTACTATACAAGCTCGTCAATGCCTCACACTCAGCGATTGGGATATTGAGTGCATAGTGATCACAGATAGCAGATATGTTACTCTTTTTGACTGCTATGACATGAGTGGTACTATTGTTGATCGTATCGGTGATCGTAGGATCTGACACGGTAAATGTATTGGTTGCATCAGTCTGAGCAGTCGGACTACTCGCGCTCTTGATCACAGAGATAGTCTGCGTCTGAGATGCTCATGGAGCAAGAGTACTGTACATGATCGTAGGAGTCGCACTATTATTAGCCATAAGTCACTGTTGTAGGTTAACTGCTACACGAGGACTATATGCCCAACGTGATCCAGCATTAGTAACTGTCACCGTATAGAGCATCGCATTGGAGGTGGTCAGATTACCAGCTGCCGATACTGATACTTGGATATCAGTAGTACAAGCTCTCTGTGGAGCCCATTTTGCACGAGTATATTTGGTGTCAAATGCGTTGACCTGAGCGGGTGTCAGATGTCCAGTACCAAAACAGTTATTGCTCAAGTAGTTAGCACTATAAGCAGTATTGGTATTCCATGTCGCCATCTCAGGAGGCAGTGGTCCATCAATATTGGATCACTCCCAATACATCTGTCAGATACCTACCAGTGCTGTAAGCCATGATGTTGGGATCTGTCAGTTGAAGTTGTTATTTGCTAAATGCATATATGTCAGATTGACTAATGATGACCATGATCATGGTAATGCCCCATTTGCATTGATACCCTGTACTGACAGATAATTGAGATTTGTCAACAGTGACCAAGCAGAAGGCAACGGTCATGCAGCCAGACTTGCCATCGTATTGATAGACAGACTAGTGAGTGTTGTAGGCAATGTCGATGGTAGTGAACCATTGATACCTAGAGAATTCAATCATAGTTCTATCAATTTTGGTAAATTAGAAATTGTAGCTGGAATTGGTCCTGTAATACCCCCATTATAATTAATCTCGATGGCAGTCAGACTAGGTAATCTATCAAACACATTTGGGAACGTACCAATCATATTGTTAGCACTAGGGAATCTAAGCTGTGTCACTGTCTGACTACCCATCTGATTACTGAGGTAGAGTTGGTTAACTTCGTCAAGACTAAGAGCACGATCATAAAGACGTACATCATCCATTTGACCCATATATGGATATCATGTATATCAGTATCCGATTGTAGTTGCTGTGGATGTAGTAGCAGCTGTTGCATATAGTGCGGTAGTTTGAGTATTCAATACTCCATTGATATACCATTTTAAGGTTTTGCTAGGACTCGATAGATCTCTGACGAGACATGCATGAGTCCACTGTCAGACTACTACTACTCATCAGGCAGAGCCAAATCACATATAAGTACCACCGTCTGGTCCGTTAATACCATAATAATAACTAAGAGATCAGCCAGGTTCCTGTGTAATGGTTCACTCTCCTCCATATGATTTGTTATAAGGATTTCTTCTTTGGGACAAATCATCAGGCTTGAGCCACATACAGATTGTTTGGTCTTTGGTGATACTTGGGATATTGGCAGTGATACCTGCATGACTTGCTGGGAAGGTAGCAGAGTTACCATTTTTACCAGCAGTAAACGTAATACTACCATTGACGGTACCATTGGCAGCACTTGGACTACTATCAGTAGCGTTACTGGTAAAATCATACTGAGCAATGAGACTGTTTGCAGTTGTGACACCAAACCAGTTACCTACTGTGGTACCTGCTGACCAGTTGGTCTTGGTAGTCCATGATGCTCCACCCAAGTTTGTGTAGAAATCCATCAGCGCTCCACACTGCTCTTGTGAGACAGTAAGGTTGACATTGTTACAGATTGGGAACGGATTGAGCTTGACAGAGAAGTTACCGAGATTGATGGTATTGGACACTAGCGATGCGCGATCTGTCGTACTGAGTGTACAGTTACTATATGCTGTGGTAGCGTTACCACCTGGAGCAAACTGTAGTGTGATCGTGTTAGCTCATGCACCGTTAGTCAGTGTACCAGCTACTGTCAACTGACTACATGTACCTCATCATGCGACAGTCACCGTCTGACCACCACCAGCGATGGTACTTGACTCTGTCATATTGATCGTATAGCTCATACTACTGAAGCTATAAGTACCAGCAAGTGGGTTACCAGAGATGACTGGAGCTGTGGTATCTGTTTGAGCACTAATATCCTTGGTTGCTCTTGCATTATACCACGTCGTGAGACCAGCAGGGATGATTGCATTATTACCGAGGTCACGATCAAGACTATTTGCGTTCACATAGAAGTCTGTCAAATTAGTAAGATTACTAAGATTGGTAGGTAGAGGTCAAGTTAACTGATTACCCTGAAGACCTAGATGCGTCAAAGCTTTCATATTACCCAATTCTGGTGGGATAGGTCCTGAGAGTAGATTATTACTAAGATACATCTGTATCGCTCATGTTAGATTACCCAGTGTGCTCGGGATTGGTCCAGTAAACTGATTACCATGCAGGTAGAGTACCCAGCTAATCTTGGTAAAGTTACCCAACCATGATGGCAATGTACCATTGAGCTTGGTCGCTCATCTCTGACCACTGATCACGAATGCAGTCATCCTATTGGCAAAGTTGGCCCATGAAGCAGGAATTGGTCATGAGAGTAAATTACTATCCAGATGGATATAGTTAATACTATTCATACCAGCACCCCACGCAGATGGTAGGTTACCACTGAGATCGTTACCCCAGAGATATAGATTGGTCAGATTATTGAGATTTGCCATACTGTCAGGTAGTGTACCGTTGAGTTTGGTAGTTGTAGAGTAGAAGGTCTGAAGATTGGTCAAACTACCAATACCAGTAGGAATAGGTCATGTGAGACCTATATTATTGGAGAATGTAAGAGTAGTAAGATATGGGAAACTACCAATTGAAGTTGGGAGCGATCATATCATATTATTGCCAATACCGTCATAACCACAGTTTTCAGCTCATCATGCTGTACGATTGATACAGATTGCAGAAACACGCTGTTGCCCAGCAATATCGATAGTTGTAATACCAAACCATGAGTTGATATCTGGACTCGTGCCCCAGTTAGTCTTGTTGGTCCATGAAGCTCATCATGCACTCGTATACAGATCCATAAGTGCAGTACACTCAGATTGAGGTACGGTACGAGCAGGATTATTACAGATCGGGTATGGTGAGAATGTTGCTGTAAAATCTCCTAGTCTGACTGCATTGGATGTATTTGAGCCACGATCGGTAGTTGTGAGATAACATCATGCATAGCTACCCTGAGCTGAGAAGTTAATAGTTGTACCATACATCTGAGCGATCTCAGTCGCAGAGAGTGTACGATTATATACACGAACGTCATCTATTTTTCATTTAAACGGATACCAAGCAGTATTCTGTCAGTCTCAAATTGTTAGCGGACCACCTGCATTATATTGAAGAGTTCAAGGTTGAGACTGTGAATTACTCAGTACTCCATTGATATATAGTCTAATGGTTGAACCATCATAGGTCATGGTTACAAGATACCACGTATTGTCAGTATATGCATTACTAGCACTAGAGATACTCTGCTGAGAACCATTGATATTGAGTGACCACATAATGTAACCATCGCTCCTAAAGGCAGCATAAGGCAAGTATTGTCACATAAACATATTAAATGTATTGATCGATTGTTCTCTGTTGATCCATGCAGACCATGTGATATTGTTACCAGCTGATGATGACTCTACTGTAGCTACTCTACCTACTGATGATCCATCAAATTTGGCAGTATATCAGGCAAATGGTGAGTTAGTTACAAATGTAGTACCTCATACAATAGTACCATTACGATTATTGCTACTCTTATCCCTTGCAGTACTATCATCAAAATTATAATATGAGAATAGTCCATTATCATTATTTTTGTTTGGTGTGACAGTAAGGTTGGAACATGTACCACCACCTCATACTGATACTACTCTACCAGCTGTATCCCAGTCAGACCCATCAGTTACCATGAGAGGATAGTTGACGATATTGGTATCAATAGCGGTAGGTAGATTGGTAGATTCAGTAACAACAGGATCGTAGTAGTAGAAACTTGCTCATCCACCATCATTGGTAACGAAGACTCTTGGACTAGCTCCTACAGTACTATATGTCCCTCTGATCGTAATTTGCTTCCGTGTTGTGTCGATCGTATATGTCTGCTGACCGATAAAGTTAGTATTTACATCATCAGTAAACCCAGGAGCAATAGTACGAGTACCAGCCGTTGTACGAGCCCAAAATGAATAAGTATATGTTTTGCCATTTTGGAAAGTGATACCGTGATATCCGTTATCATATGCGACATGGTATGGGCTTCCTCATAGGAGTACTGCTTCCACATTACTACCATTTGGTCATGCAATGATCGCTGTAGATATAGATTGTCCATTGTAGTTAAATCATGGAGACGCTGGGAGACGCTTCGCATTTGCCCCGAGGAGTGGTGCAGTGATGTCTCATTGAGCATTTCTACTGAATCTTCGACTATTACCCCACGCATTTGGATCATATGTCTGACGAGCTGCCCACCATGATGCGAGTGATGATGGAATCAGAGCATTGTCACTTGTATCACGATCGAGATAGTTTGACTCCATCTGGAAACGATACAGATTTGTGAGATTACTAAATGAAGATGGAATCGTACCAACTAATCACATATTAAGAAAATAAAGTTCTTTAATTGCGGTCGAATTACCAAATGATGATGGGATCGTACCTCTCATATTTGGATTAATTCATAAATAGTAATACTGGAAATTAGTATTACCTAACTCAGTAGGGATTGATCATGTAAGATTGTTGTTGTGGATGGCAAATGCATATTTTGTTGTCTGAGCAGATCACAAGCTACCAATACATGACGGTATTGATCAATTCATACCTATATTCTCAAGATATAGATCTTGCATCAGAGTAAAATTACAAATCCATGATCCAAGAGATCCTCATAGAGGATTACCTGAAAGGTGTAGATATCTCAGATTTGTCATGTTATTCCACCATGAGGTACCGATTGCTGGACCACTAAACTGATTAGCCGATATAACAAGATAATAAATTGTATCATTGATAGCAGTTAGATCTGGTATTGTACCATTAATCTGATTACCATTGAGATGAATATATTGAATCTTTGCCATATCAGAAATCTGACTAGGCAATGGTCACGTGAGTAAGTTATTCCAACCAAATAAATAATATAATTCATCTAGCGCTCCTATTGTTGTAGGTAAAGTACCGTTAATCTGATTTTCATTGAAGTAGAAATATTGTAACTTGGTTAGATTACCAATCGTAGTCGGAAGAGGTCCAGTAATGCTATTTTTGGATATTGATAGACGAGTAAGCTCTGTCAAGTTACCAATACTAGATGGTAGAGATCATACAATATTGTTTGTCAGACCGTAGTATTCGCATCGTTCATTACCTGAGCTATCCCTTACTGGGCATAGTTGAGTTACACGACCTCATGCTACTGTCACACCAAACCAAGAGTCCACATCAGTGCTTGATAACCAGTTGTCCTTGCGAGTCCAGTTTGCTCATGCGGTAGATGTATATAGATCTCATAGAGCTTCGCAATCTGACTGGATCACGTTGGTAGCAGGATTGAGACAGATCGGATATGCACTACCATTGGCTGTACCTGCGTGAGATTTGCTATTATTGGCTGGTGTAGGATCAGTGGTGGATGTATCCGCTACAGCAAACGTATTGGTATAGTTGATCGTCGTGCTACCTACTCATAGCTTATTGACAATGATGGTCTGTATGATGGTCTGTCATGCAGTCATCTGACCGAGACTGATGGTTTTGGTACTATTTGAGCTATCAGAAAACTGGAGACCGTTGGTCAGTGTGATCGTGAGTCTTGGGTCATAAGCAATACGAGGTCAGTTATTACGGATGGTTACGGTATAGGTAATCTGACTTCCATTTTGTAGAGTACCTGATGGAGTAGCTGATACTACCTCGAGATCAGTACCACAGGCTTTTTGATTTCTCCAAGCCCATGTACCATTACTATTGTACACTCCAAACTTGGTATCCATATAGCTGATTTGACCTGTAGTGAGAGATCACATATAAAGACAGTTACTACCAACCATATTCTCAGTATTGTTGGTCAACGATGTCATAGATTGTATCGTACTCACCGGGAAAACTCACTCGATATTATTATTACCGATACCCAATGATATTAAGTTTGTCATACTAGCCCAAGATGCAGGTATCTGCCCATCAAGCTGATTACTCCATACATAAATATAGTTGAAATTTGGTATTGATGACCAAGAAGATGGTAGTGGACCAGTAAACTGATTATCAGTCAAATGAACATAACGCATTGTACTTGGAAGAGAAGGCAATGATCAGTTGAATGAATTAGCATATCCATACATCGTAGTGAGTGTCGGAATTGTAATATTTGGAAATGTACTTGATAATCCATCATTTGAAACGTTAAGTTGAGTTAACTTAGTCAAATTATTAATCGTCGACGGAAGAGTGCCTCATATCGATGGATTACCGCTAATATGCAATTCAGTCAGGTTTGTCATCTTGACCAACTCAGCAAAGGGGTTACCTACGATACCTGCGCCATTCAGATCAATATAAAATAGTGATGGATTATATGTGAGAGTCGGCACTGCACTATTGAAAGTATTGGAGCTGAGAATTACATATCCAATATTGGGCAATGAGAATAGCTGACTTGGTATAGGTCATGTCAAATATCATCCATTACCATTGAGATGAAAATAGTACATTGCTGTCATGTTTGAAACAGTCGACGGGATCGCCCCTGCAATCCTATTACCATAAGCTGTTAAATATTGCACCTTATTTAGATTCCAAAAGCTTGACGGCAATGAAGTAATAAGATTACTATTGATAAAGACATATATCAGTTCTGTCAAGTTACCAAATGATGAAGGAATTGGTCCAGATAAATTATTACCACAGTTACCACTACACCATAGGAAGTCAGATGAGGTATTATATCTACCCAGTCATAGTTGAGTTACACGTCATGGAGTCGTAATATTGTTGGTATTCATCAGGCTTGTGATTTCTCCAGCAGACAAACCACGGTTATAGATACGAACTTCATCGATGGCTCCGTTGAATGATGAGTACCAGTTACGACCAATGGAGTTTACTGGTCATCCACTATATGTTGCTGAGCCAAATCATCACAAATCCAGTACTCAGTCTACATACATATCCATTGTATTGTTAGATTTATTGACCCACGTAAGAAGATGCCATTGCCCATCAGCAACATTTCTTGTTCATTCCCATCAATTCCATGTTCAATTATAATTACTATATCTTATTTTACCGTTTGAAATACCCATTGCACTTGTTACTGGTCATCCATTATTATTAGATAATACATTTCCATAATTGGATGAAGTATCCGTAGTCTTGACCCGAGCAGATACAGTCCAGTCACCATTGCCCATTGTACGACTTGGAATGGTAACCTCACTTGAACCAGCAAAATTGATCGCATTACCAAAGGTACCTGCACCAAAGGTAGGAGAGTTGACAAGTGTACCATTGTTACCATTACCAGCAACATCAGTGGCAGCACTTCACTCAAAATTATAATGAGCGAGGAGTCAGTTATTGTTCTGACTTGTTCTGACTCACCATCGAGATTCAGTATTTGGATTTGTCTTCCAGTTAGTCTTATTGATCCAACTCGCCCCATTGGTACTATCATATAAGTCTCCTAGTGCTTCACAGTCTCCTACGGTGATATTAAGAGCACTATTATTACAGATCGTGTGAGTGCTTCATCTCACCGAAACGACATGTGTTGCTACATTATTGGATGGGTCAGAGATTGTTGTATCTGATACGGTAAATGTGTTGGTTACATTGTTGGTACCAGCGGATACACTACCCTTGCTCGCTGTGAATGTCAGAGTCTGACTCGCCCCAGGTGCAAGTGTACCATAGATGAGTGTAGTAGTATTGGCACTCAGTCACCCTCACATTGAGACAGCTACACGAGGTGCATATGCCCAGCGAGATCACTGATTCTGTACTGTGATACTATATGTTGCAGTGTTATTGTTAGTCAAATCACCAGCAGTGATGGTAGCAGACGTGATACGTAGATCAGTAGCACAGACTTTTTGATATCTCCAGCCATATGCTGCGGCATTATTCCAGGTAGCAGGATCAGTTCCAGCAAAACGAGAGTTAAGGTGAGTCAGTAGCGTCCCTCATACATGACCTGTACCCATACAGTTACTCGATATAACACTATTCCATCCAGCAGTATCCAGTAGCGTCCATGATTCCACTGTGCTTGGTATTGGTCCGTCGAGGTTGTTGTTGTGGAGCATAATCGACCTCAGCTGCGTCATCGCCGACCATGAAGTAGGTATTGTTCAGTCTAATTTATGATTAAATACATAGAATCCTCTTATATTAGTCATGCTTGACCATGATGCTGGGAGTGTACCATTAAATCCTACACCATTAGTAGGTGAATTAGCATCAAATGTCTGAAGTTGTGTCCATGTAGACCATTGAGTTGGAATCGTGCCTCATGGAGTAGTACCATAAATCCAAAATCCAATCATCTGTGTCCATGTAGACCATGATGTAGGTAGTGTTGTATTGAGATTAGCATTACCTGCTATATTGAAATTTCTCATTGCAGTAAGCGTCGACCATGCACTCGGCAGTGATCCACCAATATTATTGGTTGCAAAATTAATATCTGTGAGTGCTGTCCATGCTCCAGCAGGAAGAGTAGGAAGAGTGCCACCCATATTATTTGATGAAAGACTGATAGCACTTACACGACCACCAGCACAAGAAACCCCATACCAGTCACATGCTGTCGTCCATGTTGTATCTCCGTTAAACATCCAGTTGGTCTTATTGGTCCGTGAGGCACCTCCTGCACTATTATACAGTGCGACGAGACCATTACAGTCAGCTGCACTCATATCACCCACGAGAGTATTACAGATTTCTGCTTCACTCCTGATACGGATCGTCTGACTACAGGTGTTTGGAGTCTGTACAAGAGCTGATTGTGGTGCATCGATCGGTGCTGTACATGGATAACTTAGATTCTGACTTCCATCACAATATGCGATTGGGCTGATGGTAGTTGGTGAGCTGTTCATATTTACACTCGAACCGATATATGGTGCTAGTGGCGCCTGTATTGCACAGAAATTTCACGCACTGATAGTTCTATACATACAGGTATTAGTATATGCTGCAGGATTATTGTAGTAGTCAAGCTTGTAGTTATATCCATCGATTGTAGCATTGATCGTCCAATCACCAATTGCACTACTACTTAAACTTGGTGACCGGTTATATGCTCATGGTGCTTGTGTAATGGATCATCATCATGCAACATTACTTCAAGCTACTGAGGCATTCTGACCATATCATACCAATGTTGCCGTAAATGAAACATTGGGTTTTTGGTACTTATTCGCTCCGACAGTGATAACATTGGATAGAGTCAAAGCATCACAACTACTATAACTTTGTGTAATTAATCATGCATCGATACTTGTATCGGTGGTAGCAAACGAGAAATTCTCACATCTTGTTTTACCAGAATGTGGATGAGCATCAGAGTTAGTAGCGATATTAGTACCATATCCTCATGCATGTTGAGTAGTAAACTTATACGATGATGAGGGAAGAAATTCAAGGTAATATGTACCTGGGAATGCTGCAAAATTATAGCTACCATCAGCAAGCGTAGTAACGGTAACTGCTCATCATGTAGTATAGTTAGTCTGGACTTGGGTACCCGCACTTGCATATCAGGCACAACTATATAGTTTTACTGTCACTGACCCAAGTCAGATTTCTCCACCATCTTGCAGACCATTTTTGTTAGCATCAACCCATACATTACCTCAGATATTGGTACTAGGGTTTCATCTGACAAATGATATATACGAATTACCAGCTGGTATAGTTAATCAAGCTGCACTATATCTATTAGAAGCATATGTCAATTGTTGATATGATGTAATACCATTATTAGGGTCTGTATCATTATCAATTACAACATATGCATTATTACTTACTCCAACAAGAACATTATCTGGGAGAGATAGTGTTACCGTATAAGCATTTGTTGGTCATGTCCTCTGGAAAAGCCATCTACGGCTGAGAATATCCATGGTACCAGGTCACCCAGCAGTCCATGCTACTGTACCAGTATTATTATGTCCTGCGATCAGATACTGACCGTCTGTAAGTGTTGTAGATGTTTGGATAAGAAGATTATTTGCCCCCATCGGACTATATTCCTTGATTACTGCATCATAGTATTGTATAGAGTCATTATTACTAGCGGTTTGATCAAGATAAATACGATAGGTTGATCACTGGAGCTGTTTTGCATAAAACTTAATTGTAACTTTTTGTCGCGTTGTGTTTAATGTAATATGTCTTCTTGAAATAATTTGCATACCACCAATACCATCATACCATGATCATTGAGGACTCGCAATATATCAGATTAATGTTCTAGTACCAGCGAGTGAGCGAGCCCAATAACTTAACTCATACATTCTATCTTCGCTGAATGATATTCCTGAAGGAGTATTATAGTATACTTGGTATCATGCTGGCACCTGCGTAACATTTACAGTTCATCATGTAGGACCAGTTGTACTAGTAGTAAATATTGTTCCTACATTATTTGATGGTAATAATGGCAAAGCAATACTATTAGGAACTGTAGGAATAACATTATATCAAGCCGTAGTAGTGTTCAATGTTGTGGTTGTATCACGACCTACTCCGATCACTTCGTTATTATATGAAGCATTGGTTGTATTGTCCCACACTATAGTCTGTGCGCCATTACGATAACTTTGTGAATTTGACTCAAACGGTAGTCATCGCTTGAGCGATAGATATGATTCTATCGAGGCACGCTGATTTGCAGTCACTAATCACGTAAATATAAGCATCTCTGCTAAGGTACCATTACGAGGACCCCATTGGTGTCACATTGAGAAAGCATTATTTTGATTACTAGTAACAGGATTAATAGATAAAGCTCTCCTCATATTGCTTGAGTTATCAGCAGATGCCGCAACGGATAAGTCTTTACCATTATATCTGATTCTCTGACCATCTCATCACGCCGTCGCACTATTAAAAGTGAATCACCGCACCATCGGCTTATCCCGATACTCAAGTCAGCCTGGATTATTCATACTATTTGCACCATTAAATATCTGTTTTCATGCCCAAGTAGTAGACATATTGGAGTTGTTATTTCAGGCCATCCATGTAATATTTTCATTATTGAACTCAATACGATATGAACCATCTGCTCATCAACCTCATCACTGGTTTAGTGATTCACTCGCAATACTATTGTTGCTATAGGCAGAACTTCTAAAGTTAGTAGACTGTACCAAAAAGATATTGATCGCTGAAAAATTAATATCAGTCGGAATCACAAAATTATTCCATGCATTGGCACTCCATAACGATTCACAGAGAGTATTCTCATCATTCCCATTGAACGATACTACAGAAATTCCTTTAAGTAGTTTTTGGTTCATATATGGGCGACAATTGTAATCTCATTGCTGTAAGTATACCGAGCTATTGGATCCATAGTTGTCCCACTGGGAAACTCTACTACCATCGTGAGTAAGACCAGCATCGGTTGACCACTTGTAGAGCGCTCACTGATAAGCCTGTACAAAAGCCATGGTGCTCATACACATAGTAAGCAGGAGAATTACCTTGATAGTTGTACCGATAAACATGTTTTTGTTTTGCATGGGTGTAGAATTAGCGCAATAATAATACCATAGTTATACTTACAATACCTATCACACACAAAAAATCAGGTCCACACATAGTAAATCACCACGACAGCAAAAGTCAGATATAATAATAATATTGACAATAATATGATGATGATAAAATTATTAGTTCACTGTTTGTTTGACCTTGTAATTGAGGGGAAATTGGATATTTTGGAGCTAAACTTTACTAACCTTATCAACTTTCAACCTTATGACTAGCAAGTTCCCTCTCGAAACCATCGTCTCATGGGCAAAACGTAAATGATTTGTCTATCCAAACTCAGATATCTATGGCGGACTGGCTAATGCATGGGATTATGGTCCATATGGCGCAGTCCTCAAGAAGAATATCTCAGACCTGTGGGTCAAGCATTTTACTGCTGATAGAGATGATGTAGTGTATATGGATACAGCGATCATTGCTCATCCTACGACTTGGGTAGCCAGTGGTCATGTAGGATCATTTGCAGATGCGCTCATTGATGATCGCGTAACTGGTCAGAGATTCCGTGCTGATAAGATTATTGAAGCATATTGTGAGAAAGTCAGAGATGGACTCAGTGACGAAGCACTTGCTGCCAAATTATGACAAGCAAACCTCTCTCCTGAATCATGGTGAAACGATGGTATGTACAAATTTATCATAGAGCATATCCCAAACAATCCCGATACCAAAAAGCCAGCAGACTGGACTGAATGTAGAAACTTTAACCTGATGCTTGATACTCACCTGGGACCAGTAGCAGATGATGCGAACAAGGTATATATGAGACCTGAGACCTGTCAGTCGCTGTTTACTGATTTTAAGATGGTTTGTGATACGACCAGAAACCGTATCCCATTTGGTCTTGCACAGATTGGTAAGGCATTTCGTAATGAGATTACTCCTGGACAGTTCTTGTTTAGAACCAGAGAATTTGAACAGATGGAAATCGAATATTTTGTCCCTGCTGATCCAGACGAGGCGATGAAATTCTTCGATCAATGGAAAGCCGACAGCTGGCACTACTGGACTGAGGTGATCGGCATCAAAGCAGAACATCTCAGATTCAAAGATCATGATAAACTCGCTCACTATGCTGCTGCTGCCACTGACGTAGAATATGCATTCCCATGGGGATTCTGAGAAGTACAATGAGTACACAACAGAACTAACTTTGATCTCACACAACACCAAACTCATAGTGGTAAAGATATGCAATATATCGATCCTAAGACTGGTGCCAGATACATCCCATGGTGCGTGGAAGCATCTTGGGGATTGGGTAGACAGACCATGGTAGCCATGCTCGAGTTCTATGACGAAGAAATCCTTGACAAATGAGAGGGTCTAACTGATACCAGGATTGTAGTCAGATTTCCGTTTGCTCTTGCTCCAGTCAAGTTTGCAGTGTTGCCATTATTGGAGAAGTCTGACGAAATGGTAGCAAAGGCTAGATCATTGCAGAAGATTTTACGTCAAGCTGGTTATACCTGTGAGTATGATGGTAGTGGTGGTATCGGCAAGAGATACCGTAGACAAGACGAGATCGGTACTCCATACTGTGTGACGATTGATCACCAGACACTGGAAGATAATACTGTGACAGTCAGAGACCGTGATACCATGGAGCAGCTTGGCGAAAATGGTAGGATGACACTCGAAGAGCTGATTATGCTCGAGATCAATATCTTGAGAGACGACTGTGGAGATGATTGTGATTGTGGTCATGAAGATGTAGAACATAATCACAAACCTCAAGAAAAAGTATGTTGTGGTGGGGGTTGTGGATGTCATTAATTTATTTATCTGAATTATATTTATGGAAAGTAATAGTTCTTCAGCTAAATTTAAAACAGAGTATGAGCTTCTCATCGAGCAATTCACCGCAGAATGAAGAGTAAATCAGTCCTCTGAAGCAGTAAGTAAACAAATCTTTCAAGAAATTTATTGAGCAGATGAAAACTGAAAAACTCGATCAAATTTGACGGCTGAGCACAAACTAAAAATGACATAATCAGAGCAAGATACTCAATGAAATTAGTATATCAAAACTCATCCCTTACCTATCATCCAGAACTTGGATGACTTGTTTCCTGACTCATAATTGATAGTCAGGAAATTTTGTATTGTAATGAGGGTAGCCTGACAAGTGGTTCTATTAGATGAGGGATTCCTACGATGCTACCCAATCCGTGAGCTGGTGATTGAATCCTCCCTCGTCATGGGATTGCGAGAACTGCACAATTTATGACTAAAGAAGGTTGAAATAATCTTACACTCACTCTTGACCGAGACCAATCTACCATCATAAAAGAACAATATATACTCTTTCCGCACGACTTCATCTATGATCTCAGTTATGACTTTATTGATCATGAATGCATCATCAATCAGACAGTGAAAAATCCATCACATAATCAAAATCTACCAATGTGATTTGGACTCCACCCATATTTTCCCACACCACTATTAATCCAGCAAATAGTGTGATGAATCACTCAAGATCTAAGCATTGACCATCACAACGATGATACTCAGGTTATCCAAAATCCATGAACGATTGTACTCACCTACTCTACCTATAGATTGATTATTAATTATTCTGATGTCTATCCTCGGGTTTGGATCTGGACGCCACTGTGATATAATGCCATTTGTATTGAGCCTGTAACACATGATGTTGGTGAGTACTTTAATGATCCTATTATGATAGCTCTGTGAAAACAGATCATAGGTACGATGAAATTAAAGATTGAAACGCTAAACTAAATCGCTACCATCCGAGTAGTTCTTTGTTACTCACTATGATATGACTACTCTCTCCAAGACATTTCACTTCAACGCCGCCCATCGTCTCTATGGACTTGATCATATGCCGCTATGCGCTACCAATGTACATGGGCATAATTTTGTCATTACGATCAATGTAGTACCACATATGATTGATGAGAAGATTATGGATTTTAAGGAGCTTAATCGTATTAAGAATCGAGTAGATGAACATCGAGATCATGGATTCCTATGTCACCAAGACGATCCTGTCTGAGACTACCTCAAAAGCCAATGAATGAGAGTGTATCAATTTGAGCAAGCACCTACTACTGAGTATGTATGTGAGTATCTTGCAAATCTTTGACAGCAGATTATGTGAAATCTATGTAGCATCGTATCTATTAGCATCCAAGAAACTCCTAACTACACAGCACATTACCATACCTCATCCTAGCCTCTTAGTTTCCTATTATTAACTACAGCTTTCTAATTCTTCTAGCTCTGATAACATGTATAAACGCTTCACCGTCCCACAACTTACGCAAATATCTAACCAGTTTCTTAGCAATCTGGAGGGAATTTTCAAAAAAGAACGTGTCTATACGTTCAAAGATCTACTCAAAACACTCTTTAAGCAATGAAATGAGGTAATCTACCGACAATGAAGTGAACCTATATTTAAATTTGTCAGACAAAAGGATGACACGATCATCATCACTGACGAAAAGGACAGAACTGAACTAGTCCTTGACGCCGAAGGAATCAACGCTCTCAATGCCGTATGTAAAAAAGATACCAGCAAAATTACAAAAAATAATAAGTCAGTTTTGGGAATTATCACTGATGCATATCAGGCTGGTGAATTTCGTACAATCTTAGATAAGCCATATCTGGTGTATGATATCGAGACACTGTATGCAACTAACGACCTCAGATGACTGGAATTTGAGCTAGGATATGCGATCGTCTCGACCGACACCAACGAAGATTTCCATAAGAATTTCAAATATATCTGACCTGACTGATTGCGTAAGTTTGTCGATTTTTGTATGTGATTTGATGGATATATCGTTTGATTTAACTCTCTGGCCTTTGATAATCCTGTGATTGCATACAATGTAGGCCTCGGTGATGAAGAGATCGAGTATCTGAATAGCAAATCGATCGACTTATTTATGTTTATCTGGAACATTGCCAATCGTAGGATCGGGCTAAATAAAGTAGCAACATGACTGGTAGGACTGGTCAAAGTGCTGGAGTGAGGTTGACTCGAGTGAGCCAAACTAATCCTCGAATATAAAAAAACAGGAGACAAAGCTCTAATCAACAAAGTCAAAAAATACTGCAAATGAGATGTGGAGATGACGCTATGAATTCTTCTGTATTTTATCAAATATCTAGAGTTCTATCTCGACGGTGACCACTATACCTATACCGTCGAAGAGTTTGTTACTCATAGTATGAATAATCGTAACAAGAGAGAAGCAGCACTCAGTGATGCAGTCGCTCAACAAGAGATGTGATTTTTTGGGTAAAAGGAAACCCCACTGTAAAACAAGTGGGGCTCGGATTTATAAGCTTTCTAATGCTTCCCTAAAATTGGAAGCATTTTGTTGGAGAATTTTTATACTACGTCCATGATATGATATTGCTACCCTATTTCTAAGCAATATTATCTCAGGGTTATTATCACATAGAGCATATCTTTCTCCTAATTCTTTCTGCTCATCTTCACCAAGACTGAGAGATGAACATGTAATTTCTAATGGCGTAGGAAATCCGCCAGTTGTGTTTTTTCCTAGATTCATCTTTTTGTTTTTTTAGTAACCATGATCAGTTGTATGATATTGATTATCTTGAACTAAATCATTTTTTCTTGCATTTTCAATTCTTGCAAACAACATATTGAGCGATTGAATTAATTTACTTTTAAATTTAATCCCAGCACTATAGTTAGCGATTACTAACTTTTCTTCATTACATCCTATAAGTTCACGAAACTCCATCTCTTCTATCATAAGGCTAACAGCCTCACTACCAAAACAATCTTCCAATACAACATCTAGGGCACCGGTAAGAGTATGTTGATATGTAGGGTCTATTTTCTCAGCTAAAACTGGAAAATATAATTTACTCATGATTGCTTTTTCAAGATTATTTTGCTTACCTTCCTCAAGGATATCACAGAAATAATAAGCACATAAACCATTGAAACCATAGCTTCTTTCAATTGGCCTACCACCAATCAAAGATGCAATAAAATCTTCTAACTCTTTATTTTTTGTTTGTACCATTTTCTAAGTTGTGTTTTTGTTTTTTATTTTTCCAAATGGACTTTCCACCGGAAACTTCATTCTAATCTATTTACTATTAAAGTCAACTAATTAATATAATATACATATATAAAATAAAAAACTGCCACTTAAAAAGTGGCAGAATTGTTTAATTAGAGCTTTGATTAAAATTCAACTCATAATTAGATTTCCCAGTGCAACATGAGACGAAGTCATCAAAATCATTTTTTAACCTTTTTATAAGGTCAGATTTTGCTTGCTCATCTTTAATACCTGGAAACACATCGGCGATTACTGCAGCTGTTTGCAACAAGTGAGTCCTCTGAATTCCCTTCCGCTCATTTGACTTTGAAAGAACATTAAGTACTGGTTCTTCCTCAGTAGATACTAAAGTTTCTTCAAGAGTTCCTGACGACTTACAAATCAGTAAAGAAAGCTCCAATGGGCTGATTTCTTTTTTTGTTGACATAATATTAATTTAAGTTTTATTTTTGTTTGACCCAAATCGAATACCGATTGGAAATAATAATATAATGAGATGATATTAAAAGTCAAATCTAAATTGAAATATCTTCTTTAGTACTACGTAAACTCTCTACAAAACTCATAATCTTCTGCTTACGCATATATCCTACCTTCTGCTTGGAAATAAAATAGATACCAATCTTGACCGTGGTACGATCAATATAATCGATTGTCAGTTTATATCTATAACCGATATATGACTTAATATGACCGACATTTTTAGCCCCTCTCAGAGGCAAATAGCCATCGAGAAACTCCGTCAGCTTACTCATATACTCATCCAAGCTCATCGGAAAATCTTCATGGTGATAGTATACAAGACACTCAATTTTGTTGTATGCAATAGGACTATAATCAACCTTAACTACTGGGTTTTCTCGGACTTTATTATTAGGAATGAGAAAAAACTCTCCAGTATGTTCACCGGTATTGTTTCTCCCTGCGATTCACATATACAGCGGCTTGATATAGATGATTTCTCATTCTCATAACTGACCTACTTTGATGGTATCTCATATCTTATAGTTAGCTGCCAGCATCCAGTAGATACCAAATGAGAGAATCACTGACTGAAATACCAATACCATCGCTCACGTTGTAATCGCAAATGCCTGAAAGATATTATCCTTAGCATATGTCACAAGCAAAAATGCAGCTATAATTGTGGCTACAACACGATAGACATCAAGCAGTTGTGCGTGTTTATAATATTGCAAGTAGGTATCGCTCTGGTCTTCGCTACTCGCCTGCTGAAATGGATTGAGAATGTCTTGCCTATAGTGATATTTACGATACGAAGTTACTGCATACACAATAATCAATGATCACACAATGATAAGCTGATATGCATGCACTACTATTCGATTAATCATAATCTGTATTATTATTGTGATAAAATTTTCTGTAGTTTATCAACTTCTCACTGGATTTGTTCGTCAGTAATTTTAGTAAAAAGATATCACTCGAGAGGAACGATTGGTCACTGTACCACGGTGAGACGAGGATCAATTTGTTGATAAGTCGAACCTCAAATAGCAAAAATAGATAGAATCTTTTTACTTGTATTTGGCAAAAATGGTGCTAATAATTGTGCAGCGCAAATCAGAGCATGGCATGCAACTGAAACTATCTGAGTCGCGGCAGTTACATGGGTTTTTGCTACTGTCCATGGAGTAGTATCGTTGAGGTATTTATTAATGGCACGAAATAGATCAATTGACGCCCCAAGCGACTCTCTGATACGGAACTGTCACATCGAAGTGATAATATTATCACGAGTTATTAATACTTGATCAATAAGAGCTTGATCAGTCTCTGATAGTGAGATATCACTTATAGGAAGCATAATACCATCGTTATATTTAACCAGAAGGGTAGTTAATCTCGATACCAAATTTCACACAACATCAGTTAGATTATTACAATTATCCTGAAACTCTTTCCAGTAGAAGTTGCTATCTGAAGTCTCTGGAATGATCATCGTGAGATAATATCTGACAAATTCTGGGTCATAGTCGCGAGTGATATCCTCAGCCCAGATTGCATATCCACGAGAAGTAGAAAACTTTTTGCCCTCAAGGTTGAGAAACTCATTGGCTGGGATCTGCGTCGGGAGAATATATTTTTGATCTGATATTTTATTATACGCAATGATCTGACTTGGTCGTGAGATACTATGAAACACGGTGTTATCCTTACCGATGAAGTGAATCAATTCTGTCTGAGGATTTTGTCGCCAGTCTTGAAGAACTCATCTTGAGCCTACCTGCTTAAGATATCTATCAGTGATCGAAATATACCCTAGAGGAGCCTCAAACCACACGTAGATTGTCTTATCCTCATATCACGCAAGCGGCACTGAGATACCACATTTAACATCCCTCGTGTAATCACGAGGATGGAGATCATCCTTGATCCACTTGTCTAGTGCCGTGGAGACAACATTATCTCTCCAAGTTGTCCTCTTCGTCTCCAGCCAAGCAGCCACATCTCACTGTAGCATCTGTAGCTGAAATTGGAGGTGCTTGGTCGGCTTCATAACTAGGTTGATTCCTTTGCAAGTTTTACATGTTGGATTGATGAGTTCTTCGGGGGTAAGCATGCTTCCACATTTTTCACACTGGTCGCCATTTTGTCATTCTGCTCCACATTTGGGACAAGTACCAGTGATATATCTATCTGGGAGGAATTTAGCACAAATCTCACAATACATCTGCTCACTTGCCTTCTCAATCAGTAGTCCCTGTTCATATATTCTATGGAAAAAATCATGGCTGATAATTTCATGTTCTGGTGTATCTGTCCCGTCAAACAGGTCAAATTCGATGCCCAGCGAGCGAAAATTTTCACGATACATATCGCGATAATGAGTCACTACCTGTGAGTAGGTCCGCCCGAGCTTGTCAGCCTCCATCTCAATACCCACTCCATGATCGTCAGTACCTGATATGAAGATCACGTCATCTCCCATTGCGCGAGACCAACGTGCATAGATGTCAGCTGGCAAATATGCTCCCACTACCCTACCAAGATGTAGTCTACCATGAGGGTATGGGAGAGCTGAGGTGATTATTTTTTTAGACATGAGTGATATAATATGTAAAATAGTGCTTTTCTTACTTTGCTATGACAGAAGTGTTCATTTCTCCATATATTAAACAGTATAGCTACCAAAATACCCATTATCTCGTACTTTTCAAGTACAAAACTATATTTGACATATTTTATATTTATAGATATAATAGAAATAATTACATCTACATCCTCTCACTTTATCACACTCTCAGGACCAATGAACCAACATTATCGTATTTATGAACATATGAGCACCATGCGTGCACTACGGAATCGTACTCACGAAGGAGATTTTCACGGTATTGAAAGAATCATGATGGTCATCGTGCTATTGCTCAAGCTTTGCTTCCCAAGCTTTTGGATTCGTCACTATGCAGATATGCACAGCCATCGCCTGAGAAACTCTATGATTGAGCAGTATGTCGTTATCAAAACAGTAATTATTTTACTGGTACTATGATGTGGACGGTGGTCACAATGGCGATGAGTAGGTATTACGATTTACTTGATGGGTGATTTGGTCACATATCTTTTATGATTGATTGTTCTCAGCAATCTACACCATAGCCAGCCTAATTTGAGAAGGAATCTTATTCTGCTATGAATCAATATGATTGAAATTATTGCTGCATTTGGGGTATTTTATCTTGCGAGTGAAGCCTTACACACTACTGTCAATAATCAAATAGTGACAAACTGACTTCAAGCATTTTACTTTTCGATTGCGACCTTTGCAACCGTATGATATGGCGATATGGTAGTATCGTGAACACGAGGATACATTCTATCAATATTACAAGTTCTGACAAGTTTACTATTTATTTCACTAGTCTTCTCATCAGTAGCATCTAAACTCGAGATTACGTCAGAATGATAGATTTGACAAAAAAATAACAAAAGGATATAATTAGTGTAGTAAAAAAATTGCAGCAAATAGTGAAAAATTGTAACAACTCTTTAACCACTTTTTAACCAATTAGTATCAATGCAAGTCAACTTTGGTGAAATCCTCAAACTTCTCGCACAAGAAGAAACAATCTCTGATATCCATATCGCAGTATGAGAGCCTATTATGTTCCGTCAAAACGGAGATATCGTCAGACAAACCCAATGGCCGACCCTCAATCAAGAAGATATCACTGAAATCTTGGTATTCTTACTTAATCATGACCAAAAAAGAGTTGCGGAGTTCCGAAATGCAAAAGATATGGACTTCTCTTATACTGTCGATAAAGGTCCATCATATAGAGTCAATACCGTACTGTCATTGTGAAAGCTAAGTATTGCAATGAGAAAGATTAATTCTAAAGCAAAAAACCTCGAAGAATTGATGTATCAAGATATCGCTCAAAGTGTGAAAGATAATATTCTAAGCAAAAAATCTTGACTATATCTTGTTAACGGTCCCACTGGTAGTGGTAAATCAACTTCGATTGTATCTATGCTTCAATATCTCAACCAGCAAAGACATAGTCACATCATTACGATTGAAGATCCAATCGAGTTTATGTTTACTCCCGATAGATCACTTATCACTCAAAGAGAAGTAGGGCTTGATACTGATAGTTTTGCTGCAGCACTCAGATCTGCAATGAGACAAGACCCAAATATTATCCTCATCGGAGAGATCCGTGATAAACATACAGCTGAAGCAGCTATCAACATGGCTGAGACGTGACATATCGTATTCTCAACACTCCATACTGGTAGTGCTGCTGCCACGGTCAATAGATATATTTGATTCTTCGAACCTGAAGTACAAGAGATTATTGCCGATAGGCTTGCTGATGCACTCTTATGAGTCCAATGCCAATATCTTGTCAAAACTGCTGATGGTAAAAACCGTGTATGAGTCTTCGAACTTATGATCAACAGTACAGCAGTCAGAAATAATATTAAAAAAAGAGATCTTAAACAAATCGACTCAGCTATTGAAACTTCTGCAAACTCTGGTATGATCTCAATGAAATCATATGGCAAGAGACTAATCGATCAGTGAGTGGTAAATAAAATAGACATGGAATGGCTGTTTTGAGTAGACTAAAAATACGATACTATATAAGTCAATCTTATATCACCACAATAATACACAATACTCGACAAAGCAAAAAGGAGCTACTATACTATATGTAAGTAGTTTTTTCTCTATTTTAATCATGAAATCACAGGCCTCTACCATCATTAAACGATGTATGGCATTAAGTATTATTACTCAAGCTCGAGGATGAGCTCTTGTCAGCCAAGTAGCCTATGCTGATAATATATTTCTCAATCTTAGTAAGCTTGATTCTATTGCTGATAATACTCCTATTAGCCCCTATCAGACCAATACTTCTGGACTGAGTTTCCGTATTGAAAGCCCTGATGAGAATCTCATATATAATGGTCTGACTATCTATGCTGCCAATCTATGAGGAACTTCTTGTAGCTCTACCGGTGATATTGAGTCAATTATCACTCAGGTCTGACTATATCAAAGCGGCGCATTACTAGGAAATGATAACACTGTTGTATCCACAGGGATAGACTCGTGTATCTATGAAATTCCATTTACTACTACTCTCGCTTCAGGCTTTCATGATTTTGATATTGTATTCGATACAACATGAGCAGCATTTAATCCTGAATGAAGTACGCTATCATTTATAGTAGATAACACAAGTTTCCCATGACTACAAACTGATAATGGCACTGGTGTAGTGCCTGGTGACATCACTGGTCTTGCAGATAGTGCTGATTTCCTTACGCAAAATCCAGGCCTGAGTGATATCTCTAATATCTCTACAGGAGCGTCGCAGGTATCGTATAATAATGGATATCTAACTTGATTCGCTGTTTCACTTACAAGCAAAAGTGTTTCTGATGTGATTCTAAGTTGATTTACCGTAGGGCAAATTGGGACAAATAAATTTGGTAGTGGATGATATGATCTACCTCATACAATTACCTTACTTGATACAACAGGTAGTGTACTTGCTACTACTACGATCAATCAAACTGGTGACATTATCTTTCAGAATTTAAACTACCTCATCCCCGCAGGTCAGACCTATGATCTACACATGATGGTTTCATATACTGGTGATGTGGTAGCGAACGATTTTCAATTTGAATGATCATATTGGAATATATATGATACAAGCGGTCGTGCTTATCCATATCTTACAAGTGTACCATGATTAAGCATTGATATTAATGAAAATACTGTCACAGCTATTAATAATATAAACCCTGCTGGCTGATTAATGGTCAATAATCTTAGTGGTATCTATGTGTGACAGATGAGATTTAGTAGTACTACCGCTAGTACTATTGAGCAAATTGCTCTTATCAATATTAAAGATCCTTTCTACGGAACTGAGGTAGATAGTGGTGCATTGGCATGTAGCACGAGTAGTAGTTGTGATAATATCAGTACATGATGAGATGGTTTAACGGTATATATCACACATAGTGGCCAAATCGTGAGTAGTGGTATTATTATTAGCGGTGCTGTCATCTTACCCCTATCAACTACAGTATCTATTTATGATCAGTGAGATTTGATAGATATTTATGTACTTGACTCGGATGGCATCCAACAGTCAGATCAAACCAATAAAGTTGTTATGTTATGATTACTTAATACACAAAACGTATTAGATCTATGAGGACAAAATATTGAAACAATTGTAGCAGCTAATTCTAATGGTAATGACCTTGTTGCTAATTTCAATAATGGTACTATTATGGTATATAACCAGTATCGTATCAGAAACTCCCTACTTTCTACTTCTGTAGCTTCTTCTCTATCATGATATAAAGAAATCAATGATATAATGTATCAAACATGAGTATCATTACTTGGAATAGAATTACAATCCACATGATCTACAAGTTATCTATATGAACTTGTATTCAATCATAATACGAATATACAAACAGATAATTTTGGTCTCACCATTGATGGAGATGCCAATCCAAATAATGCACAATGTAATCTAAATTCTTGACTTATAACATGTACTATGACTGGTAGTTATAGTGATGGCTTCTTAGTCGATTCAAGTATTCATAATATCATCCTAACAGCAGATATTACTGGTGGAATAGCTGGTACTGGTGAGTCTATTACTACCAGTTTAATAAGCTCAACTCCTAGTGATTATGAAATGTATGATGTTGCTTCAATCCCTGTGCAACATAGTATTATACATAGTGATTGATCAGATCCAGGTCTGACTAAGTCAAGTGTTAACTGGTTTACCGATGCTGGTACTACACTCAGCAACATCAACTTGCAATATAATATATGATGATCAGAACCTCAAACCAACTCTATTATCATCACCGGTATTTTGTATCAACATACTGGCGCAAGCTATAGCTTTATATGGGACAGTTACAATACTGGTTTTGTCGAAATATTTGTACAGAATATCACAACATCATGATCATATATCCAGCAAGGTCAAGTACTTGCTAGTAGTTGAATTATCTCCCCAGTGATGATATGATCTACAGCAAGCTATAATATTAAATTAACTCCTGTCACTAATACTGGAGCATCACTATGACCAGATCAGATTATCACACTACAACATACCGGTTCTATAGCAGCAATTTTCCTATATGGTAATTCAAACCCTTTCATCGAATTATGATGATTCTTCTCTGATGCTGGAGCGTACTGGGATGATGGTATCACTCAATGATTTGATAATATTATTGTGACTGGTACTGTCAACACTAACCAATTATGAGTCTATCCTATCACTTATGATTATAGTGACTCGTTTGATAACGCTGCCTTGCAAGTGATAAGAACAGTCACGGTGCAAGATACTACTGCTCCAATTATTGTAATTAGTGGTGGAGATACTATTGATACTGAATATGGGTCTGGCTATACTGATATGTGAGCAACTGCAACTGATAATAGTACTGGGGCAACTATTGATCTCATTGGTAGTGGGACTGTAGATACAATGATACTGTGAGATTACTATATATATTACGAACATACTGACCCCTCAGGCAATACATGATATGCCACAAGAACTGTCACGGTGCAAGATACTACTCCGCCCACACTACAATTTATATGAGAAGAAACAGTCACAATAGGCTATAATAGTAGCTTCAGTGATTCATGAGCAATATGGAGCGATGCAAGAGATGGTACTGGTATAGTATACACACTTGATACAGTTCCAAATATTATCGGAACACATCTTGTAGTATATTCACACCAAGATCAAGCTGGCAACATAGGTACTATCACGGGGGCAGTAATAGTTGTGGATAATACGATTCCTATTATTATTCGTAATGGATCAGAATTTGTCACTATTGAAGCTTGAGATAGCTATACTGACTCATGAGCAACCTATAATGACGATATAGCGTGAGTTTGACCAATTACGGCAAGCGGCACTGTTAATACACTTGTACCAAATAGCTATCTTCTTACCTATGACTATACTGATCCATCAGGCAATACTGGAATACAAGAGACAAGAACAGTCACGGTGCAAGATACTACTGCTCCAGTGATCTCAATCATCTGATCTACCGAGATGATTGTCTCACAATGATGAATCTATAGTGAATCGTGAGCTACTTGGACTGAT
>JAYVGP010000008.1:0-145722 GCA_043772005.1 bacterium
TCTAAAAAGACTTGCTAAAGTACTAGAACTTACTGAACTTACACAAGAACTTAAAGAAAATTTAGCAGCCATTAATGTTACTTCTACCTATCAGCTTCTTAAGCTATGACCTGTATGATTTAAGCATAAGTTTGGCTTATTCCTTATATGACAAATTTTGGGAGAAAGAGTTAGACCTATCTCACTTGACCACTTAAAAAGACTTGCTAATGTATTAGAATTACCATAACTTTCAGAACAGCAAAACAAGATTTTAGAGATTTACTAAGAAATAGTAGTCCTTCTATTACGTCAACTTTTCAACTTCTCAGTCTATGACTTGTATAATTTCATTCAATTTTTAATGTATCTCTTATCTGAAAATTTTTGGACAGAACTACTAATCGAGTTAGAGTATCAGACTATAAAGAAATCGGATCCATATTGTATGATGATTAGATATATCTGGAGCTGATATGCTTAAGGCACATTCACACGACTTTTAATTACTTTAACTTGCATTTTCACATTTTCCCATTATAATGTCAGTAGTCTCAATACTACTGTTTTTCTTTAGTCACGAGCGTTCAGATACTTGTATCTCTTGTATCACATTACATCTTATGATTAGTAAAACTATTACGATTGCACAGACTCTAGGAGATCACCTCGCTCAAGGCAAACTACTGCCATTGAGTTTATTCTCTAGTGAACAGTCAGACTACATATATATCCAGCTCAAACCTCTCAAGGATATTGAGCAAGCCTTGGCTCTGTGGCAGTGACTACTGAGAAATTTTGTCAGTGTCAAACAGCATATCGACCTGATTGTGAGTGGTAATAGACAGTCCATCATGCTCATCATCGGTGTGCCAGCGTGACTCCAGCAATATGTGGAGAACATCTACTTTGCTAACTTTGCTACATCTGACCTTCAGGTCATCAAATACACACTTCCAACAAACAGGACCTATGTGAATTTCGGTGATGAAGAAATCGCCATGGATGCAGACTTCATCAAAAATGGACAATATATGGATCCGTTTAAAGATGTATTGTCGCTATATGATATGGTCTGACCCGATGAGAGTATGGATCTTATCTATCGTTGTAGATTCAAAAAGTCGAGTTCACTGCTGGGTAAGGCATGGAAAGTTGTCAAAAAAATTGCACGAGATTCCTCAACTTGAGATTCCTCCTTGATAAAGGGGGGTGGCGTAACCGGGGGGATTTGAAACCCCGAAGATAATGCAAACCAGCAAGTCGAGATGAAGCTATGTTATAGCTATCTGACCAATAATGCTGTAAACAAAGATAAGCTTGCAGGTACAATCAAGTCCGTCTACCTCAAATATCTCAAATGATGATCGATTAAACTCAAATCATCAGTCGACTATAGATCGATGTGACTTAATCAGTTTGTCAACTTTTATCACTTTATGAGTAAGGAGTTTGCCGTGCCAAATCTGGAATACGCAACCTATCGTAAGCTACCGGCTCCGACCAATGTTGCATCATTCGATAATACATCAGATAAGAATGACCTCACAATCCTCGGATATACTGACTATAAGTCAGATGCCAAGATCTTCGGTATCCGCCGTGAAGATAAGCTCAGACATATGTACATCATTGGACAGACTGGTACCGGTAAGTCCAAGTTTATCGCCAATATGGTGAGGTCTGACATGATCAGTAATAAGTGAGTCTGTGTCATTGATCCTCATGGAGATTTGATCGATGATATCCTTTCCCAGGTTCCAAGTTATCGTACCAATGATGTCGTATTATTTGATGTAGCAGATCGTGAGTTCCCAGTATGATTCAACGTATTTGAGTATGAGAAGCCAGAAGAGAAGCCGTTGATTGCATCTGGTATTGTAGGTATCTTCAAGAAGATGTTTGGTAACTCATGGTGACCAAGATTGGAGTATATCTTACGTAATGTAATTTTATCATTGCTTGAATACCCAAACGCAACATTCTTAGATCTGGTGCGTATGCTTACTGATGATAATTACAAGGAAGAAGTTCTCGCATATGTCAAAGATCCAATCTTGATGAGATTTTGGCGTGATGAATTTGATAAGTTTCAGCCTAAGCAACGCGAAGAAGCTATTGCCCCAATTGCTAATAAAGTCGGGCAGTTTACAAGTTCCACGATTGTGCGTAATATCTTCGGTCAGAGTAAGACGAAGATGAACTTCCGTAAAATGATGGACGAAGGTAAGATCATCCTCATCAACCTCTCCAAAGGTAAAGTCGGTGAAGATAATATGGCCATGATCGGAAGTTTCATCGCATCCAAGATCCAGATCGACGCGATGAGTAGAGCAGACATCGACGAAAGTCAGCGTAGAGATTTTTACCTGTATATTGATGAATTTCAGAACTTTGCGACGGAATCGTTTGCGACCATCTTATCTGAGGCTCGTAAGTATAAACTTGCTCTGATTATGGCCAATCAGTATATCTCACAGATTGATGAGGTAGTACGTAATGCGATCTTTGGTAACGTGGGTACCATCATCTGTAATCGTATCGGTAAGGATGATGCACAGATTATGTCTGATCAGTTTAAGGGTATGGCAAGTACCAATGATTTCCTCTCGCTTCCAAACCGTAGGTGTTATATCAAACTCATGATTAACGGGATGGTGTCAGATCCTTTTAGTATGAAGACGGCTGACTTTGTCAAGTATGAAGACTTCGAGGCTGTGAAAGCCAAAGTTCGTGAGCAATCTCGTCAGCGTTATGCAATGCCTCGTCTCGAGCTCGAAGCACTGATGAAAGCTTGGGCAGAGAAGAAATTCACTATGGCAGAAAAGGTCATGGATAAGGCTAAAGCAGAAGCCAAAGCAGCCAAAGAAAGATTAACGGAACAGCAAAAAGTTCCAGAAAATAATACCATCTCTACAAAAGAAGAAACTCCTAAGAGGGAAGAAAAAGTTGCTATGCTTTCTATCAAAGAAGAATTATCTGGACCAGAGTTTGCTGGGATTGAGATCCCAGATTCTATAGGACAAATCGTGGATGTAGATGTATCACCAAAGTCACAACCAGACACTGCTTCTACTACTCCTGAGATAGCAGCCAAACCTCGAGAGCAAATCCCTACAGACTATCAGACAAGCTGGACTCCAGACCTATCAGGCCTCGGATGAGACAAGAAAGCAGAAGACATGATTAAAAATAAAATTGAGGAGAAAATAGAGGATAGCTTGGATAAAAAACTAGAAGATGAAGGGGCTTCGGAAACCACATGAACTTGATCAAGTGATAGTGATGATGACTTCACCGTCAACGATCTTGTGATTGGTAATGAATACTCATGATATGTGAAACTCAAGTACAACTACGGTCTATTTGTTACCGTCTATGGAGTCGAATGACTCCTACACAAAAACTTCATCCTATCACCCGAGTGAGTAAGTTGGAAGAAGCTGTACGAGATTGGTGACCCAATCATGGTCAAGGCCATGGAGTTCAAAGAGATTGAGTGAGAGAAGAGAGTCGTATGGACACAGATTTAGTTGACTTATAGTTATAGATATATAAGATATATATTACATGGCTTTAAATGTAGCCATCGTATATTCTTGGAGAGAAGGGGTTCTTCTTCTCTCCTTACTTTAATAAATGATAATTATGTGAATAAACTTATCATGAAGTGATTGATATTCGGCTATCGAGAATACTGAGGTAGATATTGATTTTTTTGATTACTCGACAGAAGATATACTACTTTATGAAGATTACAAATGACTTTGTAGTGAAATTAATGCTCTATCAAAATATCACCCATTTATTGTGCCAATCAAAAACAAGTGAGTAAAAAGCTTTTTGAAGAAAAAAGATAAATGAAAGTATCTTGATCGATATAGAAAAACCATAGAGGAAAAAGAAAAATTAATTATTTACTTTTTATCTAAAAGAGTAGGTTACTTGATGAGTACGATAGACATAAAATGATTTTTTGAAAATGAATTTAAAGACCAAAAAATAACTCATATTTCGACATGATTAAGAACTGTATGTCCATTTCATAAGGAAAAAACACCAAGCTTTCTTGTAAATTATAATATGCGTGTTTTCAAGTGTTTTGGCTGTTGAAAGGGCTGAAAGCTAACAAGATATTTTATGGACAAATATAGTATATCACGGTTTTCTTCATCAAAAAATTTATTGAAGATATGAGACATGCTTTACCCATTTTTAGATAACACAGAAAGCAAAAAAAGAAGAGAATTTTCACTTTATATTTCACAGCTGAGATGAGAGCTTCTTAGGCTACTGCGTAAAAAGCCTTATTGAGAAACTATTTTTGATTCCTCTTATGAGGAATGAATATGAGAAAGTTATAATGATTGAGACTATGATGGCTTACCATTTTAATTTACCCACCTCTCCCTTCAATCCACTCTTGTAACTTGACCTTAGTCTCCAGTGGAAACTCTCAGCCCATGACCCACTGACAGTAGCTGAGATCCTCATGGACAGGTCTGCCTTTGTACTTACCAAAAGACCAATATACCATATCATCCAGTAGATACATCTTACCTGCGATATCGTAGCGTTTACGATCTGACTGAGTCCAGTTATCTACTGCTTCGACTGAGTCGAGCTGTGGGAGGAGTTCCATCTGCTTCATCCAGATATCAAGTGTCGCTTGGGTATCGGCGAGTGCATCGTGAGCATCAGTGAGTTCTTGACCAGAGTAGCGCTTGTAGGTTTCCCCGAGCTTGTGACTATTGACTGCACGCTCGATGGTAAGTACATCGATAAAGTGAGTATCCTTGCTTGGCCATACAATATCGCAACGACCAAACTCTTCACATAACATTGGTACGTCAAAATTATTGCTATTGTATCACGCGATATCACAGCCATCCATCCAATTATACAGCTCACGACTTATCTCGCGGAAGCTTGGCTGATCTGCGACCATTTCATCAGTGATACCATGTACTTCACTCGCTTCACGAGGGATCTTGACCGTAGGGTTGATCAGCATGGTACGCGTCTCACGAGTTCAGTTAGGTAGTAATTTGATCCCAGCAAGTTGGATGATTCTATCGGTACTAGTATTGACTCCAGTGGTCTCAAGGTCGAAGAAGATGAGTGGGCGAGTGAGGCGCATTAGTAGGGTAAAAATAGGATTAAGGTTGGGTGAAAATAGGTTATTGAATAGCGCCGGATCAAACTGTAGTAGTATTTAATTCATTGATATTATAGCTCTTGGTATATCTATCACCGAGATCAGTATTACTTGGGTTAGGATCATAGAGGACAATAAGTACATCTCCCGCGATACTTAGTGCAATCGGTGTGTCGATCTCATCGGGGATTTGCGCAGCAGTTGGGAATCATTTGGGTTGGACGATATAAGTGTCAGTACTACGACCTTCGCTACCAATAAACACAAAGTGTCCAGCCTTACTCCACGTATATGAACTTACTGGATCCACAAAATTGAGTGCAGCCCAATACAGCATTGTCGTACCGTTGGTGGTAGAGATAAGCCTAAATGATGACTGATAGTCACGAGGTTTACTGGTCTCAAGAACAACATATTTATTATCAGATCTGACTGTCCTAATAGCTTGTACTACTGGGCATGTATTACCACATGTCTTGATAAAGTCTGGTATGATAGTCGTAGAATCAAGCTTGAGGGCTCCGCCAGAGATGCTAGTATCATAGCTTAGCGTCTGACCATTGGATGTAATCGTGAGGAAGTCTGACTCATTGGGAGTACTACCATTGCAATATCATAGACCTACAGCGTCAGCGAGAGCTTGAGGTAAGTCAGAATCAGTTATTTCTCATAGTCATTGGATACGATCAATGAGTGCTTGATAACTTGTCACACAACTATCATCGGTGGAGCTGACGACTTGCGTAGTTGTGCCAGTAGTAGTTGTGCCGGTAGCGGTATCTCCAGTTTGAGATGAAATTACTTCGCCTGTTAAGATCGATCAAGATTGTTGCTCTATCATCATTTGTCTTCTGACTGATTTGGTATTGGATGATCAGTCAGATGATTGTGATTGGATAGTATATTGCTGGTAGAGGACGACGAGAGCCAAGATTAGAGCAATACTAGCAAAGATCCAGATGAGTTGTTTGCGGGACATATGTAAATGATAAATTATAAAGTACAAGTCATAGTATGATCAAAGATGAATAGATTTCAAGTCGAACTCATTTTGTATTGATTTTGAGGATAGAAGATATATAACATCGTATTATTTCCTATCAGTATACATGAAATCTAGTATCAAATCTATGCTTCAACACTTGTGAATCTTCATCCTCATTGAGGTAATCTTTGTACTTATTATCTTCCGTGAGTTGCCTGAGACGAGCCTATATACTTTGATCGGTATACTGCACCTTAGTTATTGGGCGACGATCATCATCGCATGATGGCTCAGAGAACGTGCAACTCATATCTGGCAAAAGTTTTGCTGCACCTATCTACCAATCGTCTATCATCTTGCAGTTCACCTCTATGCATGACGAGCTGCCATCGAGATTCATGCCGAAGAACATCATGATGAGCATAGTATTGTCTGGATGATTGTATCTGCCTGACTTCTTGGGGGTTTGATCTGGGCAGGTGAGTGGTACTTACATCGTGCTGTCCACTGTCAGACTCATCACGCAGGAGCACATGCACATTGTCAAGATGATTGTGAGCATGAGCATAGTAAATAAAGACTTGATTTTATATTGCATACAAGTAAATACTTGACAGTATTTATAATGATATTTTATGAATTGATTTGAGTGGTCAATCAATAATTCCCTTGAGAGAGAATATCCTATTGTTTTTTCTGCTCTCTCGGAAAGAATGAGAAATACACAGGGATTTCTTACTGATAAACAAATCGTACGAGATCCAGATAATCATGAGTTTTTGGATGCGGAAATTACAAGAATGATGGTTGAGAAATACAAGACTCAACTCTCACAATCACTTGATCAGTCTACTCCGATTTTCTTGATTGATGGAAATAATAAGCAAGAGTCTCATGTACTATATGATCTACTAAAGCAAATAATTAGTAGATATTATGAGTCTATTAAAAGTAATTATAAGTTAGTTGAACATGTAAAATACATAAATCCAGAATTTGAACCAAAAAATTCATTAGATAGCATACGATCTGACATGTCTGGGTTATTTATAAGAGAACAAAAAGAGCTAGAAGATCGTGATTCTAACTTTTGGGCAAAAAGATCTGAGATCTGAATTTGATCAAATTCAATAGACCTACTCGCTTACTCTAAGCAGAATTTGGTTTTTGAATTACTATCACAATGTATTGAAGAAACAAAGGATTCCGAGATATGAGGAATTTCCCATTGTTATTGTATTAATCCTGAATGATTTACCCATCATGAACAAAAAACCTTAGCCAGAATGCTTGAAAGGTGATATCTTTGATCATTTAATAATTCATATTGTTTTCTCAAAGTTCAGAATATTGCATGATGATGGAAAACCTATAGGACTTTTTGATGAAATCATCCAATTCAGTGTCCTCATGACTATTCGACTCACTCATTTATTGAAAAAGATATAGTTGAGGTTAGAAGCAATTTTAATCAAGAATAACCTATTTAAATTTATTCTTTTGTACTATCATCTAAGTGTAGTTTTAGATTATCTAAAACTATTTTTTTGTATCTACGGCTGATTGTATGAGTTTTATTATCAGTGGTTTCTACTACAGTATCTTCAATTAAATTTTTAATATATTGAGTATTAAGGATGGTATTTCTATGAATACGAATAAACCTATCACTGGGTAGAAGTGCTTGATATTTTCCTATTGTATGAGATGTTTTACGAGATTCTATATCTCCGGATGGATTAAGGTATGTTAATATGGTGTAGTTTATGTCACCTTGAAGAGACAAAATATGTTCCAAATCAATTGTGATTTGTGGCAAATCTTTAAATTTACGTAAGTTTAAACACGAGATTTGGTTATTGCTATTCATTAGTAAATAATATAACTATAAAAATACATTATAATTATAATAAATATATAGTCAATAAATTATTTTAATCGACAATCACTTCTTTTATTTTCGGATATGAGTTATATATTATATACACATATATTTGCATAATATGCACTCCACATGATATCAAAAAAACTTTAATTCCAATCCGAAGAGCGAAAATTAATAAACACTTTAGAGATAAAGTCAAAAACATGACTAATGAATGCATATAATCTTTTTTCTTAAAAAATTCTTTTTGAATAGTATAGTGCTACTTTAGTAGAGGTTTGACATCTTCCAACGCCACAGCAGAGATCGAATTCTTGGGTGAGCCATCAATGAGTTTGTCGCTATACACGAGGTAAATCAGACTATTGGATTGATCATCATAAAATCTGACGATCCTGAGTTTTTTGAAGAAGAAGCTGGAGCTTTCATTTCGGATTTCTTCACTCATCTTGATTGGCTCGACGAATGAGATAGGACCGGTCTGGCGACATGCCACTGACGCGTCACTCGTGTCTTCTGCGATACCTAGACTTCACTTGATACCTCATGTTTTGGCACGGGAGTAGAAGCATATCACTCCCGCCACCTTCGGATCTGGGACTGCACCAATTTCGATTTTATGATCTGCTCCAATCAGCTGGAATGCAGTATCCACAGAGCCGATTTCGTATGGGTCACTTGGTTGTTGAGTAGCGATAGTTGGACTAGTATTTGTTGTTTGCTGAGCACCATTGAGGCTACATCAGGAGAGCAAAAGTACGATTAATAGTATTGAAATCGTAGCTATTAGTTTAGTGTTCATGGAAAGGCTTATTTAAGTAATAGATATCATCCAAATCAATCAAGTGTATTGACTCAATTATCCTTCTGACCATTTGCAGTTGTGAGGATAAGTTTGTATGCATCTCAAGTGATGATATATGGAGCAGATTGCTCTTTTCACTGAGTATTACTAAATGTATCAATATGGAGGTCAAAATTAATCATTGCACTAACTCATCACGTGGCAATGGTAAACTTGTTTTTATCAACTGAGAGGCCGTCGCTCGTGTTAGACACAATAGAGTAATTATCAATTTGCATGAGTGTTTTATATCATGCAATATCAAAGATTCCCTGATTATTGCTATAGAATGAGAAGTAATTATTGGTGCTTCCATCGTATGGATTGGCTGTATCGTAGTTGCTGATCTTGAGCATCGTCATTGTATTTCTGGCAAGATCCCAAGTACTAGATCATGATAATTGGCTGACTTGTTCTGAGTTGAATACTTGTCCCAGTCGCCCTGTGCCATAATTCTGTGAGAGATAATCTAGTGACCCATAGAGCGTACTCGCATCGCCAGTATGTAGTATTGCTGTTGAGGTGAGCAATCACTGTATCTTACTGATATGGTGGTTGAAGATGGTGCTTGGGAGACTAAATATTGCAATCGCTCAGATGATGACGAGGCTCGATAGTCCAATTATCCATTTTCTCTTGGTCCAAATCAGTGATCCAACTCATATCACCATGATCCATGTGATGAGCGCTACTACCATACCTCTGTCAATCGTCCATCCGTACTGTTGTACCCTCATGATGAGCGCTCCGACCATGAGTCCACTCGTCACCACAAAGCTGATAAATAATGCACGATATGCTTTACTCAACCATAAATTACCACGCTCAAGAGGTAGCAGGGTGAACCATGTCAGAAGTCAGAATCCTACGTATCCAGATACCATATAGACGAGCTGTCCTTGTGGCCATGTGCCAGTAGCAATGATCTTGATACCATAACTAATGAGGATGAGTCAGTAGATGACGCATAGTGGTAAGAAGATATACTGTCAGAAGATACGCATCCGACGAGGATAGCTTATTTGTTGCTCCTTGACAAGGGAGCTGTCCGTAGGACTGAGGGTTTGTTGTTGTAGATTGATCAGCCATATCCACGCTCATACACATAGTACGCTGATGACTCCGATATGCTGATAGATAGTATTGTGAATCGTAACATCAAATAGAAACTCGATACTCGCCAAACTCGCGGCAATACCTCCCCATAAGATGAGTCCTCCAATCACTCACTGTGCTAGTGATGTCCATCGGTGAGCAAACTGTGACCAAGTCAGGTCTTGTGATTCACGATGATCCCAAGCGATACTCAAAGACGGCAAGATCCATGCAATGATAACACTACCAGCAATCCATATTGCCTGAGCATAATATGCATTACTTGTTGCTTCAGGCATCATCAGGTAGAATATTACTCCAATGATAACAACCCAAGCTTGAAGTAGCCAGTTTTTGGGTCTAATGATTGTGAGAGGTAATAGTAGTAATCCAGTGAGTAGACATCTCCATAGAAAGTCAAATGTTGTGCTATCATTGCCAGTTTCAATTAAGACCATCCATATAACAGTCATAGCAATGACAACGATATGACTAACGGGATAAGATTGAAGAGAGATGATCCATTGATCAAGAAATGAGCGCAGACGTGATAACATGGATATGATATAAGAAGATAAAAGATGGATTTATATAGCAATAATAGCTTTAACCGGTAAATGATCAGATATATCAACCTCATCTATAGCATAATATAGTATCTTAGTCTCATGTGTAGTGAAGATATAATCAACTTCGAATCATGCATCAGGGATTCAATGATGGAATCATGGATGGATACGACGATTAAGAGTATTTCTGAGATTTCAGTACCTATGTACTAGTTGTTCAATGCTAGATACAATATAAGAATCCGGAGTGATATTGCAATCAAGTCAGATAATAGTAGGATTTGCTGATCCGCTAATGATTCATAGTATGCTTGTGAGATGGTTGTGCATTGCATTATTGGTATCAGTAGTACGTGATGCGGGGAATTTGGTAGTAACACAAGAAATCAATTTCGAGTCTATGCGTATGACACATTCAAGGATGCAAGAAGGCAATAATTGATCAATCATATAGGATAATTTTTTCTCTTCTTCGTTGGTGCTAGTACCAAGAGCAAGTTGCGACTCTTGTGTACCAATAATACGATATGGTCACGTTTGCTCAATATAGTGGATAGTAGATGACTCAATAGGATATTTGCTCAGGATAGCAAATCACATCTCTCCTGTGATTTCCTTATTATCACTACATCCGTATCTTGCACCATAAGAGAGATGATAGCCAAGTGTCTTTGCAATTGTTGCACATGGATCAAATACGCCATCATATGAACTTAGGTTTCCCGTTGCTACTTCTTGTATACAAACAATATCAGCCTGTTCTTTTTCTAGATAGCGCTTAATTTCATGGTAGTATCTAAAATGTCGTGCATTGAGCTGAATAACACAGATTTCCATAGGTGATGATAGGACTAAAGTGATTGAAATCATGCAATCATCTGCCCTACAAACTCTTCGAGTGGGATATTGAGATAATGTTCACAGTTTCTGACATGTTCACGGTCTACTCCTGCTGCAAATGCTTTGTCTTTGATCTTCTTGATCACTCACTTGATTTCCATACCTTCAAAACCACCTCTCATCCTCGAATAAGCAAACATGAGACCACTGAGCTCATCAATACTGATGAGATATTTCTGAATCATGGTTGTAGGTTCGAGCATTGTTTTACTCGGATAGTGAGTGCGAATATCTGCGATCAGATCTGCTCTGACTGATTCTGAGTAGGGGAGCCTATCAATAATCTCAGCAAATTCATCTCACAGATGCTTGCTTGCATTCTTGCCAATATGATCTCGGTCAATATCGTGGAGGAGTCAGGTAATATGCCAGCGGTCAACATCTTCTCCCAAGCTTTGAGCAAACCAACGCATAAGTCAGCCTACTTGTTGATTATGGAGGAGTGTGTCAGTAGCATATGCTGCGAGGAGCTCGTGGGCGTGAGTAGGTTCCATAGATGTCAGATAACAAGATAAAGATACGTAAACAATACAAAAAAGAAAATCATAAGCAAGAGTTTACTCGAATAATCTGATGATCAAATAATGAACAAAAAAACACGCCTGAGGTGTTTTTTGTATTACTGATACTGTAAAGGATATATTAGTATTGAAGTTTGGTCTCAAATGCAGTGCGGTAGATATCTAATTGAGGATTGAGAATCTCACCAGCAAAATAGTCTGATCGGTATGATCCAGCACATTTGACATAGGGGTTGGTGGTATCAGTAGACTGGATACAGTTCTGATCGATAACGATGATATTACCATCTGACGCAGTGAGAGTAGTCTGTCTGCTGACGTTGTCGGTCATATCGGGTCGTGACATAACAAATGTCGTATCTGCCACGATCTGCTGTCCATCGACCATCGCATATCGTGAGACGACATCGCCGCTCGTGGAGACTTGGATAGCTGGGGGAGTCTGCGACGTAGGTCAGGATATGACTGCAGGAGTCTCCTGTCATGGAGACAGAGTACAGCCAGTGAGAGTAAGAACAAGGAGGAGAGTGGTGAGGAGTTTAGTCATGGTGAAGAGATTATTGATTAAGAGTCTCTTTTTTTTAGTTGAATTGATATTATGTATCTTTTACCCCTGTGACTCAGGCTTCATAATCGGAAACAGCACCACATCACGGATATTGGACTGTTCGGTAAGCATCGCGAAGATACGATCGATACCCATACCCCAACCAGACTGTGGAGGCATACCATATTCCATGGATAAGACAAACTCATCGTCAGCTTTGGTAGCTTCATCATCACCTTTGGCAACCGCATCTGCTTGTTCATCAAAATTTGCTTGTTGCTGGATCGGATCCACAAGCTCGCTGTATGCTTTGATCAGTTCCCAGCCATTGACAAGAAGTTGTCGTTGTTCGACAATCTTGGGATCTGCATCTGATGGACGAGCGAGCGGCTGCATCGTCTTGGGATAGTTGTAGATAAACGCTGGACCTACGATCTTGGGTCTTGTTACTTTCTTGTAGAGGTAGTCGATCATGGTAGCAGTAGTCTGGACATCCAGTCCTTCCCATACAAATCATTTGGACTTGATCAGGTCTCTGAGCGCTTGTTCGTCTTCTGGTCCATATACTGATACATCGATTCCGCTATCAGACAAGACTTGAGCAATATAGTCGATACGCTGCCATGGAGTCTGAAAGTCTACCTCTTTGGTTGCTCATGCTTTATCGACGACTTGTATCTTCTTGGATAGCTGTGGGATATTGGCAAACAGATAGTCAAACATCTGCTCCGTAAAACGCATATTATCCTCATAATTCCAGTATGCTGCATAATGCTCACATCCAGTAAACTCTTGGATATGACTTGGATCAGATCATTCATTACGAAACTCTTTACCAATCTCAAAGACTTTTTCGAGTCACCCTACTGTTGCCATCTTCTGTGGACACTCCAGCGAGATTCTCAAGTACATCTCCTGATCAAAGTCATTGTGATGAGTGATAAAAGGTCTTGCAGCAGCTCCAGATGCGCTATTACCTAAGATCGGAGTTTCGAGCTCGATAAATCCTTGCTCATCGTAGAAATTTCTCAATGTCCTCACAAACTTACTCCTGAGCTTCATCCTCTCAAGACTCTCACGATTGAAGATCATATCCAAATATCTCTGTCTGTAGGCTGTCTCCTGATTATCTTCTCCAATTCCATGAAATTTATCCCCCAGCGGTCTAATTGCTTTGGATAATAATTGGTATTCTGACACAAATATAGTTGGTTCACCCTTATGAGTGGTAAATAGTTCTCATTTGATTCCGATGATATCTCCTACATCGATATATTTTTCCAAGAGTTTGTAAGGAGTAATCTCATTGCCTTGGATATCATAGACTGGGTCAGATATTTCAGTAATCGTTCAGTAATGCTCATGATCATGGTTTTTCTTGGTATTCTCGAGAAGCTCTTTTGCTTGTTTGAGTAAAATGAGATCTCTTTTGAATATTCCATCTAATGCGGACCAGTCCTCTCTGTTATCAGGATTAGCAATTTGCTGTTCGATATGAGCGATACATTCATCAAGCTCCAACCATACAATACTTGTTCCATCAAGAATCTCTGACTCAATATATTCAGGATCTCATTTGGGTCATGTTGTCTTGCATAGAAAACCATAGATCATTTGGTGTCTATTTCGTTTTTTAAGGTATTCATGTACTTTGGGGAGGTCTGCGATAATACGTACATTGCATCCGGTTTCCTCAAGAGCTTCTCTGCGTACTGTATCATAAAAATCATCACCATCATCCACTCAGCCTCCAGGAAGGGAGTAATTGTTGGAAGTAGCAACATATGCAATAGCAATCTTACCATCATCATCAATAATTACTGTTTTTACTACCTGTCTCCATCATGTTTTGACAGTAGCATCAATGCTATGGTGCTCTTGGTTGACTTTATGAGGAGCTCTATTTTTAAGTAACTTACAATTATCTCTATGCCACATGAGTTGTATTTCTCAATGCTCATCCATCAGCCTTCAGAAGCTGAGCTTGCCATGAGTACGGTATAACGTTAGTCTTCCAGCAAGAGAAATCTCTCTGCGAGTATCGAGCAGAATATCATCAATCGGTCTGAGTAGTCATAGTTCTTGCTTTTCTTTTCGATTTTCAAGGAGATAATCAATACGATCGAGTTTTTTGAATTTAGGAGCATATGGGTTGATCCCCATCTGACGGAGATCTTGTGCTTTCTGGATGCGCACATCGCGTTCGGAGATTTTTTCTGACATAATATAAATCATAAATCGTAAATCACAAATCATAATACCCATTATATCACCAAAAACAAGTCACAGATAGTAAATTTGAACTTGAAATGAGGTCAGATTTAACTATTGACATACATATGAAATGATTGTATATAAAATCTCTTATTGCAGCGTGATCAGTGATACTTTCTTCGTGTGCTTGACATAAAAAATCAGTGATAAACACTAAGGAGCAACTTAGTCGCATATGGAATATGGACGTCATTACAACAAAGGTTTGTGAAGGTGACACAATCAAAACTCTCCATTGAACGCAGTATGTCGCAATTGGACAAAATCATCTTAATGGGTGTAGTAATACTGCAATTGCTACGATCAAAACCCATTATACAGGTATGAAAGAGACAGAGAATGGAGTGAGTGAGTGATTTTCCGATCAATATCCTCTGCGAGGTTTTATTATCAAGAAGTTTGCAAGATGACAAAATTTCTTTGTTCCACAGATGAAGAATTATATCAATAAAAGTCTGACTGGGAGTTGATATCATGCGAGTTTATTGTCACAGAATACGTCTGACGATCAGTGGTGTAATATTCTTGATAAGGGATGATCGATTTTGATGGCGATTCATGGAAAGTCATGATATCCACACTGGGTATTGATGGTTTGATATCAGTCTATATCATGATGAATAGAGTATGATCTAATGAGTTCATCAAGAGTACAGCATAATAATCAATGAGTTGATATATGTTATGGTGTATGAGATAGTCGTCAGTTAGAATCGTCAGAGCTATATCACATCAAATCTGATCAGTTGCGCTATCTTCATAAACATGTATTACAAGGAACTACTCGATCGTGGAAGCATCATGTGAAGTTGATATGAGTCATCAGAGACGAATAAACTATATGACGGTATTCTAGACTGACGATTTAATAGAGATTCTAATTATTACTCTTGGTCAGTATGGAACTTTCTAGATTGTCAATGATAGCCTATTTTTTCTATCAATGATAGTAGTTTCTTGTCTTAAGATGTAATTAGTAATTGAAGAGCAATGTAGAATAAACCCTATATTGGGTTATAGATTAATTACATTTACTGCCAATTTCAGTTGGTGGTTTTTTTATTCATACTTATTAATTCATTAATTATAAAAAATAATCTATGTCAATCTTACTCTTGTGGTTTTATCATGATTGCTGGACGAATATGATCAGGTCAGATATAATAGGTAAATTATTTATTATGTAAAAATATTGACTGATGAATCCAGATGTACCACAAAAAAACCTAGAGTCAGCTATTAAGCTGTATGATGAGCTACAGCAGGTAACCAAAACAGCAGGCAAAGAAGCTGAGTTTTTGCAATTATCTCTGAAGTTGAAAATTAAAAAGGAGGTTCTTGATAGTGTGAACAATGATCTCAAAACACTGTATAATCAGGTTGTAGATCAAACACAATCAAATAATATAAAAGATAGTACTCCAACATCGTCCTCAACTGGAGATAATAGTGATAGTAAATTTACTAGCACCATATGAAATGGTAAAACATATAAGAAAGCTTCAAGAATAGCGGATAGACAAGAGCATAAGCTCGAAAAAATTGATGATTATATCAAAAGAAAATTAGATATTGATGGGGTAGATGGACTTGTGGCAGCAGTCAATCAACTTAACCAAGAAGTAAGATCTCAGTACCCAGAGCTTTTCCTTAAGAAATTTGATACAGGCATTGATGAGCGTAAGGCACAAGAATCTGCAAAACTAACACAAGATGCTAGTGTCCAAAATGCTACTAATGAAATCACAAAGACCGTCAAGGCTGGAGCTAGTGAAGAAACTGTGATGTGAGTAATTAATAAGAAAGTTGATGATTTTGCTAAAAAGACACTCATTGATAAAGCATGACGAAGTCAGGGTGCTGTGGATGTTGGTAAATTTATCTGATGACTATATCTCGCATTTAAGGCTATTGGTTTTGCAAACGATCAATTCCCGAGTGGTATTGAGTGATTAATTCTCAAAGCTGGAGCAGCTTATGCTGCTTACGCTGGTTATGATAAATATAAAGATAAAATTCTTGAGTGAATTAAAAGCATAACTGGTGTAGATACTGATAAAAATCAAAATAAGCCAGCAGATGAATTATCTCATAGAAAATTGGAATCAAAATCATTTAAAGATGGTGAGACACTATTTAAGTGAATTTTAGCTCGTTTTATTAATACATCATCTGATAAGTTAAGTAAATATGCAACAGCAACAAACTTCAACCTTGGTCAATTTATTGCAGACTACAGTGGTCAAAAGGTTGATCTATGAAAAACATATGATCCGACTGTTCCTTTAGTATCACAAAAAGATTTGCATAGTGATATGAATTTCCTTGGAGATAAGGAATACGATCATTTTGCAATGCTCCGTGGTCAAATTAAGGCGTGAAATGGTAAATTTTACGAAGACTCAATTAATACATATATTAAGTGACTCGGATTATCAGCTATTCCAGCTACAGTCCAGTGATTTAATGAAGCATTTACTAATTATGAGAATATTCAGAAAACAAGATATAATATTATCAAAAGGGCTGGGTATGAACTTAAGATTGAGAACGATGAATCAGGTAAGCCTAAGGATGTTAGAAGTAGTGTAGATGCTGAGTTGCAAAAACGAAAAGCTGACTGGAGTAAAGATCCTAACCTAGTTTTAGATGATTCTGTTGCTAAAGTACTAGTAGATCAGTGATATATTATCAAATGAAAAGAAACCAAGGAATCGGTTTTATGAAACATTCAGGAGCGAAAGAAGCAGTGATTAGGTTGATTGGATAGTGTTAATGAGCAAAGAGAGTTTGTAGAAGAGTTTGACAAATCATCACAGGAGCTTAAGAAGCTCTCAACTCCAGATTGACTTCCAAATCATCCAAATCTTGATTATGATGATTCATGGATGGATATAACCAAAAATAAAACATGAAATACAGGTAGTAAGATACTGTATTATGAAAACTACTGAATTAGAGTCCCCTTTAAGATTTGAGGCTTAAATGAGATTATGATTCAAGGAACCGATGTGCATGGAACCATAAAGGATATCTTTTATCAGATGGATACTTGGGCATTTGCCATTGCAACACTCCACTATTCAAGCAAAGATCAAGCAGCTACCGCAGCAGGATCCAAGAAGATATTTACTCATGGTGAGTGATGACTTCGTTATGTTGGATGAGGCAATGGTATTCAAGAAACAGTTATGAACTTGATAGGTCAGTGAGCTCTCTCTAAGAGATTTGCTCTCGCGTCCAAGAATGGGGCAGATGGATGAGTATTTGCTGATAAGTTGACAGCTCTCAAGGACAGAGAAAAGCCTGGAATGCGGGGTTGAACAATAAAGGATTGAGTTACGCAGGGTTGAACCATTATCCCAGTAAGAAGTATGTGGTCTCAAGGAGGAAATTTACCACCACACTATCTCGCAAGACACTGGAATGGTCAGAAAATTACTATTAATCCTGCTGCAATTGATCAAGTCGTACAAACTAATAAGCCAGAATATGACGATGATAATTGGTCAGTAGTTGCAACAAATTGGATTACTAAACACTGAAAGGAACTATGAAATGTTACTACAGCATTTACCAAAGTAACACTACAAATTGTATGAAAAGCACTCAAAGCTTGATACAAAGAAGTGGGTAATAACTTAATCTGACCAGATTGAGCGATCTCATTGATATGAGATGTACTTATAGAGACATGATATGAATGAATCAAAATTACCAATAAAGTTGTGTCAAAATGAATACATGATGTGTCTCATAATGAGTTTTTATGGAAAGATCTTGACTTAACAGCTCATAGAGTTACGAATCTTACGATAGGTACTTTAGAATGAGTATTAAAAGGATCTGGATGATTGATTAATAAGGTTTTAGCAAGTAATGATTTCAAAAAATTACTCAATACGTGATGAGCTACTGCTGAAAAGATAGCAGATATCGTTACGTCTACAGCAACTCATATATTCTGAGATTCTAAGGAAGAAATGGGAACTATGGGGTGGTTACGTACTTGATGAGCTATGCTTCTGTGATGATGGCTAAAGAATGGAATGAACGTTCCTAGTTGAAAATAAATTTTATTGAATAATAAAACAAGAGCATTATGACATTGCCAAATCAACCAACGATGACTAATTTTATCAGCGAGCTACAGCAAACTGATACACTATCTCGTATGCACCTTCAGACGGCGCATGATATTTTTGTTCAATATAAAGCTGATTATGATGTCACCAATAAAATTCCCACTGCGCTCAACAAATCAAAGTTTGTAAATGATATTATTGCATATTATGGTGCACCCGAATGATTTATCCATAAAATACGCAATCAAAAAGGTAAGGTACTATGATTGCAGATGTATCTCAAACTACAATGATTTTACAAAGGTAAATTAGATGGTAAGGCTGGTCCTCTATTTTTGCAGGCAGTAAAAGATAAACTTACGGTGAAACATCAGCTGCATTTACTTAATCAGGAGTTTACATTAGAATATAATAAATATGCAACAATTATTAATCAGATGGATGTCTTATTGAGAAAAGATAAGATTTCTGCTCAGGATGAACTGAAATTGGTTGCTCTCAGAACTCAGGTTTCTCACATTGCATCTGTTTTTGAAAAGCATCTCTCAAAATCACTATTATGACCATATCAAAAGAAACTACAAAACTTACTGTCAAAATACCATAATATGGTTGCTTGAGTGCCTCCCTATCAAAAAGGAACTGCTATTTTTGCATCCAAAACCACAAAAGAGAAATTATTCTGACTGTATAGTGATGAGGTAGTACAAGAGGGTAGTCAGGGAGTGTACGATGCACTCAAAGCCTTGCCCACAGTAGTAAAGTCATATCAGTCAAATGCGGACTTATTGAATTATCTGCAGTCTATCCATAACCAAATTAATACTAAAACATTTGCAAGTAAGTCGCAGTCTGAGTCATATATCAAGCTTTGTAAATGAGTAGAGAATTATAATTGATTACACAGTCTTGTCTATCAAAGACTTAATAAACAGCTTGAACAAAATCCTGAGCGTCCATGATTACTTACAGAAGTAGTACGTTATGTGTCTATTGTGACCGATAGGTATCATGCGGATATTGTATGAAGAGTAAGAGACGAGCTTGAAGAACCAGAAATGGCAAGACAATTACTCAAGAAAGCAATGCTCAAAACAGGTATGTTTGAATCTATTTTGGTTTCTAACCCACTTGATATCTTATATGACCGTCAGAAAATTAAACAACTCGATGTAGCTAAATACTATGCCTGACTGCCTTTGAGATCTGATATTAAAGATAACTTACTACAAATAGCTACAATAGATAAATCAAAACTTGATAGTGATCAGAAGCTAACTCTTTTGATATTGCAAAATGCGATATTACCTATAGGAAAGCTAAAGAATCCTTCCCAACAACAGATCGAATCACTAATGTGAAATAGTGCCAAGACGGTAATAGCAGGATTATCATCTATCTGAGAGCAGCAGAATACTAAATTTGCATCTAAAGTATGAGATAACCAACGACTAGCAAATAAGTCATGAGATTTTGGACGAACATGAGCCAAGGGTCAGATTTTTGACATGTATCAAGATATTGCTGGTAGTGGCAAGTTAGACTTTGCCGATGAGACAAACACCCAATTGAAAGAATATGCAAAGACCGGGTGAGCAATTGCTGCTGGTATTGCAGCATGATTCTTTACGGGAGGAGCAACATGGGCTGCTTTGGGTACGGCATTTGTAGTGTGAGGAGCATCTAACGTAGTGATTGATCAGACTTTCAATGCTCATGGGTATGATAGCGTAGGTGAGGGAGTGATGGATGTTGCGAGTAACTTTGTAGTATGAGGTGTTGCAGATATGACAGGATGACTACTTAATGGTCAGATAGTTAAAGCATGAGCTAAGATTGTTTCTCGTCAAATAACTAAGGTTATTATGGATGAAACACTGGAGTTTTTGAAAAAAAATCCAAATCTGACTATCAAGGGGCTACATATGCTATCCGGTGCTGGTAATGCTGGACTTAATATTGCTCTGGAGTGAGCTCGCAGAGAGCGGATCTTCGATGAAGATTTTGATATTATTAATTGCATTAGTAATGGAGGATTTGGTATTGCACTATGAGTGATGTTTGGTGCAGTAGCTGGCAAGACTCCTCGCAAGCTTCTTGAAGCTGAACATATTAAGTTGAAACAGTATGCAGATTCGCACCCAGATATCCTGACAAAAGATGTGACTCTCTGAGGTCAGACCATGAAGTGATCAGCTTGGCTCCAGCAATTGGATATTCAAATACAAGCCACCAAGAATCCTACTCTTGGATCTAAAAATCCCGAGATTATTAAGCAATCTATTGAGCCGAAACAAAAGTCAATTATCGCATCGAACAAATCTGAAAAACCTATCGCTATAGAGCAAGATCCCTATAAGGCATATATTGATAAAACAGCTACACCAGACCAGCAAGTGAACATTATGAAACAATGGATGAGAGACCACGATGTTCCTGAGGATCAAATAAGCTCTATCAAGCCTACTACATGGAAAGCAGTTCTTGACTTACATAATGATCCTAATTATCCATGAGTACGTAAACATAGCGTAGAGCAATTATTAGGCAAGATTGCAAAACTTGACGTATATGAAGATCTTAAAAATATTACCTATATTAAGAAACGAACTACCAAAGATGGAATCATAAAAACAAAAAAAGAATCACTATCTAAGTGATTAGTTAAAGAGGGGTTTGTTGCAACTCCCGCTCAAATTTTAAATAAATATAATGATCCTACGGATCCTAAGTATATTCCAATTCCTAAGATTGTTGTTCCTACTATTGATAGAGTTAGTACACCATATGCTAATGACGTACTAATTGATATTAATACCAGAATTGCTGATATCAGATGAAAGATGGTCAACGTTCTATCGTTGCAAAAGTCAAAACTCGATAGGGCTCGCAGTCCTGCCGAACAAGTCTATTGGAACGCGATTGAGTGATTAGAAGATAAGCTCAAAACAAACTTCTGAAAAAGTTTTACAGATATTGATATTAAACTAATTCTTGATGAAGCTGTTTTAGTTATTGATGGAGATGAATTAAAATTTGCAAAACCTCTTTTAGGAGCAATTGGGAAGCTAACTGAAGTTGAAAATATTATCACTACACAAAAGAAAAGAATTATAGATGAAAGAACTCCAAGAACTTGATGATGAGTGAGCGATGTCAAAAAGATTCAACTCAATAAAGAGGAAGCGGAGCTAGATAAGCTATCTTCGTTCATATCTACACTCAAGGCAGAATTTTGAGGATACCAATCAAAGCAAAATGCCCAATTTACATGATATGAATATAGAAATTTTAAAGACTTTGAAGTACCCTTTTTAAATGCAAAAGAGATTTTTGATTCAAAACCTAGATGAAAGATTATTATTTACAATGATACTCTAAATCAAAATATAACTAGCATTAATTTAGGAGTAGGCGCCACTAATTATAAAATAAGTGATCCATCAGTACAGTATATAAAATTATCAGAGATACACAAATTTGTGAATAAAGAATTTAAAGATGTTTATTTTAGTCAATGAGAGGAATATGCTTTATTAGGAACCAAAGAATATGCTCGTATATTCCGTAAAAAACTTGAAGCAATTACTTGAGAAATAGAAGCATATAGTTGAATCAAGAAGGATTGATCTTGACCAGATTCTACAAAAGTAAAAGAAAAAGACCTTAATAAGGTTCAATGAGCAACCGTTAATGACGTGAAATCAGCAGTCAAAAGTTTTGAGTTTTTTGACTCTTCATTTAGAAAAAGAGACGATATTAATGACTTTATAGATAAATTTGAAGCATGAGATGTATCTTCAAAAGATCTTCCTAAGATTCTAATTACTGATAAGCAGTTCTGAATTAATATGCTTGCTATGTCAAAGACCCAATTACATAACCTAATTACTTGACCTCAAAATCGTGGTAATTTATTAAGATCTTATCATATGGCTCGTATTATGAGACACTTATATAATGAATGATGAAAATATGATGTAAGCTTTAAGGATGGTAAAATTTATACAGATTGATTTAAAGATGTAGTTATGTCTTCTTTAGATAATATCGATGAAATAATTTCATGAGAAATGAAAAAATTTAATCGTTGATCTTTCTTAGTCAATGGTGAGCGATTTGCCCAGGACTGGGATGATGCTTTAGTGCATTATCGTAAATTATCCAAAGACTTAATAGATTCATGAGATTCAGGCTATGTAGTAGAATATGGTAAAAAAATGCAAAGAGAAGTTCGATCGACACTCATATTATGAGGAAAAGTTCCTAAGGATATTGAAATATTAAGTACAAAAGCAAAAGCAGATGCAGATGCAGCATGAAAGAATAAATCAACCGGACAAGTCTTTGAAGAGTTTGTATTATGAACCTATAAAGAAAAAACCTGGCTTACAAAGGCCCTATCATCGATTCCATACATATGAAGTAATAAGATAGCCGAGCAGCTTTATAAAGTGATAGATATATGCTGGGCTCATGAAAGAATATTTACTGTAGTCTACGCTGCATATAATTTGCGAGCTTGATGAGTTAGTCAGATGTGAGTCGGTTGGTTAGCGTCCAATGTATTACCAGGGACTCCATTTGTTAAGTGGTTATTAGTAGGTTTTCATACTGGTGCGATACAGTCTATTGCTCCTTGATTGCGGAGTGTGCTTAGTCCTAGTGAAAAAGAAGACCTTAGTAAAGTTTGATGAAAGATTATAGATGAGCAACAGCAAATTAAAGATCAGCAAGAAGCTCAAAAGCAAAGAGTAAGATGATTATTAAAGGAGGATAAGCAAAAAGAATTTGATGCTTTAATGAGTAATTCAACTGCCGTATCTATATATAGTGTACTGACTCAATTGATACTAAATTCTACTGATCCAGAATTTATCAAAGAACAAATTAAGTATATACAACAATGCTTAGTTACAAGGGATATAGTAATAGAATCACTTCAATCTTCGTGATCCATTGATCAATATGATCAACAAAACTATTTAGACTTATTTGACTCACTGTTGGTACAAGATGCCTGAGTCAGACAAACTGCACTAATAGATAAAATCACTCAATCAAAGTGAAAACCAGCAGAGATCATTAGTATACTAAAGTCATATTTATTAAACAGTGAAGAAGGAGCTGACGTAGACGACTCTGAAGAAAGGGTTAAAAAATACAGTGATGATGAGAGTGAAGAGAAGACAACAAAGCCAAAGGCTGATAAGTCAGATGGTAGCGACACTCCTCCTTGAGAAAAATGACCATACGATGAGTTCAATGTATGAGATGAAATAGATGACTATGATACAGGTAAAGTTATGGTTATTGCACTAGATAAAGACTGAAAGAAAGTACTCAAACCAAAAGAATAAACTAAAAAGTTATCCATGTTGAATGATTGCGACTTTTATAACAGATACTGACTATGTGATCCATATAACTATGTATAATTATCAATATAAACTTAATCCACTATGTCAAATATACTCTCATCGGTCCTTAGAAAGGGAAAAGAAAGAGTAACAGAATCACTGCCAAAAGTATGATCTGTAATTGGCGATACGTTTTCAAAATTTAAAGAAATAGGTAATGCATGGTGGAAGAAGACCGTCAGTGAGAGAGCTAAAACATATTATGGTAAGTGACGAGAAGAGACTAAGTCAGACTTCACTTATTTTAACATGAGCTCTCTCAAAGAGGCGTTTAAAACTATCTGGACCAAACCCAAAGCTCTTCTTTGGGATCCTCTCAAATGATTGACTGTTGCTACTGCGATGACTTTATGATGAGCTGCACTATCTTCAATCCCAAATACGGCTGTAGCAGCAACTAAATGAATTGTAGCTGCTGGTACATGAGCACTTGGTACGACCGCAAGAATCGGGGAGTGAGTAGTCAAGTGAGGATTGGGGATGGCTGACACAGCTGTATCTAGTATTGCTGATAAGTTTGATTTTACTGGTGGTTGATCTACTCCATCAGCACCTAAATCCGATAAGCCAGCAGAGAAAAAAGAAGAAAAGAAGCCAGAAGTAAAGAAATAACTGACAAAAATTATAATAATTGACAAATATATACTATCTATATATAATATGGATAGTACTTTTTTCTATCAAATGAATATCTTAGGCCATAGTAATCTTAATATTGCAAAAAAGATAGGTAAACGAGCAACCATTGCTGCGGTAATTATATGACTTAAATGATATCAGCAAGATAGAGTCAATCAAGATCATGCATCAATGGATTTTGCTCGAAAAATTGATGATCTACACACAAGAGATTTACTTAATTATCTTGTGGTGAGCGGTGAGTTTGATAATGTATGATTTAGAAAAACCGATGCCTACTTAGGCATTAATCCTGACATAGCAGATGACCTCAATAAAACTAAAAACATATTTTTATGGTCTAAAAATTACCCAGGGCTAGCTTCCAAGAAGCAAGCAGTAAAACATATCAGAGCAAAAGCATCGAGTCCGGTATTGATTCATACTGATTTTGAGTGATGATACGTTCATAGTATTGATAAAATAAGTAATGATGATATTCAGCAATTTAGTATTCCTCAAGAGATTATATCTTTACAGAAGAAAGAATCACAAAAGAACAGTGACCTATCAGCTCTACCGTCAGCAGAATACATTGGGAAACAATATCAAAAGATAGTACTATAGAGATTGGTACTATTTTTTTTAGCTTCATTTTTTAATAAAAAAGAAACCCCACATGGGTACCATGTAGGGCTTGCCTACATAGTATGATCCATATAGGGCTATTTTTGGAGAATTCTCCTCGTCTTCACATTTCATTCTGCACAGGAGAAACTCCTATTTTTCTACTTCTTTCCCAATCTTCGGCATAGATATATTAGGGATATTGATAGAAGATTTTTTATATTGCAACAAATCAAAAGCTGTATTTGCAAGTTGTCGGTCAAGTTTTTGTTGAGCCTCATTCTTTATGACTGTTCCCTTGATTTGATTTATTAGCTTATTAGCTCTATCGACATTTTTTTCAACATAAGCAATTTCGTCTTCACGCTTTTTCTTATCTCGTTGCTCTGTTATATCACTTTTGCTAACTTCAGCTAGTAGTAGCTCTTGTTCAGATATTGCAAGTTTTTTTCTTGCAACTACCTCTCTTTCTTTCGCTTCGCTCAATTTTTCAACTGATGCTACATTTTTAGCTTCCTGTTCAGCAATCTTCTCCTCTTCCGATAGTTCTTTCCATCTTTCATAGGCACCAGGCTTAATCATGCCCTTAATTATAAAGGCTAACATACCAATTAGAACACATAACCAGTGAATAGTTGCTCTATCTCGACTAATCTCAGGATATTTTTCTGACATTTTGTCTAAGATTTTAGACATACTGATATAGTCGTATGATACAGAAGTATTTTGGAGTTTTTTGAGTTCTGCAAATTCTGCATCTTCTTTAGCATCAGTTTTTTTACGAGCTTCCTCCGTTGCTTGCCAGCGTTGTTCTTGGGATTTTTTTACATCTTCAATACCATCACTAACTTTGCCACGACCTTTAGGTCTTGTATTACCGCCTTCAGTCATCTCCTTTTTCCAAGCTTGCTCAGAGTCTGTAAGCTTTTGCTCGGCTTCACGAGCTTGGTTATTACGTTCATCTCGACGGGTACGCATTTCTTTGATTTCAGTTTCTCGCTTTTCAGCAATTTGCTGCTTATCAAAAGCAATGATACCCTCTTTGTACATAACAACCGTAGCACGAGGACCATTAATGGCTCCAAGTTGATATGCAATACCACCTCGAAGTATGATGGCAAATAAGACAAATGTAATTGCACTACCCTTAATTTTGCCAGTGAACATATTGTATATTTGACCAATAGGTGTTGTACGAACTACAACCAATTCTATCAAAAATACTACAACCATAGCAAATCCTCCAATAGCAATACAAGATAAGATATTTGGATTACTTAAGCTTGTTGCCATTGCAAACAAAAACCAAGATAGCAAAGGGTCCATCAGTGTTGATAATCCCACAGTTTCATATCTCTTTACGGAGTTTTTGCCAAAAGATGATAGAGTTTTGTAATCCTCGCCTGAGAGAGATACAAAGAATTTTGACATTACTGAACCAATACTTTGTCTTTCTTTTTGCTCTTCCGTACTAGTCTTACTTGATGCATTTTTATGTTTATGTAAGAAATTATACCAATTATTACTGTACATAAGTTTTTGAAATGCATTCATAGCTTGCCATTCTTCCCATAGTTCATCTTCAAGTTTTTGCTCTTCCGTGGGCTCTGTTTTAGAGACTACTGGTTGAGTCACAACATCGTTCACAGTTACCGGTTTAACTTCGTCGTTTACTGTTTCTACTACTGGAGCTGCGTCGTTTACTGTTGGAATAGTGTTAGCTATCTCTTTAGTATTACTTGCGTTTTCATTAGCATCAGTAGTGTCTACTACTTCTACTGGCTCATACATACCAGTTTTGGCATTTTCGATTACTTGAGAAATTTTTTCGAAGATATTGTCTTCCTCTCCAATCCCATTTACTTTTACTACCTTGCCTTGAGCCTGGTAGTAGGGAAGTACATGAATTGTCTTGGTGAAATACTCTTCTAAACGTTTCAGTAACTTTTCCTCATCATCATCCGTACGACTTTCAATTACTTTTCGCTCTGCAATTCGCCGTTTAATTTCTTCTTCAGAAACATCAAGCTGAATCACTAAGTTAACTTCTTGTCCTTTTTCAGTCAAGAATTTATCCAAAACTTCCGCCTGAGGTACTGTCCGAGGAAAACCGTCAAAGTTGAACCCTGACTGTTCTTCTATATTTTGAAATAAAACATCAAGTGTAAAAGGGTCTGGTACAAATTTTCCAGCAGCCAATGTTTCAGCTACTGTTGGGTTTGCCCCAGTAAAGTCGATATCAGCAAGATCCTCAGCACTGAAAAGTTCCTTTGGGATTTCCAGAGCTTTAAACTCATCACTTCTAAACATGTCCCCTGTTGACTTATGAGCAAGTCCATATTTCTTGGTGATTTTTGCTGACTGAGTTCCTTTTCCAGCACCTGGAGGTCCAAAAATAACTAAATTAAATGGTTTCTCCTTTTGAGTGGCTTCTTGATATGCTTCAACATACTCTTTCAGCTTCTCATCAGTCAAGTCATATTTATTAGTAGAATCAGCTACTTCTGATGTTACATTTTCAGCTACAACTACTGTTTGTTCTGTTAAAGGAGCTACGTTTTGAGCTGCAACTTCATTTTTTGAATTCTCTTGCATTTCTTTTTAGTTTTGTACCTACTTTCGTAGGTGTTTAATGTTTTTTAAGTTTACTGCTCCGTCAACTGACGAAAGCTTTACGTTCAATATAAAAATTTTCTTCACATTTATTGCCGAATTAATGTGTTAAAAATCATGTATATTAGACAAGCTAGAATCTAGCTATCATATTCATACAACAATATTATTAGTGAAATGAAATGATTTGTCAAGTAAAAATATAAATGTCAAGTAAAAATAGTAAAAAATAGAATAACACAATCATAAAGCGAATGAAAATAACACAATGTTGGACTCTGATGATGGGTCAGAATATACTATAATCAAGTATTTTTATAACTCGTATACCAATGGCTGAAAAACTAAGTTCTGTAGTAAAAGAAGATGGAGTATATAAGCGTAGTGAGATCAATAAAGCTATCTCTATTATGGAGACCAAAGACCTTGGAGAACTGAAGTGAGAGCTTGGTGATCTCAGAGTATGGATCAATTGAGAGCTAAGAAACACCCAAGAACGATACCTCAATAGAGGCGATGTCATTGATCGTGGTAGAAATCTTACCATGCAGAATTATATTTCTAGTTTAGGAAAATTTCTTGATGACAAACATTGAACTCTTCTAGATCCTAAAGATCCAAAGGGTAAGCGTATGATTGTTAGATGTGCATTGGCTCACCTTAAAAAAGAGTGTGGGTATGAGTTTGATCTTCCTAGCAGCTATGAGATTTGAGATGATTCAGAATGGTGAGAAGCTGATTTTTTGGCTGTTATGGCTTTCCAAAAATCTTCTCCTGAATATAAAAAAGTATATGAAGTTGACTGAAGTAAAGGCAAGCCTGATGGAATTATTTGACCAAGAACACTACATGCACTGATGGAATCTTGTGGTATGGTGCCTGAGCAAATTAATGGATATGTTAAAACCACGGAAACATGGAAAATGAGACAAGATGGTACAGTTTACCTTCCAGGTCCAGATGGGAAATGGAAGCCTTATGCGTATGAACAAAAAAAATATGAGACCACAGATACAAAAGGTGTAGCAATAGAAGCAAAGAATTTATCTTTACCATTACAAAAGTTAAATCTCTTCTTACAATTTTATGAATGATGGAAAGAACAAGCATTGCAAATTGCCAACTCTCGCAATAAAATGAATTCTAAGTGGTTTGCGGATGAGTGAGCTCAAATCAAATCCAAAATTTCACAGATGGAGATAATCATTAAAAACACAGTCGCTACTATTAATAAAAATCCCAAAGCAACTATTTTATATAATAAATTTTTTACTCCAATCTACCAAGCAGAAGACATTGAAGATATCTTGGGAGCGGACGATATTAAGACGATCGAACAGACAATATCTAATTTATGAAATAATGGATATGAATCAGCAGAACTAAAAATTATGAGCTCTATGAGAAGAGCAATGTCTGATGCCATCGCAGATAGTTTTGGACTGAGTGGTGGTGGTAATAGTGAGTATGCCAAAAATTGGCTAGCAGATGAAAGAATTCTTAAGCTTCCAGATTATAGGGCAATTGCTAAAGTGCTAGAAGAAGATACTACTGTAACATCTATTACCGCAGGAGATCTTAACTGACTAGTATTGCAGCTTCAGAAATGACTAATCCTCAATAAAAACGCAGTTCCAATTGCAAAAGAGATTATGGAACAGTATAAAAAGTTTAATAAAAATAACAATAAACAGCTAAATGAATATCGTGAAGCTATCAAAGCACAATGATCTGATGCAGTTACACAAAAAGCAATTATGGAAAATTGGAATAAGACAGCTGGTATGGTCAAGGTAGCTAACTGGAATGACTATGTAACAAGAGCTACGGAAGAAGCTATCAAATCAGCAACAATCGCAAGTACAATGATGGTTACAAGAGATCAAATGATTGAGTGAAAGTTGACTCAAAGATTGGCTAGTTCATCACTCAAAAATCCAATAACAAAAGAAGAAACAATGATTAAAGATATGCTGGGTGTAGGTGTATTTGATGTATCAGACCAAAATGCAGAATATTTTGCAGAAGCTGGTCAGACAATAGCTCTATCTGCAGTGACAATGGGAGTAGGTGGGATAGCAGCTAGATGAGCTCTGATGTGAGCAAAATGGTTATGAAAAGTTGCATGATTAAGGAATCTACTGGCAGCAACTCTAAAAGCTACGAGAGCTGCATGATACATGAAAACTGCAAGAGGAATGCTGCTGGTTGGTAAATATGGAGTAAATACTGTGATAGAGGGGACTGCTTTTTATCAGTGATCAAATACTAGTACCAATATCATTACTAAAGAAAGCGTATCAACATTATTTGAAAATGCGACAGATTGGAAAGAAAATATCAAGTCAGTTGTATTTATAGGAGTACTTAAATGACTTAATACGGCATTTACTAGATTGTTACCTCGTAACCCAGGATTAGGTAAGAGTCTCATTGCTACTAATAGAGGGCGATTAATCCCAAGACCTGGTGCGTTAGTGTGATCGGAAGTATTACAAAATTTTGGTAAATTAATGATTCAGTGAGGTATGATGACCACTACTAGTCAAGTAACTGAGTTTATGTTTGAGTGAGAGATGCATTGGACATGGGAAGAATTTATCCAAGCATGTTTACTGACTAGAATTATGCACACAGCAGGTAAATTTACATGATGAGAAAAGGTCAAAATTACCAAAGATCCTAAAACAAAAGAAATTATAGCAAAAGTAGAGCATAAACTGCTGCCACCTCGCCCAGAGCAAAAACAAATTACTCAATGATCAAGAATTACTAATCCTGTAAAAACAGATACTAATCCTGTAAAAACAAAAAACTTAGATGGTCTAAATAAGAAAAAATGAGATCTCGAGAGAGAAATTGCTGATCGCAAAGCCGAACTTGAACATAAGAAAAAGAGTGCGATGTGAGATCCCGAAAAGAGATGAAATAGTCAGTGAACATGAACATTTTCTCCAAGTGAGGTAATTGAATATAGAGAGCAACAAAAAAAACTAGCCGAAGAGCAAAGCATTATTGATGCTAAGCAAAAAGAATTAGATACTATTAATAGAGAAATTAATGATATTAATGCTCAAAAGATTCTTGCTCAAAAGGAAGGAGATCACAGGAATCAGCATGACCAATTATACAAAGATCATGAAGCCCTTCTTAAGGCACTAGAAGATAGTTATGGTAGTTATAATCAAGCAGAATCTTCTCTTAAGACTAAGACTGCTACCGCTGGTCATCGTAACGATCTGGAGTCTAATCTGACTCAAAAAGAAAAAAATTGACAGAAGATCCTAACTGATATTACAAAGGTTGAAAAGGAGATCAATCAAAAGAGAAATGCTGACTGATTGCCAGAAGTAGACTTTGATGCAATTCATAATCAAGTGAACAAAAGACCAATTAAATCTGGAACTTGATCCAACAAACCAAGCTGAGATATTGTAGGTCAAAAACATACCGATGCTCCAATGACAGGATTAGTCTGACTTGATGGTAGGCCTTTATCTGCTACCAAAGTTGAGTCTAGAGTTGCTAGCGATAAGGCAGAACAAGTTATTGGTACTTCCGAGCAGATTAATAAGGGAGAAATTGCTCCGAAACCAGAATGAGTGGTAGATTGAAAGGATGTAAAAGCAAATGATAATCAGAAAATTAATGAACAAGTAGCCCTTGACAATGCTGTTACCATTCAAAAGTGACTTGAGGCTGCAAATAAAGCAGCTTGAGGTGAGGTAGTAGTAGAAAAAATAAAGCCTAATATTCAGATAGAATCAACTACATGAGGCGATATAGTTGAGATCGACTACTTATGAGTGAAAAATACAAAAGTAAAAGTAATTGAAACACTAGCTGATGGAAGTAAGGTAGTAGAATTTACTGAGCAAACAGTAAGTAATAAAGCTTGAGATAGGAAAACTATTTCTCAGCAAACTTGGGAAACACTTAAGCCAAAAGAAGTTACTAAATGAGAAAAACTAACTGATCAGTCAGACACAAAAATGGAACCAACTAAAGAGAATATAGAGTTATCGAATAGTAAAATTGAGGCTCTTCAAAATAAATATCATGAGCTTGCTACAGAAATTAGTAACAATAAAGATCCCCTTAAACGTCCAAAATTACTAGCAGAGCTTAAAGCAGTATCAAAAGAACTAGAAAGTGCGAGAAAAGAATTATTGGGGATAGGTGATGTTCCTGTTGTTATTGAAAATCCAGAACTTACTTCAGCAAAAAACCTCTCCCAGAAACTGGGAGAAAGAATTAAGGATGAAAAAGATCCGGTCAAAAGGGAATCTCTTGAAGATCAAAAACAAAAATTAGACGAAAGAGTGAAGTCCGAAGAAGAAAAACAAAAACAAGATGAACAAAAGAAGATTACTGAAGAACAAAAACAAGAAAATAAAGAATCACAAGAAACTACAAAAAGTAAACTAGATGCGAAAAAGTCAGAATATAGTAATTTAGCTAGCCAGATAGAGATTGCAAAATTAGCAGAAAAAACTCCAGAAAATAAACAAAAAGTTGCTGATTTAGAGCAAAAGATTAGAGATAATGTAAGAGAAGTTCAGGACTTGAAATATCAAGAATTGGTAGAACGTTATCCAGAACATGCTCAAACATATAAGGACTGGAAAAGTGCTCAGGAGCAATATGGTAAAGCTCGTGAAGATTATTTTAAGGATCTTGCCGATCCATCAAAAGAGATGAGCGATACACAATATACTGAAGCAAGAAAAAATATGTATGATCTTGAAAGGAAATTAAGAGATTTAAGCTGGAAGGACTTATCTCAAGAAATGAAACAAAAATCAGAAAAGAAATTTCAAGATGATATTACATTGATTGATGAGAGGTATAATCTAGCGATGGAGAATTCTGCATACAAACTTAATCAAAAATTATGAAATACTGATGCTACTATTCCAGTAGAAATTGAAAAAAATAGTCAAAGAATTGCTGAAATTGATAAAAAATTAGGAACAAAATCAGCACTATTTGATGAGCATAAGAGAATAGATGATGCAATAGATAGTCGTATAGAAAACGCTTGAAAAGATGTTAACGGGAAAGAAAGCTCAGACTCTAAAGAGAAAAAGAAGAAAGAGGAAGGAAGTAGAGTTCTTAATTTTATAAAATGATTGAAATTAAGAGTAGGATGGGCTATTCCTGTTTGATTATGAATTATGGGTGCCGCCTATGCTTGTAGTGATAAGGAATAATATTTACTTGCAAAATGTTGGTCATATGTATATAAATGGTATGGTAAGAATATGATCAGTTTTAGAATTTTAAACCAAAACATAAATGACAGAAAATATGACAACACTCCTTGAGCTAATTGAACATATGGAATCTGACCTTCGTCGTATCAAGGCAATTGCTTCCAAGTTACAATCTGGTAGATCGAGTTCCAAGTCTGCCAATGATGGAGTAATCCAACAAGCAGCAAGTGCAATTATATCCGCACCCGAAGAAGAAGATCCAAATGTGAAGGTAGTAGAAGGTATCTTCGATGGGTACTTTATGATTGGGTCAGATGGCAAGAAATATCCAGTCCCCATGAATTATAGCTCAAAATCCAAACTCATTCAGTGAGACCAACTAAAACTACGTATCATGACAGATGGATCACTAAGATATAAAGTTACTAAGCCAGCAGAGCGCAAGTTTGTCAAAGCGGTGATTGTGAAGCATGAAGATGGTAGATTTCAAGCGATGGATGATGCGAAGAAATTGTATAATCTCAATCAAGCAGCAGTAACATTCTTTGCCGGTGAGGTAGGCAACGAGACATCAATTATTATTCCACTTGATGATAAAGCTGATTATGCGGCGATTGAAGCTATCGTAAAGTAATTATCCATTGAAATTAATAACAAAAGTGCTATCCATAAGGGTAGTATTTTTTGATTCTACACCGATGCCTACTCCTAATTCGAAATTCTACTCGCTTCCGATGTTTCCCTACCCATCAGGGACTGCAATGCACGTATGACATGTGAGTAATTTTCTTGTAAATGAAATTGTATCGAGGTATCGTAAGATGTGCGGAGATAAGGTTATATTTCCGATTGGATATGATAGTTTCTGACTTCCAACGGAGAATTATGCGATCAAAAATAATAAATCAGCTCACCAAGCTACTGCGGAAAATATCAAGTATTATGACGAGCAGCTCAAGGCGATTGATTTTGCATTTGATACCGATAGAAAGTTTGCCACCTCGGATCCGGAATATTACAAATGGACGCAGTGGATATTCACCAAACTCTATCAACACAATCTCGTATATCGTAAAGACTGACTGGTAAATTGGTGTAACGGCTGCCAAACAGTGTTGGCCAACGATCAAGTAGTCGATGGGAAGTGTGAGCGCTGTGAGACCGAAATCATCCAGAAGAAACACCCACAATGGTATATCAAGATTACTGATTATGCTGACCAATTGCTTGATTATTCTGATTGTGATCGACCGGAAGAGACCAAAATTCATCAGACTAATTGGATCGGAAAGAGTAAAGGAGCTGAGATCGATTTTACAGTTCAGTGAGCTGAGCAGATTATCACAGTATTTACTACTCGTCCTGATACGATCTATGGAGTCACGGCGATTGTCCTCGCACCAGAAAATGACATCATCGACCAGTATATGACAGATGAGAATAAGTTAGAATTAGCCAATTATCGTAAGACTACGGCCCTCAAGACTAATATCGAAAGACAATCAACTGACAAGGATAAAACATGATTTGATAGCGGTGTGCAGGTCATACACCCACTCACGGGCGAACTTGTGCCAGTGCGATTTGCTGACTATGTCTTGCCGGACTACGCGACAGGCGCGGTGATGTTTGTGCCTGCACATGATGAGCGTGACCGGGAGTTTGCACAAAAATATAATATTGTAACTAAAGATGTTATTGCTCAACATTACATCTCATGAAATCCGCCAGTTGAATGAAAGACACAAACAGTGAGGAACAACGTTCTTGCACTTCTTTTTGATGAACATATGAATAGAGTGCTTTGTCTTGACTGGAAAAAGATGAGTTGGAGATCATTTATCATGGGATGAGTTGAACAATGAGAAGAATGGATTGAGGCGGGCAAAAGAGAAATTACTGAAGAATCATGATATAGTGACATTGAATATATACAGACTATACCTTGAGAAGTTCATGCAGAGTACTTTGCCGCCCATAAAGATGTAAATAGATATAGTTTTGAAAGATGTCTTGTATATCGTCTCAAATCAGAAGCAAATACCGGAGCGATAGAAGATGAAGAAAATCATAGTATTCATCGAATTGAAAAAGACAAACTAGAGGAATATTTATCTCAGGTTCCTTGAGAGCACAACTCTAATCTTATTTTTTTGAAGAGATATCAATCACAAAATAAAGCCTACACAAGTCCGGGAAAATTGATTAACTCTGATCAATTTAATTGACTCGATAACATCACAGCCAAAGCTGAAATCACCAAACATCTCGAATCCATTGGTAAAGGTAAAGCAAAAATAACCTATCGTCTCCGTGACTGGTCTGTATCTCGTCAGAGATATTGGGGGTCTCCGATACCAGTATACTATACGTTTGAGGATAATGATGATGGTCGCTATACTCCAGATCATCCACACCCAGATAAGACCAAGTGGATACCGCATCTGATCCCAGAGTCAGACTTGCCAGTGATCTTACCTCTTGATCTACCAAACTATAAGCCAGCTGGTAAATCACCACTCGAAGATCATCCAAGCTTCAAATACTATCACGCTCCAGATGGTCAAACATATCTTCGTGAATGTGACACACTCGATACCTTTATGTGTAGCTCGTTTTATTTCCTGAGATTTTGTGATCCACATAACACTCAGGAGCTAATCTCTTCAGAGGCGGCTAAGATGATGCCTGTAGATCTATATGTCTGAGGTAAAGAGCATACGGTATGACACTTACTCTACTCTCGCTTTATCTACAAATTCCTCAAGGATATCGGAGTAGTAGTATGTGAGTCCAAGGAACCATTCCGCAAGCTTGTCCACCAAGGTATGGTACATGCCTCTGATGGTCGTAAGATGTCCAAGCGCTGGGGTAATGTGATTGATCCAATGGGTATTATCAATGAATATGGTAGTGATACACTCAGAACCTATACCATGTTTATGTGACCAGTAGAAGCCAGTAAAAATTGGAATCCTGACGCAGTCGCGTGAGTTTATCGTTTTATCGGTAGGGTAGCAAAACTCAAGGATAAACTTGCTACGAGTGATATAATAGATGCACAAATCCTTTCTACGCTTCATCAAACCATCAAATGAGTTACTGAAGATATTGAAGCTCTCAAATTCAATACTGTTGTGAGTAAACTCATGATTATGACTAATGCATTCGCAGAAGTAAATGTGATCAATCAGCCAGACTATCTTATTTTCCTTAAACTCTGTGCTCCATTTGTAACCCATATGACACAGCAGATGTGGTCAGAGCTCGGACAAGAGGGTAGTATTCACGATAGTGGCTGGCCAGTGTGGGACGATGCGTTGATTGCGACATGATCAATTGATCTTCCGATTCAGGTCAATGGTAAGATGCGTGGTACGATTACAGTTGCTTCATGAGCAGCTCAGGATGAAGTGATGACTCTTGCTCGTTCGCACGAAAACATTGCCAAATGGCTTGAATGAGAAATCATCAAAATCATCTATGTGCAAGATAAAATTTGTAATGTCATCATTAAGTAGTCACAAAATGTAACCAGAGTCGTATATAGCAGTGTACGATTTTTGCCCTTTGGGTGCTTTACTTTTTGAAAAACATATAATGACTAAACTAATTGTAACGGGTATTCTATTGTGAATGACTGTATTTTCTGGCGCATCTGCAAGTAGCGTTGTATCGCTAGATCAGCTATCTACTGCTTGTATCCAAGCTACTGACACATGTAACAATACATGTAATAGAGATTCATGACAAGACACATGGGCTTGTACCAAGATGGCTTGTACGACTGAAAAGGATGCAGTATGTGTTGCGACTACAAATGATGTTGATAGTTCAGAGCAACCGTCAATGTGTACAATGCAATATGAACCTGTCTGTGCTGAGAAAGAAGTACAATGTGTGACTGCGCCATGTAACCCCATCAGACAAACCTATGGCAATGCTTGTATGGCTGCTGCTGATCAGGCAAAAGTAATCTTTGAATGAGATTGTAATATTGCAGAAGGAGGAGTAGTGGTTGGAGGAGATAGAGATGAACACGGATGCATTGGTTCTGCTGGATATATTTGGAGTGAGATTGATCAACAATGCGTCAGACCATGGGAAGAAGAACAAAATATTGTCTCATGGGCATATGGTTTATGAATTACTAAGTTTGATACTATTGCAGATTTCAATTGGGATACTCTCGTAACGAGAGAACAAGCTGCCAAGATGATTATGGCGACAATCGATGTATCAAATGTACCAGAATGGATGATCAAACAAGTTGACGGATCATGTGTATGGACTGATGCTAACATGGTTGATAGTTCACTATTGTCAATGGTACAGAGATCTTGTTTCAAGTGATTATTCTACGGATCAAATGGTAAATTTATGCCAAAAGCGTATCTCACTGATACTGATGCACTGACTGTCATGACTAGAGCTTCAAAACATATTCCAGCACTTGCTGAGATTATAATGACATCTGATTTTGCTATTACAGGTAAGCCTCTTACTAGAGGTGAGCTCCTCGCTAGACTCCAAAATCTCATGAATTCTATTCAACAAGATGAACCAACACTTGAGTCAGAAGTAGACTTTATTAAAGCTCAAAAAGATCTTGATACTGCTCGTACTATGTGGGATTCTAAGAAACTTACTACATATTCACTTATCCAGACCAAGTCGTGTTTTTGTATGGAGGAATATACTCGCCCAATGATGTATCGTGTAGTAGATGATTTGATTAATACTGCTACACTTGTATACGCTGATGATGGTGGTAGCAAGGTCACTATTGAGGCACAACTCAACACAGTAGATCAAGCCTTTGATACAATTCAAGATGCTATTGATAATAAAGTAGCTAATCTTACGGTAGAATATAACCCCATCTATGGTCATCCAGTAAGTATTGCAATTGATGTAAACGCTATGATTGCTGATGAGGAACAATATTATAGCTATAAGCTTATTACTGACGCTGATGTAGTATTATGATGAAGCTATACACTTGATACATATAATGGTGCAAAGGTAGGTAACTCTGCTATTACACTATCATTTACCGCTGATCGTGCAAGTGCAAAGATATGTAATGGCATGGGCGCTAACTACACAGCTACTAAAGATACAATTTTATTCTGACCAATGATGTCTACGATGATGTATTGTGATGATGCTCAATTGATGAGTCTTGAATCACAATTTGGTTCACTATCTACGATATCATATACTACAACTAGTACAAGTCTGACAATGACAGCATCAGGTAGTACCTGGGTTTGGAAGACTAAATAGGCTACTGATTTTCATTTGATTTTATAGGAAGTTTGACTACTCTGTAGTCAGATTTTTTTTTATTTTTACTAATTATGTTATGGCTCAGCTTAAAGGAGAACTCGAAAAGGCTCGTAATACTAAATCTACTCGTTTATGGTTTCTTGTACTTCTTGCTGTAATAATATTTGCTCTTTGGTGGCTCAAAATTATCAAAACATGATTTGCAATCTGACTTGGTATTGTGGTTCTTGCTGCGATTGGTATTCAGACATTTGACTACGATCTTGACCTCCAGACTCTATGGAAGACTGGTAATATCGCAGAATCTCGTGTCCAACATACTTCTGATGGCATCAAACTCATGGGATCATGTGTCAAACCAGTAGGTCAGAACTCTACTGATGATCTGGATTGTGCAAACTTCACAACTCAACTACAAGCTCAAGCAAAATACGATACCTGCGCCTCACAGATTGCATTATACAACGCTGGTAAGACTTCTGATCAGATCAAATCTCTCGATATTTATGGTCTTGATGGCAATAAAAATGGGATTGTGTGTGAGGCATTGCCTGCTGCATAGTATTTCGTTACTCTACTTTTTTACCCTATCGGGTGTGTACTGTTACTTTATTTTTGTATTCTATAAAATTATGGACCTAAAAACTATTCTTAGCTGACTACTTACCTCAGATAACATTGACTGACTTGCCAAGCAAGTAGGTATCGAAAATAAACAAGCACAATCTCTCATCAAGGCATGATTGCCTATCTTGATATGATCACTCAAAAAGAACACTGAGACGAGTGAGGGGGCTCAATCCCTGTCAGATGCACTTGATCAGCATCAAGAAATACCTACCAATCTGACCGAACTTGTATCTGGTGATAAAGCAATGGATGCTCAGAAGATCCTAGGTCATATCTTATGACAAGATAAGGATAAGATTCAGTGACAGGTAGCTCAACAAGCTTGAGTATCCAATGATCAGTCATCACAGATCTTGGGAGCACTGGCACAAGCAGCACTTGGTGGGCTAGGGCAAACGAAAAAACAAGATTGACTTGATACTGCATGAGTCAGCCAGACGGTATCATCTATCTCGGATCAGTTCAAAGATGGCAGTATGTTGGATAATATTCTTATGTCTATACTTGATAAAAACAAAGATGGTTCTTACAAGGATGACTTTATTACAATGGGTATGAACTGGATTAAATCACAATTATCCTGAAAGAAATTATAAATTGTAAGTCGTGAATCATAGCAATTAGTGTATAATTTTTTGTGTAAAAAAACGAGACAAGTCTCGTATATAAACCTATATATACATGAATTCTACTGATACTTCCTTATGACTGTCATGTCAGATCATAGGAGCGCTGAAGCTTTATAGTGGCTATCGAGCAAACAATAGATGGAGAAGGTAAATATACAATCATAGTCTCGAGATGTGACAGTGACTGAGATCATACATATTTATATGTAATATATACTCATTGTCCGACCAGACTGACTGGAATGAACCAGTGCTCACAGATTGAGCCAGACGCTTCGCATGACGCTTAGTCATGATAGGTGAAGGTTCCAGTTGCAACTGCCATTGTCACATCTCGAGAGATTGCGGTTGTGTTTTTAGGACACATAGATAGTATAATCAAGAAGTTCAGAAAACGCAAATTTTTGGAACAAAAATTCATAAATAAATTTGATATAATTTTTCTGATATGATATTACTAGAAGATACATCTGGCTGGGAGTTGATGAGACGCTTTGGAACAAGCTATTTTTGGGCTACATTGCTTTTGCCTCGTGAGATACAAGATGCAACAGTAGAGTTATATAAGTTTGTACGTATCCCTGACCAGATTGTAGACACTCAAATCACAAATCACAAATCTGAACAACACCTTCTCCTTGAGAAGGGGGAAACCATAAGAAAAGAACAATTGCAAAAATTATATGATGATCGAAAATCATCTTATCAACAGCGTAATATTTTACATCCAACCTTTGGTCAGCGGATAAAATTAATGAGTGAGTATCAGATTAATTCTGACTTGGTAGATAGTTTCTATCAGGCAATGAGAGATGATCTTACGATCAAGCGCTATGAGACTTATCAGCAACTTCAATGATATATGTATGGTAGTGCTGAGGTCGTATGACTGATGATGTGTGATATCATCTGATATAATCAAACCAAGGAGCAATTGACTCTTGCTTGAGCTCGTACACTTGGTGAAGCAATGCAGCTGACTAACTTCCTCAGAGATGTATACGAAGATTATATGGATTTGGATCGTATCTATATGCCTAGTGACGATCTTGCACAATTTTGACTATTACATGAGGATATTATACAGTTTTGTCACAGTAAGGAAATTGATGACAGATGGGTCGCGTTTATGAAACATATGGTCGCTCGTTGCGATTCTCTCTATGACAAAGCCAATAGCACCATTCAGTATCTTAACCCTATATGCCAGTCGGCTATCATATTATCAAGTGATTTATATAGAGAGATATTATATAAGATTGAGTCGATATGATATAATCAGTTTGCTCATAGTGCAAGAACGACCAAGCGAGATAAACTCAAAGTTATCACCAAGCGCCAAGTACTATGTAAATTTAGTATTAAATATTGTAATACGTTATTGATAAAGTGAAAGTAGATTTCTTTATTTAATTATTGTAATATCATGAATTTATCAAGAGTTATTCGTATTTCACGTCCAAGATTTTGGATCTATGAATTGTGACCATACATGATTGGTATTTTGGCTGCGTTATTGTCTTGATATGAACCAAAAGCTGACGTAGACTTTGTGATAATAGGAATGATGGCATTTTATTTTTTGATTCCTGCTAACATCTGGATCTACGGCATCAATGATATCTATGACTATGAGACAGACAAGCTCAATCCCAAGAAGCTCCAGTGATATGAAGCTCTTGTTACACCCGATGAGCAAAAAAGTTTATGGAAGCGAATCATACGAACTACAGTTCCATTTATTGTATTAACTATTCTTAATACTTCATTTCTAGTTCTTCTCTCTTTTGTATGATTTCTCTTTTTCTCCTGACAATATAGCGCCTATCCTATCAGAGCAAAGGCTAAACCGATTATCGATATGATCTTCTCTGCTGGACACTATGTGATGACGGCAGTATTTGCATGGACACTCATCGCTCCGATCTCGGAGATCAACTGGCGATATGTTGTAGCTGGGGTGTGTTGGTGTATGGCGATGCATCTGTATAGTGCGATTCCCGATATCCAAGCAGATGCTGATGCATGATTATCAACTACCGCGATGCTGACTTGAGAGTATAGTGGTCTTGTACTATGTATAGTTTTCTACGCTTTGGCGGCGGTACTAAGCTATCCCGCACTTGGTATTGTATCACTCATCTTATGAGGAGTCTATCTCATTATGATGATCTGGACATGGTTGAGATTACAGGATATCAGTCAGATATATCGTTATTTTCCGTGGGTCAATATGATCTCAGGGATGATTATCTTTTTAGTTTTGTTATACTCACTCATCTATGGATAAACAAAAAGTTATAGTAATATGAGCCTGATTTGGCGGACTTGGGTCGGCGATCTTACTTGCTCGTGCATGATATGATGTTACGGTCCTAGAGAAAAATGATAAAGTATGAGGTCGCGCCAATCTACTCGAAATCAATGGCTATAAGCGAGACATGTGACCAAGTTGGTATCTCATGCCTGATGCATTTGATCGTTTTTTCACAGCGATTGGCCGCAAGGTAGAAGATTATCTTGATCTTCAGAAACTCGAACCAAGCTATAGAGTCTTCTTCAAAGAGAGTCAGGATTGAGCAAAAGCGAATCTCTGATCTTGATACTCCTTGAGGGTAGAAGGGGGGAAATCAAGTACGAAAGGATATGAGACGATGAATAATGGAGCTAATTATCTTGATCTCTACGCGGACGTGGATCAAACAGCACAGACATTTGAGCAGATTGAACCCCGTAGCGGTGATAAACTTAGAGCATATCTCAAATCTGCGGCATACCAATATGGTATTGCGATGGAGAAATTTGTTTTCAAAAATTTTGATAGTATTTGGGATTTTATGACACCACAGTTAGCAATTGAAGGGATGCAGCTCAATGTGTTTACCAAGCTTTACAACTATGTCTCTAGATTTGTCAAAAACGAAAACCTCAAGAAGCTTCTCATGTATCCGTCAGTATTTTTGGGTACATCACCATATGAGACTCCAGCATTGTTCAATATTATGTCGCATGTTGACTTTAATCAGTGAGTATTTTACCCACAATGATGAATCCATGAAATCCCTAAAGCACTGTATCAAATTGCACTAGAAGAGTGAGTAAAGTTTGAGTTTGACGCAGAAGTAGAGAAGATTATAGTTGAGAATAAGAAAGTTATTTGAGCTCAACTAAAAAGTAATGAAAGTAACTGATGATATGTCTTACCTCAAAATCACCAGATGGCTCTCAAAAAAGTTATTGATATGTTTGTGCAGCACGAAATTAATTATCAAATTACGTGATGAGCTGCTGCTAGTATTTATTGATCAAACAGGAAAATTAATGATATTGACATTGATGTTGAGTCCTTAGATGATATTGCTGTGATAAGATCCTATTTTAGAGACAATGTTCTTACTTACGAGATCAGCCCGAATTATGAGAAATTTGTTATTGACTGACTTTTGCTCTTAGAAATTGATTGAATTCAGATCGAGATTTGTGATTTGGATAGGAATAGTGCAAGACAGTACTGTCCTAATGGTTTAGATTATATCGTTTGTGATCTTGGTGATATGAAAATTAATGTTGTGAAAGAGTCTATTCTGATTGATAATAAGAAATATCTTTCAAGGGAGCAAGATATTATTGATGTACAAAATCTTTCAAATACATTTATTAAAAAAGCAGATATCATTATCTCCAACGCAGATATGCGACATACTGAGACACAGCTACTGGAACTATCACAGCAAACCTATCCACAGTCTTACTGGGCTAAGCAAGTAATCTCACCATCATGATTTATCTTGTATCTATGAGTAGATGGAGAGTTGCCACAACTCAAACATCATACTTTAGTCTTTAGCGATGATTGGAAAGGATGATTTGATCAGATTTTCAAGGATCCACAGCGACCTCAAGATCCAAATTATTATATCTGTAATCCATCCAAGACTGACCCCACTGTTGCTCCTGCGGGTAAGGAAAATTTATTTGTTCTCGTGCCAATCGCACCATGATTGGATTCTACTACAGAGTCGCTCGAAGCATATAGAGATCATATCATCGCAGATATAGCTCATAACTGTGGTATCCCAGATCTACAAGACCGTATCGAAGTGAGTCAGATTTTCTCTATTCCTCAGTTTGAACAATACTACAATGCATATAAGGGTACAGCACTAGGACTTGCTCATACATTTTTCCAGTCTGCAGTACGACGCCCACAAAACTATAGCAAAAAGGTGAAGTGACTCTACTATGCTGGTGGGTATACCACTCCAGGTATCGGTATGCCGATGTGCCTCATCTCTGCCATGATGGTAGCTGATAGAGTAGAGAAGAATAAGTAATTTGTGTTTTAAGGTAAAAGTATCTATACTTAGTGTAGGTATTTTTTTGTTATTATGTATGGAGAAGGAGCAGAATATTATCGAACTAGTGCCAAATTGACAAGAGTTATCATATTGGTTCAATAGGTTAAGATCAATTACATCTTCGCATGAATGTATGGGTTTAGTAGGTGATGCGGATCTACTCAATGATTTACAAGACAATCTTCAGGATGCATTGATACAGTTATCACAATCTCCTCAGCGATGTAAGGATTATAATAAGATGATTTGAGGTAGACCAATTGTTTGTATGGAAGAAATTATTGCCCTTATTTTGCAAGAAAGTGGCGCAAGAAATATTGATGGAGCTCATGGAGAGTTGTGATATTTTCAAGTTAAAGAACCTCTAGCAGAGCAGGAAGCAAAAAATAAATATAGCAATGATCGACAATGACATGTAGAATCACAATTAATTATGAATAAGCTGCAATGATATGGAATCGGAATATATTGAAATAATATATTTACGGTACTATGACTACAGCGCTGGCTAGATGTCAAAAAAAGTTGGCTATTTGCGTTTGAACGTATGAAATCAAATCGTATTATTAATCTCTCATCACAGGAGCAGGATCAGCTCATTTATTTGAGTTATAATAGATGATCACTGCTTAAAGCAATCATATGGAAATGCTTTAATGATAATCATTTGAGTAAGCCAGTCACGTATAGTCAAATAATAGATATGCGGTATGGTAGTCAAGAACATGACATTCCCCATACTTTCAAAAGTCCTCAATTTCCAGACCTTATGATCACGTCAGAGACTGACTTTACTACTGGTTGAGAACAAAATTTGATGCTGAATGTCAAGAAACCATGTTCTTCTCAAGAACAACAATCTTTTTATAATATTTTTGCTTTACTGTATGATAAGTGGTTATTAGGTCGTAATAGTGTAATATGATATCATGTATCTCCTAATGATAAACGTATCGCAACCAAATATATGGTACAAATAAAGATAATTAAGAAACTATTATCACCTTAATTATATTGATATCATAAGGGCATAGATATATTAAAAATACATAGACTGACATATTATATATAAATAGTTATAATATATTATGCCTGAGCTTTGTATACAAAAGAAACTCCCGAACATAATAATCACTGAAATTATGGTCTTAAGAGAGAGATTTGAAACAATATCGGTGTCGATATTACAGAATCCGTACCTAATCGTGTTAGTGGATTATATCAGTGAATAAACAAAGAAGAAATTAAACCATAAATGAATGATTAATTATGAGTGAAAGTCATATATAGTAGTATATCCTAGTGTAGTACCATACTAATTTGAGTCAACCAACACTAAAATTACCTATTTGTTACCGGATATAAAGATTGAGAGAAGAATAAGTCCTGAGCTATTATAATTAATGTGGACCGAGATCACTCCTCATTTGATAGATATGGTGATAGGTCTGTTTCGATATATCTTCCTATATGTGTAGGTGGTAAATTCGTCCAAATAATGATTGATGAAGATAGTAAATCCGCTATATTCTTATTATATGACTCCATTGATAAAGCTTATCCACTGGCATGCTTTAGTCATAATTAAGATATAGTATATTTGTTGGTAATTTGACACAAAGAAATACCTACCTTGGAGGTATGTTTTTTTATACTTGAAATTTGCTCTTATTTCCAGATGATAGTTTGTAACCCTCCCCGAATATTTACTGTTACTCACTTACACCTCTAATATTTTTTCTAACTCATGTCTACCTACTCCTTCTCCCAAATTGGAACTTTCCAGACCTGCCCTCGCAAGTATGAGTATCAGTATATTGATAAGCTTGGTAGAGAGAGTAGAGAAGATAGTCTAACTCTTACATTGTGAAGTGTATTTCATGAGAGTTTAGAGTTTCTCTATAGGCAGAAATCTAATATGATACAGATCAGTTTGGATGAATTATTATCTAAATATGAAGAACTTTGGACGAAGTATCTTGCAGAATTTCTCGAAGAGCCGATTTCTGCAGACCTCGAGATGTTTCAGTCTAGAGGTCGTGAATATCTACGTCGGTATTATGATACCTATCAGCCTTTCAATATTCGTGTAATGGGAATTGAGGACTGGGTAAGATTTAAGCTCGAAGATGGGATTGATTTTATGGGAAAACTGGATCGTATGGATGTCGCAGGCGATACGATTGTGATCACTGACTACAAGACGTCTCGTCGCCTCATGCCAGATGATGAAGATCATAATCGTGAGCAAATTGTGCTCTATGCACATGGGATCAAGCAGACTTATGGTCGCAAATTTGACCATATTCAAGCTGCTCTCATCTACCCACATCTCCAAAAGGAATATCGCTTCACGATTAGTGATGATGAAATCACTGAGGTAGTAGCTAAGTATCTAGCGATTATGCGTGATATTGAGATACGTAAATCAAAACATGAGAACCTCTTTGCTGACTGAGCTGATCAATTTCCGCCGGTCGCATGAAATCACTGTAACTATTGTCCATTTAGACAGATTTGCCCCAAGTGGAAACATGAATTTATCAATGATGAGATGCTTGCATCTGACTTGAGTGAGCGTACGATCTCTGCATTTGTGAGTGATTATCTACGCATCGGTGAGCAACTCAAGAAACTGGAAGCCGAAAAGAAATATCTCACCGAGCTCATCACTCAGTGGATGCAAGCCAAAGACATCTCCAAGCGAGAAACTTCGGATGGGGGAGTAGGAATACAGACCAAAACCAGTTATGCTATTAAAGAAGATCATAAACAAGAACTACTTGATTATCTTGAGTCTCAGTGACTCCTTGATCAAATTATGAGTATCCAGTCTGCAACATTCTCTTCTAAGATCACTAAATGAGAAATTAATTTGGAAGAGATTCAGAATTTTGTTCAGGCAAAAGAGAGTGCTTGGTTGTTACCGAAGAAACCGAAAGAATAGTAGCTTTTGTCTTGACCTATTATCAAACATGATTATTCTAAAGTTGTTCCTTAATTGCGGATTGTGTCTTGAGGTGTAAGATTATTTTGATTGAGAGAATAGTTAGACTATGATTGACAACTTAGAACGTTCTAAATTGACCAAGAGTAGTGAACTAATATCCGTATTTAATTGTCAATTTAGAATATCTTATAATCATGGCTACCAGAAGAAGAAAATCGAGAGCAGTAACTCGTCGCCCATCACATACTATTACGATATCCAAACTTGGTATTGCGCTCACTCATATTATTATTAGTGTATTGTATTTTTTCTGTTATTTTTTTGCTCCAGATGCGCCGTTATTTGGGTTAATTCAAGAAGCCTGACGTCTTATCATTGGTAATCTTGGTCTCATGATAGCAATGTGATTATGATTAGTCTTATGACTTCTCTATCTCAAAAAAGACCAAAACATCATCTCCTGTGTTAAACGATCAGCAGCATTGATGTTCTTTGTTTCTACGTTGCTTAATGGTAGTGCGGTTGAGCGTCTTTCACAGTCATGAACATATCTGGAGCAGTGATGATACATCTCATGGCCAATGGTGCAGCTCCTCAAGATGGCATTTGGGGTAAATCCTATGGCGCTACAATCTATTAGTATATTAGCGATTGTGATTACCTGATGAATCCTTATCTACCAGCTCAATGTATCAGCATTGATCCCATCGTTTAATGTACAGTACCAAAATAAAACCAATAGTGATGAGTGAAAAATAAAAAGTACTAGTTCTAGTAATCAACAACAGACCTGACCCATCCGTCAGCCAAACAAATCATCTTGATCAATCCTTGATATCTTCAAACGCTCTTCTAAAAAGGAGAGCAGAGTTGAAGCGAGTAGGAGGAGTATTTCTTTAGAATGATTGATAACTTCATCGTGACATAATTCAAATAATAGCGAATCTCTATGAAGGGATGTAGCCCATAATGAATGAGATATTAAATCTTTTGTCAAATCTAAAGTTGCAGAGAAGCTTGGTATCGCACAACCAGAAAAGGAAGTCCCTAAAGTAGCAATGACTTTTGGTTGAGATGTTCCTACTTACCCATTACGTTTGCTCACAGCACCAGATCGTGGTGGACCTCAGATTGACACATCCTTCATCGAAGCGAAGGCACTCCAAATTGTCAAGAAACTCGAAGAGTTCGGGATCAAAGTCAGCCTCCAATGATACAACATCTGACCCAGCGTTGTTCAGTTGATGGTGACACCCGCTACTGGTATCAAGATATCAAGTATTGAATCACATAAGGATGATATGATGCTTGCTCTTAAGACTAAATCTCTCAGAATCATCGCTCCTATACCTGGTACTGATAGTGTTGGTATCGAGATTCCAAATCCTCATCCACAGATGATTCGCCTCCATGAACTTATCGGTTCACAAGAATTTATCGGTGCAACTAAAGATAATACAACCAATATTTCACTCGGTAAGTGAATTGACGGAAAGTTGATTGTTAAGTCGCTGGAAAAAATGCCTCACTTGTTAGTAGCTGGTGCAACTGGTCAGGGTAAGTCAGTGTGACTCAATGACTTCATTCTCTCACTTATGGTACAGAATACGCCAGATCAGATTAAGTTCGTCATGGTGGATCCGAAGCAGGTTGAGATGGAGATGTACTCATGACTCCCATATCAGTTATGTCCGATTATCACTGACCCAGAACAAGCTCTCAAAGCTCTTAAGCGATGTGCAATCGAGATGGATGATCGTTATACGATTCTTAAAAATGCAAGAGTTAAGAATCTTGCAGAATATACTGAGAAAACAGGCGAGCACATATATCGTATCGTGATTGTGATAGATGAGTTGGCTGACTTGATGATGACTGGTAAGAAGAAGGATGTTGAGATGGTGATTGCTCGTATTGCTCAAAAAGCTCGCGCAGTCGGTATTCACTTGATTCTCGCTACCCAGAGACCATCAGTGAATGTGATTACGGGTCTAATTAAGGCTAATATCCCGTGTAGAATATCATTTGGTGTAGTATCACAAATAGACTCTCGCACCATCCTTGATCAGAAGTGAGCAGAAGACCTTGTTGGTAAGTGAGATATGCTGTACTTGGATACAACGATGAAGCATCCGATCAGAGTACAAGCTCCATTTGTTGATACAGGTGAGATCGAAGCGGTCGTGTGATATCTCAAAGATAAATATATGAATAATATTGATGAGTCAGAAATCTATCATCCCCAACTCATGGAGATTCTCGAGAGATGATCAGAGGGTAGTAATGCTTATGCAGAGCTACTGTGATGATGAGATGACGATGATGATGCGCTCATGCGCCAAGCCATGGACATAATCGCAGATTCTCGTCGTGCAAGCACGACACAGCTCCAAAAAAAGCTGTCCATCGGGTTTGCGAGAGCATCTCGTATCATGGATATGCTTGAAGATAGAGGGATAGTCTGACCACAAGAGGGCAGTAAACCAAGAGAAGTTTTGATTTAAAATATCTAACCTAGATCTAATAGTCTGGGTTTTTTAATCCAAAGTTTGACAAAATATTACTCTATAACTATACTATAGAAGTATTTTATTTCATAAAAAAATGTCTAATGGGGTTTGAAAAGAAAAGTGATAATACAAAAAAAATAGTTAAAAGAAAAAATTTAAAAGAATCAGTCAAAGAAGTAAAAAATACAACAAAGGAATCTATTAAAGATCAAGCCATAATTTCAAATAAAGCAATAGAAGATGCTAGAAAAAAGCAAGAGCAAGAAAAGTTAAAGGCAATAGAAAATGATAAAAAATGCATTAGAGAATCTGTAGATCTTATTTTAAATATCAAATCATCAGTAGTAGAAAATATTAGAAATCTAAATGCAAATCGATTTTGCAACAAAGATATAGTAAAAAGCATCATAAATTCAGCTTCAGTAGAAGATATGAGAAATCTTGCAGTAATTTTACTATCTTCAAATGCTGTAGATAATGACTTATTAAAAATTATATTACAAAAAATTGACTCTAAAAATGCAGATTTTTTAGAAAAAGCAAGATCAGTGATAGTAGCTCTTAATAGCGATATTAACATAAAACAAGAAATTATTAAATCAATTCCTAGTCCATCACTTACTTGATCTCAAATTGAAGAAGTGATTTGAGGAGTTAAACTACGAACAAATATGATATCTACTGATAAAAAAGCGGATATATGGTCTAATATATCAAAACAGTGAAATCAAGATAAGCTATCATTTAATAAATCAATTGAAAGTAAGACAAAAGTAGGCAAGTTTTTTGCAAGGATCTGAAGAACTATAGAAAAAATATGAGAGTGATTGGCAAATAAAGTAGATGATGTATCTGAAAAGATATGAATCAGTTCTAAATATGAATCAGATGACGTTTATGAAACTATTGTAGATATAATTAATCCTAATCCGCCTAAGATTGAGTTTTGAACAATATACGCATCAGCAGATAAATTAATAGAAAAATGAAACGCTAAAGGTATTGTGGATATATTATCGCAACTAAGTATTAGTCCTACATTAGCAGTTTTATGATGAGCCGCAGCTGTATGAGTTGCGTGAATATCATTACCTTTAACTTGATTGATCGCTGGACCACTTTTTATAAGATGAGTTCGTCAGGATAGGGTAATTGAGTTATTAAAAAAATCTGAAAATAATTTCCTTTATGGAAAAGTTTTAGTTGAAATAGAAAAAACACTAGATAAAGACTCTAAAGTGACTAAAATTTTGGGTAAGAGTTCCAAGGAAAAGAGGCTACAAAAACACCAAGAGACATTACTACAATCATAGTTTATAATATTACACCACAAAAAAAATAGAATTCATAATTATGAATTCTATTTTTTTATAGTATTGTAGATTCTATAATCATTCATCTTTATCTTTTTTCTTTTTCTTTGGACCACCACGAGCATGCATCTTCTCTACTTCATCCTCAATACCCAACAAGCGCTGAAGTCAGATATGCTCTTGTAACTTAGAGATAACCTTCTGTTCGATTTGTCTGACTCTTTCACGTGTTACCTCAAACTCCGCACCGACTTGCTCGAGAGTATATTTGGGTGAATCAATACCATATCTCATACGAATAATCTTGCTTTCACGATCATCAAACATCTCCAAGATCTTATCAAGGTTTTCACGGATGATATCTTTTTGGCTTTGCTGGTCTGGGCGGAGGTTATTATTATCCGCAATCAGATCTCATAGTGTATTCTTACCATCTTCACCTACATCCATATCCAGCGAGACATTACCGAAGATTACTTCTTCGAGCTTCTTGACTTTTTTGATAGGGAAGTTAAGTTTGGCTGCAATTTCTTTACTACTTGGTTCACGTGAGAATTTTTGAAATAATTCTTGATACGCCTTGTTGTAACTATTCATCTCATCAATGAGATGAACTGGTATTCTTACATTTTTACCGAGGTCTGCGATTGCTTTGGTGATTGATTGTTTGATCCACCAGTGAGCATAGGTAGAAAATTTGAAATCTTTACTTGGGTCAAACTTCTCAATTGCTTTGATTAGACCAATATTTCCTTCTTGGATTAGATCGAGAAACGATAGACGGCTACTCATATATTTCTTTGCCACTGAGATCACGAGCCTAAGATTTGCTTCAATCAGTTTCTTCTTTGCTGTTTCATCTCATCTTTTGACTCTATTGGTGAGGTCTTTTTCTTCATCAGGCGTGAGGAGGTTGATCTTACTCAGCTCATTGAAGTATAACTTGATAGTATCAGAATACGCCTTATCATTGATTGTGTAGCTCGTATCGTGAAGTTGTACTTTACCTAGCCTGACCTTGCTTTCTTCCTGCATCTGCTGACGCTCCATCTCAAGGATTTCTTCCAATGTTTGGATACGGATACCAAGTTTTTCACATAATTCATAAAATCTATCAATTGCACGTTCCTTCTTGTCCAAGTCATCAATCTCAAAAATTACTGCATCTTCGGACACAAGTCCAGTTTGGACTCCTTTTTGAAGAAGAGTTTGTAATCATTTTGGAAGTTCGTTGATCTCATCTTGTAGTTTCTCTCGTAGGCTCTGCTTGATGGGGGCTGATTGAGACATAGCAGCTTCATCAGTAGTATTAGCAGATGTATTACTAAAGGAAGATCATAGTTTCTTGATCGCTGGTTTTCTAGGTATAGCCATATAGTTGGGAAAAGTTGGTAAAGTTGGTAAAGTTGGAGTTATGAAAGATGTTTCCAACTCGACTAAATCTTCGAGTAATAGTGAATCCCCGGGAGGGGGCAACTTCTCTAAATTATCCTTGCGCTCTTACATCGTGTATTTTGCCCGCCTCATCAAGCTTCTCAATAGCAGCAATCACATCATCACGATCGCAGACCCAGTCTGTCACATCAGCAAAGATACGGTTAGTCACAAGTTTACAGTTTTGTACATATCAGATATGATCTTCACCAGTAGCGATTACATAGTTGAGTGTTCATTCGCTATCTCAGATGACTTCGATAGTATATCCGTTGAGTTCATATTCACCAGGGTAGTCCACAAGCTTCATACCCTGTGATTGATAGTGCATATCTGGTCCAGTTAGTTTGGCAAGTTTGAGGAGCTCGCTATCTTGTGTCACATCAGCTGTAATGACAAATAGTTCATTAATGATGATATCTGATCAGTTGAGTTTAAAGTTCATAAGTTCATATGGTTATAAGATTGTAAAATTATATATTCTTTCTAGATTACTACTTCATCGTACCTCTTCCTCGTTTATGCTAACTCAGTCAGTACAATGACGAAGGCGGACTAGGAGAAGAAATTAGGATTGATAAATCTCAAGATGACTCACAGGGACCCAAGAAGAGCAAATGCGATAGCAACAGCTTGAAGATATCACATTCATTGGTCATATCTTTTAGCGTTATCTCAAGATGATGCTATTAATACTCAAGACCACACTATCATCCCAAATCCACCAATCATGACAAAGGTCATTAAGATCTTGGTCATAGCTCTGAGGACATTGACTGGGGCAGCTCATGCGGTGCTCATTACGAGACATCTAGGATTATCTTTTGGTCCGATGAATGGGACTTCTGTGTTGAGATAGATTCACTTCAGTATATATTTGCAGTTACAATAATTTTCTCCATATGTTTCTTTGCATTTTTTTCTTTTTATTCAGTCTTCTTCTACATTGTTATATTCTTCCTTGGAAATACATATTTCATTGTCTCCATCGTTACCAATATTAACAGTTCACTCAGGACATGCATATGTCTTTGATTCAAATAATATTATTCAAAAACCCAAAAAAACTAACACAAATAGAGTCAGCTTAGCTATGATTCACGTACGACGAGATTGAACTATCATCATAATGATTACAAATGATGTGATAATACATTATTATATAGGAAAAGAGCTATAGAATGCAAGGGAATCTCACTTTTGAACTATAAAAAAATCACAAATTTATTGCGATTACTATAAGTTTACCCGGAGGGGGACTCGAACCCCCATGTCTCGCGACACTCGATTTTGAGTCGAGCATGTCTACCATTCCATCATCCGGGCATATTTACCATACCTTATCTCCAACATTGCGGCTGAAGCCTTAACATCCTACCATTCCATCATCCGGGCGTCAGTGGTTAAAAAATCAAGGTTTATAAAGTTATAAGGTATTTTGAGGTCTATTTTTATACTTTTATAATTCCTAAACTACTTGTCAACTTCAACAGTACTATGATAGCGATCTAAGCTTGAAATTCAATTGATTTTTTGATTGAGTTTACCCATACTATGAATTAGTCAGATTATTCTGATTATATTTATTATGTTTTGATGACGATGAGCTTAGATCTCAACAAAGTACAATTGATTGGTCGTAGTACTGCTACGGTGAGTGTGAAGACAATTGAGCCAAGTGCAATCTCTGTAGTTAACTTTACGATTGTCACAAATCGTAAGTACAAGAATGCGCAAGGTGTCATGATGTCTGATAGCGAGTACCACAAATGTACAGCATATGGTAACAGTGCTGATATTCTCGGTAAATACCTCACTAAAGGGAAAAAAGTCTACGTAGAATGAAGACTTAAGACTAGAAAATGGACTGATGGAGCTGGTGTGGAGAGGTCTGGTACAGAGATCATTGTAGACAACTTTATCTTCTTAGATAGTAAGTGATCTGACGAAGATGGTGTTGATAGTATTGATGATGTTCACGCACCCGAACATGACGAAGCTGATATCTGAGCATAATTCTTACAAACAAAATATTAATATATAGAGCTTACATACAGCTTTTCGTAAGCTTTTTGTCTCGTATTATAAAAAATCTTTAATTCTCAATTTAATTATGAATCAACAATCCCCACAACGATCTAGCACCATTCAATATCTTCTTGTAGAATTATTTGATATTATTTCATTTTTCATTTTTATTGTCTGACTACTACTATGTATTAGGTTTTTCTTGTTCAATCCTTTTACGGTAGTAGGGCAAAGTATGGAACCTACATTTCATGAAAACGACTTCATCATTATTGATAAGATCACACCGCAACATAGTAGCATCGTAGATACTAGTAATAAGATCTTACCATCATCATGGTCACAATCTCTGGATCAAATGCTGCCAGGACTTAAGCGTGGCGATATCTTAGTATTTGTGCCTCCAGGTAAAGATGTGCCATTTATCAAGAGAATTATCTGACTTCCCTGAGAGGTAGTCAAGGTTGCGGGTGGTAAGGTTTCAATTTGTGATGGTAGTGGCAACAATTGTAATCAGCTCAATGAGTATTATCTTCCTTGAGATACAACTACTACTGCATCATGCAATAAGGATACATTTAAGGTTGAATGATGATATTTTGTGATGGGAGATCATAGATGACACACTACGGATAGTTTATGTTGTTTTGGATTGATTTGTACTCCAGAGTCCAATTTTGTAGTACCTGATAACTATATCATTGGTAAGGTATTATATAGAGTTTTTCCTGAGAGTAAGAGATTCTAATATATCATAATATTTATACTTGACATTATATATAATTTATTTAATAATAAATTATATTTTTTTATATTAATCAAAAGATAATGAAACTATACGAATGAATGAAGAACTTTGCGAATAGTTATTTTATGAAGAATGACTTAGAAATAGGAAAAACATCAGAATTAATAGTTGATTTAATTAACGCTACTAAAAATAGTGGAATTACAATCAAAGAACTCTACGAAAAATATTGAGAAAAAATAGACTATCAACAATGACACAGAAATAGAGGATCCGATGTGATTGCTATTAATAAAAAAATGGAGTTTAGAGTTATATCATTTCAGGATGGTGATTCTACGAACATAGACCTACTTAATGAATTGAGTCAGAAGAGGGTTGTGGCCTTAGATCAAGATGGACAATTAATTGGAATATACAAAAATCCATATACACGAAATCAAGAACGAAAATTATACTCTTCTGAATTGATACGAAATATTATAGAAAATCGAAAACCCCAAGAAGATAGAGAGAGGCATATTACAGAAAATACCGAACTCCTTATTAGATTGAGAAAATGGTGTAGTGATTGAAAAAAAGTTGAGAATTTCTTAGAACAGACTGAGGTAGCGCAGCATCTTCGCGCTCATATTGATATACTAATGCAAAAAGAAATCGCTTCAGCTACTCCAGAATCTGATCCCAAGTGATGTCTTGTTATTTTAAAAGATGAACAAAATGCTAATGGATTGAAAGATGCAATTTATAGAGTTAATGCTTTTAGGAAGGATCGTGACTTAGGCATGATGATACAAATTAGTAGAGATAATATTGTTAGATCGAAGGATCTCTATTTCTTTAGATATAGGGATATAAGATTATATCTTGAATGAGTGAAATCTAGTAGTAATGTGTCTGCTAAATAGAGATTTTACTTTGTTGTATATGATGAGTAACACACAGTCCTAAAATCAATATAAATGCAGCACAAGCAAGCATCGGAATTGTAACTCAGAAATACTGCCAATCAATAATTGCACATGACTTGCTACCGGGAATACAGAATCATGACTCACTCACTACTCATGCTTGGAGGAGGATTTGATATCCTGTTAGGAGTAGTCATCCGACACTGAGTGGTGTAATATACTTGATACTACCATGATCACGACAGTATAGTCAGATTGTACTAATGATCACCATAGGATAGAGTGCTATCCTCGCATATCGACATAGACTACATGGCTCTAGTGCATTATCAAGATTAAATAAATCTTCACTCACCATATTGGCAACAGGGTCACCATAATATCAGAAGTACAGTGAGATTAGTGATCCTCCAAGTGAGATGAGGAAGATGAGAGTGAGGGTAGTTTTGGGGGACATATTTTGACCTTAAAGTTTATAAATTTTTATTTTTTGACTAGTGTGATAATAATAATTTCACTGTGAGTTCCAACTCTTTGTGGTGGTCATCGAGTACCGACACCGCTAGTCGTGATGATCCAGCTTTGACCAATCTGGTTGAGTCCATAAGAAAATACCCCAAATACCTTACGAGCAAAGAAATATCCAGGCCATACCTGTCACTGATGTACATGTCACGCTACTTGTAGATCAATACCAAACTGGTCAACAATCTCTACATGGCTTGGGATATGTTTGATAAGAATGGAGGCCTGACGGCGATCTCGTTTGAGCTTGTTCATCACAGAGATAAATCAAGTCGTCTGATGCGTAGAGCTATAATCTACTCCGATGATTTGTAGTCCATCCACTGTAGTGACTTGATTGTTAAGAACATGGATTCATGCTTGTGTGAGATGCTGGAGGTAATTATTGAGATTATTATATTCTTCATGGTTACCAGGTGCAAAGTAGGTGCCATGGGGAGTCTTAATATTAGCTAGAGCTAAAGCTAAAGAAGTATCATTTGCGCTAACTCCGTCATAAAAATCTCCCGCGACCAACAACATTTGTACTCACTGTCACTCGATCTGTGGACGAATACGATGGAGTAGTCAGATATTTCTCACTGCTCATACATGTGTATCTGCGATCATTGCGATTTTTTTGCCTTCCCATGATGCTGGGAGATTCTCCATTGGTACAATATAATTGACGATTTTGGTTTGGTTGCTATTTCGTATTCCGTATGCACTGACTCATACTGCTATCATGAGTACCACTTTGCTGATTATCATCATAGGTAGAGCTCATCAGGTAGCTGTATTGATCCACATACATATAAATATAATCACACTCGCTAGAAATAGCCGATATGTAGTTCACAGCCATACAGCAGTCATAGTATATACTGCTGAGACGATAGGATGATAGATATATCTTACAATCATAGACATGGCAATAAAGCTGACTGATAATCATGCTAAGATCCATGTGAGTGTGTGTTCTTGCCTCAATCCAAGGATAAACGATGATTTGATCGCATAGTACGTACCGATATGACCCACTCATATAAGAGTGGTGATGATGATCAGAAAGATGATGATTTGAAGATATTTCATGAGATATATATGTTGATTTTGGGTTTATTTACAATTATATTTCTGCCAACTCAAACCACTTTTCCTCAAGCTCATTAATTTTGGCGGTGAGTTCATTGATCTGTGAGCCAACACGAGTATAGTCAACATAGTCCAGTCACACTTCATCCAGTTGGAGGAGGAGTTTATCTTTTTGTGTTGTGAGTTTGGTGATTTGTTTCATGTATTCATTCATCGTATATGAGTTCGCGTGTTTACGAGGGGCAGGTTGCGAGTCGGATTCTTCTGATCAAGAATTGGTGGTAGTATTATTTGCCTTTAGCTTTCCACCTTTAGCCTTTAGTTGATAGTCTGTATAACTTCCCCAAAAATCTGTAATCTGGCCATTACCCTCCATTACAAATAGATGATCCACGAGCTTATCCATAAAATATCTATCATGTGAGATAATCACGAGACATCCACTATAACTCATCAGAAACTGCTCCAAGATATTGATCGTCATAATATCAAAATCATTGGTCGGTTCATCCAAGATTAGGAAGTTAGGATTCTGTATCAAGACCATCAGGAGCGCAAGTCTACGCTTCTCTCCACCACTCAGTGACCCAAGCAGCGTACGCTGTTGCTTCTGTCCAAACATAAACTGTTCGAGGAGTGATGAGGCTGACATCACTGTAGTTCACCACCTGATCTGGTTACCCATCTCTTGGATGAGTCACAGGACTGTCTGAGCTTGGTTTCGAGCAGGGAGTTGCTGTTCATAGTGTCATACGCTGATCGTACTTCATCGTACAATACTACCGCTATCTGCTGGAATTTGCTCGAGTAGTAACTTGATCAACGAACTCTTTCCTACGCCATTTGGTCCGATGATTCATACTCTCTCTCCAGCATGAAACTCATGATTAAAGCGATCCACGATAGGCTTAGATTCAAATGATTTGGTCAGGTTTTTGACTTTGAGTACCAGTCATCCGAGTCTGGAGTGATGTGATGATCATAGATCCAATGCGTTATTAATATGAGCGACACGACCCTTCTGATCAGTTAGTGTGTCTGCTACCTCTTCGAATTGTCATGATCTATAGTTGGATTTGGTCTGTCTACCTTGTGGTGCTCTACGCATCCACTCGAGCTCTTGCTTGTAGAGTTGCTTCATTTTGTGCAGAGTAGACTGTTCGATGGCTTCACGCTCTGCTTTATTCTGGATATAGTAGCTGTAGTTACCAGTATAGGTGCGGATCTGACCGTGTTCAAGTTCATAGATATGCGTACACACATGCTCGAGGAAGTATCTATCATGAGTGATAAGGAGGACCGTGATATTACCCGTCGTAAGGTATGACTCAAGCCACTCGATCATCTGGATATCCAAATGGTTGGTCGGTTCATCCAGGATCAGGAAATCTGGCTGATCAATCAAGACCTGTGCGAGAGACAAACGCTTGACCTCTCATCATGACAGCAGTCAGACAGTCTGATCTTTCATATCCCACAGCCCGAGCTCTGTGAGGATGAGTTGTGCTTGGATCTCATAGTCCCATATACCAAGCTCATGCATTTGTAATACTTTATCATCAGTGACGAGTGTATCTCGGGTGGTTTTACTCGGATCCAGATTATGCTCCTGTGTGAGGATACGAGTACGGATATTATGATTGAGTTCTACGGTGCCTTCGGGATAGAGCATGGTACCCATGATGACGTTGAGCAGACTTGTTTTACCAGTACCATTACGAGCGATGAGAGCAACTCTCTGTCATGGGATGATAGTCATATCAAGATGATCAAACAAGACCTTATCTCAGAAGTGTTGGGAGAGGTTACGGATGGTGAGGTAGGACATAAGACAATAGGACAAAAGTAGGAGAAAAACGGGTTTAAGATAGGAGATTCAGTGGAATTATATTGATTTAGTGGTGATTTTCCATCTCCAGAATATTGACATATCATAAAAATATAAAATGACTTGAAAAGAGAGAGAGAGAGGTTTGATATGGTTGATAAAAATAAAAATAAAACTCAACAGCTGGATCCTGCTACAAAACAAGTTATTGCTTGTATGGACAAGTCGGCGAAAATCCGAATACTGAAGTGAAAAAACTCTTTTTTTTAGTTATTATTGTATTTTGTTTTTCTTGTAAGTCTTCCAAAGAAGAGAAAATAAGAAATGGAATCCATCTATCTGAGTTATTAGAACCTTTTAGTCCGGAAGGACTTGAAAAACATCTATACAGTGAAGGATTTGAAAAGTTTTACTCTCAGCTTGAAAGTAGTTTGCAGCTAATGAAAGAGAGTCGTTTAGTAAAATACGATACAACATTATCTCCAAACATGTCTGCTATAGTTAGCTATAAGACTGGAATCAAATTTTGGAATGGTGAAGTTTTATTGTATGACTTGAATGACCCATCTTTCTTATTTGTGGATAATGGGTCTGTGCGATTAAATATCCATCGATTATATCAAAAAGAAAATCTGAAGATAGTTATGAGGATTGCTCTTATGAATGAAGCAACTAATCTTGTTTTTGGAGACCCATTGAATCAATCGGTAGAGGGATTAATGAAAGAAGAACTATTATCGGATTTCATTATGTCTTTGTGTTCAGATGAGGAGCTGTATTTACAGGAGTGGTTTAGGCTTGTGTCAGGTAGATTTGATCCAGCTTTAAATACTGGAGATTATGCTAAAATGAGTGTTTCTCAAATTGCAAATGCTCAAGTTTATCCTTTGGGGTCCGTAGGCTACATTGAGACTATGAGAGAATACTCTTACTTACTTTCAAATGTGGTTGGTAGAAGTAGTGAGGAGTTAAGTTCTTTACAGAGTAATCAAGTTACTTTTCTTGATATGATTTGTAAAGATAATAATGAATGTTACGGTCAAGGTATAGTATCTTTTTGGTCACAACAGCTTACAAAAGAGCAAAAACTTACATTAAAAAAGGAGTGTAAAGAGAAATTTAAAGAAGAAATAGAAAAATACTGGTAAAATTCTTTAGTTTCTTGAAGAATTAAAAAAATCTTCCAAATTTTCAAAGGAAGATTTTTTTCTATTTCTATTTCACTCCATGACATTTTTTATACTTCTTTCCACTTCCACATGGGCAGAGATCGTTGGGTCAGACTTTACCACTATCAGCTTTAGTGACGACCTGGACATTGGAGCTGACTTTACTCGTGTTGACCTGTACGGTCTGGATTTTGCGTTGTGGGTTGTCTCCTGTGTTATCATCAAACTGGTCTGCATTAGTCATGACATGTGAGGTATCAACCACATCATGAGCCTCTACAACGAGAGTCTGACTAGATGATTTTACATTATCATCGTGCTGTTGGATTTGGCGGAAGATCGTGTTAAGTACCTTGGACTTGATCGTGAGCCATAGCTGCTCAAACAGATCATAACTCTCAGCCTTGTAGATCAAGAGAGGGTCTTGTTGTGCATAACCATACAGACCTACTTTATCTCTCAGGTGTTGCATGGTGTCGATATGTTCGATCCACTGTTCATCCAGTACTTCGAGGTACAGATTTTTGAAATACTGATGCACTTGAGTCGCATCCCAGAAACCTGACCATCTATCGATCTGACCTTCCAAAAGGCGAGTAGCTGTAGCTGCAATATTAGATTTATGACTGATCTCTGTCACCATTTGCTCATCTCGTTCGATCACAAAGTCTTGTTTGAGGTTCTCGAGTAACTCTGCGTCGCTGGTGTTGAGTTTGTGGTGCTGTGCTATAGTATTGCTTACTACTTCATTAATCCATCATCTGACCTCAGTATAGATTGGGGATTGATCGACTGTATTGTATCTGACTGCGTTGCTTGGTTTGCATCTAGATCCGAGTTGATCAATCGTATTTTGTGTATCAGTATGTAGGAAGCTATTGGTGATTCCAGCTATTACTGCACTATCCAAACTTTCTTGCTTATGATCAAAATACATCGTAGTTGAAGAATCAATACCCAGTGTTGAATATAGTTTTTTGAAGTATTCTGAATCACTTTTACTGGGATTATTTTCGTATGATATAATTTCAAATTGATAGTCTATAAGAAGCTCTTTGATGAGATCAAGTTTTTCTCCTGATGCATTTGTAACTACGATCTTACGTTGAGATAGGGTTTTAAGATATTGGGCAAGCTCAAGATTAAGTGACCAAGTGTTGCTGTCATATTCTTCATTCGAGTTAATAATTCACCTTACTGCGTCTACCAAAATTATTTTTACCTCTTGGCTCTTTCCGCCTTTTTTGACTCCTTCGAGGATTTCATCTCTCTTGCCATATACCTTGAGTCTCTGCTTGTTAACAACACTATCGTAGTCATAGAGGTGCTTACGGATACTATAATTATGAGCTTCCATCTGAGTCTGAGCTCTCACAATCGAATTAGTAAACATTGACTGGCTACTGAGTTGTTGTTCCATCTCTTCTTGATTACCAGCAAATTTGCCAGCCATCGCGAGGATACTTTGCATACTTGATCATCACATCTTACGCATGATCTCATCATCAAACGATACATAGAACTGTGATACTCCGGGGTCTCATTGTCTACCTGCACGACCTCTGAGCTGATTATCAATACGTCTGGATTCGTGCTTCTCTGTACCCAGGACAAAGAGTCCAAATTGAATATCTACTTCATTATACTGAGTAGGTTTCATTTCTGACTGTGTGATGGTGAGTGTTGCATATGGTTTTGTATCTTGTTTGGTGGTTACCTTAGTTTGTATAGTGTAGCCATGCTTATCTCATAGTGCATTGAGTATCAGATCTAACTCTCATTGGCTAGCGATATGCAGTACAAGTCAGATATCGCTATGATCACCGATTTGTTTGTTAATCCAGTTTGCATAGTTTACGGCAATCTTATCATTGAGTCATTTTTCCAGCTTAATATCCGTACCACGACCTGCCATATTGGTAGCCACCACCACAGATCCATATTGTCCACCATTACCCACGATCGTAGCCTCCTGCTCAAAGAATTTAGCATTCAATACGTAGTGATTAATAGTTGCTTGGCGAAGCAGGGTAGAGACGAGCTCAGATGTATGGATACTACTAGTTCCGATTAAGATTGGTTGACCTATGCTGTGATAAAATTGTACCGTATCAATCGTTGCCTTCCACTTGCTGTTTTGATCAAAGAAAATTCTATCATTACGATCTACTCTGGTGATAGGCTTGTTGGTGGGGATCGAGAGTACCTCAAGATCATAGATTTTCTCAAGTTCTTCTCACTCAGTTGTGGCAGTACCAGTCATACCAGCAAGCTTACCATACAGTTTGAAAAAGTGTTGATAGGTGATAGTAGCAATTGTCTTAGCTTCTTGTTTGATACTGATCTTCTCTTTTGCTTCAATTGCTTGGTGCAGTCACCCTTGGAATCTACGACCAGGCATGATACGACCAGTATTTTCATCCACAATCATCACTTCATCGCCTTGGATGATATATTCTTTACCTTCGTGATATGCAGCTTTGGCGCTGAGCGCATTTTCAATATGATGAATTTCATCATATCCTAGATCTCTATAGATATTCTCTACTCCCATAATCTGCTCGAGTTTGGATATTCCGATTTCTGACAAGGTGACAGCTTTGCTCTTTTCGTCCAAGTAATAATCTCCGTCGGTAGTGTTGTCTTGCTCCGATTCATCATTTTTCATTAGTTCAGCAAGGAATCATTTACTGACTTTTTTGGCCTTGCTTGATTGCACGAGTGACTTGACGATTTCAGAGTATCTGACATATTTGTCGATCGGGTCATTGTTTGGCTGAGACATAATCATCGGAGTTCTCGCCTCATCGATGAAGACACTATCTGCTTCATCCACAATCGCAAAATGCAATCCACGATTGAGTAGTCTGCGGTTATCGGGGTTTTTCTCCAGATTATCTCTGAGGTAGTCAAACCCAATTTCTGTTGATTCTACATAGATGATGTCGGATTCATATTGTGCTTTGTGTTCATGCTGGGGAGTATATTTGTTGATGCTTCAGACCGTGAGTCATAGCCACTTGTACAGATGTCACATCCACTCAGCATCACGAGATGCGAGATAGTCATTGACGGTGACGACATGGACAGGGTTGCCAGTAAGGGCATTGAGATATGCGGGCAGAGTAGCGACGAGAGTTTTACCTTCGCCAGTACGCATCTCAGCGATCTTACCCTGATGGAGTACGATACCTCCGATCAGCTGTACATCGTATGGGATCATATCCCAAGTTTGAGTAGTATCTTTGACCGCGAGAGACTGTCCTACCATACGGCGACACGCTTGTTTGATAGCTGCAAATGCTTCGGGGAGGAGATCATCTACTGTCTCACCAGCTTGGATACGAGATTTAAACTCCGATGTCTTGGCTTGTACCTCGGCGTCAGTCAGACTCATCCATTGTTCATCATATGTATTGATCGCTTGTACGAGTGGTTTGAGCTTGTTGATTTGATTATCGTTATAGTTGTTTCAGATGAGTTTCGCGATCCAGTTCATGGGTAGATGTATGTATAAGGTTTATAAAGTCAGACAATGAATAACTATAACCATCTCCGATCCAAAAGCAACGAGAGCAGTTGTTTGAGGGTGTATGTGATTGACTTTTATGATTTTTATAAAATGACTTGAAAACATATATCCATATCTTTATAAGTCAATCTCACGAAATAAAAATAAAATAAACAAAAATTATGAAAAAAACAAAAATTAGTGTGCCGGAGCTAATCATTTTGATTACTCCAATAATATTCGGCTGTAGTTCAATATTTGGATCATATCCAAGGTTAATATTTGTACATCAAGATGTGATTGTGACTGAGAAGTCTCGATTTGTATCGGTTGGTAGACAAGATATGGGACTTAACCCAAAAAAAACAAATCATCAATCTAAAACTCTCCATTATCGTCGACATGGTGTTGATAGGAGAGATTAAATAAAAAAATAAAATGAAAAAAACAATTATCTTTATCTTCTTGTGCGGCACGAGTGTAGTATGGGGGAAAAAATGAGAGTTGAGACTCTCACCATGTTAGTAACTGGAGAACTCCAGTTAAGAATAGAGCTCATCGCATCAGAAAGCTATATTAGAGTGTGTCGCTCTGATATTGATGAGACGGTAGTTTGTTGGGAGGAAACTCTCAATAAGTTGGGATGGCATTGCACTCAAGATACTCATTCTTGGGCGACTCTATGTGTCATGACGGTAGATGGTGATAGTATCTACCGTACATCCTTCTCCCTACATAAGGGAGTAAAGAAACAAAAAAAACCATCAAATTCTTCATTACTCGACAAGAATATGAAGAATATCAAAAAATTAAATCTAAATCTCGAGGTACCCTTGAGATTTTTTCATATTTGCAAAATAGTATCTTCATCAGTATAATTATATCTAATTTGTTCTATTTCTTACAAAATAATTATCATGTTTAATCTTATGGAAAAGCTCTTTGGTAAGTGACCAGAAATTTCTACCACAGCAGTCAATGATACAATACGTCATATTGAAGAGCAAGAAGCAATTAATCCAGTACTTCAAGAGCGTTTTTATCGTATTATTGATCATATTCGTACTAGTGTTAAGACTCATGAGTTTGGCAGGATTCTTAACGAAACTGAAAACAGTATCATGCATACAAAAATTTCCAAAATACAATTCGATGGTAGTGACTCGTGTGTCATTACATTCAATGATCGTCCCAAGGACGATGACTTTGAGTTTGAATGAGATATTGATCATAATCCCTATTCAGCTAATGATATCTACGAAGTTAGAATTGAATCAGATGGTAATATTGTAGTAGAAAAATGACATCCTGATGAAAATGGTATGATGCATTTTAGTCCTGTAGACCATGAAGATATCGTCAAGATGGTTGGTTTTATAGAGAGGTGCATGAGTCTTAACACAAGTGAGACGATTGCATAAGTAGGGTATATATTGTATTATCGTCACCCGGTCACATTTTTTATATGTTGAATAACCTCACCATAACGTACAAAGACTACATCAAGCTGAGTATCTCCGTCATTCTTATGCTCACGCAGATAGAATTCAATCGTCTTATATAGATGTTTCAGCTTAGTAGGAGTGATATAATCATGGATATCAAGTATATGATTGACAAGCTTAACCTCGATAAAGGTCAGCAGATTTCACTTCTTCACAATAATATCAAGTTCTCATCATCTGATCGTATAGTTTCTTTCGATGATCATATATCATTGATTTTGGAGATACTCACACGCAAGCGACTCAGCAAGATATCAGTCTTGTTTTTTTTGATTTGATTTCATATCTTATTTATCTATATTCGTACGCTAGATCAAGTCTTTTTTTGTTTTTAATTCATATTAGTCTCAATTATGTCGTTTTTCAAAGAGTGGAAGTTCCGTGCTATCGCACTAGTAGCGATATTATCATTGTGATTAGTTATTTTTGGTGCACCCTTCAAGAAGGGTATGGATGTAGCTGGTGGGGTAGAGCTTACATACCAGATTGATTTTTCCAAGTATCGTAGTATCTATCCTAAGGATGGAGAATATAATGCCGCTGTCCTCAGTGCCAAAGATATCATCAAGAATAATATCACCAGAAGAGTGAATAGTATGGGTGTAGGTGACGCTGAAATCAAACTCCTTAAAGTAGGAGAAAAAGACTACATTGTGGTAAAAGTATGAGGTCTGACTGATGTCGAAGCTGCCAAAGCTACGATTGGTAAGACGGTAGAACTTGAGTTTAAGCTACCAAATACGGTCAAAGCTACACCAGAGCAGCTTGCTGCAAGACTCAAGATCGCAGAAGATCTGCTTATCTCGCTTGATGCTAGTCCCGACAAGTTTGCTCAACTTGCTGATGGTAAGCAGTCAGACGACATTTATTATGAGTCACTTAACAAATCATTTGATCAACTCCCGCAAGTCTATAAAGACAACGCCGATAAACTCAAAAATCTATCAGGTGTAGCCAATCAAGTAATCAAATGAGTGTATGGTGAGCAAACAGACACCTCAGGTAACGTAGAGAAGATTGAATGATTCTTTATTATTAAGGGTAATGGATCTACCACAATCCCATCAACACAAGTATCTCCTGCTAAGCTTACTATAATAGCAAAAGAATTTAATGTAACATCGGCTCAATCATATGCTCTCAATACACCAGTAAGTGGTACCGTAGTAGCTACGGGTATTATATTGATAGGGTCAGACTTGGCTCTTGTTGATACTTTATTTCCAGCTGCACAAGCATATCGTGCAAGTGTCTATCTTGTGCCTTTGTCATGACTTGCGACAAATAATTCACTCATTACATCACTAACAGGTTCAATTGCAGCTAAGATAAAGCCAGTTGCAAACTCATGATTTGATCTGCTTCTTGATGATCAGTGGATTGACCTTGCGACACTTCAGACAGTACAGACATGACTCATCATCAACTCAGGAGAGACACTTAAGATTGTGGATTCAGCCCAAGGTACCATCATTATTAGTTTTACTGAGAGTAAATCAGTCTTAGATAATTTACAGCTTATTAGGAAGATTTCATGAGCAACAGATGCAAATCGTGAAGCTTTGATCACAAGACTAACGACTGACATAGTGTATAATATTGAACAAGTATTTATCAAAGATACTGCATCATGGATGCCTGCAATTGAGTCTAAAGGCAAAAGAATCCTGAATGGAGCATACTTCCAAAGTGCCGCTACTAGTCAAGGACAGGCAGGCCTCCCAGTAGTTTCAATCCAATTTAACAAAGAAGGATGAGATATCTTCTGTAACCTTACTGCTGAGTCAATTGATAAGCAGATGGCAATCTTTGTATGAGGTAAACTCGTAACTAATCCTATTATTAGAAGTAAGATCTGTGGTGGACAGGCTCAAATTGATGGACAGTTTACTGATCAAACATGTTCCGATCCTAAGAACCCAACTGTCACACATCAAGCAACCTCTACTGTGGAGTGAGCAGCATGTCTTGTAGCAAATCTCAATGAAGGAGCTCTTCCAGCTCCACTTATTCTCTCAAACGAGTCAACACTCGCTCCAACACTAGGTGCAAATGCGTGGGTTAAGGCTGGCTATGCGACTGTCTTATGATTTATCTTTGTATTTACGTTACTGTGGTATATGTATGGTATAAGTAAGGCAACAATTGGATTTGTATCACTAGTGACCTTCCTTGTGGTATTACTAGCATTTGTGAAGCTTACATGATATGCATTATCACTATCTGGTATTGCTGCAATCATTCTCACGATTGGTATGGGAGTAGATAGTAGTATCTTGATCTTCGAAAGACTTCAAGAAGAGATGGATCATGGTCTCAAGCTTGTGCCAGCAATTCTCACAGCATATGAGAGATCTTGGGCTCCTATTTTGGATGGTAATATAGCGACATGACTTATCGGTTTTGTGATGGCATTGGTTGGATCTGATATTTTCCAAGGATTTGGATTTATGATGGCGATTAATAATCTTATTTTGTTACTCTTCACTGTTCCATTGACCAAATATCTCCTTCTTTGGTGGGCAGAAAGATCAAAGAAATAATATATAACAACAGCATATATCCGTGAGGATAGAATTCGAAACTTATAAATAACAATACATAATCATTAGTTCCTCTTCCTCTTTATCTCACCTCTCTCGAAACAAATGAAAGCTCACTTCCCAATTATCAAACGTGCTGGACTATGGTTATCATTCGCAGTACTCTTGATGCTCGCTTCAGCAGCAATCTTCTATATCAACTTCCGCCCATCAATCCAGTTTACTGGTGGTGCTCAGCTTAAGGTAGCATGACAGCTATCAGATCAAGCAAAGCAAGATATCCTCGCGATACCTGGAGTAAGTCAGGTAGGGCTTAATACTGAGATGATCAATAATCAGGAATATACGATAGTATTGACGCAGGTTACAAGTAAGGATGATGTTGAAATTACTAAGATTTCAAAAGCAGTACAGGATACACTGATTACAAAGAAGCATATCACTGATTCAGGCAAGATCATGGAGAGTAGTATTGTCTGACCTAGTATCGGTGAATACCTGACTAAGTCAGCTCGTAATACTATTTTGATTGGCTTGTTCTTGATTGCGATCTATATGGTATTTTCATTTGCTGAAGTAAGACGCTATATTCAACCTCAAGTGCTTGCAGCAATCACAATCTTTACTATGTTGTTTGATGTTCTTGCGCCGATGTGAGTTTATGGTATTAAGATGATGATCGATCCTACAACTCAGGTAGATGTAATCTTTGTGATCGCGTTACTCACAACGATGGGCTATAGTATTAATGATACGATCGTAATTTTTGACCGTATCCGTGAAAATCTTACCAACCTATGATCCAAAGTCAAAGATATTGGTCAATTATTTGAAGATAGTATTTGGCAGACAATGAGAAGATCAATGGGTACATCTATTGCTACATTCGTTGTGGTGGTAGCGATGTATATCTTTGGTACAGGAGACTTGGGTAGGTTTGCTTTCTCTATGGGAGTAGGAGTGATATCTGGTACATTTTCATCAATTTTCCTAGCAGCTCCACTCGCATACCTGATTATCAAGTACTCTAAGAAGAATAAATAAGAGTGGATAAGTAAATACAAAAAACCTCAGTATATTGGAAAATCCGACCTGAGGTTTTTATAAATAAAATTTACTGTACCAACATATCATTATTTTTTTATTACATGTTTTCCTGGATAGTAGTAGTTATAATCTCTAGCACTTTTGGAAGGGCAAGGTCAGTTACATTAATGGGATATACTTTTGTATTACTATGTGCATACAGATATGAGACCATCTCTTGATAGTGATTTCTTAACGTAGTAAGACGTTCAATAGTTTCATGGGTATCTAATGGGCGACCACTTTTGATGATTCTATGTATTGATTCTTGGGGCTCTATATCCATATAAATAAATAGCTCGGGGGTGTTTGATCATGTGATAAATTTTAGTGCTTTTGATTTTATACTGGTACTAATATGACGACTTGGCGGTATATAGAATGTAGAATAGATAATTGAGTCAATGATAATATCTCTACTATTTATAATGACTTGGGGCTTAAATTGTTGCAACAGATTTCTTGTGAGCTGTCATTGATTGATAGCATATGCCGCATTGAGTCATGCAATAATTGGTCTTATTCATCGTTTATTTACAATAGGGCGATAGTCTTCAATTATTCATGAGAGAGTATTAGTTAGTTCCTGTTTAGGGTGCTCTGGTCAAAGGATATAGCTTGGTCTTCATATTTTTGCTGTAAGATATTTTTCTCATAGCTGTTCACTTACACCAGCAATTGTGCTGGTCTTTCCACATCAATCAATTCAGCTAATAGAGACCGATAGAGACATTTTATTGTACAATATAAATAAATTATACATTAATTAATAAATATATAAAGTCAATAGAATTTTGGATTTGAATTTATAACTTGTATAATTATAATAATCTATACATGTCTATTGATCACACATACCTCATAAATCATAGCGATCTCACACTGGCAAAACCAGTTCTCTACCTGAGGAAATACTGGACTTCCATGATTGAGTCAACTCGAAGAAGTCAGAAGTTTTTTTATTTATCATGAATTAGACGTCTAGGTAAGAAGAGTATTATGAATCATATTGCTCATTGTGACACTCATCATAAAGTCATCATTATCCATGCTGATGCACTTAGTTATGAGCAGAAAGATAATATATATAGTATAATATCATTTTTAAAATATAATATTGAGAAGTATGATATGATAGACGTTTTTCTTGGAGAAGTTGAACTGCTTAATAATTATGAATTATTACTCAATTATATTGTGCAAGAGTCTAATATTGGCCATTGCTTCTTTACAACATCGCACGAATTACTACTCAAATGATATTTTGAGACACATCAGATATTATATCATGGCCAGAAGATGCTTCCGATGGAGTATGATGAATATAGAACTCATGGTAAGCAGTTTCGCTCGTTTATTCATTATGTCAAAGACACAGGTATTCCAGAAGCATTATCACTTGAGAAGGCATGACATCAGCCTATTTTTGACTACTATTTTCAGTCACTTGTATCGATGATTCTATTACAGGATATTATAGGGTTTTACTCAGTGGGTAATGTGATATTACTCAAGGCTACCTTTGATTATATTCTCAGAAATGCAGGCAAACCCCTGACGTATTATTTTATCGCAAGTCAGCTTCAAATTCAATGACACCGTGCACATCATGCCACGATCAAGTCATATTGTGGCTATTTTGAAGATGTGTGATTGTTTCATAAGATTCAACAGTATGATATACATAGATGATTCTGACATCATATCGTGTTTATTCCGATTGATCATGGGATCATTAACTTTTATCAGGATTCCAATGTCGATGCTAAGCCTATTGCTTTGGCTACTATCATCGTCAATAGACTAATCACATTAGGTAAGTCTATCGGGGCAGCAATCACAACTACGTGATATGTAGATATTATAGATTATCAACAAAAAGTATGCTATATTGTCGCAATATGAAGAACCAAGCAGCAGATCAATCAATCCAGAGCGAGCTACTTGAGAGCATGATATACAACCTGGGTAGTAGATCTTATATCCTGACATGGTGATTGATATGATGTCATTGATGGCCCTCAGTTATTCAAAATATTGACTAAATAATATAAATATGATACAAACTGTCATTCTATTATCGTAATTATGATTGATTATCATATTTTTTCTTTCGATAATGAACGAAATTGATATCAAGTTGCGTACTGTCAACAGATTAGGTATTTCTATTCTTGTTGTCAAAAAACGACCCTTAACATTTTAAACAAAACAACCCCAATATGAAAAATATTTTTTCGGAGTAGCATTCTCCTTAACCAAAACCTCCTTTTAAAATTATCGCTAGGAGTAAAAGAAGTGGTGAAAAAGTTTCAAATTATTAAAAACAAAATAAATTAAACAAACTGTATGGAAGCGATTGCAAAAAAAACAGAAACAGTATCAATTTTGTATCATTTTGGCTTAGGTCAAACAAATGCATCAGGTCTCAAGGTCGATGTTCTCGGAGGCAAAGGATTTGGTCTTGTAGAAATGGCAAGTATCGAAGGAGTACCTGTACCACCTGGTTTTGTGATTCCAACAACGGAGTGTCAACCCTACCTTGAAAGAAAGTATCTCACTCAGGATACGAAGGATGACATTGTTATGTTGGTTGGTCAAATCGGTGAAACATTGGGAAGAAAATTTGGCGACCCTACTAATCCATTACTGCTGAGTTCCCGCTCAGGAGCAGCAGTAAGTATGCCTGGCATGCTTAAGACTATTCTAAATATTGGTGCTAATCGAGCTTCAATCGTTGGAATTACGGAGCAATTTAAAGAAAACGGAGAAGACGCTGAACGTCTGGCGTGGGATTGTTATCGTAGGCTTATTTACATGTGGGCTGAAACAGTTCTCGGTATTGATTATGAAAAATTTGAGCATGAATTTGTAAAGTATAAAAAAAATCATGGAATTTTGTCTGATAAGGACATGACGGCTAGTGATTTTGAAAATCTTTGCAGTATTTATGAAATAGTATTTGAAAAGGAGGCTGAAATGCCTTTCCCTCAAAATGTATGGGAGCAGTTGTTTCCGGCAATTGAGGCAGTCTTTAAGTCATGGTATGGTCAAAAAGCGGTAGACTATCGCAAGATAGAAAAACTCGACGATTTGTTGGGAACTGCGGTTGTGGTAATGGCAATGGTATTTGGTAATCTGAACAATGAATCAGGTACAGGAGTATTATTTACTCGTAACCCATCAACTGGTGCAGATGAATTGTACGGAGAAGTACTTTTCAATGCACAAGGAGAAGATGTTGTAGCCGGTATTCGTACACCTGAATCGATTGAAAGATTGAAAGAAACAATGCCGGATGTGTATGCAGAATTGTATCATATTGTCAAAGCACTGGAAAAAAGCCGTGTAAATATCCAGGATTGTGAGTTCACTATTGAAAATCGCAAACTGTATATGTTGCAAATCAGAAATGGTAAACGCAACGGTACTGCAGCTTTCAAGATTGCTTATGATATGGTGCAGGAAGGTATTGCAATGAAAGAATATGCAGTTGATAAGTTGGTATCTCCTGATCACGTATTACAAATGCTTGTACCATGTTTCTCTGATGAAACACAAAGCAAGTATCGTAGTGCTGGATTAGTTTTTGCTAAAGGTTTACCTGCATCACCTGGGGCTGCTGTTGCTCGAATTGTATTTGACAAAGAGACGGCTGTTGCATTGACAGAAAAAGGTGAAAAAGTAATTTTGGTACGCAAAGAAACATCGCCTGAAGATATCAAAGGTATGCATGCTGCCGTAGCAGTGCTAACATCGACCGGTGGTCTTTCAAGTCATGCTGCAGTAGTATTGCGTGGCTGGGGAAAACCATGTGTTGTAGGCGCAGAAATGTGCGCTATTGATTATGATGCTAAAACTTTGAAAGTATGTGATGTAATACTTACTGAAGGGGATTGGATATCACTCAATGGTACTACCGGAGAAATAGTAAAAGGAGAGTGTGATACAAGCGATCCAAAAATGACTGATGAATGTGTTGCTGTGCTTTCATGGGCAGACCAAATTCGTCGATTGGGTGTAAGAGCAAACTGTGAAACACCTGAAGATGCAAAAATCGCCAGAGAGTATGGTGCTCAGGGTATTGGTTTATTTCGTACAGAACATATGTTCTACGGTGAAAATAGTGACCATGAATTGTATTTGATGAAGAAAATGATTCTCAGTACCAGTGTTGAAGAAAAAGATACTGCGCTGCTGGAATTATTGCCTGCATTCAAAAATTCATTCCGTGGCACATTGATTGAAATGGACGGATTACCGGTGACTGTTCGTTTACTGGATCCACCATTACATGAATTTGCTACATTCAGTGAACCTGCAAATGCGAAAGCAAGAGAAGAGCAGGAGCAATTAAAGTATAAGCTTTGTAAGGATGTTGGTATTACTCAGGATGAGTTAGCTAATCGTATTAGTGCACTTCATGAATCCAATCCTTGTAGTGGTTTTAGGGGTTCTCGTCTAGGTGTAGTATTCCCATCAATTACTAAAGTGCAAGTAAAAGCATTGTGTGAAATTATCTTGGAGTTGCGTGCTGATGGATACCATCCTCATCTGGAAATTGAAGTACCATTCGTATTTAACTTTGAGGAGTATAAACATCAATATGAAGTGATTGTGGAAACAGCTGCAGAGTATGACTTGGAAGTTGATAAAGACTTTCTGGTAGGTTCGATGATTGAAAATATGGGAGCTTGTTTTGAAGCTGATAGATTAGCTACAATATCAGGCTTTCAGACCTTTGGTACAAATGACCTTTCATCTTTTGTATTGGCGATTTCACGTGATGATGCATCGAGATTTTTACCTCAGTACCTGGAAAAAAAGATTCTCAAAGTTGACCCATTCCAAACACTACACCCACTTGTTGCAAAAGCTATGAAAGTAGCAATTGATAACTGTAGGTCAGTGAAAGGAAATAGTATTGAAATTGGAATCTGTGGAGAACAAGGTGGAGACCCCGATAGTATTATGATTTGCGAAAAGCTGGGATTGGACTACGTATCTTGTAGTCCACTTAGAATTCCGGTGGCTAGATTAGCAGCCGCACAAGCTTCATTAAGACTAAGAAAATAAAAACTCCAAAAATCAGATTAAAGCTCAGGTATTTTACCTGGGCTTTTCTATTTATCCAAAAACGGCAACAATGGATTCTTGAATTTCATAGCTCGATCATTAGACTAGTAGTATGCAACTCACCAGAGACCTTCTCCACACCACATCCACCTATATCAATCTTCTCGCTGAGCAGTGAATCACTGATCTCAAGGGTTTGCTCTCATATTATCCGAGAGGTCATGAAGATAGAGAACAGATCTTCACTGTTTCACAGGTACGTGCAAACCCCGAACTCAAGATTACTCTCAAAGCACAAGTAGTAGAAAAGAAATATGTCAGACTACGTACGCGTACGATCTGACAATGTAGGGTAGTGGATGAAGAGGGAGAAGAAGCAGAGTTAAGTTACTTCAAGACCGGATATGTATTTACTAATATCAAGGAGTGAAAGCGATATCTGATTGTAGGTAAGCCTAAGATCACACCAAGAAAGGTTATCTTTTCTCATCCTGATTTGGCTGAGACGCAGGATAGTGGTGAAACCGAGACCAATAAGGCTGGGCGTATTTACCCAATCTATTCTGAGTTGCAGGGTATCTCTCCATGACGATTTGCTAATAAGATTCGAGAGCAGCTTGATCAGATTGATGGAATATTTCCAGAGTTTTTGCCTGAGGATTTTATGACACAATTCTGACTAATCTCACGTCCGGCTATGATTCGTGGTTTGCATTATCCTGATGATCAGGAGCACCTCGAGCAAGCTCGCTATCGTTGGTATTTTGAGAAGCTATTGGCTATTCAGCTACAGACACAGATTGCTCGTCGTCACTATCAAGCCACACCAAGCTGACAGCTCGATTGATATCCAGATTGGGAAGTAGTCAAGCAGGTAAGTCAGCATCTTCCATTTATCCTTACTGATCCACAGAAGAAGTGTATCAAGCAGATCGTGGATGATTTCTATACGGGTAAGCCGATGATGCGTCTCATGCAGTGAGATGTGGGTAGTGGTAAGACGGTAGTAGCTGCAATTGCGTGTTATTATCTGGTCAAGCAACTGGGTCAGCAAGCCATCATTATGGCTCCACTGGAAGTACTGGCACAACAGCATTATCTCAGTATCAGTAAACTATTACTACCACTATGAATCAGAGTGTGACTGCTCGTGGGGTCATTGCCTACATCACAAAAGGATAAGATGCGCCTCATGATGAGAGCAGGCCATATCGACATCGTGATTGGGACTCAAGCGCTGGTGCAAGAGGGGATTGATTTTCATAATCTCGGATTAGTTGTGATCGATGAGCAACACAAATTTGGTGTGATGCAGAGAGGTTTCTTCCATCAGTTTGACCATCCACATATTTTACAGATGACAGCAACTCCGATCCCTCGTTCATTGGCTCTCGCTGCGTTTGCGGAGTTTGATGTGAGTATTATCGATCAACTTCCAGGAGGTCGTAAACCGATCATCACCAAAGTCGCTACCAATGCCAATACCAAAAAGATCCAGCCATGGATTGAAGACAAACTCAATCAAGGTCAGAATATGTTTGTGGTCGTACCACTGATTGAAGAGTCTGAACAGATGGAGTGAGTAGATAATGCACTCGCAGTATATGAACAGATGAAGGAGCTCTATCCTCGTCACAGTATCTGACTTATGCACGGTAAAATGAAGCCTAAGGAGAAAGATGAGGTGATGTCTGACTTCAAATCCAGTAAACTCCAGATCCTCGTGTCTACTACGGTGATTGAGGTGTGAGTCGATGTACCGCATGCAACCATCATGATCATCAAGTCTGCCCAACGCTTTGGTCTCGCACAACTCCATCAGCTGAGATGACGTGTGGGCAGGTCAGATCTTCAGTCATATTGCTTCCTTGAGACTGATCGTAAGGATGTAGAGCGTCTCCAAGCCATGGAAGACACTACAGATGGATTTAAGCTCGCAGAGCTCGATATGAAATTACGCTGAACCTGAGAGCTACTATGAACTCGCCAGAGTGGTATCGCTGATATCCCACTCGAGATGATCGGTAATCTGTCCCGAGTAGAGGCAGTATCTGATGCAGCCTGTTGGCTGTTGGATCATTATCCAGATCTTGTCTGACTCGAGCAACTACAAAAAAACCTCCATATTACACAGGAGGAGTTGTTGAGTTAGATTTTAAATACATAAAAAATCGTCAGCACAACTGACGATTTTTTGATAAACCAATTTATTACATAGGATACACCTATGGAATTTTTTTGACTATAATTTTTATTTTTTCCCCTTTAGTAGTGGGGATCTCACCGCTTACGAGAGGATTATTAAATACGTAATGTCCATCCTCCACTGAGTCACCATCTTTGTTAATGATGATGAATGATAAGATAGACTGTCGCCCTTTGATATGAAGATAGCCTTCAAAATTTTGAGTTCTATAGTCAATCTCAACTCGACCGTTATCATACAAGTCAAATTTTAACTCCCGAGTTGGAAGTTGGATGATAATATGACCCACTACGGTTTCGGAAAATCTGTTTGATTGAAGCACTTCCAGAAACTTATCGGTATCTTCATCGTCCCACTGAGCACTGTTACTCTGGTGGTTGATGCCTTGGTAGTTTAGGATTTTACCAAAACGAATCGTAACTGAGTCATCCATCATCGTACCAAATACTCCAGTACTGGAGTTGATAAATCTTGCGACCCTTCTAACACTATTACCACTTACGAAGTATTTAATACTTTGTAATTGGTCAATATCGGTAACTTTATAATAACCCTCCAGCTCTTTGACACCATTTACTTGGTATATTGGAAGGTTTTGACTTTTTGCTGTCACTCCCGACAGCATGATGGCCAATGTCACGAGGCCAAAAATTGCTTTTTTCATTTTCTAAATGCCGTTATTCTATTATCTTCAATGATAATATAATTAGCAAAATTTTCGTTTACTATATATTTCTCATTTGTTAACCCTTTTCCGTCTGCCATCATTTTGAGTTCACCAGGTTGCTGATGAAAATCAATAGTCGCATTGGTAATCATTCTTTTGACTTTTGAGTTAGTACAGACCCATTTCTGAGTAACCTGCTCATTATCAAAGTCACCCACGACTCCATAGTAGTAAATTTCTGAACAAATAATACTATCTCCTTTGATTGAGATATTTTTGAAGTAGTATCCTTTGTCTACCACTGGTGATTTGTACTCTTCTTTAAGAGTTGTCACGACTACTTTAGGACGTGAAAGGTACGCTACGCATGTTGCAATTATGGCAACAAATAATAATGCTAATATTTTTTTCATTTTTTCTCATGCGCTAAGCGCTTTATATTTTCATATATCTTACTCCTACTGCCTACTAGCCGCTTCGGATTTTTGCTTTTTTAAAAGAAACTACATTTGAAGCCATAAGATATCATCTTCAGATATTAGAGTAATATCTACTTGATGAATTTTTTTATAGCTTCCATCTCTTAACAATGATTTTAACGTAACTTTTTGACATTTTGGCCAAATTTTTTCATGTCCCTTTTGTTGAAGCATTATACCATCAAAATTTGATGGATTTTGAGTCCAATCTTTAATTTGGTTAGTAATCTTTTCAGTAGTTTTACCAAAATTAAATCCCCATTTCTCTAACTGAGGAATTATTTCTTCAACTACAGAATTTGAACATGATTTTAGTGGGATAAATAGCCCATTGATTCCTCTTGCCATGATTTCCGCATGATTTTGCTCCTAACATTTAAGTTAGTTTTGATTTGTTTGAAATGTTAAAGAGCAATTAATAAACCGAGTTTTACGAGCCGGACACATCGATCATATTGGATAATAGATATCATTGACAATTATGATAAATATATAATAAGTAATTAAGAAGAGGAGTCAAGCTTAAATATATTTTCTGTTCACTTTGATTTCATGACCAAGATGGCTATAGTGATGGTATGAATATTCTTGATCTCAAACCCCTCATCCATAATATCATTGCACTCGAAGAACACGAGCTAGATTTTGACCATCTCCGTCAGCTTAAAAACGAATTTAGTCAGACGAATAAACTATCACAAGTACCGAGTAACTCTGACTTATTCAAGGTTTATTTCACTATGGTTAATGATCGTGAGATTCCTGCGTGTCCCGCCTTTGAGAAGCTACTCAAGAAACGCGCAGTCAGGTCTCAGTCTGGTATTGTTCCGATTCAGGTATTGACTAAGCCGTTTCGATGTCCGGGTAAGTGTATCTTCTGCCCAAATGATTTTACAATGCCCAAAAGTTATATCAATACTGAGCCTGGTGCGCAGCGTGCCTTGCTCAACTGATTTGATCCAATCAAGCAGACTTATAATCGTCTCTTATCACTGCGTCTCAATGGTCATGATACTGATAAGATCGAGATGATTGTTCTGTGAGGAACACGAGATGTCTACCCCAAGCAGTACAAGATTGATTTTATCAAGGGATTATATGATGCATGCAATACTTTTGATGCGTTTTGGCAATTATATCAAGACGGTAAGATAGAAGCACAGACGAGATCGCTGGAGATAGATATGCTACCATGGGAGTTTCCAGCGACCCTCACTGAGTCGATAATCATTAATGAGACAGCGGGCAATCGTATGATCTGACTTACCATCGAGACCAGACCCGAATATGTCACTCACGAAAACTGTCGTCTCTGGCGTGAGATGGGGATCACTCGTATCGAGATGGGTATACAATCGATGTTCGACGAAGTACTGGATGCCAACAAACGCGGACACAGTATTGAACAAGTCAGACTAGCCATGCATATTCTTAGATCTTATGCATTTAAGATATCCTGTCATTTTATGCCGTGACTGTATGGTAGTACACCAGAGTTGGATATTCAGACTTTTGTGCTTGCTTTTGATGATATATGGGTGAGGCCTGACGAGATCAAGTTTTATCCGACATCAGTGATACCCAACACTGAGCTCTATGATCTATATAAGTCGTGAGAATATATTCCACTCGAAACCAGTCAGATCAAGGATATTACCAAGATTGTACAGATCAATCATATCCCACCATATACTCGTATCAAGCGCCTGATCCGTGATATCCCAGCAACTGAGATTGTCGCATGATCACATGTGACTAACTTGAGACAGTTAGTTGACAAAGAGATGGAACTGGAGTTTGGTGATTCTCCCTTGATAAAGCACTCTAGCGAACACAAAGGAGGTACCGAAGTCGGAGGAACTTGAGAACAAAAAAGATCAAAACTTTATTCAAGATTATATGAAAATATGGTGATGTGCAGTAGTGTAGAGGATTTTATTGATCAATTGTAGTATACTTGTAATCATAGTTATAATATATATGCTAAAAAATAAATTTTATTCTCTTACTCTTACAACTTATGGCAAGACACGACAAATACAAAAGAGAGATTGAACTGCTCTGCGAGACTGGTCACTGGACGGCAGAAGAAGTTTATAAGAAACTTAAGAAAAACTACCTCTTCCTTGGTATTGGTACAGTATATCGTAATCTGACTGAGTTGGTCAATGAATGATTACTCATGAGATACGACCAGATGGGCGAGAGAGTAATGTATGAAAAAGCCAAACCACCACACGCACATTTATACTGCAGGTCAAGTGGTACGATTAGAGATGTAGATATTAGCAAGTTATCCTTTGATGGTGTTGAATTGCCGGACATATTTTCTTGTGAAGATATTCAAGTCACATTTAGTGGGTTTTATAAAGAACGAAAACCAGTTGATTGTAGAGCAGAAATTAAACTCAAAAAATAGTATTACAATAAGTCAAAAATAATAAATTGTCATTAGTAAGCCAATATCTCACTATAAATGAGAATTGAACTAGTGATTTTTTTATTGATTTTTTTCAGTAGTATGTCGATATACATCTGTATGGTGTATCTTCTATTTATTACTTATTTATCAACATGAACAAATTATCAATTATCACCGCTGCTATGGTAGCTGTTAGTGTTACACTAGCTTCTACAACATGAGTACGTGCTGCAGACATGATGAGTATGGATGCGAGTATGTCGATGTCTTCATCAATGAGCTCATCAATGTCGATGTCAAATCATGGTATGTATATGTCATATTCACAGCCAAGATTAACAAAATCTCTTAGATCAAACAAGCACGTAGTCTTATTCTTTTATTCAAAAGATGATAATGGAATGATGCTTAATGCTGCTCTTGATGATCACCAAGCATGGTTGCCGAAAGACACAGTCGTACTAAGAGTTAACTATGCTACAAACAAGGTCCTCAGAAGAAAGTATAAAGTAACAATGCCTAATACTTTACTTGCAGTCGGTATGATGTGATCAAAGCAGACAGTTATGGCAACAGTAACAGATCCTGTAACATCAATTGATGCTTTCATTACATGGTTATCAGATTATAAGATGATGCAAGAAAAAATGATGATGAAAGAAGTTATCACAATGGTAGGATGAGAAAAAATGTACAGCTCAAAAGATATCGTATCTAACGTAGTAAATGCTCCAAATCTGACTACGCTCGTTGCTGCAGTTAAGGCTGGATGATTGGTAGAAACACTTCAGTCTGATGGTCCATTTACTGTATTTGGCCCTGATAATTCTGCATTTGCAAAATTACCAGCTGGAACAGTGGAAACTCTCGTCAAACCAGAAAACAAAGGTACTCTTGTTAACATCCTTACTTATCATGTAGTGGCTGGTAATTATACTACAGCCGACCTCAAAGATGGTATGATGCTCACAACAGTACAAGGGCAAAAACTTACTGTTAGTAATAAAAACTGAGTCATTAAGCTAATGAGTGATACACAAGGTAATGTTGCAACAATTGTAACTAAAGATGTATTCCAGAAGAATGGTGTAGCTCATGTTATTGATACAGTTCTACTTCCTAACTAATTTCTTATTATGCGTCTAATTTATATTATTGCAAGTGTTGTGTTATGATCATTTATATCACTACAAGTCAATGCTATTACTATCAAAGATCCCTCATATTTCTCCGATTATATGAAGGTGTCAGATAGTGTCTTGCAGACAATGCTAACATCTGATCAATATCAAGTCACTCAGCATAACAAGACCGATCCAGCATATATGTCAGAGCGTAGCTATCTTCATAATAAGCAAGAAGGTATCTATGTAGATATTGTTTCTGGTGAGCCGTTGTTTAGTTCGAGGGATAAATATGACTCAAATACTGGTTGGCCAGCGTTTACTAAGCCAATCAACGATGCATCAATTAGTCGTCATCGTGACGATAGTGATGGTATGATAAGAACTGAGGTGAGAAGCGCTGCGGCTGACTCTCATCTAGGACATATCTTTACTGATGGACCAAGTCCTTTATGATTGCGTTATTGTATCAATTCATCATCATTACGCTTTATCTCTACCAGACATATGGCTGAACTATGATATGGATGATATCTCTACCTATTTAAATAATCTGACTGTAATCTCATGAATCCTCACTTTCGAGTGGGGATTTTTCATTTTGTAATTTGGTCAACATTATTATATTAGAGATATACTTAGTTGCTTATATATCTAAAAATGAAAATTACAATCTGCGGTAGCATGAAGTTTATTGATCAAATGAAAGATGCTGAGCAGAAGCTTATCTCTATGGGTCATGAAGTAAAAAGACCAGAAATAGAGGTATCAGAATCCTGAATTGCTGATTGAGTTCGTCTTGATAATGTTATTTGAAATGAAAGTAAATTTAGCAATGAGATTAAGAGGGAAGCAGTTATACACAAATGAAGAGCCATACAGAATCATTATAAAAAGATTAAATGGTCTGAAGCGATTCTGGTAATTAATGAACCGAAGAATTGAATCGATTGATATATTTGATGAAATACCTTAATGGAAATAGGGGTAGCTTTTTATGATAATAAAAAGATTTTTATTCTCCATTCTATCTGAAATATGTCATACACCTCAGAGATCTTATGATGTGATCCAGTAATACTAAGTGATAATTTATTTTGAATTACTTCATAAAAAGAAAAAATTAGTGTTAATAAAATCTACAATATGACTAATATCAAAACCTACATTATCTGATCAATTGCTCCAGATACAACTTCTGTGAGAGATTTTGTGTCACTGGATACAAGAACCAGGGAGATCTGACACAAATCATGACATACCGACTATGATCCAGTCCAGCTCACAGTCGTGCGTGAGTACGTCAGTAGTAATGGTATCGAATATTTTATCTCGATTGAAGATCAGATGGGATATCTGTATGGATTTACCAGACTTTGTTGCCCCACTGAGTGAGGGATTGCTGATCGACCTGGGTTGGGACAGTGAACGGCGATGATCCGTGAGTTACATGTATATGGACAACTTGCTACTCTCACTGCAAGCGCTGTGATTGATGGAGATGATACGTGAATATCACAGGATGTGCAACATACTGGTCTCGGTCGTCAACTCATGTCATTGGCAGAACAAATCGCTCACAAAAAATGATACCACATATTGTCGGTGATATCGTGAGTTTGAGTCAGATGATATTATGCTAAATTATGATATAAACTAGTAGGAACCTATATGATCAAGAAGATAAATTAGTAATAGAGATGATAATGATCATTTATTTTTTCCATTATTTTATTTTTTTCTGATACTCATGAAAATTCTCATCACTGGTTGACTGTGATATATCGCCAGCCATGTCGTGACGCTATGTGTAGAACATGATCTTCAACCTATCTTACTCGACAACTGTTCTAATGCTGACCCATCTGTCCATACGACACTATGTGAGATGCTAGGTTATCAAATACCGCGATATCGTGGCGATATTGCAAAACCTGACTTAATCAGGCAGATCTGTCGCGAGCATGAGATTGCTGGAGTGATGCATTTTGCTGCGTTCAAGGCAGTGGGGGATAGTTGTGCAGATCCTTTTGCTTACTATGCCAACAATGTTTGGGGGACTATCAGGATGTGTGAAGAACTCAACAAACACTGAGTCAGAACGATCTTATTTTCATCATCGTGTACAGTGTATGGGATGTGACCAGGAATAATTCCACCATTTGATGAGACACTGGTTCGTTCGACGACCAACCCATATGGTACAACAAAATTTATGAACGAACTCATGTTTGAGGATCTTGCTTGTCACCAAGATTGGAGAGTAATGTTACTCAGGTATTTTAATCCTATTGGAGCACATCCATCATGATTGATTGGAGAGAATCCCGCATGAGTACCTACCAATCTACTCCCGTACATCATGCGTGTAGCAGTAGGACAGTACGATAAGCTTAGCATTTGGTGAGATGATTACGATACACCAGATGGTACTGCAGTTCGTGATTATATCCATGTAATGGATCTGGCTTCCGCCCATATCATCGCTCTCGAGTATCTGATGGATCAGGAGGTTTGATATTGTGATGCGATCAACTTAGGTACGGGAGTAGGTACTTCCGTTATGAAGATGGTGAAAACCTGTGAGTGAGTAGTATGACACAAAATTCCCTATCAGATCTGTCCTCGTCGTGACGGAGATGTCCAGGCCGCATATGCAGATCCAAGCAAAGCACAGAAGATTTTATGATGGTCTGCAAAGCATACGGTTGCCGAAGCTATTGTAGATACACGAAGATTTCAAACAAGGTTTGAAAAATCTTAAATAGTTAATCTTTTATTTTATTGCTAATTATTTTTTATGCCTAAGACTATTGTCATTACATCATGATATTTCAATCCTATTCATCCATGACATATCCAATGTATGGAGATGTGTAAAGCACTAGGAGATGAGTTATGGGTAATTATCAACTCCGATCATCAAGTAAGACTTAAAACTGGTCAGCAAGAGTTGTTTCAAGATCAAGAGTTTCGTATGACGGTAGTATCTGCTCTCAAGTCAGTAGATCGTATTATTCTATCAATAGACACTGACGAATCAGTATGCCAAAGTATCGTTGCAATAAGTACTCTCATTAGGAGTGAATATGGGTTCGATACGCAGATCATTTTCGGTAAGGGATGAGATAGATTCGCAAGTAATATACCAGAAGTCCTCGTCTGCCAGGAATATAATATTCAGATCTGTGACTGACTGGGCAATAAGACACATAATAGCTCAGAATACAGAGCCAAGAAGCTTATAATACATAAGTAGTAGATGAGCAAGCAGCATATGATTTGTTCATGCTGAAAAGTATAATACAGTGAATATTCATTTAATTCATTTTATGTTCCGGGAAAAAACAATTGTAATGTCAGATTAATTCATTATTTATATATTTATGAAGATTCGTACTAAGGCGTTTACTCTCGTAGAACTTATTATATCGATTGTAATCGTAGCTCTTTTGACGTGAGTAATTTTTCAGACATACCGTACGATACTTGATATTACTGTCAGAGTAGAAAATGAGAAAATTGTTGCTAATGAGATGTTATTTGCGCATCAGGTGATTCAGAGTCTTGTAGATAACTATGAGATTGACTATGTAAGATACATGTCTCAAGGTAATAATATAGCAACAAATAATGGTGTTACTCAGGTATTGTATCTGACTGGGAGGGGAGGAGATTCGAGTTATGCGTGATCATATGAGATTACTCAAGTAGGAAATGCTATTATGCTCAGGAGATGAGTAGGTACACAGATACCACTGACTGATGATTGAGCAGTTACTATTTCAGGTCTTCAATTTCAGCTTATCCCATTCAATACTACATGAGCGAACGTGTCATGAGCAATCCCTATTGGCAATTTATATTTTATGACTTCGAACGATATTCAACACCCTGCGTTCTGGATGCGTGGTATGATGTATATAGAAAGATATAGACCAAATAGCTATATATGGTCAGTCAAACAACCAATCCAGAGTTTTTTCAATATTAGATCATATTAATTGGGTTCGTAAAGTTTATATGATTTGAAAGATTCATAAAGCATATTTTTCTAAATTGTCACCCTATTATAGGGTGATTTTTGTTCAAATGTGCAAAAGATTTGACGAATGAGATGATATTAAGTATACTTGGAATAAGTATTTTTTCGCTTATTTCTTATGGCAAATCCAACTTCAACAACTCCAGTAGCTTCCACTGCTCAGACAAACCTACAAGAGCAGGTACCTGCAGGAGCGGCAATTCAAAATCCTACTCAGCAGTTTCAACAACAGATGATGAATAAGCCTACCATGTCAGGTAAGACAATCGCAATTTGATGTGGAGTATTCTTTGTAATTTTTGCGGTAGTTATGATGGTAGCACTGCTTGCTGCTTTACAAAACCCTAGTAGCTTAGAGTCAATTGGTATTACTCCCGACACTGTCAAGACAGTAGTAAAGGGTATTATTTTATTTGTAGCATTGCTATTCTTTTTTGCGTGATTTGGACTTGCTGTATGGTCAGGATATAGACTCTTTACCAAGAAAGAGTGAAACAAAATCTGATACATCGGCTGACTAGTTGGATGATTCTTTGCTGTAGTGTTGGCTATTGTGGGCTGAACGATTGGTATTACCAATGTCAATGCCATGGATACCAGCGGTATTACTGCTTCTAATATTATCAATCCATACCTGATCGTCAAGCAGACGAGTGATCGTAGAGTCAAAAATGGAAAAATATATCTTGGTGAACCAGGGTTGAAGGTGATTGCTCCAGCTAATATTGCATTTCAGTTTAGCCAAGATATCTTTAATCGCAATGTAGGCCCATCACTGAACGGATGAAAACTCCAGAGCGTCACGCTCGACTGTGGTAATGGTCAGATGATTAATTGATTTGATCCAAGTAATAAAGAACTATTTTTTGCAAGTGCATGTTTATATTTGACTAAATGAGTATATAGCCAATCTCTCACCTATCGCTACCTTGATAAGATTACAGGGCAAACTAAAGAATCAACACTACAAGATTTATTTAGCGTAACTGTAGATACAGAGATTAAACTTAGTACTAAGACATGACCATATACCCTCAATGATGCCAAAAATGAAATCATTGCTGGTGAAAATCCAACACAACTTCTTATTGACGCTACTAGTGTCGCAACTGATCTCAATCTTGTTAACTCAATTATTAACTGGGATATGGATAATGATGGACAAGACGACAAACAAAGAGTCAATTTTAGTAATTATTTTTATGAGCCAAAGCTACACACCATCTCGTATAGTCTTCCGGAATTTCCAGGTATTGTTTATCAACTACCAGTCAGAGTCTTACAGAGTAATGTTCCATGATGTACAGTAGCGACTCAGACAATCAAGGGTAATCAATATCGCCTCGAGGTCAAACTCGCAGACGCGTGAGTCAGTATTGACCGTTACCAGTTTGAGATAGTAGATAAGCTAACTGATGAGTTAGTGGATAATATCGATAGTGATAAGTCTAGTGTAGTGTATGACTTTGCTCCTGGTCGTCAGTATCAGGTGAGAGCATTCTTCACTACTGATGATAACAAGCAGTGAGTCTGTGAGACTGATAATTTCGCGATTAACAATAGTTCATATACAATCAAATCTACAATATCTGTCAAATACCCAAATAGTACCTCATACGTTGATCTTATGGCCAGTGGTGCTGACAACCAGATCACAATCAATACGATACCCGCACAGCTTCAACTCAAAATTGATGAACTTATACCTCCTATCTCAAGACCAATCATCAAGGTAACATATGACGGAGCGACAGTCAATCCATCATCGCAGCAGACATACATCATCAAAGTAGATAGTAAAAAAGACCATACAATCATCATCACCGTGACAGATGAACAAGGCAAGATAAGCACACAGCAATACAAGGTAATTAGTGATGTTAGTCCGATTGTATGAGTTCTCAAGACAAGCCATAAGGTATGATTTGATCCACTAACAGTTACACTGGATGCAAGTATCTCCCAGCTCAATGATCCAAATGATGAGGTAGTATACTTTACATGGGATTTTGGCGATGGAACAATTGTGAGTAATGTTTCTCAGTGATCTATCAAGCATGTCTATCGTTTTGCACAGGATTCTGAGTCATGAGCATATAGACCCAAAGTCACCGTCACAACTCAGAAATGATATACTGATACTATTGAGCTCGGTGATGATATTATCGTCAAGAGAGCTATCAGAGATGTTAGAATCACAAGTCCTACACATCCAGCACAGCTTGCTCGTGTAGGAGATCAGGTGTCGTTTGTGATTTCCACTGATGGACCTATCAAGTCAGTAGCATGGGATTTTGGTAATGATCAAACTGCTACGCAAGAGGGTAGGCAGGGTGCAGAAGCGATGATTAATTATCTCCAGCCAGGCCTATATGATGTTGTTGCAGTGGTAGAATTCAGTGATCATCCTCCCGTGACACAAAATATGAAGATTAAGGTAGAATAGTATACTATATTAAGAAAAGATAAGTAAATCTCGAGTAATCGAGATTTTGTTTTAGTTTGATTTCGACTACTCAATATCTAATATACTTTTATATCCTTTTTGGATATTTATTATTACTTATCTTGAATTTTCTACTTCTAACTTAGTTGTATGTCTCTATTTACTAGACTTCTTACATCATTATATCCTGAACAGTTACTCAATCAACCAGGTAGTCCTGCTGGTCTATTTTTGGGTATGATATCGCCGCAGAGTTTCTTCAATGTGATTACAAAGAAGATGGCGGAAAACTACAAAATCAATAGGTTTGATGTCGCATTGGATCCGTTTGAGGTGAAGATAGGATTTGGGGAACAAAGTATGATCAAGCCTAAAGCGATGCAGTCATATTATTCTTACTGCGCTGCTGCAAATCTTAATGGGTATCAGCTCTATACTGTTGGTAGTATTGCTACTAATATGACAATCATGGCGAGTCAGTATTTGCGTCCCTTAGTCAATTATCCCAAACAACATCGATATCTGACGCATCTCTTATTTTCCCTATATGTTACAGCTCATGTATTCGCTACATGACTCAAGCAATTCCCCGAAGAAGATAGCAATGAATCATATCAGTGGTTTCTGGATATTTGGTTCAATTATTATCAGTTGATCCTGGATCACAATGCTACGCAGCAACCCATAGATCCAATCATTATCCAACAGATCAAAACACGTGTCATTGGTCAGATAGAGCTATGTTTCTGACTCTATCGTATGATGAAATATATCAATCGTCTCCTCACAGGAAGTCTCGATCGTACCTATCTCAAATGGCTATGTGATCATGAAGTTACCAAGCAGATTAGCGCAACCCAACAGGAAATAATTGATCATATTATTGGTCATTGCAATGATTCCAAGCTTGATGAGATGGATTATGAGTTAATGCAGGTCATCTTACCACATGACTTCAATGTCAAGTATTTCTTCTGACAAAGTGATGTCTACCATACAGTTGACTATATTGTCGAATGACTATATGATTGGAAGTTAGTAGAATCATATCTTACACAATGTTTGGAAGATAGCAGCACAATGTCGGAATTTATTTCTTATATCTGCGATCATCACCATATCAAAAACCACTTTTTTGAATGAGTCAGACAACTAGTTACTCAAGAGATTAGAGATGATGATACTAGTGAGGATGAGATGGAAGAGTTTGTATCAATGATTGGATCGGGCGTGATAGGTCGTATTCCAGAGTCATTACATAGAGAGTCTATTGTGACTGAGCGTCTGATGAACTTCTATCTCAATTATGTGTGATCATTGTGGTGAGCGAGATGAGATACCTTTGCACTGATGCTGGATCAGAATCTTGCTGCCAAGATTCAGCACACAAAACATGATCCTCATCCAAATGCATACGAACTCGATCTATATCGTCACTATCTGACACAATATTCAGTCAATACGTCATACTATCACTATGTATATGAGTGAGTTAGATCTGGTAAAGCAAGTTTTACTCTTCCATATATTGTAGATTCTGACGAAGTGTATGCTAATATGCCCATGATTGATCTATTGATCCAGTCGAGCTTGGCGTGTATGATGCAGGATACCCTTTACAAGGAGATTAAGCTCTATCCACAATCTAAGAGCATGATTCGTCAGTTTAAGAAGTTATACGGTGATCGTATCGCAACCCATATCAAGTCAGACTCAAATGTACTCATGTGATATGTGATGCCAGCTTTGGATGAGTCATATTATCGTTTGATAGATACTGACACGAGGATTGCTCACATGAGGGAAGCACTATATACGATTGACTTACACTGTTATCATGATGTACTCAGTCAACTGATTACTAACGAAATATATATAAGCAAATATTATATTCATAGTACGATCTTGATTGCTGCAACGCTGAGAGAGACGCTATATGGCGTCTTATGTATGATGGCTATGCTCGAGCAGCAGACCAAATATTCCCGCACTAAGTCAGAAGCGATGATTCAGTTTCTCCTTACGAGCTATGTAATTCATATACTATGATTGCAGGATACTGCTACCATGATTGTTTGTTTTGATATTATCTATCAGATATATGGACAGACATCTGACTTGTTGTGAGATATTGTGCAGTTGGATGATAATGAAGAATTTCTGATGATGGGTGCAGAGTTTATGAATCGCTTCCTCAAAGACAAAGACGATCCAGTCAAAGCTCACATTGCCTTACTTAATGAAGACGTTGTATGGCTTAGGGGCTATCTCAAGCATATCAACTATTATAATAAGAGATATTTTATTCCACAGGGGTAAATTTATTCTTAAGGCAGAACTTCCGCAGAATTAAATCATAAATTATAGTATTTGGAAATCTCATATATGGAAGATCAGAAAAAACCAGAAAAAAATTATAAAGTCGTTATCAAAGATGCATTTTGGCAGATTGTGGGGAGGGTAGTGAGTGCACTATGAGGGTTTATTGTGTTGCAACTTACTACGCCATATCTGTGACCATTGAGATTTGGAGATTACAACACGATTCTCAAGTATTTCGCGATTTGGTCAGCATTGGCTGATTTTGGCTTATACGTGATCGGACTCAGAGAGTTGTGAGCTCTGCGCGAGGAAGTGGCACACCTACCAGAGGCAGAGCAAAAGGAAAAATTAAGTCTCTATTATAGCAAATTTGTGATGAGTAGAGTAGTTACAGTTGCGGTGGTATATGGTGTTGCATTACTCATCGCGTATCTTATTCCATCGTATCGTGAAAATCCTTATTTGATGTGGTGATTACCAATTGGGATGTTATTTTCTGCAACATTTATGCTTGCTGGTATCGTCCAGTTGCCACTACAGCTGTATTGGAAGATGGAGCAAGTATCCATTGGTCTTACGGTAGCTCGTGTTGCACAGCTTGCTATTATGGTGGGAGTATTGTGGTTATTTCCTGAACCATGATTTGATACAACAGGATGAGGGCTATTACCATTTATCCTCATTATTGCGACAGTTCTGGTGAGTGGGCTAGGCCAGATGCTATATGTACACTTCATCAGCGAACGCTATATCAAACTCAAACCAATCTTTGATCTTCAGTTTACTCGACATCATATTCGTAGCAATTGGCAGTATGGTATCGCATATTATCTCAGTAGTTTCCATACGCTTGCAGTCTCTATCTTGATGTCGATCATCTACCCGACGAGCAAGGGTTTTATCTATGTGGGGATCCGATGACTCGCACTTTCATTGATTGAGATATTGCTTATCATCCCATCATCCTTGGGCAATAGTATGATCCATAAGGTATCATGACTTGAGCTCAAAGACAAGCTTGGTCATTTTGGTCACTTGATGAGTTTGCTGCTATGGATTGGTGGATTGGTAGTAGTCAATTTTGTCGTGCGACGCGAGCATATCATTTATTTTATCGCAAAACAAGAATATCTGACGAGTTTTCTGTCTAGTCAGGCTTGAGAGTTTACTATCTGATCTGATTGGATATTACCATTTTTGGGAGTAGTGATCACAATGTCCTTTGTCAAGCAAGTATTCAATTATATCTTTGTATCTACTGGACATCAAAATAAGCTCTTGAGTGTTAACGCATGGTGACTGATTGTGGGATTATGAATCGGATTTGGGTTTATCATGACGCAAAATCTGATCGGATGAGTGATCACACAGACTGTATTAGAAGCGTTATATCTTATCGGAGCATGGATCGTTGCATATCGTGCAGGAGTCATACCACCACTGAGACGGAAGGAGTTAGGACTACTGGGTATTATTTTGCTTATATTTGGTTTAGGTGGTTGGTATTATCTCGATCATGTGATAGCCTATAGCAATAAGTTATACTTTATATTTTCTGCTGTATGTTTTAACGGATTAATCATTGGGATGAGTTATCCTTTGGTCAAAAAAATTGCGAAGGGGATGTAAGCTAATTTGACAAAGTAGAGTGAGATGATTATAATAGGGCATGTTTTATCTTGTATTTACGTGATATATATATGAGAATTTTTACTAAAGCATTTACTTTGATTGAACTACTTATTGTTATAGTAATCATTGGTATTCTTGCTACTGCTCTCATACCTAGGATCAAAGGTATGCAAGATAAAGCAAGATATATGAGGGTAGAAAAAGATTTTCAAGATCTCAAAACGGTGATATTCATGGCTCAATCTAATACTCAGCAAACATTAGGACAAATGATGTGACATTATTGATGATATGGTGGCGCATGTGGAGCGTGGGATTTATCTGATAATGTGAGTTTACGCAATTTACCCGCAAACCATGCTTGTAGAAATACTCGAAGATCTTTGCTTCGCAAAATTGAAGTTAATGCATGAATGAATTCTTGAGCCCTTGCAACTATAGAAACTGATCCATGGTGAAATCCTTATTATTATGATTTAAATGAAGGAGAAGCTGGCCGATGATATTGTGGTGCACGAGATACTATGCACTCAGCAGGTTCTGATTGATTAACAACTGGAACTGATTTTGCTAATGCTATCGGTGATCAATGAGATAACCAATGAGTCAATATTGCATCTGCTTTTTGTAATGGGAAAGCTTATTAGTTTACTATCTCATTAACCTTATTCTATTTAACTATCCGTTTGTTGATCTCTGTCCTAAGAATAATATATCCATCACTATGTAGCCACTGCATTTGATCCTTGGAAAAATTTCAGAGGACATAGTCGACTATTTCATCTTTATTCTCCGGCCTATCAACTCCGATCCTGATCCTATCAAATGCGTTGGTCCCAAGATGCGTGATAGTATCTCTGAGGCCATTGTGTCAGGCGTGAGATCCTCATGATTTTGATCAGATTCTACCAAACTCTCGATCAATCTCATCATGAAGGATGAGAATATCAGACGTTAGTATTTTATAATACTGTGAGGCTGACTTGATCGCGGACCCTGAGCGATTCATGTATGAAAGTGGTTTGATCGTGATAATTTTTTCTCATTCAACTATCATTTCACCAGCCATAACATTTCGTTCTTTATGTAATGACCAAGGTCTAATTTGATATTCGTCCATGAGTTGATCGAGCATGATTCGCCCCGCATTATGGCGAGTTTTTGCATATTTAGATCATGGATTTCAAAGGCCTATGATTAGTTTCATGATGATGAAGATAAGATTCTAATATTATCAAACAGACATGCAACCGTCATCGGTCACACACCTCATGTGGGTGGAGTGCAGGCTAGAATTTTATCATCTACAGAGTCTCGATGTACGTCTCCTACAAGCTTCCCGTCAATAAAATCTACTCCCGCATCAATGATAATTTGATTGGGGTTAGTAAATTCTGCAGTCACGAGGTGACCTTTTCCAGTAGCAGTAATGATAATATCTGATTGTTTGCATTGTCTTTTCGTCCATTCGGGACTTGCGGCTCTACCGATCATAATTACCTGCGCTCCACGGTCGACGAGCGCCATCGCAAGTGGTTTTCCGATTAGATTAGATTTATTAATAATTGTGATGATTTTGCCATGAACCTCACCATATTCATAGTGATCCATAATTCACAAGATAGATGCAACAGTAGCGGGGTAGAGCTGGCTTGCTCATCGTATAGTTTTACCATTAGCAGATCAAGTGAGTCCGTCGATGTCTTTGCGGGGGTTAATTGTTTCCAAGATTTGTATCTTCTGATCTGATAGTGGTGCAGGTAGTGGAAGCTGACACATGATACCTACACATAGTGGATCGTTATTGTATTGTTGAATTGTTGTGATGACTTCGCTCAGATCAGGAGTCTCTCACTGTCCAATCAAGAGCGTCTGGATACCCACATCAAGTCAGAATTTCTGCTTCATATGGACATATTTAGCACTGGCAGGACTATCGCCATACCATAAAATCACAATGTAGTGACTGCTGCTAAGATTTGTAGTTACTCGAGTAGTAAGATTTGATTTGATGAACGCTGCTGGTTCACGTCAGGAGAGAATTTGCATTATAATTTATAAAGTTTCTAAAGTTCTTATTTTTTATTCTCAAGGGGTACACAGGCCACTAATTCATTGTTACTTAAGTTGATAAGGTTTTTCTTATATAATGCAATCCTAGCTTCTTACTTTACTTAATTCACTTATCTTAATTTGCAATTTTCAACTCTCACCAGTATAATGATACAAAGATAATAAGATATTATTTTAGCTAAAATAACTTTTTTTTATGAAAACATTTACTTACGAACAGCTGGATCAAGTAATTGCTGCAATTCATGAAGCGAAAAAGCAGATCATCTACCTTGCGGGAGCTACTGCAAGTGGAAAATCGTACATCGCTGAGCAACTTACCAATCGTATAAATACTGAAGGAAAGAAAGTATTATTGATCTCTGCTGATCATTATTATCGTCCAGACAGTGCAGTCCAGTCCATGATTTATGGCACCTATGACCACCCAAATCTAATTGATCATGAATTACTTAACCAAGATCTTCAAAAACTTATTACTACTGGTGGATTTGAGATGCCAGAATATTCATTTATAGAGAAGACAAGAGTAGCTAGTAAACACATTGATGGACCATTTGATTATGTGATTGTAGAGTGATTATATGTAATAAATGAACTTGCAGAACAGTTTGATCCGCTCAAAATATTTGTTCATAGTCAGGCAGAGGATCTTGTGATTCGTCGCTTGATTCGTGATCCTGAGCGTACCAAGGAGCCACTTTATATGGTGGCAACTACGCTGACTAAGGTCTTTCCAATGTGGACAATTGCGTGAGAATGACAACTTGAAAAGTCAGATATTGTGATTAATAATACTTATGAAATTCTCAAAGATAGAGGTACTACGTTTGAGTATATTCAGACATCAATCTTTCCACAATGAGAACTCAAGAAGACTGAATATGTAGTAAATTATCACTACAATGATAGTAAGACAGATAATGATGGAATTGTAATTTCCGAGATCTATCACAGTCATCATGGATATCTACATGAAGTCAAGATCTCCAAGGTACAAACTAATACTGATGGATCGAAAGAATGGCTGACTTTGTCTGTGATGATGCCTGGTATCTTGGTGGAAATGCACACTCTGATTCAGCTTGCTGGATGTGGATATATTGGTAAACAATCACATAAGCAGTATAAGTACGAAGATGGTACGATTGTACATCAGATGGATACAGGTGAATTATATATTGTGAAGAAGAAGTAGAGGTGTCATGCCTCAGATAAGTCAGAAAATATACATAAAGATATTTAGTTCCGACACAGTCGGGATTTTTTCTTCTCGCAAATCAATCATAAATCACTATGTTCTTTTTATCTGATTTTTGTCGATTTATCCGATTTTTTTAAAATTAAAAATGACCTATCAAATCAAAACTATTAACTGACTCACCTGTATCTTCTATGATATGCCTCATGCGACGAGCGTGACGACACAGCTATTTGTCAAAGCAGGAAGTATCTATGAAGATGACACAACCAACGGTATCTCGCACTTCCTCGAACATATGTTCTTCAAGGGAGGAGTCAGATATCCTACGAGTCAAGATGTATCTCGCGTCATCGATGAGATAGGTGGTGAGCACAATGCATATACTAGTGATGATGCTGCAAGCTATTATATCAAGACAGCGCCAGATTTTATGGAGCTTGCAATTGATGTATTATCAGACATGATCATCAATTCTCAGTTCCCCATTGATGAGCTTGCAACAGAGCAGTGAGTAGTAGTGCAAGAAATTAAGATGATCGAAGATAATCCTGCTAGATGGATCTATTCACTACGACGCAAATGGTATATGGGAGACAATCCATACGGTAGACCAGTGATTGGTACAGAGGACAATGTGCTATCATTTACTCAGCAGATGCTGCTCGATCATCGCAATGATTTGTATACTACCAATAGCATGGTGCTTGTAGTATGTTGAAAAATTCCAAATTCTGACGTGATTGAGTGATTGATTTCCAGGTATTTTGTGGGGATGCAAACATGAGAGGGAGGAACTAAACCAAATCGTAGCTGTATCACAAGACCGAGTCAGAAACTATGATACCATACCAAGGGTACAGAGCAAAATCACATGGTCATCGCTACTGATGGTTATAAGTATGATACTCCAGAATTTTATCCTGCGAAGTTGCTTGGTACAATTATGTGAGGCAATACATCATCCAGATTTTGGCAGCTATTGCGTGAAAAGCATGGTCTATGTTATTACGCTCAAGCAGGTCACTATGGTGATAGTGATGACGGGGTATTTATGATTCGTGCCTGACTGCGTAAGGATAATTTTGATCAGACGATCGATTTAATTAAATGAGAGTTGGCTTCAATTGCGACATGAGAATCTATCACCCAAGTTGAGCTTGATCAAGCAAAATGATATCTCATTGGTACACTACAGATGTGACTGGAGACGAGTAGTGACGTATCAGAGCGAGTAGGTAGTGATTATCTAATCTATGGTAAGATCGAAACAATTGAAGAGATTATACAGGCATATCGTGACGTAAAACTAGAGCAGATTCAGTTGATTGCACAGAAGTTGCTATGGGATGAGTGGTATACGTATTATATTGAGTAATAGTAAAAAAACCTCAGCATATCGGAAAATCCGAACTGAGGTTTTTGAAAACAAAGCTTTACTTTTCAGTATTGAGATGCTAGCCTTCGTCGCCAAGCTTCATACTGTGTAAGATTTTCCCAGAGTGAATCTGGTACATCTTGATAGTTTTCTTTTAAAAATTTCTCCAAAAGTTTGCTTTCAAAATATATACCAACTTCTTTTGCCTTATATACCACATAATCAATATAATACATTGGCGGTTTCATCAATAATACCTCTTCGATATCTTGCTCCTTATTAGTAAGGAAATTGATTACGAAAGCAGTATCTTGATTTTCATAGGGTACTTTAGTAATTTTAAATACACTTGAGCACTTGGATAGTAGTGAATTTCCCGCTGTTAGGCCGCTGCAATTCACTAATGCCTTGGTATATATTTGTGCTACGTACCATGCAGTCACAAAGTTTGGCCAGTCTCTTTCTTCTAATTCATACGATGAGTATCCTGACCATACGGACCCATCTTTTCTCTGAATACCCACACTCATAGAGCTTAGTAATTCAGGTACTCCAACCCAAACTTGTTCTTCTTGTCCCTCTACTGCTGCAGTGAGAAACGTAATTGGTTTTAAATTCATATCTTTTTGTTTATATTTGACATTTTTGTAATTAATATATTAATCAACATATATATATAGTCAAGCGATTTTTAGTTTTGACTTTTTCCTTGATACTCCGCTCATAATCACTACAAACTACACATTCTATAATTTGTCTATATCTTGATTCATGAAGCGCTATTTGACATATATTATTCTTGTTTTGGTTACAGCTGTGATTATAGGAGCATACTATGGTTTCCCAGTGGCTTATGATCGATACATTACTCAGCAACAACCAGATATGCTGACTGGATTTGTAGATAGCTCATGATCTGTATCAAGTGGTAATTCGATCCATGATACCAAGACTGATGAGTATCAGTCACTTGTAGCTACTGAGTTGCCAAAACTCACCAAGCAGACTAGTGCTTTACTTGATTTGTATAACGAAGACAAAGATCCCAAATATCTGTTTGATCTGGTTGCAAGCCTCACTGACGATGGAGCATATTATACTGCAATCTATCTATATCAAATTCTTCTCAAAGAATATCCAATACAGGCCAAATATCCCGACTACCTAAAGCTACTTCTCAATCGTGGAGAATATACTCCTCAATTTCTCACTGAATATCAAACTACCATTGATACACTTGTTGCAAGTGGGCTGATTACCAATCAGGATGGCTTATTTTTTACATCATTTAGGACATTGATTAGTGGTGATGTAGATGCATTTTATCAAATAGTTCATCAGCTCAGCGGTGATTATGCTCCTATCGCGTCAGATTTACTGGCAAATCTTACTACATATTCAGCTTATAAACAAGCTCCTCAGCAATATTTATGGTGATTATTTGCAAGTACTTTACTTCGTCATGGGTACTATGCTCCTGCGATTCATCTTGCACAGCAGTCGCTCAAACTCAATCCTGATTACACTCTTGGTCTACAAATCATGGCTTATGGCCGTCTCATGACCCATGATCGAGATCAAGCAAAATCATATCTTACGCAGTTAATGAAGCTTGATGTAACACATCTTATTACATATCAGAGACTGTATGGTATCGCCTCATATCGAGATTGACAATATACAGATACTATTCAGTACCTTGCACAAGTACAAGAAGAGATTCCAAATATTGAGCTTTTAAGATATATCGGATTATCGTATCGTGAACTTCAAGATTATAGCCATCTGGCTACAATATACCGTTCCATCTTACAAGACTCTCAAGTTGATATGATAGATTACTTTGAGTTTTTTGATACATATAGACGCTCGATCTCATACACATCAGGCATGATTATGTCGGATTTGATTAGTCCTCTCGATCAGTATGATAATAGTTTATTATCTGATTATATTGTGAGTTGTACTACCACCATGGTTGGTAAAGAGTCATACTTATGTGATTATGGTCGTGCAATTCAGTCATTATTTACTGCAAATCTAGATCAAGCAATGGAGCAAATGGTGATAATAGCTCGTGATCATCCTTATGATTTTATTTATGGTATGATATGAGATCTATACATTATTAAAGATCAACTTCCTACTGCACAAATTTATTATCAAAAAGCAATTTTATCATCATACAATGGTTGATATCAGCACTATTTATCCAATAAAATTAAATCACTAACTGTTGATGGATCTAAGACGAATTAGATATACTATTGCATTACTATGTCTTGTAACCACGATTGTGCTGATTACATACAAATTAACTGCTAACCAAAAATGATCTATTGAAGTAAATAAACAAGTAAGCGAGTGAACGGGTGAGGAGCAATTATGAGTGGACTGGAATTTTGATACTCCAGAGCAACAAAAAAATAATAACGAATCCAGCAGAGAGAAGATCCTTAAGAAAAGTAGTAGTCGACAAGATCTTTCTACTACGATCCCATTGATCCCTACTACTAACTTCAAGCAAGTGATGCAGTGACCAAATCCATATCTACTGATTAACGATCAATATTTGATTCCGTTATCAACAATGGTATATGGTGGTATGTGGACATGAGTAGTCAAACTATCAGGCAGTCCTCTTATCGTGTATTATCGCTATGAGTTATCTTTTGGTAAATGATATACATATTTATATGAACTAAGTGCAAATAGCTCCAGAGAGCTTGATCAGCTTACTATGGTAGGAAAAATATGACAGATATTTTTATTTTCGATTATACAGTCTACTGAGTCATATCGTGGTTTATCTGCTATGATTGATGGTTCACTGACTACGTTGTATACTGGTGATTATACTACAGCCCAGTATCTATGAGACACCATCAAACTCAATAATTCCCAAGAAATTTATCTTTCATTACGTGCATCATGATCTTAGGTATTGACCCATGAATCCGTAAACTATGATATGCTCTAATCAATCATGACCTGACGGTAGTAGATGCTGGAGTAGTATTACAACATAGCAAAGCTCCCACAAGACTTGATTATTTCACCAAGATGCGTGAGATCCAACTATATTTTAGTCAGATGATGACTGATCATCATGTTGATGCGATCGGTATGGAGAAGCTCTACTTCACATCAGCTAACCAGGCTAATGCAGAGTTCGTATATGGTGTAAGAGCATTGATCTGGCTTCTCGCTCTCGAGCGCTGAATCCCAGTTTATGAACGAACTCCCAACGAAATCAAAAAATTCATCACAGGCAACGGCGCAGCAGGCAAAGAGCTTGTGCAACAGTTTGTGATGAAAATCTTCCGTCTTGCCAATGAGCCGCAATATTATGACACCAGCGATGCCCTAGGGATGGCATATTTGGCGAGGAATAAAATTAAAAAATAGATCTGTTTGATTTTGCTGATATGTTAATTATTATAATCTTGTGGGGATTATATGAAGTATATTGACTACAGTTATCGAAGCTATTGGTGGTAAAATATTTATCTACATAATTGCAACGATAATGGCAAAATTTTGCTTAACATTAAGTGGAGTTCTCGGTGTGGAGAGTATCTGGATGATACTTTCACAATATGTTAACTATAATAGATGTGCTAAATATAAATCTCATATGCGAGAAATAAGGGGTTCGATTCCCCTTCTCCACATTTCTTAAAAACTATAAAATATGAAAATAACCTCACGAAACGTCAATGGCATTAGAGCAGTACTGGGCAAATGATTTGCCGAGCGGATCAAATCTGATAACTCTGATATCTACTGCTTCCAGGAGACCAAAGCATTCGAACATCAGATGCCCGATGATCTAAAATATATCTTTGCTGACTACGACTACTGTCGACATGCTGGTACCAGAGCTGGTTATGCTGGGACTGCCATATTTTGGCGTAGAAGCGTGGTGTCTGACGTAGTATCGTGTAATACTTTTATTGATAATAGTATGTTCTATGAGGATGGTCGTGTTACGGAGATTAACTTTTCTAAAGATGGAATAGACTATACCTTGCTCAATTGATACTTCCCCAATGGTGGGACAAGAGCAGATGGTACAGAGATGCTGACCTATAAGCTCAAGTTTTATGACTGTCTCATTGAGTATGTGCAATATAAGCATGCGAGTGGTCGCAAAGTTATTGTAGTAGGGGATTATAATGTCTGCCATACTGAGATTGATATTGCTCGCCCCAAGGAGAACCAAACATCGATTGGCTTCCTTCCAGTAGAACGCGATAAAGTCAGCCAGTATCTGGCATCCAATAATATGGTAGATGTATTTCGTCATTTTCATCCGGACAAGAAAGACGAATATACCTGGCGGAGCTACCGCGCATGAGCCAGACCCAATAACGTATGACGGCGTATTGACTATGCGACAGTCTCTCGTGACCTCATAGATCAAGTAACATGATTTATTCATCAGACCGACGTGACCGGTTCTGATCACTGTCCTGTGACTGTGATTCTATAAGTAATAAAAAAATCGATACTAATCGATCATTATAAATCGGAGAAAGGGAGATTCGAACTCCCGATTCGGTTACCCGAATAACGCGTTTCGAGGGCGCCGCATTCAACCACTCTGCCATCTCTCCTCCGTGGTTTATAAAGTTCAAAGCAATTTAGTTAAATCACTATCCAAGTTTCTACTATATCTTTGATCTCATTGTGAGATATCAATACCAGTAGTGATATTGTGTAGTAACACTGTATTTGTATCAATAATTGAGGCTGTCTTGGCATCAGATGGTGCACGTACAATGGTGGGAGTGATTAGTGTGTGGTACTGAGTTAATGCGCGAGCAACCATACGGTAATCAGTAGGTTTGGTGTATCAAAGCTGTTTCATCTTATGGATAGTAGTGCCTAGGTCTGAGTTAATATCACTAAATCGAATAACCTTATCTCTCACAGATCTCAAGCGTGGGTAGTGCTTATGGGACAGAAGGTAAGTCAGGATATGATCGTACCATAACTGTGCTATCCCAGTGTCGAGTGACTTAATAGTAGAGATAAGCTGACTTTTAGTCATAGTAGTCGTGAAAATTAAAATAGTACCATATTCATAGTGATTTTTGCTAATGTTTCAACTGGATCAATCATTCAGGCGCTGCTCATCTATAGATAATTGGACTAGGATAGTCTCGGATGTATCATAGTGCTTTATATGTATCAAGAAGTTGTTGTATCTGGTTGAAGTCTTTCGCATTGTCCCGACTCAGTCGGTCGCTGAGTATGATGATATGCTTATCGTAATGTTCGTTATAGCATTGCTGTAGACATGTTGCCAATAGCGTATTCGTTTTTCAAACACCCTTAATAAGAGTATTGAGAAAATTAATTGTCTGATCTAATCACTCACAAAGGTACTCCCTGACTTTTCATTGATCACAGTAGAGGATAATACATTCCAGTCATAGTTGCTCACAAGAGATAATAGTGTGGTTAATGATATGATTAATCTGTTGCAGGGTTGTATGTTGATATTGCCGATTGATAGTAATATCAAGTACAAGTATTACAGTTGCTGATATAGCAATTCATTGACGATAGGTGATTTCTCATTTGGACGCACTACGACGCTGGTCTATACGCTCAGCATGAGACGCAGACAACATTGTCTCGTAACCAAGCCTTGCTTGAGCGATTAGAGCATCAATTTTATCTACCCTTATAGATATTCATTGTTGCTCAGCATTTTGAAAATTATCACTTATAGATGATGTCAGCTTGTGCGCAAAGAGCTTGGATCTGAGATTGGATAGTCGAGTCATGAGAATCACATGTGATAAAGCATTCTTGAACAGTAGATCATTTTTTGAGGAGATATTTGAGACCAGTATCAGTGGGGTAGGATAGTGAGATGATAATTTCACTACTTCACTTTTGCTGTCTCGAGATTCTACCTGGAATGATGCGGATAATTCACGATATCTGACCTATCTTCATGAGTAGTTTTACAAAATCGGGGAGTATATGATGTTCTTGTTTAATGTTAGATCAGCGATCGTGTTTCATAGGGATTTGACGAAATGAGTAATCATGACTATAATGAAATATTATTTGATAACAATATATCATGATAGAGTCTTTGAGTATTGAATCAGTAGGAAATAAGCCACCAATCAAAAAGATACTCAAAAAATTATCCAAAGCACTTGAATCTGCCGAAAAAGAAGAGTTTTTTGAACAAATTAATAATCTCGCAGAATATGTCGATCAGCAACCTGCAGAATTTTGGGACAAAAATAATATTTCTCATTACCTCAATCGAGATTCTGAACCAGATAGTATTATTAAGTGATGTGTTGATAAATTTAATGATGAAAAAATACTATATAAATATCGGCTAAGAGAAATTGATAAAAAAATTGATGATGTAAATATCTATCATGAAATAGATTTTGACTATAGAACAAATCTTGCTCAAGCACAAGACCAATGAAAAAGGCTTCTCAAAGAGAAAAAATGATTACGAGCTGTATGAATTAGTAAAAAAATAGAAGCAAATGACAGAGTTATAAGTCGTTATAAAGATCAGATTGATTCAAATCAAAAGAAAAAAGAGCAATCAGAAACCACATTGTACCTATTACGTGCAATGAAGCGTTATATTGATAAAGCTCTTGAGCATGTTACTGAGCAGGATGTTATCAAAATTATTTAAACCTTATGTTGTATTACTCAATCATAATCTGATCTTTTTTTATGAAGAATATTACGTAATGCTCATAAGGTATATGATTTAAAATAATCAATCACTTATCCCTTTATCAATCACAATATCCCACTCTTTCTCTACTCACTCAATTCATTGTACGAGGATAATTCACTGTTTCTCTGCTTTTGTTACTTTACTACTTGCGTCTTGTCAGACAATAAGGTGGCTTACGTTCTTAGTGATATTTTCGCAATATTCTGCTCATAGCCTGACCAGTTGTTGGCTGAGATTGCTACGAGGGAGTTGGAAGCTTCCAGTGATAGCAAATCTTACTCATGATAGTGGTCCAGTACCGGATCTTTTGTTAGTTTCATAGTTATCAAATTGTACTCATGCATCAGCAAGTTGCTGGAGGAGTGAGATATTATCATCATCACCAAACCATTTGATAGATGACTGAATAGTCTTATCTCAGATACCATGAATTTGACTTAAGAAATTTGAGTCTGTAAGATATTGTACGAGAGTTTCCAATCATAATGATTCAAAATTATTATGTTCTGGGATATGTTCAATAATCAATTTTGCTGTCTTAGTTCCTACCTGTCTGATACCAATCGCATTCAAGACCCTCCAAAGTTTGGTAGTTTTACTAGTTTCCAGTGATGCAAGGAGGTTCTCAATTTTCTTAGACTTAAATCCAGGAAGAGCATTGAGAATCGGGCGATATTGGAGTCAAGTCAGTTTATATAAGTCTGCAAAAGTATTAATAATTCACTGGTCTACGAGAAGTTCAATGATTTGCTCACCGAGACCATCAATATCCATACAGTCACGAGAAACAAAATGGGTGATACGTTCCTTGATCTGAGCAGGGCATGCTGGATTGGGACAGTAGAGTAGATAACCACCATTGTCTTCATCTTCAATCTGAGTGTGATGTCAGCATATTGGACATGAGTTAGGTCAGAGGATTTCAGTCTCCTCACCAGTTCTTGTCTGTACGATTGGTCACACAACATACGGGATTACCTCACCAGATCTTTGGATCCAGACGCGATCTCATAGGCGGATATCCTTAGTTTTGATAATATCAAAATTATGGAGGCTGACTTTACTGATATTTGCGCCAGATAACTGTGTGGGTTCCACTTGTCATACAGGTGTGATAATGCCTGTTCTTCCAACTTGAAATTCGATATCCAGCAGCTTGGTAGCAACCTGCTGAGCAGGGAATTTGTATGCCATACCTCGTCTTGGATGGTGATCAGTACTTCCAAGCAGCTTACATGCATCAAGCTCCATCACCTTGATCACGATTCCATCAAACTCAATATCTTGCTTATTAAATTCTTGCAGCGTCGCTGGATCTTGACAAATTTGTACTACTTCATCAACTGTTCAAACTTCCCTCGTCCAGTAATCGACAGTGAATCATAAGTCCTTGAGATAATTGAGATGGTCGAGTTGAGTATGCATCTTATGAAGATTGTAGTGAATGTTCTTTTAAGAGACCAAAGTGATCATCGCAAAGCATTATTTTATTAAACCATGTGGTGTAGTTTTGAGGATTGATGATGATATCATTTCTGATTTCTTCCAATGACCTCCAGGTAAATTCACAAACTTCTTCGGGATTAGGTACCGGATTTTGGTCGTAATATCCTACGAATACATGATCAAACTCATGTTCAGATAAGTTGTTTTCATAATCACTACGATAGACAAATGAAAAAATTTCTGATACATCAGTGCTAAATCACATCTCCTCAATCATTCTAATCTTACATCAGTGGATAATGCCTTCATCAGGTTTAGGGTGACTACAGACTGTATTAGTCCACAATCATCATGAGTGATATTTTTCTATTGCCCTACGCTGAAGTAATAAGTATCACTGTGAGTTAAATACAAATATTGAAAATGCTCTATGTAACAAACCTAACTCATGAGCACTGAGTTTCTCTTCCAGTCACACTGGGTTATCATGTTCATCGACAAGAATTACTTGGGTCATAGCTAGTTAGATTAACTATAATAAATCTATTCTATCTATGGGTTCTTCTTGAAGTAAATTAGCAATATCTCTTTTTTCAGATCAGTACTTAGTATGTGTATCTGTATCTACTCATATAATTTCAGCACTTCATAAGGGTAATTCTTGATCGAAGTCTAAAATATATGTTTCTCCAAAGGCCATGTTATTTATAAGTTATAAAGATAAAATTTCATATGGAATAAAGATCAATCATCTACTCGCTGTGACGCTTGGATCCAGCTGACGAAGTGATCATCATGCCGCATTACGAGGGTTAGCAAAGAGTGCTTCTCCAGATGCTGCACGATCAGTATTGATACGCTCAAACTGTGATTTGGGCATGATAACTTCTCATCTAATGCGGATCGAAACTGGCTGACTGAGTCTGAGTGGAACGTCACGAATAGTGCGGACATTGGATGTTACATCATCTCATACGGTACCATCTCATCTCGTTATTGCCTGGGCCAATACTCCATTAGTATAGACAAGTTCCATACTAATACCATCAAATTTAGGTTCCATGAGATAGCTATATCACTCGACTCATAGTTTCCCGAGTAGTTTAGCTACTGATTCGTCCCAATCTTTTAGATCTTCTGCATCATAGCTATTCTCAAGAGATAGAAGAGGAGTAAGGTGCGGAGCTTGTTCAAATCACTGTTGGATATCAGAACCCACACGATGAGTAGGACTATCAGCACGTAACCATGATATATTGTCAGATTCTACTTTTTTACATAGATCAAAGAGTCTATCATAGTCATAATCACTGATGATGGGAGTTTGTTCAAGATGATAGAGGTCAGTGTGATAGTTAATTGTGTCAATGAGTAAATTATACTGATCTTGAGTATATTGATCAGTTGATAGCTGTAGTAATATATTTGTTTGGTCAATTATTGAATTCATTCATTATATAATAACTACTTAATTGCCACGTCATGTACTTAGACTTCATTCCTCGTACTTAGACTTCATTCCTCGTTTATACTGACAAAGTCAGTACAATGACAAGAATTCCACTAAGGTACTATCCAACTACAACCTTCGCTGCCTTGATAATATGTCTGGTCTCACCATCCATATAATAATATCATACTTCAAATTCACGGATAATACGTCCAGTAAAGTCAGATCACTCATGCCCCAAACTATTGAGGACTCCTATGTCTGACTCAGTGGTTGTATCCATCATTACGACTTCGTGAAGCTCACTGTCTGGCGTTAACCCGAGAGATTCAATCTGCTTAATACCATATCCTGCTAGTTCTGTACTGATAAATTTATCATAGCTGAGTTGTAATCACTTGATAAGATCGTGCTCTTTGAGCTCTGGTGTAAGATGAGCAAGGAACTGTCTCATATATTCAGCTAAGATAACAAATTTCTTTGCCACAGCCACAATAGCTGAGACTTTGTCACGAGCCTTCTCAAGGCTTCTCATACGCTGTGCAGCATCAAATTCTGCCTTAAGAGATAGATACTGAGACTGTGAGGTAGCAGCAACTGAGGTCAGAGTTTTGATCTGATCTTCAAGTTTCTTCAGTGCATCTAGTGACTCAGCATATTTTTGTTCCAATGTCTTGACTGCTTCACCATCATCCAAGATATCTCCTACACCGATCTCTACCGCATCATTGAGATCTCTGAGTTCGTCACTATTATCCATGACTTGCCCGATGATATCTTGTTGGTTATTGATAGTATTAGTTTCGAGCCCATCGCTCATCAGATTTGTTTCTTCATTGTTATTCATTATCATTTACATAACGATTATTACTAAGTAAAGTATTGTAATATTTCTTCTGCTCACCACGATCAAATTCTACACGTGATACATCTGCTCTGATAAATTCTCCATCATGAGCCTTGATCGAGACCTCACCATTCATGATGTTGTGACCAACACAGATACCTCTGGTACTTTTATCGACTTTGACTTCTTGTCACTTAAATGGGAAGTTGGCAAGTTCTTCGAGGTATAGTCACTTCTCAAACACAATACTACATTTAAGCTTACCACATCTACCCTTGAGTTTCTCCGTGTCGCGTCACTCCAGCGACTGAATAGCAATATTTTCCATCTCCACGGTAGGTAATGGTCCTGAGCCGCAACATCACATAGGTCAGCATCCACATTCACTCAACCACTCTTTGGCATTAGGGGCTAGCCTGACCATATCTCTTGCTCCGATCTGATAGAGGAAGAATTTGACCGGCATCTTGGTGCGAAAGTATCTCACAAAGTCAGAGAAATCAAGTCTCTCTTCGCAGTAGAAATAGAGATATACGGTATCTCATTGGAGATTTGACCTACCAGTCACAGGTTTAGTCTGGGGGAATTTTGCTTTAAATTCTTTCTTTCGCATCAAAAATAAATCTGCAGACTTACGCTGATAACGATCAAATCTATCAAGTTTATCTCATGAGAGGGTTTCAATATAGGTTCCAGTCTTGGCAGATTCGACTGGATAACCAATATAGACTCATACAAGATTCTTATCATTGTCTCCACGATAGATAATATATGCTCAGATAGGTGGAGTTTCTGCTCATTCTGGCATGATGAGAGTGATAGGCTTATGGATGAGCCAATCCATGACGGATATAGTACTCTTGGACATAGATATTTTGGGTTAAGAAGTATATGGGTGACCTTCTGTATTGTGCTATAGTATATTGATTATTTTAAGTGAAAATTCAAGCTTATCATTACTTAATCTCCTCACCGCAATATCATGGCACATTGGCACAGTGCTCTTTACATACGCTGATGATTGCATTGGCTGATTGCTTTACGGCTTCTTGTACAGTTCTATAAATCTGTCTTGTAAGTATTGGTATTTTATATGCAATAATAGTAGAGTCAGTAGTCACAGTATACCTCTGTGTTTCCACGCGTTGTAATAGATTTACATCAGTAGCACTATTGAGTGCAGCAGCTAGGATAGATATTTCTCATTGTTTATATTTTGGACTATTGTTCGTTACATCTGGCTGAGCTGTAGTCTTATCAATAGCTATTTCTCCTCCTTTACTAGCTGCAGCTTGTGCTCACTTAATATCTTCAATTTCTTGCTCTTGTGATTTTTCTTGCTCTTTTCTCGCTGCACGTTTAGCTTTTCTGTCTTTATTTCGTTGTTTTCGTTCTCATGCAAAAATTGATCATTGTTCCTCAATATTAGATCATATGTTTTCTAGATCTCCACCAAAGTTGACAAGATTACCTGATCTTTTTATATCGGTTGTTCGATAGGAACGATTCATAGTCTCTCCGATAGATTTCATTGCACGTACAATATCTGCCCAGTATCATTTGACGCTAACACCAGTTTGTTTGAGGAGAGATGTATTACTATTACAGGTGAGGATAGTCTGTGCACAGCTATAGTATGTGATAAGTCAGGAGATAGTAGTAGGATTAGATTGATATCATTGTCGGACAAAGCTGTATCATGACTCAGCAGTAGGTATTTTAGACATATATTGATGAAGTTGTATCAGAGACAATAATAGATCATCGTAGTTAGAGCTCGTGATTGTTCATTGTTTGATAAATAATTTGCTAGTTCAAACTTGTTTATTGAGAGCAGTAGTTATGGCTGATACTACTTTTGCTTCTACTTGCTGATTGTATTGAAACTTCGTATTGATGATAGTATTACCTGCACTCATGATTCTCTCTTGAGCCTTATTGAGAGCAGTCATATCAGATTTGATTCCACGAGCTTGATTGGTGATATCGAGTCTTGAGGTGTTTGTGTTTGATGCTCGTTCTTTAGTTCGACTATTTTTCGTATCAATATTATATCATTGACCATTGATTGCACCAGGATCAATATTAGTAACTCATCATAATGCACTAATAATCTCATTCATCATCGCCATATACGAACTCATTAGTGGAGAGCCACTACTACATGCCTGACATTTGGGTGTCTGTCTAGGAGCTTCCTCACCCTGCGCAAACACAAAATTAGTCAGACTCATTGCCCCAATTATCAACAAGATAGGATATATTAGTTTGTTCATATCAGAGAATAAAATCGATACATGAGATATCATCAGATCTTGCCACCAATCGTCGTATTGAAGCGAGGATGAAATATATTATAATTATATCTTTTAATTATATCTACGATCTGTTCGTAGTCGCTGAGCATTAGCAATAATGCTTCATGTCAATTATTGTTGAGGTATCATAGTCACTTAATCGCATATGCTCACATTGACTCATGTAGATCCACATAGTGTTTGATAAGAACACGCACAGGCTCACTTGGTCTACCAGTACGGATTGCTTTGGAGATGTCTTCAGGGCTTACTTGATATTTTGTGAGTGTACTACGGGGGATGTATTGCTTACCATCATGTCGATCGTGAGGCAGATCTAAAAGCATATGAACAAACCAGATTCACTCACTCAGACTTTTGACATGAGATTGACCCGCTGGAGCACAGCCCACGATTTCACTGATCATGATTCACAAAGATTCAGCACTACCATAGATATATGCTTCGATTTGATCTTCATCTTGATAGTCAATATGAGTAGTATGAAGCAACATCGACTGAAGAAACGACTTAACATACTCCGCACCAATTCTACGACGAATCATTACCTCGATAAAACCTCCATATATTGGATGATCATAGTTTTGTGACTTATAAGCTTCATGCCGATCTTGAACTATCGTGATCAGATGTGACTGAGTATGGTAATGAGTATGAATCAGTTGCTCGATATTTTCTATAAACTCATGAAATAATATTATATCTTTGTAAATATCAATTGGGAGTTTCTGAGCACTATAATACCAAAAAATTCCATATTTTTTAAAATTATCAACTGCACGAGATCGAGATATATTCATATTGATATTGATATAGTATATTTACCAACTAAACCGGAATAAATTATGACGTAATAATTATATACTACATAGCAAAACACCATTAATAGTCAAGGTCTACTTATGTTGTGAGTTATCTCACGTAGCAAAGGATTATCCGGATAATGTGATAGTTTGAGTATAAAATAATGATTACTTCATCATAAGCAAGATGAGAATTAAGATAGTCTGACTTGTTTGCGAGCGATATGATAGTGGTTTCTACTGATTTTCCAGTTATAGGTGAGTCATCAAGACGAGTCACTATATGCTGCTTTGACAATAGCAAATCCTGCAAGTCTGAGTAAACTAGTCAATCTTCTCTTACTGAAGATGTGATAAAATCTATGACTTGTATGATCTCCATCGGTAAACGGTACCATCACATCGCGCCGGTCAGCATATCACAATGTGACGATGCTCTTGGCTACACTTATCATCAATGGTCTCCAGTAACGCTTGATAAACCACCATGAGAGTGACCAATTGGTCATGACCAGTGATCCATCATAATTGAGTACTCTATATCCTTCATGAAAGAATAAGCTCTGATCTCTACGAGTAGGGAGATGTTGTATGCTTGCAATCCCAATCACAACATCGCAGGACTGCTGAGGCACAAGTTCGAGGTAACTGTTCATCTCATCACAGATTCGTGTTGCGCTATCATACTGCTGAGTTGCAAGATTAATCAGTCACTGACTCACATCTACTCACGTATAACGAAGCGTCTTACTAGGGCAGTGTTCAGCCAAATATCCATATAATCTTCCATCACCACAACCAACCTCTAGGATGGTCAGATGATCAGATTCGATTGAGTTGATATATTCCGCAATATGTACAAATTCTGGCCAGTCACGACGACGAGTATGGTGCCGCTTATGTGCTGATGCTGTATAGAAGTCTGCAAGATCTTGAGTATGTTTATGTAAATTTTTATTATCCATAATCAATAATTCATAATTCTAAATTATTTTGGTCACATTGTTCTCTCCAGTGATGTCTTCCAGTCTATAACTTCATTGAAATAATCATTAAGTGGCTTGAGGATGAGATAGTCTGACACAATTTGTGAGAGAAATTCAGGGTTCGTGACTTGCTCATCAGTGTATGATTTGTGAGTATACCATGAATCTTGCATCAGCCACTGAGATCATGGTCAGTTTTTGATATATCCACGAGGTAGGGTATACGAGGTTTACCATGAATCTGTCAAAACTGAGATCTGAAAGCCTTATCATTAGTTATGAGAGATAGCTCTTGATCATAGATGATGAGTTGCTCCCTGACTGCTTGGAGATTTTCACGATCCAGCTCATAGCATCACCCTGCGACCAGTGATCTACCTCACGGTTGGATATGAAGATATAATCACGCATATGATGACTTCTTGCCTCCGGGAGCAATATAGAACCCAAACCATGGTTTATATGGAGTCTTGTCTCTCGAGAAGCGCATATCACGATTGATCCTAAACAGACATTTTTTGATGTCAACATCAGCAAAGTTAGGATTAACTTTTACTAACTCAAGCAGCAATGCTTGCCCAAAATCAATAAACTCCTGCTTTGAATCTTGATAAAAATCTCTCCGCTCATCCATCCAGACCTTGGAGTTATTGGCTTCGAGGTGTGTGAGAAATCATAAGATACGAGGAGATAGTTGTGCCGTATGTGTCATAATATTATATGTATTGTTTTGAATTATAAAAACAATCAGAAAATAACTTGAAATGCACGATAAGATGATTAAATATCCATTATGAATACTATCGCTAGATGCTTTATTCTCAAAAAGTACGTCCTCCTCTGTGGTGGGCTATTTGAGATGCAGCAGGATTAGTGACAGAATTCCAAAAGCAAATAATACTAAATATTATAAATCTTAAATAGCCCTATATGATTCGCTCTGTAGGGTTTTTCTTTTGAATGAGGTATTCTCAGATATATAAAACAAAAAATCTTAACTTAAAAAAAACAAAATGATGAAAAACTTTTTTAACACATTTGGAAAACTCCCAATGGGAGGACAGTTGATGGATCTCTGCTTCTGTGATGCAGATGTTGATGGAGATCGCCAAAACGGAGGAGGATTAGGTATTGGTGCTTCGAGCGGAGCATCAGCAAGCCTTAATCCTAAGGTAAAATATGCTGAAACAATCCCGCTCGACCTTCTTCCTAGTGAGGAGAAACAAAAAACACAAACATATCTGCAACACTTACAAAGTCAAAATCAGAATCCCAAAAAAGACTATTAGTGTTTCAGTCGCCCTTTCCTAAAAAAAGCATTAACCCTGACGATTTGAAGTCAGGGTTTCTTTTGATGTTGCAAACCTATATCTCATCACTATAAGGTATGTCAATGAAAAGTCATTACGTCCGTGCATTGAGACCATTGATCCATCTGTGTATGATAGCACTTGCATTTTGGTGAGCATATGAGCTACGTCAGTATACAGATCTCATACCTAGGGTTCAAGTCAGAATCCCTCCATTTATTATATCAGAGCTGATCCTCTTTGCTGGTCTATCGATGGTATTGTATCTTGCAATAGGTATGAGACACAAGATGTTTCAGTTGCAGTGACTCGTACTTGGGTATTATAAGCGTTTCATCAAGACCATCATTACATGGTGAATTGTAATTACTTGTATTGCATATTTTGGTGCTGGATTTTTGTTTGCTTGAGGTATCTCGAGATTTGTGATTGTGATAGCAGTAGCACTGACGCGGCTGGTGATTACGCTAGTAGATCCTGTATATGAGCGTATTATGTCTTGGTTGGGGCGTAGCTATCGTCTTGCGGTAGTCACTACTGATGATCATAATACTCAAGAAGCCATCAAACTCATTCACCATACTATCGACGCTAAGATCCATCATTTTGATTATGATCATCTCCCAGAAACAATCGTCAATTATGATACAGTATTGCTCTTGTGACCACTTGCTCTAGACCAGCTTCAGCTTCTTGCTGATCGTATTACGATTGCTGGCAAGGAGTTCTTTCATGTGCATAGCGCAATGTTTCTCGATGATCTCATCTTTGAGCAACAGCAACTATGACCGCTTCTTGGTCTCCAGTACAAGTCATCGACGATCGATGAGCGAGCACTTGTCATCAAGCGTATCATTGATCTGATTGGTTCCACGATAGGCATCATACTCTTGAGTCCATTGTTGCTCTATATTGCATATTGTATCAAACGTGAAGATAGTGGTCCAGTATTTTTTGTACAGCGTAGAGTCTGACTCGGTGGACGTGAGTTCAGCTTCTTCAAGTTTAGGAGTATGAGGTTTGAGTATTGTACTTGACCATGATATGGATGAACCAGAGCAGATCAGTACTACGAAACTCTGATCCAGTCAGACCTCAATACTCGTCCATGATCCATGCCCAAGATCCACCATGATCCCAGAGTCACTCAGGTAGGACGTTGGATCCGTACTAAGTCATTAGATGAGCTTCCACAGTTATTCAATGTGTGGTTAGGATCCATGTCACTGATTGGTCCTCGTCCACATCTTCCTCGTGAAGTATTAGGATATGATACACGACAACGTAGACTTTTATCTGTCAAACCAGGTATTACGTGATATGCTCAAATCTTCGGTCGTGATACACTAGATTTCAACGAAGAAGCAAAACTAGAACTCTATTATATTCAAAACCGATCAGTGTTTCTTGATATTTATGTCCTATTTGCTACTTTTGGTGTAGTGAGTAAGTGAAGGTAAAATAAAAATTGCGTAGAAGGAATATCCACACAATTTAATTTATCCAGCCACTAAATATTTTTTATATTTCGAAATAAAGTATCATCTATGGATGATATAAGTAATTAATTCTTCGGTAGAAGTATAAACATTATAAGTCGGATGCATATCAGCAGCTAGAGCCGTACTTCATGCTGTGATTTGATTATCTGAAGTTTTAAAGATATATATTATAAGTGTATTTAGTTAAAAATATAAGAATTCCATTTTAAGATAAAAACAAAGCCGGAAGAAAAATCTTACCGGCTAATCTATTAAATTAGTATGTTGCTTAACGAGTCACCACTCTCCCTACCATAATAAATACTAAACCGCCATTTAGTAATTTAAATGATGCTAAGACAACATACTGTTAGACATAAAAACTATTTAAATATAAAAGTCAAGTAATAAGTAAAAAAATCTTTATAATGATAATATTGTATCTAAGCTAGATTTCACTATATTACATAAACAAAAAATAGCTGAATAATAGTGAATCCTTAAGAAGAAGAATGTCCGAGAAGATATAAGAATAGAGAGCAAGGATAAATAAAAAATCTCATAAACTTTATGAACCTTACAAAATTTCAATTGAATCATGACCTATTTTGAACTCATCTCAAATATACAATATCCCAAAAAAGCTCTCATCTTCAAACTTATTGAGTTTTATACTGGTAAGACCAAAGATCAAATCCATCTTGAATATAATAACCCAATGGATAGTGATGTAGAGTATAGAGTAATTAATTGATACCGTCGCTATGTTGATGAGTGAGAACCATTAGAATACATTACTGATAATGTATCATTTTTAGGTAATCACTTTCATATTGATGGAAGGGCGTTGATTCCAAGACCTGAGACAGAATATATGATACAGAGTGTAGTCGAGGGGATGGCCAGCAAATGAAACAACAACATATTGATCGATGTGGGTACGTGATGTGGAGTATTGTGATTAAGTTCATTGCTCTTGGCTCCGCAAGCATGGTCACATACATACCTCACTGATTATGAACCACAAATTATTGAACTTACGCGCAAAAATCTCGCTAGACATCAAGATGAAATCACAAATCACAAAGCACAAAGCACAATAGAGTTAGTAACGGCTAGCATGCTCGACTGGGTGAGCTCAGAACATGTCTGACTACGAAATTCTTACGATAACATTGTGATAGTAGCGAATTTACCTTATATCCCAGAGACAACATTCGATGAGAATGTTGATGAATCTGCCAAAAAGTGGGAGCCTCGTGAGGCGTTTGTATGAGGAGATGACTGACTCGACTGGTATAGGGTTATGTTTGGACAGTTGTTTGAGCTTCAGTCATGATGACTCACGACCCCAGTAACGATGTTCTTGGAGATGATGACATGGCAGATGGAGATCCTGGAGCGTGAGTTTGGTAGTCGTATTCAGTTTAGTGTTACCAAGACATTTCATTTTAATATTATTATTGTGCAAGGAATCATTAAATAATGAAAAAATCCACTCTCAGTAATAGGATTGAATTTTATAATACTTAAAAAAATAGAATATGGTTTTTAGATGGCTGAATCAAAAAAATCCGGATATTCTTCCTCAATAAGTTCAGTAATGTCTATCGCGTTTGTTGGGATAACTACCGTTGATTCAATATTTTCGTTTCCTATTACTGGACTAATTTCTTCATTAAAATTTGATTCTACAGGAGATTTTCATAATCACATATTATTTGATTGTTATAAAATAAATATTAGCTATAATGTAATTGTCTAACATCAGAAATCAAGACATTTATAAATAAGTAATTATAATTATGAAAATCCTTATCCTAGTTCGTCACGCACAAGCAGTAGATAAATCTCCAGTAATCTCTGATCATGATCGTCCTCTTACTAGCCATTGAATCAAGCAAAGCAAAAAGCTTTCCAAGTTGCTCAAGAAGCTAGATATTGAGCCGGACCATGCGATATCTAGTACCGCCAACCGCTGTCATGATACAGCCAAGCAACTGTGCAAGAAATTTGATCTCAAGCTACATAGTGATGAGAACCTATTTTTCAAGGGAGTTGATCCTTATTTGGATGATATTACTACTGCCACAGACAATATCCAGTCTCTTATGATTGTATGACACAATGATGACCTCACTGATCTTATCTCTCTACTTCTGCGTTGCAACTTCCCGCTCGTAGCAAAGTGATCTGCGACAGTGATTGAGTTTGATGTGGAAAGTTGGACTGAAATCAAAAAAACACAATGAATTATTAAATATTACATTACGGCATAATTATTTAGAAAATATATTTATGATGAAATACCTCCTCTCCACACCATATAACTGCGCACAAGCAGCCAAGACTGAACTCAAGCGTCTCGGGTATCCTCTGTCTCGTGTTATCACTCCTACTACGCTCGAATTTGAGTGAGATGAGACTGTGATCGCTCGTGTCAATATCTGGAGTAGAGTAGCTAATAAGCTCTATCTGACTGTATGAGAGTCTCGTGCGATAACTCGAGATCATCTGTATGAGTGAGTATTATGAGCTCGTCGAGAATACTGGCTTAGTCCTGGACAGTGAGTTATCGTTACTGCAAGCTCAAAGCATAGCCAACTCACGAGTACTCCAACTATCCAATCAGTCAGTCAAAAAGCGATCTATGACAAAATTGGAAATAAAGAACAACTCGATATTAATGAAGATATCGCACCACTGGAAATTATGATCTCTATCGACCGCAATGAAGTAAGTATTTTACTCAATAGTAGTGGTTATAGTCTGCATCGTAGAGGATATCGTCTCGAAGCAGGAGCAGCGCCAATCAAGGAGAACCTTGCGGCAGCCATTATACTTGATAGTGGTTGGAAGTTCGATACACCATTATATGATATCTGCTGTGGTAGTGGTACGATCGCTATTGAAGCAGCGATGATCGCCAAAAATATTGCACCCGGATTACATCGCAATTTTGCGTTTCAGTCATGGGGATGGTATGACCAAAATCTGTACGCTCAGGAGATGAAAGCTGCCTATGATGCTCAGAGGTGGGATAAGCAACATACGATCACCGCCAGTGATATTGATCCTAATATGATCACTATCGCTGAGGCTAATGCACAGCGTGCTGGTCTGACTGATGTGATTGTTTGGACTACCAAACCGTGTCAAGACTACTTGGATCAAGCGATGAGTGGGACTCTGGTATCTAATCCTCCATATGGAGATAGACTCAAACCGCATGACCTCAATCAGATCTATATCACATTTACCAGACTGTACCAGGAGCAAGATCTCAACTGAGGGATTATTACTAACTTTGATCGACACCCGCACTCCAAGCGAAGTCAGACTCCATATTATAACGGATCAGAGGAAGTTATCTGGTGGAAGAAAAAACTTATAACAGAAAATTAGTATTTAGTCTGTAAGAGATTTTTTGACACAATAAATCAATAGATCAAAATCTTCAGGATTTCATTTATATAATTTTTTATTAAATTGAGCAGCCATAACTCATATATATATAACTGATTTAAAACGGTAACTAAAATATCTCATCAAAATTCCGAATACTGTTTGTTTTGTATATTAGATCTAATATAATTAATCCGTTTTGTTATTGCGAAACAATTAGATGCAAATAAAGAGTTTGATGGATGAAGAATTCTATCTACCTCACCATAAGAAAAATAATTATATTTTGATTGATCTTCTTTCATAATTCATCGTAGAATAGACATCTCAGTTATAATTCATCATTGTATTCGTTCATGAGTTATAAGCATAGCATTTTTTTCATAATCAATCAAATATCCTGCTCAATCGAGTAAATAGATAACTTCTTTTATAGAAACAAAATACTCAAATATCTCGCTATATATATCATTTTTTTGAAGAAAATTAATATATATATCGAGTGAAAAATGCCTTCCCATTTCATAGGATGAGTATCATAAAGTATAGTCAAGGTGTGTGTGATACCTTTCAATAAAGTGACTAATAATAATACCAATAAATGAATCTGAAATATGATCAATAGAATTTCCATCCATATAAGATAACTCAATGTAGTTATTAATAAATTGTAGTAGACAAGATCAATCATGCAAACTCAGTTGAGCCATAAGCTTATTGGGATCATAATATGGATGTAGTCAACTTTTTTGTGTATCGGGTATTTTACCAGCGTTTAAGATATCAAATACTTCTTGAGAAGGGTAGATTTTATTGCACGACAATACAACTTGAGAAATAGTTTCTATGTTATCTATCATGAGTATGAGTGTCAATAAATAAAGTGGCAGTATAAAAAAAATAATATATATAAATAGTGTTTTGTGTCAACTATTTAAAGAAAGTTTTTTTGTAAGGTTTTCCTCTCGATTTTCTTACTAAAAACTTTATACCCCATTAGGTTGTACTTATTAACCTTAATGACTTTAGAAATCTTATAATTAGAATCATGGCTTGACACTCCAAATGGGCAAATATCAAACATCGTAAATCGAGAGAAGATGCGAAGAAATCACAATACTACGCCAAAGTAGGTAAACTCATCCAGATCGCTGCTCGTCAGTGACCCAATCCTGCGATGAACCCCGCTCTCGCTACCACACTCCTCAAAGCCAAACAATATAACCTCCCCAAAGAAGTCGTCCAGCGCGCTATCGAGAAGGGTAGTGGTACGGGAGAGGACAGTAATCTGGAGATCATCTTCTATGAGTGATATGCGCCAGGTGGAATCGCTATCTACATCAAGTGTGTCACGGATAATACTAATAGATCTGCAGCCAATACTAAGACACTCCTCAATAAATACGGATGAGCTCGATGAGAGCCAGGCTCTGTTGCACGACAATTTGCCGAAAAAGGTGAGATCATCATTACAGGCCTGAAGATCAGCAAACAGGATAAAGGTAAGACAGTGGAAGAAGTCAGACCTTTTGATACTGAAACATTAGAGATGGATCTGCTCGAATATGATATTGAGGACTATGAGATTGATACTGATACATGCAAAGTTGTGACGAGTAGAGAGAGTCTACTCACAGTGGCAGCAGATCTCGAGACCGCATGATACGCGATTGAGTCTTCAGAGCTAGTCTATATGCCGAGCAACATAATTGATCTGGATGATGCAGGTCGAGATAAGCTTGAGAGAGTGATCGATGCGCTTGAGTCCGATGATGACGTGGACACCGTATATCATAATGCAGGATAGATTAATTAAATAATTGACATAATAATATTATATAAAACTACTTGCATTCTCTCCTCTCTTTTCTTATAAGAAAAAGAATCTATTGTTTTTGATAGATATAGCTAAAAGAAAGGAGGTGTAAAAAATGAGCGATCAAAAGCCAATCCATATCAAAGAGACAATGCGAGACGATGGAACAAAATCCATAGTTTACGGAGAAAATCTTGATGACAGTGGACGAATCGGTGAACCTCATGGTCATATTGTAACTACTAAAAATAGTACAATTGACTACGTAAGGCGACCAGAAGACAGTAGGGATAATCCTCTGTTCGATTCTAAAAAAACAACATAAGAAGTTATGATTTTTGTGTAACACCTAGGAAGAAATTCTTAGGTGTTTTGCTATTTACTTGATTGATATCTTCGAATTAATATACTATAAATCATTTATAATCTACTATTACAAAATGGAAAAAGAAAAAAAGGAATATTTATCTCACTTTCCTCAAGATCTTAACAATCACCTCAAAGATATTTATCCAAAATTATGCCAATCTATTGATATTAAAGATATAGTTGAAGTAAAAAGATATACAATTATTTTTTATCAAGTATTGCTTGATATGTTTGTATTTGCTTGAGAGGATGATGGACTAATTATGGATGTAGGTATGTTTTGAACTTGATATTTTTTGGGTTATGATTTTGAATGAGAGATTGACCTATGATTATGAGTTTTACAAGATGAAATAGGATATTTATTTATGCATGAACTTGATTTACCTCCACATCATACAAGTTACAAATCATATGATGAACCTAAAAGGTTAGTAATAGAAAAACTACAGCAAGCAATTAAAATTCTACAAGAATAAAAAACAATGACCTACAACCTCTCCGATTACAGTTATCATCTCCCTGAAAACCTGATCGCACAGCAACTTGTATCACCCGCAGATAGCTGTCGCCTCATGGTAGTAGACCAGTGAAAAATATCTCACCAGCATTTTACTGATATCACAAAACACTTCGATAGTGGAGATCTACTCATCTTCAATGATAGCAAAGTCGTCCCTGCTCGTGTGGCTCTCACATCAGCGGATATCATTACTCATAAGACTGGTAAAAATATTCCATTTATCATCGGTGAAGCAGAGATATTCTTCCTTCGTCAGTATAGTGATAACACTTTTGAAGCACTGGTCAGACGAGGTAAATGGTTTAAAACCTGATCGGTCGTCACAATCTGAAACTATCAGCTAACGATTGGTGATGTGACACTTGCGGGGAGACTAATACATTTGAATTCCCCCTTGAGAAAGGGGGATGGCGAAGCCAGGGGGATTTTACAATTCCTTCATGATCATGGCACGATTCCACTGCCACCGTATATCGCAGATGATGCATCCAAATATGATGACTATCAGCCTATCATAGCTCGTCAAGAGGGTAGTGTAGCAGCTCCGACTGCTGCGTTGCATTTTACCGATCAGTTACTTGGACAGCTGTCTGACAAGTGAATACAGCAAGCAAGTGTGACCTTACATATCGGTATTGGAACATTTCGTCTCATCGACGTAGCAGATGTCCGTGATCACGAGATCCATCGCGAGGTATGTCAGGTTTCTATCCAACTATTAATTCAGATTGCTCGTACGCACCTCAATAATAAGAAAATCATCGTCGTATGAACCACAAGCTGCCGCACGATCGAATCCCTACCGTATCTATACCTACATATTCGCAATCAAATTATACTGGAACCAGATATCCGTAAATATTGGGATAGCCTGGCTGAGAATCTTGTTGATTCAGGATATGTGGTTTGCCCACTCATCATGTGAGATACTATCCAATTCGAGACACAATTATATATGTATCCATGATTTCAATCTAAAATCCTTGACCATCTTGTGACTAATTTTCATCTTCCACAGTCGACGCTATTGCTCATGATTGCATCGCTCATCGGATATGATATACTAATCCAGTGCTATAAAATAGCTATCCAACAAGAGTACCAATTCTATAGCTTTGGTGATGGAATGTTTGTGAAAAATATTAGATAGTAATTATTAATAAGTATATGTAAATTATATTATATTATAAATAATAATATGTCTTTTTAATTATATAAAAAAAATAAGTATTTTTGACAATAGGTGAAAGTACACATAGAATGTGTTAATGTTTTATTTGTCAATATTTCTTTAATCATGAAAAAACTAACTCTTCTCTCTCTTGCCTTTGCTTTCTTTGCATTGGTGGGACTAAGTTCTAATCAAGCGTCTGCTGGTACCTGATGTATCGGTACTGGAGCAAGTTGTTTTACTACAACTTCAGTACAGGTAGATATTTTACCTGGTAATATGTGTATCGGTAGTACTGGTACATTTAACTTTGGTAGTTTTACAGCATCGTCAACATCACAGACAGTAAGTGGGTCATTTATTGGCTCAGGGGGGTATTTCTATGTAGATGATCTCAGAGGTTCTAATTCAGGGTATTATACAACAGTCCAACTCAATGCCGACCTTACTGGGCCTTGAGCAAATACACTTCTCAGAACTGCTGTATTTATGAAGACTGCAGCTGTAGGTAGTGCCTGAGTTACATTGCTCGCAGGTGCTGCAAATACTAATGTTGTAATCCAAGCAGGTATGGCAGCATATCAGTCGTTGGATACAGCTAGACAACTCATTGTCAGAAGTACAGCAGCCAATAATGGTTTGATCGGTCAATATGGCGTTCTCCCTCAGATGCAGATCATCATCCCAGCATATCAAGCAGTAGGTACCTACACCGGAACACTAACTTATACGTTGTATACCAACTAATCTAAGTAGCACTATATATTCTTACTAACCTTACCGATGGGTGAGGTTTTTTAATTCTTACTCGCTCTGATCAACCCCACAAACAATGGATGAGGTCTTTCAAGTCTGGATGTAAACTCAGGATGAGCTTGTGTTGCGACGAAATATGGATGATCTTCAATTTCGATAAACTCTACCAACCCAGATTCACGATCTGTACCTACAATCTGCAGTCATGCTTGCTTGAGTGATTCGACATACAGTGGATTGACTTCATAGCGATGACGATGACGCTCGATGATGACCTCTCGACCGTACTCATGGCTCACACGATCAAACTCCTCATACAACTGGTCAGATCTACTACCATATTCCAAGATTGTTTCATAATTGCCCAGACGCATGGTGCCTCACTTGTTGATCATATCAGATTGCCCATCAAGGTACGCGATCACAGGATAGTCGCACTCAGGAGCAAACTCAGTACTATGTGCGCCACTCATTCCAGCTACATGTCTGGCAAACTCAATCACCGCTACCTGCAGACCAAGACATAATCACAGATATGGTACCGTATAAGTTCTACAGTATTCTGCCACCATGATTTTACCCTCCACACCTCTATGGCCAAATCATCATGGTACAACAAATCATTGAATCTGCTGACTTATGACAAGTTGATCGAGTTGTTCAATATTTGTGATCTCTTCGGTGTTGACCCACTTGATGACGACCTTGGTATCCAACCATGCGCCAGCATGACGTAGCGCTTCTACGACGCTGATATATGCATCACATAATTCATTATATTTACCTGCAATAGCAATAATAACTTGATGAGTAGGTTGCACAAGACGAGCGACTTGCTCATTCCAATAGTCAAGATTTGGTTCAATAGATGGTAGTTTAAGTTTTTGTTGAATAATAGTATGAACTCACTGCTGCATGAGTTTATTGGGGACGTCATAGATTGTAGATACATCAGCTCCCTCGATCACTGCTTCTTCATCGACATCACAGAACAGTGCAATCTTAGCTTTGGTAGACTGACTCATTGGATGAGATGTTCTACACATGATGATATCGGGATGGATACCAAGTCTGGTGAGTTCCTTGACAGAGTGTTGGACCGGTTTGGTCTTGAGCTCGTCAGTCACCGCGAGGTAGATGAGCGGTACTACATGCACATACACCGTATTTTCCACTCATACGTTTTTACGCATTTGTCTGATTGCTTCAATGAAGTGCGGTCACTCAATATCTCCAATTGTGCCTCATACCTCTACCATTGTAATGTCATAGTGAAGTAACAGCGGAGCAGCAGTGAATCACTGATTTTGATACTCCTGGGTGGAAGGGGAATCCCCATGAGGGAGCATTTCATTGGAACGCACTAAGATTTTGATATAGTCTGTTATATGAGGAATAACCTGTACCGTCTTTCACAAAAAATCACCCCTACGTTCAGCGGCGATAATGTCTTGGTAGATTCTACCAGTGGTGATGGAGCTATTGCGATCGAGATTGATATCTAAGAATCTCTCGTAATGACCAAGATCAAGATCGGTCTCGAATCAGTCAGCCGTCACAAATGTCTCACCATGCTCATAAGGCGACATCGTACCTGCATCGACTTGCAGATAGGGGTCAAGCTTGATAGCATTGACATGCAGTCCACATCCGACTAGTAATTTACCAATACTCGCAGCGGTGATACCTTTACCAATACCAGAAATCACACCACCGGTCACAAATACATACTTCATTGCTTTTTGTTATGGGATAATACTCACCATACTGATTGAGTGCCGAAATTCAAGATCGAGTTTTTTACTTTATTTCATCAAGCAAATGATTACAGTGATGCTATGAGTTCAGAACGCATCAATTTATATACATTAATCGCTATTACGGCGTTCATTCTACTCACACTTGGAAGAGTATTGTGGGTATATTTTGGCTTCTGGAAAAGAGATAGTAAAATCAAAACAAATACAACTCCTAAAAAAGAGGTAAAAGAAATTACCATCTCTCATCCAACCATCTCCAAACTCTACGAGCAGTATAGCCAAACCATGATAGGTCAGCAAGATGTATTTATCTGACTCATATGATGTTGGCTCGCAAGTGGTCATTGTCTCCTCACTGGTCTACCTGGTACTGGCAAAACACAGGCAGTCAAGACATGGATCGAGTTACTATGACTGGATATGGGTAGAGTACAGGGTACAAGTGACCTGCTCCCTGCAGACATCACTGGATCACCCATCTATAATCCTAAAACTTCAGAGTTTGATACTGTCTTTGGTCCTATTATGCATGAGTGTGTGCTCGTCGATGAGATCAATCGTATGCCGAGCAAAACACAATCTGCACTCCTGCAAGCCATGGCAGAGTGACACATCGTGATCGGTCAAGAAACGTATAAATTACCACAGCACTTCACTGTCTTTGCAACACAAAATCCACATGATCGTGTGGGTACATTCCCATTACCACAGGCACAACTGGATAGATTTATGTGTCAGATCATCGTGCAACCAGCAAATCTTGAACAACAGGGTAAGATTCTTAACCAAATAAACAAAAATCCGATAGCAAAGGAGATCCCCCTTAATAAAGGGGGTAGTCGTAGACCGGGGGATTTGTCCCTACAGCAAATAATCCAAGAATATAATCAAATCGCCGTCCCCGAGTCCATCACCTCATCAGTCGCTCAGCTTCTCCAAGATCAGTGACTCTCATCCAGAGCCGGACAACATATCATCGCATTTGCACGTGCACTAGCTCTCATGGGCAATAAGAGACAAGTGGATCAGTCAGATATTCAGATAAGTTTAGACTATACAGTTAAACATCGTCTTTATAATAAGTAACAACAAATGAATTATCTTACAAATTATCTGCTATTATTAATTTTAATAGCGATCCTTGGTGTTCTGCTATACTCTCAATGAGAAAATAAAAATAATAAACTCTTAAAGCTATTTTGAATAACAATAGCATTAATAGGTGGTTTATGAACAACCGTTATAATCTTATTTCCAATAATTGTATTTTTACGAGTGATCATAAGTTATTGAAAATAGTCACTAAAACATTACAAACTTTATGAACCTTACAACTTTATAAACCTCATGCAATTATCCGTCAACCCATCACAACGCCACGCTAAAATGAGAGCTCATACAGCTACTCACTTACTCCACGCATTTATTGCCAAGCTATTTCCAGCTACTCAACAATGATGATCATTAGTTGATGATGATTACGTAAGATTTGACTACACGAGCGACGAACTCTTAACTTCTGACATGATTGCTCGAATCAATACTGGTATCAATCAAATCATTGGTCTATGATGGGATGTGACTACTACCGAGATGAATATCGAACAGGCTCTTGCCACCGGTGCCAAAGCATTCTTCCAAGATAAATACGGTGATGTCGTCAGGGTAGTGCAAGTATTATGAGATGATAGTCTGACAAGCGTCGAGCTATGTGGTGGTACTCATGTATCTAATACTCGTGAGATCGGAGCATTTGTCATCGTAGAGCAGTCACCAGTAGCCAGCGGTACCAAGCGTATCGTAGCATATACATGACCCAAGACACTCGAATACGGCTCATCACTTGAATCCAATCTCCAGTCTATCGCATCTAAACTTGACTGTAGTCCCAAGCAGATTGATGAGAGATTGAGCAAAACTCTCAAGGATTTTGAATTATTACAGTCAGAAGTCGAATCTCTCAAATCATGACTGCTCCAGTGAATCCTCTCAGGAAATTTACCAACACAAGCAGAATATAAACTCCTCAAACTTACGGATCATCCACAGATCAACTCAATCAAACTAGCAGATATTGTGGCAATAGCAAAAACATGAGGTGAGTCGGTGATTGTTATTTCTGCAGATGGCTGATATGCGGTTGTATGAGGTAATGACGCCAAAGCATTTGCTCAATTCCAGTGACTTAAAGGTGGTGGTAGTGAGTGACTTTTCCAAGGTAAAGATCCACAAATATTGAATCTTTTCTAAAAGAAGTGAACTTTTGACCTCTAACCTTTGACCTATTACATGTTACATCTCTGACCCCTCACGATCCATCGATATGGACTCATGTATTTGTTTTCCATCTTGATTGGGCGAGGGATTTTGTGGTGGTTGGGCCGTCAGAGATGGTTTCAGTCTCTTGTGTGACCTAGAGTTTCGCATATTCTCCAGCATCAGCTCGACGACCTCATCACCTGGATTGTATTGGGTATCATTATTGGAGGGAGACTTGGTCATGTGCTCATCTACGATCCAAGTTATTACCTTACTCATCCACTCGAGATCATCCAATTGCGAAAGGGCGGTATGTCGTTTGTGTGATGATTTATCTGAGTCTGACTCAGTGTACGATATCGAGTATCTTGCCGCGCAGCAAATGCCCTTGGGGTACGTGCCAAGCTCACCGTTAGAGAATTCTTTACTCTCACGGATCTGATCGTGCTCGTCTTACCGATTGGTATCGCACTATGACGTTGGGGTAATGCTATCAACCAAGAACTCATCTGACACATTTACACATGAGCCAATAGTGAACAACTACAGTCAATCCATCTACTCAGAATCTATGATGCAGTCGATACACAGCTCAGGCGAAATACTAACCTCCTTGAATGACTAGGGGAGTGAATACTATGATTTGCTATGACATTGATTCTATTTGTCATACAAAAAATCAAGAAGCTACGGTCTCCATGACTCATCACGGGGGGCTTTATGCTATTCTATGCCATCATCAGGATCATACTCGAGAACCTGAGAGATAATCCATCATCAGAATATATCACCCTTGTGGGTCAGATGATCAATAAGACACAACTATGGATGATAGGGTTTATCATCATCGGAATGGTTGTGATTATGAAATGAAAAAAATCAAACTCAAATTAGTATAACTCCCTATAGACACAATTTATTCTTTTTACTAAAATAAATGAATAGCGACATTATCAATGAATATATAGAAAAGTGAACCCAATTTAAACAGCTGAGACCTGATATGGAAAAAATAGGAAAAGAAATCTTCGGTGAATTATCAAAACTTTCTTTAGAAGAAATAGGAAAATTAGAAGAAGTTGATGACCAATTCATTAAAAAATTTATTATGATTTGAGAAATACTTTTTGCTAGTAATATTTTTAAAGTTAGTGAAAAAGCTGTTTACTATATACAATATTTAAGCATAGTAGATAAAATTCAGCACCTTTACGATAAAAAATAAGATCTATTATTGCCTCGTATACAGTCTTTTCCAATTTTCCTCCACTTGCTGATACAATATATCCAGATCCAGAGCTAGCACTTCGCTAGTTTTTTGGTATGTTTCAGTGATGTAGTGAGGATAGTTTTCTCCTCAGCGATGTGACTGCGGTGGCAGATATGGTGCATCAGTCTCCAGTACAATCTGACTCAGTGGTGTGATAGCGAGACTATCTCTGACTTCTCACGCCTTGGGGTAGGTAAGTATTCACCCAAATCAGAAGTATACACGATCTCACCATGTATCCAGTGCGATCTGTATCTCAGCTGGAGTATAGTTTCGACAGTGGAGATTAATGACGATGTCTTGATAATCCTTGAGGACATCATAGGTTCCATCTCGATCAGATCTCGAGTGGATGATCAGCGGGAGTTGATATTTTTGTGCAAGTTTGGCTTGGCAGTGAGTTGCATACTGTTGCATCTGGTGCTGCTCTGGCGAACATGGTCGATAGAGGTCTGTCCCACACTCACCAATTCCCCAGATCACATCTCTATTATTTTCGATCATTCTAGTCAGCTTTTCTACCATCACATCTATCATCTCCTGATTTATATTTTCTTCTACGATACTGCATGGGTGAATCCCAACCGTACAACCAACTTGTAGTTGTGGAAACAGGCTCTTCGATTGCTCAGCAATCTCGATCCCACGGGCATTATATCCATCGTCTACACCGATATTAATCAGTCAGACTCATCCATAATCAGCAAACTGCTGCATGAGTTCTTGTCGAGTAGGGTAGAGCTGACTGTTATTGAGGTGAGTGTGCGAATCATAGTAGGTCATAGTTTAAAATTCAAGATTACTGACCTAATTGTAACCTTTAACTTGTAACTTTCAACTACTTTTGTATACATAAGCAGCCTACTGTGTTGGTGAATTGTTATTAATTCTTCTATGTTTTTTTCACGGAGCAGATATTAGGTATCCTTGTGATATCTTGAGCTTCGACTTATGATTTTAGGAGTTATTAATTCCTTGTGTTCCACGGCATGGTGGGTTTTTTTGTCCTCATATTTCGTCGTCACTGCAAGGAATATTGCGTAGTGAAATGATGCGGCAATCAAGGAAGTACTTTAGTACAATCCAGTGGGTTTAATTTGCATTTTTTTACTCAAACCAATATAATTACGGTGAATAGTATTTTCCTTGATTACAATGCATAACCTCCCCAAATCAGCTATTGTTGACTCCAGCTATCTTAATACTGTTAAGCCTGATTTGAACATTGTCAAACTCATCACTCGTGAGCAGGCTACTCAATGAGAAATTGTCGCAATGGCCAATGAGACCAAACTGATTCACTGTATCACTACCAATAATTTCCCACAACATATTGAAGCTATTAAGCAAGATTTTGAAAAACAATGATTTGCTATAAAACTATACTATACAGATCCTGACTCATTCAAGGTTTGTCTTGGCTGGTATGATCGTATTGATGAGATTGAAAGTCTCCAAGACCAAAAGGATATCCACAGATCAATGGTCAAATGAGCTGAAGCAGAGATTCTCATCACAGAAACATATAAGAAAAAAGATCTCTTCAAAGAACAAGATTTGATCAAAGAAATAGTCAGACTTGCATTTCAAGCCTGAGCATCAGATCTACACTGGCAGAGCGAACATGATGGATCATATCTCAGAATCCGCCAAGACTGAATCCTAAAGACAATCCTCAAGCTCCCACATGACGAGTATGATCGCTATATTGGTACGGTTAAGTTTCTATCTAACCTCAAGATCAATATTAATTTCGTCCCACAAGATGGACGTATGAATTTCACTACTGCGATGACTGGTACACCTAAGCAGATCGACGTGAGAGTATCCACAATGCCAGGACTCAGAGGAGAAAATATCGTCATGAGATACCTTGACGGAACCAAAACCATCCTCAGTCTGGAGCAAATATGATTTAGGTCAGACTATCTTACATCTATCAAACAAGCATTGGACAAGACAACTGGTATGATCATCGTTACCTGACCTACTGGTAGTGGTAAGACGACGACGCTATATACGATGCTTTCGATGCTCAATGAGCCTGGTAAGAAAATCATCACTCTCGAAGACCCAGTAGAATACGAAGTTCCTGGAATCCAACAATCTCAAGTAAATATCAAAAAATGATATACTTTTGAGAAGTGACTCGAGGCCATCCTCAGACAAGACCCAGATGTAATCTTGGTAGGAGAAATCCGTAGCGTCGAGACAGCAGAAATCGCTATCAATGCAGCACTGACATGACATCTCGTCCTCACCACTCTCCATACCAATAGCGCAGTAGAAGCAATCTCCAGGCTCCTCAATATGGGAGTCAAACCTCATATGCTCTGACCATCAATCAACTGTATCATTGGTCAGCGTCTCGTACGTAGTCTCGATGAACACAAACAAGCCGTCACCATCACACCAGAGATCCAAGCAGAACTCGATCGTGAACTCGCTTCGCTCAAACAATACCAACCACAACTCATCCCTAGCCGTGAAGCAACAGAGGAACAACAGTTAATCCCTGAGAAGGCGAACCCCTGAGAGAAGATGCAACTATCATCAGCTATGAAGACTGAATTGTCTGACTGATATCGTGGTCGTACTTGTATTGCAGAAGTGCTTACGGTGGATGATGATGTCGAGTCCATGATCTTACGCAACATCCCTACACTCGAAATCCTCGAGTCAGTCAGGTCCAAGTGATATACGACACTTACCGAAGACGGTTACATCAAAGCACTTCAGGGCATCACAAGTTTGGATGAGTTGAAGAGAGTTTTATAAAACTACGTACTGCCCAGCAGTCAGAACTTTAGGTACTGCAAATTTATGGAGCATGACAAGTCTGGCAAACTCAATTGGGTCAGCTTTGATCTGAGGGAATGTGTTGTAATGAATGGGCACTACAGTTGTAGGCATAATCCATCCACAAGCAGTCACTGCATCAGCTACTCCCATGGTATAGTAATCTCAAATTGGTAAGAACGCTACATCAATCGGTCACCACTGTTTGATCAGTTGTAAATCCAAAATTAATCATGTATCTCCCGCATGATAGATTTTTTTGCCATCAATGGTGATGATGACTCATGCTGGTTGGCTATAATATTCGCTATTCATCACACGAGCATCATGTTGAGCTGGTGTCATCTTGACGATAAACTGTTCCAGCACTATGGATCATCAGATACTTGGTCCATGAGTAGGATTAGTCATGCCTTGAGTCTGTAGTCGTGTAATCACTCATCAGGTCGAGATCACGACAGCCTGCGGGTAGGCAGCAGCAAGAGCAAGGGTGTCACCCACATGATCTCCATGTCCATGAGTCAACACAATTGCATCTATTGGAGCCTTGATTAGCTCATCGATAGTGGTATCACACAGTCTATTGCCAGTCACATATGGGTCTATCAAAATACGAGTAGAGTCAGACTGGATTTCTATAAATGAGTGTCCATGATAATAGAGTTGCATGAGAGAAAGTAGTGTAGTAAATTACTTAGTGCGGTTGATCATAAATGCAGCAAGTTGATGAAGATATTCACGATATGCTGGATGCGGTGTAAGATATGGGATATACTCAAGCGCAGCTTCAACATATGATGCTACCTTATCTTCACAGTATTTTTTTGATCATATTTGTTCAAATAGATATTTGATGACTTGGTGCTCCTGAGTAGTAACTTCATGACCATATAGCGATGTGAGTTGATCAACTTGCTGACTGGTTCCATACTGCAACGCATGATGATAGAGGATCGTATATTTCCCCTCTATGATATCACTTGTAGCAGACTTACCACTTACAGATTCATCTTGATAGATACCAATCTCATCATCCTTAATCTGAAACGCTATACCTAGATTGTCTCCAAAGATTGAGATACCCTTACAGGTCTCCTCATCAGCCCCAGCGCAAATCGCACCCAGTAAGAGTGGTCATGTAATCGTATAGTGAGCTGTCTTACTGCGGTACATACTAATAATATCTGACTCAGTGATCGTTTGGCGATCCAGATGTTCAAGTTCTACATCCAATATTTCGCCCAATCATGTATCAATACAACTTTGAAGAAATGATTGAGATGCTTTGACTTTAATCTCATCAGACAAGTTACTATCTACAATCATCTTATTGGCCAAAAATAATCCTACATCCGCCAAGCAAATAGTATGACTCACGCCATAATGTCAGCTTTTGGTTCATAATCATAAGTCCTTAGCTCATCTATATTCAATCGCCTTATGGAGAGTTGGCTTACCTCTTCTCAAATCACTAATATCAATAATATCATCGTGAGCCAGAATTGCGGTCTGGAACAATTCATATGCAAGAGCTACTGGTAATAAATCACTATGATAGTGACCAGTCACCATCTCATATCACATCATCACCAAAACAGCCCTCAGTCTTTTGCCTCATGCGTTAGCAGTAACAAACTCTTGAATTAAGGGTGCTAGTTTTGGATATGTAATATTAGTAGACTCTGACCAAGATGATAGATAAAATTCAAGCGCCTGATTGATATCTTGTACGTGTTGTTGAAAGTATTGTTGATGCATGAGAATCATGACTAATAAATCATTCTGACTATAGTGATTATAAGTCCTAAAACAATCTCAGTCTATCCCAAAATATCCTTCACCCTCACCACATAATCCCAAATATCCAACTCCTGAATCTGGTCGCTGTGTGTAATCGCATATAGTGTCACCTTATTTCATTGTACAAACTCTTCAATCAACTCGGCAGCCTTACTGACCATCTCCTTATCCAAGTGATTAATAGTCTCATCAAGGAACAAGAACTTATTACCCGACCACAGTGCTATCGCCAATATCCAACACAATCTTAATACTGCACGCTGTCAGCCACTCAAACTCTTCACTTCTCTCGATCCATATTCATCTTTGATCATAATTTCGAGCTTATCTCATCCAGCATTGACAGTAAATTCAAGCTGATAGTTGACTACTTTGCTGAGTTGATTGTTGATGATATCTGACAGAACTGGAAGATACTCTTGTAAGACGATGACTGTAAGCTCCTTCGAGACGATGGTATATAGTTCATCTACACGTTTAGCTCTTGTCTCCAGAGTCACTATCTCCAGTTGGCTTGTTTTATATTCATGGATCAGATCATTGATTCTTGAGATCAGTTCAGTGACCTGTTGAGTTCATGTTTCGATTACTTTGATTTGCTCATATTGTCCCTTGAGCTTTTGTTCCTGTGCTACCAACTGTTCAATAAGTATCTTTAGTTCTTCATTTTTTGTTTGTAACTCTGTTTCTTGTACTTGTCATTGACTTAGTTGTATCTGTAACATTTGCTCTTTTAATCTTAGTTGATCAAGTTCTGCAAGCTTATGCTCAAACTGAACAATCTGACCATCCACCGTCTTGAGCTTTAGTTGTAGTTGTTGATAAATTGGGTATTGCTCAGTGATCTGCTTAAATCATATCTTAATCAATAATTCTCTCAATTTAGTAATCTGTGATTGCAGTGATTCTTTTTGACCATTGAGGCGTTGGAGATGAGCAGGGTAGTCAGTGACAGAGTGTACAGGTAGCGAGTTACGAGTTGTGAGTATTGTATCATACTGGCTTTTGATTTGATCTAGCTCACGGGTATGAGATGCTATTACTCCATCATTAATCTGTGAGATAAATGGACAATCAGCATCAATTTTGACACAGTAAAACCTGCTTGCAATTCATAATTTTTCTTCTTTGAGAACAATTTGGTGCCCAAGCTGACTAAGTTGTTCATCTAATGCTACAATTTGTGATTTTTGATTTGCAGTTTGTAATGCTTCGGTATCTTGCAGAGCTTTGATCTGAGTATCAATATGAGCAATTTGAAGTTGCAATTCTTTACCTTGTTGAGTTAATTTGGTAACATACTCATACGCCTGCACCATGTCCTCCACCTGCTCATCAAACACATCATAATCAATACCAAACTCAATCTCATTGATCTGCTGAATGAGAAGAAGTTTATCTGACTTAAGCTCTTGTAGTTGCTCGCCATTATATGTTTGAATCACTCCTGCGATTTGTTCAAGTTCTTTGGTGATTTGTACGAATTCAGCTGCGAGTTGCGAATTACGAGTTACAAATTCAACTTCTTGGATTTTTGCTTGACTAAGTTGTGCTACCACGGTATGGTAGTTGTTTTTATGTCATTCGAGAGCTTGGTCTAGTGCGCTACTTCTCACCCGGTCAATAGGCAAAAGAGTATCGAATGCAATATCGGTACCGAGCAGACTGCTATCATCCAACCACTGAGATAGTCACTTATCAAGGTCAGATTTCTCATAATAATCTGAACGAGTCATCATATTCCACTGCTGCTTAAGTTGAGCGATTAGTCCGGTGAGCTTCGTCGACAGCGAGCTTGTATCTTTTTTGACTTGGAGGAGATATTTGAGCTTAGTTTTCTCTTCTCAGAGTCTATCCTTGGCACTGTCGATATCAAGCAGTCCAAATAAGTGCTTAAACACAGTAATTCTCTCTGTCTGAGTCAGATCAAAGATATTACTGGACTCCTGCATCAGCATATCACGATTCATAAACACATCTCTGGCAGGTAGAAATTCCTCCAGATTCTTTTGCAGATCAGTCTCATTTTTAAACACAATCTCATCAATGCTGATTGGATCCAACTCAGCAATGATGTCACGATCTGCATAGAGAATTTCAGGATATTGATTGTAGATACTACTGACATCTCCATGATAACGGGCGAGAGAGCTTGTAGTGCTAATACTTCTGGTTTTACTTGCTTTGAGCTGTCTACGGATGAGCCAGTATTCATTATTGATTTCAATCAGCATGGATATACTACCAGTGTCACAGGCATTATTGAGGACATCTCTGGTCCCATATTTATACAATCCATACACTGGTCAGTCAAAGAAGAGCATACTCTTGCCTGTCCCCACTGGTGCAATAATCATCGCCGCTCATGGATGAACCACCAACGAGATTGTCTTGTTGGCAAATGGTCCAAGATTGGTATAGGAACAGGCTATGATATTCATAGTCTTGTATTAGTGATTTTATGATTGATTGCGAGAAATTATTCTTCTACTGGAATTGTTGTTATACTCTCAAACGAGATACTATTATGGGCTGTAATAATCTTAAGCTGACAAACTGCCATCTTCTTGGTACTACTCAGTCCACGGATAATCACAAAGGTATTACCATTTTGCTCTCTGGTTCTATGGCTGACATATTCTACCACATCAGTCATGGGTCATACACACTTAGTCTTGAGTTCTTTACGCACCAAGTCAGACATCACTCTGGTATTCATCAGGTCAAAATACTGCGACATTGAGTTTACATAGTACTCATCACTTGCCCAGATACGATATCATTTACCATCTCAGAATACATACCACACATTATCTCAGCGGATAAATACATGACGATAAGATGAGATAAAACTTGGATACTTGTCAGATCACTCAATATCGCATTCATCCATCATCCCTGTGCCACTACATACAAAAGATCTTATTCTGACTACTTCCTTATTGACCACTGGATCAATAATAGTAATCAGGTCTCCTGATGATATAATCTTCACATCATATCATGGTCTAAATACTACCCCATTACGAGCATCATACCAAAACTGTGGACCATTAGGTAGTGAATCTGATTGATATTGACTCACATTGACCACAGGCACTACTCAGTTATACTCTGACACGGTTCATTGTATGGTTACAGTGCCACTAAGTTGGTTGATATTGGTTGTTGTACTCTTAATGATAAAACCATGTCCATCATTACTACGAAACTGTAACATTCCAAACCCGTACACCTTGCCAATCTCTCACTCCAAGCGTACTGATTGACCAATAGCTCGTTTGGACTGAAGAGCATTCATATTTTCCTGAGTAGAGAGTTTGAGATATCGATCGTGAGCTTTCCATCAAATCAAAAACATCATGATAGCCCCTAACACCATAAACCACAACAAGATCAGTGGGTGAGTCATGAGATAGGTCAGATTTTTAGATTTCATCATGAGGGCAGTATGTTTATCTTGTATTCAATGTCAAACGAAATTACCCATAATTCTAGTGTAACAATGATAACAAACAGTATACTAAAGACATTTGATTGCTATATTTTTTTATATGAAAAAATCTCTTATTTTTCTTTCTTTTCTGATATTTTATTCTTCTCTTATTGTTAGCGAAGCATTCGCCTCCGTCCCTCAACCTCCAATTGTAACTCGTGCCCAATGGTGAGCAGATGAATCCATTAGATTAGGAAACCCATCACTGTCATTATCGATTGACGAAACCAAATCAGTAGATCTTGCAACAATCATACCCGTCCAAAAACAAAGCATTGCAGATAATTACCTGGAGACTACTTTTCCCAATGAATTTCGCAGCGATTCTGTTATCAAAGCATGGAACAACAAGCTAATCCGTCGACCAGTACAGCTCAACAATAAGAAATTTAAAATCGTCATCCATCATACAGCCAAATCAATTGGAGTCAATGCAAACTATGAAGATGAAATAGCTGAGATCAAAGATATCTACAGATTTCACACACTAACTCGTAAGCGATGAGATATAGGGTATAATTATGTCATCTGACCTGGAGGAACGATATTTGAAGGCCGTTATGGTGGTCCTAGTGCTGTATGAGCACACATGGTCAATAATAATGGATGATCAATAGGTATCTCACTCATGGGTAATTTTCAACAAGAAGAACCTACTGCTCAACAGCTACAATCGACTATTGACCTTACGGCATGGCTTGCGGATAAATATCAGGTTGATGTCTATCGTAAGGTAACATACCACGAATCAAGCTCTGAATATCCATACATTAGTAACCATACAGATGAATCGCTTGTCTGACACAAAGATGCAGGAGATACATCATGTCCAGGTGTAAATCTGTATAATAAACTTGATACCATCAAATCTCAAGTAGCAGATCTAGTTGGTAATACTATACCCAGAGACGATACTCCGATTGTAACTGATCCTATCAAATACTACATCCCCAGTACCACCTATCAGCTCAGCATTCCTCGAACCAAAACAGGTCAAATAATTTCCTGCGAAACTAACAACTCTATCTGGAGCATCAAAAAATGCTGACTTACATGATGATATCTCACACTAAATCTGAATAAAATCACTTCTGCAGCTCACGCTGGGTATCACAGAGTAGTAATTCAAACTCCACAAGGTCAAATCTATCTATATATCTCACTGGAGCATAAAACACCCAAACCTAAGACTGACCAGACGGTAGTCAGTATACCGAGTACTACAAGATATCATACTTGATCCAAAGTGAAAGTGATGCTATATGACCTCACCGTCAGTAACACTACTCGGATAGTTAACTGTAAACAATGATGTATGGTACAATTTGGATCAGTCAAAGCTGTCAAGTTAACTCCATGAATTCGTTTTCAACTCAGTAGAGACAAGGATCAACTTATCTTCCGACTCTCAAATAAAAAATATATCATTCCAAATATAACGATATCTGCTATTGGAACAGGAGTCATCACAGTCGATAACTATGGTCGTATGTATAATAATACGTCCCTCAACACACGAAAGTGATCGCTCACACGAGACACGAGAAACTATAAAATCATTAACAAGTGATCAACAACTGGAATAGTAGTCACTAATACTGTCAGAATGGATGACTATATGCGCTGACTCATTATGACTCAAGCAGATACTCCTCAATCATATCATGATGTCAGATATCTCACCGCAAATACCAACATCCGTTATCGAGGGGGAAATGTAACTGATGATGCTCGTATTCATCAGTACTATGGTGGAGCAGCAGCAGAGCAGCTTGATTATAAGCGACAACTCAGTCACGACAACTATCGCTCTTATGTTCTAAAAAATGAATCAAATCTGACTTATGCACCATGGTTCGAGTGCAGCAATGGTCGAACTCGTAATGGGATGGCGGATATCTGAGTCTGTGCCGATGGTCTACAATCCGGTCCATGAGTCGGTCTTTCTCGCCTGTGAGCAGTCATGCTCTCTCAGAGATGATATGCAACTCGTCAGATTATTGAGTATTATTATCCAGGAGTTTCAATTAGACCTGTACAATAAAAAAAATACTACTCGATGAGTAGCTTGAAGCTAGAGATGTACCAAAAGTAACGGTATCAAATGTTCGGCATACATTAAGCACAAATTATACTTTCATGTGCATTAATTTATTTTTTTAGCTTCACAACATGCTCGGCATTGCTTTTGGCTTATTATGTATCATATTTGCTGGAATGCGAATTTGGGGCAAAAAATACAAAAATACTATTATTGAGAATAGTGGTAAAATTGGTGTTATCTTGATGTGCTCAGTATTAGCTTTGTTTATTGTCTTTATTTGGTTTCATATTGGAGTCAAAGGCTAGATATTTTACTAGTGTAATTACCTTAAAAAGATTCGATTTTTCGAATCTCTTTTTTTTCTTATTAAATCTTCCTCCGCACCCCATAACAAATCGTCCTACCTCGCTCGATGCCACGGCGCTCATATCTCGTACTAATATTATAATGGTCTACCAAGAGAGGAGATTGGTGTAAGTCCATAGTACTATCTATTAACTCCCATCATCCATGATCTGCAATTGACTGGACTGAATAATTTCGCAAATCATGATCATCTGTCTTGAGTCTCAGGAGTCATCCATCAGATAGCAAACGATAGTAAATATCTAAAAATCTGGAGTAGGTGAGTCTACGATGCTCATCTCCAGTTTTGGGACGAGGATCAGGATGTACAATCCAGATATCATCCACCTCTCACGAAGCAAAGAGCTGCTCGAGGTTTTGGATAATAATACGAGCAAATCATACATTGGTCAATCACTGATTCTCCGCTTGTATCAACCCATGATAGAACCTCTCACCCTTGATATCGACACCCACATAGTTGGTATCGCCACGGCGCGAAGCAAGTCAAAATGTATACTCCCCATAACCACATGCGAGCTCCAGTGTGATGGGATTTTGATTAGCAAAAAAATCTGACCCTCGATGTCACTTGATCGACGTTCGTAGTGGATGTCAGCTATCGATGACTTTGTTATGTTGATTAATTACGTCAAATCTGTGGAGTTTTGTACGAGCCATTGTTTGGTTCTAAGGTTTATAAAGTTTGTAAGGTTTGTAAGGTTATTGTCTGGATTTTCAAATAAAATTTAGTATGATGGCTTTATAACTTTATAAACTTTGACCCTTATAAACCAATCTTATCTCAGACCAACTTATCTCATATTCCACATCTGCCTTGAGTCTATATCTTCAAAGATCATAGAAGTCAGATTTTGTATATTGGTAAAGCCAAAAATCTCAACAAGCGTGTCCATCAGTATTTCGCCATCGGGTCAGTATGGAAGCAAGACATGATGCATAAAGCTGACTCAGTCGAGTTTGTCGTAGTAGAAAACGAAAACGAGGCACTCATGCTTGAGTCGAACCTCATCAAAAAACACCTTCCAGCATATAACCGTCTTCTCAAATGAGATAATAGTTACGTCTACATCAAGATTACTGCAGAGCCTCGACCACAGATCTTCTTCACACGTACGAGAACCAACGACGGAGCAACCTACATTGGTCCCAAACATATGCGCAACGAACTCAAAAAACTCCTACAATATCTTCGCCAGCTCCTGTGATATAGATGATGCAAAACAACTCAATTTAAACAAGGAAAACTATGTAGCGACTACCTCTTTGGGATCTGTAAAGGACGATGTGTCTACGCTAAGCTCAACCAAAAAAACGCAGATAACTATCTCATTGATGCAACCAAACTATGATTTCCTGCTGATGCGACATTTCAGTCATGAAGACAGACCTCCAGGCATATGATTCAGCTCATCGTAGATTTTTTCAATGGTGAGACAGACAAAATCTTGTGACACATTACTCATGAGATAGATGACTGTATCGCAAGTCAGAATTTTGAATACGCAGCCAAGCTCAGAGATATCTATCATAATATGGACGCCATGACTACCAAACAATCAGTGATTCTTGATCCTCAGATCAATGGCGCATACTGTCTGATCCAGCAGCTCGGTACCTATCGAGTATATTGTATTTTAACTATCCAACAGGGTAAATTGGTTGATATTCTCAGGTTCAAAGAGTCAGTAGAAGAGACAAGTATCGAGCAGATTCAGCTACAATTTGAGATGGAATACGCTCACGCAGTAGCGAGTGACGAGTGACGAGTGACGAGTGATTGATGAAATTACGAAAACTGGATCTCAATCAACCAGGAACAAAAGTGAAACAACAGTGAATCCACGAGAGTGGGAATCCCTACAAAAGGGAAACTCGTAACTCATAACCCGCTTACTGAGCTACGCTCACATGCTCTCAGATTCATCGAAAACTTTGTCATCTCAGATTCTCGACAATCCAACAGCGTCGTCAACGATCTCCTCGGGCAACTCCAAACTCGCTACAACCTTAGCACTTATCCATATCGTATCGAATGTATTGATATTTCACACCTGTCATGATGATGGGCGAGTGGTGGACTGAGCTGTCTCGTGGGCGGTATGCCCGATAAGAAGTTCTATAGACAATATAAAATTCCCAAAGAGATCGCTGGTGATGATCTCAAAAGTCTGACTCATGTCCTGGTTAATCGTTTCAAACTCGAGTCGAGTGACATATTGTGAGATGATCAACTCCCAGATCTCTTCATCATCGACGGAGCAGCACCACAACTTGCTTTACTTAATAAACTTAGTGTTCACTACCCACAACTCGTAACTTATTGTAGCAAAATTCAGTTCGTGAGTATTGCCAAAGGTCAAGCAAGATCCTCCACCTCTAAACTCTATGGTGAAGCAGAGCAACTCATAATCAGATCAGTAGATGGATCACTCACAACCCAGTCTCTCCAACATGACCCAGTAGATCAAATCATCACCAAAGTCAGAGACGAAGCTCATCGCTTCGCAAATCGTTATAGAACCAAGCAGATGGGTATGGAGTTCAAGTAGTTAAAGACCTTTAAAATTAATATCTGTTAACTTTGTTTTTGATAACTTCCAATCAAGCTTACCATCTTTATCAAGTTTAACTTTATCGGTAGTTGAAAGATACTTTATAAGTCATCACACATAAGAATCAACATTGTATTCTTTATCAAAATCTGGAATTGGTAATTTCATTTTCTCTCATGGCTTATCAGGGTTGTCAATTTCAAACTTGCTCAATATTGCTTTTCATCATCATTTATCATCATTATACCATTTTTTCAATTGCTCATAACTTTTTCTATCTGGACGATCTACTTTAAATGTCTTTTTTGAGGATTCTCAAGCAAATTTTTTCAGACTATCAAATACTCACTTAGTTTTTTCTGTCCAAACAGCTGAAGAGTCTTTTGGGCTAGATCAATCAAGAGATGACAATGATTGTCCATCAACAAGATCACCATTATCTTGCATCCCAAGTAGTTCTCAAGCCCAACTATTTTCTAATCATTTGTTAGCCTGAGCAATGCCGCTCTTCTTTATTCAACTACCGATATCATCAAGCTTCTTCATAATTTTATTATTTTTATCTGTAGGATCGAGTAGACTTGCAGCCTCGTTGAGACTTGCGCCTCAGAGTGGTCATCATATATCTGGTAGTTTCACTCTCTTCATAAACTCGCCACGCATCGTACCCATCATCTTTTCAGCATCAAATCACATCGCAGCTCATACTCATCATTTACTGATAGTAAAGCTCATCTTGACCAGCATCCATAACACCATACATGTTGCTACAGCTAATAGTAAATACCCAAACCCTCACCCAATTGTACCAGTAGGGTCTGAAATAATACTATCTATCATGGTAATACTTCATACATTATCAACATCGATTTGGGAAGTAGTACGTGTATTTGCAATTCCATTAAGTTGGTTGCTTGCTCCATCTATGGTACTTCCGATTCTAGTAGCATCATATACTCATATGATCAACATCATTCATATAATTAATGCTCACGAAGTAAATAAAGGCTGCAACAAACCAGTAAACATAGTACCCCATGAGATTGCTTCTTTAGTTTTACTATCGATATCCAGTATTTTTGCTTCTTCATCAAATATATTAATCAGCACAATCAAAGGACTAAATATAATCCATCATCGTAAATAAATTAATCTAAATAGATTGAAGGCAACCAACACAATTAATGGTACTATAAACATTAATGCTAAAAAGGTTGTTAGAATTACCTTGAGAACATTTTTACCAAGTTCTTTTTTGACTGCAGCCATATTATTACAATCATAGCTAGTTGAATACGCCTGTAATTTCATTACCCCTGCTCATAAAAATATTAGTGGGCCAGCCAGATTATTACGCTTTTCTACAAGATTTTCTCGTGTTTTATTAGGATTATTTTTCTCTGGCGTTGTTGCCACAAGACATCCACAATCATTTATTGTAATTTTACTAGGTATAGCTTGAACCAGTCCCTCAATCCATTGATTTTTTTTATTATCACTATCTTGGGTATTTTTATCTAAGCCGAGAGTTTTAGTCATAAATTGAGATCAAACCTGTCATATTCATGTCACAGCAACAGTGGATACATCCACAGCGACTCACATCAAAAACCAACTCATATTAATTAATACACCAGACATGAGTACCCTAGGACCATAGTCACCAATTACTTTCATATATTCTCATGGTTTCTTGAGGACTTTACCGATGATCATGATGATAATCGCTACGAGAGCAAAATTCGCAATCGTTCTCATCAAAGTCCAAAACTGATAGAAATAATGTTCTAGTCAGACGAGCTGACCATAGATGAGGTCATTACTCATGAGTTCTCCAGCAAGCACGGCCGGTATCATCCATGCTCGTGATATAAAATTAAGAAATAACGACATAAGAAATATACTACTACCATTCTCTTCAATAGCAGCATCTCATCAGCACTGTACTATTACATCTCATGCCGCCCATGCACTTTCGCCAAACCCAAACACCACCACTGCAATCAGTAGAGTAGTGAGTATTGGTTTATAGTGTTTGAGAAGGAAATTCATCATAATTTTATAGTTTTAATTTATTTTTTTTAGAATCTTTTGGCGGCTCTTCTTTATTTTACTTCCGATTTAGGTTCTAACTTTTTGATAGTAATAGTTTTCTTTTCGGTATTTTCAGAAATATCATATCAAACTTTCCCTACATCAGCTTCTTTTTTGTCAATACTAAATCATGTTTTAAGATTTTCAAATTCATCTCTAGTAAATTGATCGCTAAGAGGGACTATATCATCAATTGTAGCGCTTATTGGTATTGATAAATTCATAGGCTTAAGATCTTCAACTGCTTTTGTGTCTTTGTTGTCAATTTTATCAAACAAAATCTTCTTTCCATTTGTTGTAATATATCATTTAGTTCATCATATTGAGTTAAATCAAGATGCTTGTTCTTTGAGTGCTTTGAAATATTCATCTTTACCAAGTCATTCATATTTAGTTTTAGCTGCATCAGCCTTAAGGTTATTCCAAACTTCAGATGCATTTATCTTTTGATCAGCTAAGAACTCTGGATTACTAAATAATTTTGAAGCTGTCTTTGTTCATTTAATATTATATCTATCAAATAGAGCTTTAATCTTTGTATCATTTGTATCGAGCAAGCTGTCATATGATACATATTTAGCATCTTTCCTCGCTCATTTTATTTCTGATAATAGTTTTTTACCAAAATCATTAGATTTAGATCATGGAGTAGAGATATCTTTCGTCTCATATCATGCTCCAACATTCTCAACAATCTTCTTCTTTGCGGTACCAGCAGCACCCGACAAATCTTCAAATGTCTTATCTACCCATGGCTTAGTAATAGTGTCGCCAGTTGTATCTTTTGTTTCTTTCATAATTTTACCTCAGATTTCTCCAAGTCCCTCTTTCGCCCCATCAAATCATACAAAGCCTCCATCAAACCAAGGTATCACAGGCATTGATCACATGAGATTTCTACCAAGTCATTGGATTTTTTCGGTAGCGTCTTTGGTGATTTCGCTCGATTTCATCACCGCAAATACCATAAAATATAGAAGCACCACTCATACAATATTAACAATTGAAAATGTGAAGAAACTAAAGAATGCATCTACACCATTGGTGGCGTTAAATTTCTCCAAACAAATATCTACCACTCATATCACACTACAACACTGATCTGTCTTGTTGCATTGTAGAGCATCTCCGAAGCTTTGATTAGTCGCCATTGAAGAATGGATTGCATCCAAGAACATCATACCCATAGACATCACAAATACGATCAATACAGGCTGAAAGAGCAAACTCACAACATTAGGTAATGTTAGTTTTTTACCTATTGAGTCCATAATTGAATCAAGTTGTTTGTTTTCAACTTTCATCATTTTGAGAGTCCATCACAAGACAAGGAGAGGAGAAAATCACACTACCATCCATAGTACCGCCACTCTCATCATCAGTACAATACACAGTGCGATCATGGGGAACAACATCGCAAATCAGAAAAACAATTTAATCATAAATTGAATAATCTGACTTTCTGTCGTGGCAGTCTGTATATCGTTTTTAATATTTGCAAATCAGAGTATATTGCCGTAGAGATTATACATCACTCAGATCATATTTTTATTTGACTCCACAAGCGTTCTGACTCTCTGTCCACCTCGTGAATGAAGAGCTTGCGCTCAGCCCACGACTTTATCATCTCGACCCGGTGCTCATATCGTAAGAGTAGTAAGTCAATTTAGATCAAGTAACTGATTTCCAATTACACAGTATGTATCACTGATACCTTTTTGGGCATCTTTGTATGCTTGAGTATTATCTCCAGTTAATTGAAAAGATGTAATAGTGGTTTTTCGTTGAACTGCCGTGATAGTATTATTTTTGAATGGACAAGCAAGGAAGTAATGTTTCTTAGCTGGTGACTTTGCCTCATACGAGTAGAAAGCTTGTCGCTTCGATTTATTGCTCGACAATGTATCCGAAAAATTAATCGTAGCATTTGATGATAAGATCGGTCTACAGTTTCATAACTTGGCAATATCATCAAGTCATTCTTTTCAATTTCTAATTTTTCATAGCATTGAGCCATCCTCTTTACAATATGCATCCGATCATGACTCTAATTTAAGAGGCAATGCTCACACTCCATAAGTAGCAATCGTTGAAACATCTACCATCGCTCAGATGAGGAACCAACTTGCATTGATTAATACTCCAGCTATCATGATTGATCATAAGGTCTTACCGATAGCTGCAGCTCATCAAGATCACTTCCACATCTCTTTACCAATCGTCCAAACAATAATAAAAACAATCATAAAATTTGCAATACTTCTCATGATCGTCCAGAACTGATACAGGAGTCCAGTCAAACCTAGTCACTCTCCATAGATCAAGCTATTGTCCATTGCAAGTCCAGCCACATACATCAGTGGCCACATCAATAAATATAACACACTTAATATTTGATCAAGAGTATTTGCGAGTTCCAGCGTATCACTCATTTTAGTTCCTTTTTTCCGTTGATCGCAAGCATTCGTAATCTTTCCTGCATCAATAGCACAAAATTGAGAACATCAAGCATCACTCGTAGGATAATCACAGCTTGTAGCCTGAGCATATACTTGCTGATTCCCCTCAAACCCAAACATCATCACCCAGACTCATAGGGCTCACAGGATTCATATCATATAACGCAGTAGCTGTTTCATTATTGAAGCATAATAGTACTTGGTATATAGTATATCGAGATCCAGCAATAATGACAAATCAGGGTATTGACAAAATAATAATAAATAATTATAATAGATGGATTTATATTTCACACAAAAACATGACCAGATCTGTCGCTATTACATTCATCGTATTTATAAGCGTCGCGATTATTACTCTATTATCTAAGACTTATGCCTTTCTTGGTTTTTGATGATCGGATAATTGAAACAACAACAGCTCAATCTCCAGTTTTATCCCTGCCAATAGTATTGATCAGTCAAGTGTGATGCTCGCACAGTCATCAATGAATATGCTCTGACAAATCGCAACGGTCACGAGTGATCGCGTAAGCGGGGAATCGAGTAATTCAAATAACTCGAACACTCGAACACTCGAACACTCGACAACTCTCATCTCCTACGACCTCATCGCCGCAGTACAATCAAGTATCGATGCATCTGCTACCATCACCAATCATATCAATGATCTCAATCAAGCTACTACACAACTCACACAACAGCTATCCATATATCAATCACAAATCGAACAATCACAATCCAAGCTTACTGATTGTAGCTCTGATAAAAAAATAGCAGATGCTGCCGTCATCGAAGCAGTCAATACCAATAATCTCCAACAGATCTATAATCTTATACAGACATCAGTAACAGCAGGGCAGTGCGAGACTCAACATAGAGTTACTATCAACGCTCTCACACTCGTGACCAAAAAATACAGCCAAGCCATCGCATCCCTCACCAAAAA
>JAYVGP010000009.1:0-125059 GCA_043772005.1 bacterium
GTCCCGCTTTAATGGGCGAACAGCCCAACCCTTGGGACCTTCTACAGCCCCAGGATGCGACGAGTCGACATCGAGGTGCCAAACGGAGTCGTCGATATGAACTCTTGGACTCCATTAGCCTGTTATCCCCGGAGTAGCTTTTATCCGTTGAGCGGATTCCCTTCCATTCGGAAAATCCGGATCACTTTCACCTAGTTTCCTATCTGTTCGATCTGTCAATCTAACAGTCAAGCGTGCTTATGCGAATACACTTTGAGAACGGTTTCCATCCGTTCCAAGCACACCTTTGTACGCCTCCGTTACATTTTAGGAGGCACCCGCCCCAGGTAAACTGCCCGACAAACAATGTCCCCCTCTTCGAGGGGTTAGTGCCGCGACATACAATGAGTGGTATCTCATATTTCGACTCAACGCAAACCAAAGTCGGCGTTTCAAAGTCTCCCACTTATTCTGAGCAATGTATGCTACGACACAATATCAATCTGCAGTGAAGCTTCACAGGGTCTTTCCGTCTAATTGTATCTACCCGGCATTTTCACCGGGAATGTAATTTCACCGAGTCTAAAACTGAGACAGTATGGGGATGATTATGCCATTCATGCGGGTCGGAACTTACCCGACAAGGAATTTCGCTACCTTAGGACCGTCATAGTTACGGCCGTCATTCACCAGTGCTTGGCTTCCGAGCTTGCACAAGGAAGATTAACATTCTGGCATTGGACAGGCATCACTTTCTATACATCCACTTACGTGTTAGCAGAAAGCTGTGTTTTTGATAAACAGTTCCCCCCATTCTTTCGCTGCGGCCCTGTATTGCTACAGGGCGGACCTTATCCCGAAGTTACGGTCGCTATTTTGCCAAGTTCCTTAGTTATTAGTTATCTCGACTGCCTTAGTATTCTCTACCTGCCCACAAGTGTCTGTTCTCGGTACGAGTTTATATAAAATTGAATGCTAGAAGTGTTTCTAGCTACCAGATCTACTTGAATCCCAGATCATTTCTGATCTAGTCTTATTCCACACTCAACTAAACCGTCTGACGGATTTGCCTATCAGACATCGCTTTGTGTGTTAAACTCCCATCCTTAGGAAGCTCAAACATGACCCAATAGGTAACTCCTTTGCTTTTATATAAAGTACGGGAATATTAACCCGTTATCCATCGATTAGCCCTTTCGGGGGTATCTTAGGCCTCGACTAACCCTACGTCGATGAACGTTGCGTAGGAAACCTTAGGCTTTCGGCAACAAGGATTTTCACCTTGAAACGTTACTTATGTCAGCATTTTTGCTTGTATACTGTCCAGATAGCCTCACGACACACCTTCATTCTATATACAACACTCGCCTACCAATCATACTAAAAGTATGAGTTTACAAATTCGGTAAATAGCTTAGCCCCGTTACATCTTCAGCGCTTCGCCGCTTGTCTAGTGAGCTGTTACGCACTCTTTAAAGGATTGCTGCTTCTGAGCAAACCTCCTAGATGTCATAGCAGAAAAACCTCTTTTTCCACTTAGCATATTATTTAGGGACCTTATTTAGTAATCTGGGCTGTTTCCCTCTTGACAATGACAATTTGCTGCCACTGTCTAACTCCATGATTCGCACCAACTAGCATTCGAAGTTTAGTAAGGTTTGGTAAATACTCTCGTACCCCCTAGCCTTTCAAGAGCTCTACCTCTAGCGGAATATATCACAGGTCAACCCTAAAGTTGTTTCGGCGAGAACCAGCTATTACAATATTCGATGAGCTTTTCACTCCTAAACACGGGTCATCCGAAGGTTTTGCAGCACCTACCGGTTCGGTCCTCCTCCCGACTCTCGTGGGGATTCAACCTGCCCATGCCTAGCTCATATTGCTTCGGGTCTAATAACACTAACTAATCGCCCTATTCAGACTCGGTTTCCCTTCGGCTCCGGCTAATAACTGCCTTAACCTTGCTAGTGCCATTAACTCGCTGACCCATTCATCAATAGGTACGCTGTCACCCTTTAACAGGCTCCAACTCCCTTGTAAGCAAAAAATTTCAGAATCTATTTCACTCCCTTTCCAGGGTTCTTTTCACCTTTCCCTCACGGTACTATGCGCTATCGGTGTGGTGGAGTATTTAGTCTTAGACGATGGTCCGCCTAGATTCACACCGGATTTCTCGTGTCCGATGCTACTTGGGAGTATATACAAAAAGACTGAATTACACATATACAGGACTATCACCCGCTATGGTCCGACTTCCCAGACGGTTCTATGTATGCACAGTTTTGTAACTTTTTCGAATGTTACTAGACACTCATGATATATCCCACAACCCCGATATAAGCAACGGCTAGCACCTTGGCACTTATACGGTTTGGACTATGTCCCCGTTCGATCGTCTCTACTAAGGGAATCTCTTACGATTTATTTTCCTCTGGTTACTGAGATATTTCACTTCACCAGGTTCCCACATTTGTGTACTATAAAAGTACGGGTTGCCCCATTCAGAGACTTGTAGCTATATCGGTTATTGGCACCTTACTACAAATTTTCGCAGCCAATCACGTCTTTCATCGGCTCTACCACCCGAGGCATCCATTCTTTGCTTTTAAACAAATTTACTTCCTTTCAAAAAAGTAATTCAATAATGTTAAGGACCCATTCCGATTGACTAGACTGGGTTATACAAAAGTTGAGACACGTTTCAAGAGATTTTTTAGGGAAATTTGATATTATCTGAAAAATCGATAGGATTACTTATTTCTAGAGTCTTTTGGAAGCATATTATGCCTAATATAAACATAAAATAAGCCAGATATTGTCTTTATTACGAATATATTCGGTTTCTATCGACTAAAAAATACCATTTGAAAGTACTTTTTATGAGATTTAATGGTCAAGTGATGGAATCTTCTGGATGGAAACCAACTCAATTAATAATAAAAATATAATAATCACACTACCTTGGGAAATATGTGGATGAGAATGGATCATATTTATCACAGTATCATTGTAGCCAATAAATCAAACAATAACAAGCAATAGTATCATAATCATAACTGGCGCATGGTGCAATACTATCTTATTGAGCTTATGTTTTTCAAATGGAGCAAGATAGAGATGATGGAGAATCATCATAATTAGCATCAATATCACAAAGCCAACTGACATACATACTCCATAGTATTGAGCTGGTATCAATAAAATCATACCTCATATCAATAATTTAAAAGCAACAAATAAGATGATAGCAAATCCAATCCACTGTATCAACGGATAGCGAGTAATACATCTTTGTAATCGTGATGCTGCTACTACCATTAGAACGACGGAGATAGCAATACCTACAACTAATAACCATGCTGAATGCTCGACTGTAGCAGAAATAGCCAATACATTATCTAAACTCATAGATACATCTGCTATCATAATCAATCGCATTGCATGCCAGAAACTCGATCACTGATGGTGATGTTTAGAGGTTTTGGGATGGTGATCTCTGAGTTGTCGATAAAGCTTAGCACAAATATATAATAGCAATAACCCACCAATCAGCTTAAAAATAGGCATTTGGAGAAACTGAATGAGAAACAATGCGAATATAATCCTCAATACTGCTCCTCCTATTGCGCCGCCGATGACCGCTTTGGTCTTATCGTGATTTGGAAGGTTCTGAGTAGTCATTGAAATGACAAGTGCGTTATCGCTACTCATCACAACATCAATCACTATCACCTGTAACAGGATCAAAATCTGTGATCCAAGAAGATTAATATCCATAACATAATTCTTATATAAAGTAAAACTTTTACACTAAAAACAATCCATACTCATACATCAAACTATAATCAAATAAAGTTGTAATGCGTACATTTTTACTCATATTTGTATGATAAGCTTACACATCAGGAACAACTCAGTAATTAAGATCATTTTACTACGTAGGGAATCAATTCTGATTATTTAGTTGATTTATTGTCAGTCTTACCAAATAATAATTCATCACAAAATTGATCATAATATAAGTGATTAAGATCAGCATACTCCAATGAAAACGACTGTATTGTCTCATTTGACTGTAGTATTTGAGCATAATCCATAAGCTGCGGTAGGCTAACTGCTCCCAATACATCACAAGAACTAATCTGAGCACGCACAAGAGCATAGACCATTTCGTCAATTAATTTACGGTGAATGCTGTGTTTATCTTCTGGATCAAAAATAATCTTATCCTCAGTAGGTTGCATCTCCTTAATAACGAATGAGTTTTTGCCGATCATCACGGTAGACAATAAGAGAGGACTATCGTCTTGCATCATCTTTTGAATACTTACAATACGCTCTGACTCAGTATCCCAATGAGCATGTGAACGATGTCAGTGCAAAATACTAGAAATAGATTGTTTGATATCAAGAATATGGCGATGATGTTTGTCGTGTCATTGAATCAGCACGGCATACCTTAATAATCACAAACTTGCATTACCATTGACGCGCCTGACAACATCGAGCACCTTGGTTCCACGTACATGTGACAAAATCTGACTAATCACGCGGTCAACCTCCTCACACTCAGATGGTAGTAGCTCTTGAAATTCATCAGATCTGACGATGCGATTATGTTTTGTGAGCTTATCAATGAGTCGATCTTGATCTTTGTAAATAAGCTTCTTGCTGATATGATGCTGTACTGGAGTATCTTCATCAATTTGCGATAAATCACCAACTTTACCATCGAGCAATAAGCTCACATAACGATCTTGTGTGTATGCTATCATACGGGCTGAGTCATCAATACGTGAGCCAAACATACGATATACAATTGCAATACTTGTCACCAGACGAGTCAGATCTCGATGAATCTGTCACCAGTTGGCTTCATCAAAATCATTGATATCAAAATCAATCTGACCAGCCAATCACCTCATGGTACCAAAATTTTCTACGTGTAGATCGCCACACACTCGTCACCATGGAGATTCAAATGTAAGACGATCCTCGAGAGCTTGGTAAAATAATACAGCACTTCATCTAAAAAATGCTACTGGGTTACTCGCCATTTTGGCCCACTTGCGCTTGAGTAGTTCTGGGTCGCGTCATGCGTTGATCTTGTATAATTGTTCAATAATCATGAATTGAGAGCTAGCTAATATGATACACTATTATAGTTATAAATGAGAGAATTAGCAATAATAAGTAAAACTTGATTACTAATGGGTCTTGACTATGTAGTAGATAACTATTATATCGTATTTTATTCTGATTGATGTAGTAAATCTACTATAAAAAAACATCGCCAATGATGACAATGTCTGAATATTGAACTATGAAAACACAATGCACTACGTACTAGATTTTACATATAATAGTAATCCTACATTTATGTGAAATCCACTATAATGAATTACTTATCATTGATTAAGCTTGCCATCTTACCTTCAAGGTTTTCGTTGACGTAAATAACCTTGGCGTTACTATGACCAATCTTCTCCAGTGTCTCAATCCTACTGGAAGCAAGGAGAAAATCAAGAATTTGTGATCATTTGAGATTTGAGTCAGACGATTTGATTTCTTCAATCGAATTCTTGAATCAGTTGGCAATTGCCTCTCTCTGGAGAGCCATACCCTCACCGATAAGCTTCTTGACCTGTTTGTCTGCTTCAGCTGAGAGGATATCTGACTGCTTACGTCACTCGGCGTCGTTGATGGCGGCGAGCTTATTTTTAGCTGATGCTACGACACTATTCATCGCATCGAGGACACGGTTATCAAGTTTGATGTCTTTGACCTGCACTGAATCAAGCTCCATACCGAACTCCTGTAACTTGACCGCAAGGATATTCTTGACCTCGTCACCGATCTCGTTACGCTTGGAGAAGATCTCATCATGAGCAAACTCATATACCTTGGCTCTGAGTTGTTCTTCGACCATTGATCTGATGGCTTTGATCGGATCATTGATGATGAAGAGTGAATCAGTAATCGCCTTATCATTGTCCTGTACACGGAAGATCACATTGAGATCGACTCTGGTATTAACATTATCACGAGTGATGCTATCTACTCCTACATCCAAGTTAGTCATGGCGAGTGTCTGACGTCTTGTGGATTGGATAATCGGGATGATGAAGTTGAGTCATGATCTGAGTACGCCTGTCGGCTTACCAAGGGTAAGCACCACGAGAGCAGTCCTGGGTGAGACAATCTTGATACCTGAGAGTAATACGATGATGAATACACCGAGAATGATGAGTTGTATTGACATATTATATTAAATTTACAAATTAAAAATTATTATTCCACTAGGTGCAATATCACACCTGCAAACTTGATCGTATCAGTCACCGTAACCTGCTCGCCTGATGGTAGCATCATCGATCCGCTATCGCCACGCTGTCATCCCATCTCTGGGTAAAATACTGTCTGGTCGAGTACGATTACTCTCTGACCGTCCGCATCAAAATCAGATAACACTGCAAACTCAGAACTCGTCAGATGATCATATCATACAAATTTCGTCTCCGAGATTCCTCATAGATATTTGGACCGATCAATTGTGTTTTTGAAGTTAGCGTTGGCACGAGAGCGAGCTTGAGCATTGGATAGGGCTGACTCAAATCATGATTGATCTACTGATTTATTGTTGTGTCATGCGATCTCGATAGTAAGTTCACTGGGGAAGCCATAGGTATCATACAAGCGAAATACCGTCTCACCATCAATTGTATCCTCGGTCTTAGCAATAATATCTGCCAACATAACTCTACCCTGGTCGAGCGTACGTTGGAACTTAACACACTCAGAGATGATTGATACTGGATCAATAGTAATATGAGGATAATCTGTTGCATAGTGTGCTTGGATATATCATAGGATCTGCTTGGTAATTTCTAATTGATGATCCTGGGCAAGTTGTCCGATGTAATAATATGCTCTACGGATCAGACGGCGGAGAATATATCATCTTCACTCGTTGCTCGGTGTGACACCATCTGCTACCAGGAAGATTGATGCTCTGAGGTGATCCATGATCACACGGTACGCTTTGAGATGAGATTCATACTGTGTATGAGTCAATGTCTCAATCTGACGGATGATCGACAAAAACAGATCTGTCTCGAAAATGGTCTCAGTGTTTTGTAATACCATCATCAAACGTTCAAATCACATACCTGTATCGACGTTGGTCTGAGATAGTGGCGTAAATCCATTGCCAGATCAGTCTTGGTAATATGCCATGAAGACGTTGTTCCGGATCTCAGTATAACGATCATTGACTCCAATATCCCAGTCTGATGGCATCGCATCTCCCGTAATAGGATCAGTATAGTTCTGCCCATCTACTCATCTATCATAGTAGAACTCACAACAGGGTCCACAAGGCCCGATTGCTCCTGGAGTCCGGAAGTTGTCAGACTCACCATCCTCATCAAATCATAGCTCACTGATACGCTCAATCCCTAGAGTCTTGAGGATATCATAACTTTCGGTATCACGAGGAATCCCAGTAGCTTGATCTCCAGCAAAGATCGTCGCACCCAAACGATGCTTGGGGATTCACAATACATCTACAAGAAACTCAACTGTCCATGTGAGGGCCTCAGTCTTGAAATAATCACCAAGTGACCAGTTACCCATCATCTCAAACATCGAAAGATGTCTCTCGTCTCCGATATCTTCGATATCATTGGTACGGATACAGCGTTGGATATTATGCAGACGCTGACCAAGTGGGTGTGGCTTACCCACCAAGTATGGCACAAACTGCTGCATCCCAGCAACATTAAATAAGACTGATTTGTTTTCAGAGCTTGCGACAAGTGATACTGGTTTTGCTTCAGCATGTTGCTTACTAACCCAAAACTGATCTCGCATTTGCCTTACCTGACTTGAATTATACATGAGAATTCTGAATTATATCATAAATAATGTGGGTAAATCATCCTTCCTCTAATTTCCATCCTAAGAATACTTCCTATGAGAAGCCGTTAATGAAAGGAGAGGCTATAATGTTGATTGTGCTGCATGTAAGGTTGGGTTATACATCTTGAATAACAGTGATACAATCTCTCACGCATCAAGTTCAACTGATTGAAGTCAGACTCATCTCATACCCTCAATGATGAGGTTGTTTCTCATTTCAAGGAACTTGCGTTGCTTGACGTAGGTGCGATATCTGTCGATAATCACTTCGGCTCACTGGTCGCTATTGAGTACGTCCATAAACTTCTGTCGTCGTGGCTTATTAATATGATCTGCATCCTTCTCAGTACTATAATATGGTACTACAATATAGAACTCCTTGATATAGACGAGTCATTCCTTGGTATTGATCGCATCCATGAAGCTGATATACTCCTCACCGTAACTAGCAAGGGTTGGGTTGGCAATCTTCTCTACCTGCTCTTTCATAAGATTGATGTAATCTGACAGATCCAAGTAACTATTGTGAACAATAATCTGGATGGGGAAATCAAGCGCATTGAGGAATCTTTTGTATTGCTCGATGATCTGTAGTTGCTCTTCATAGCTTCTGAGATCCAAGTTGATACCCTCTACTTTGATGATAGATCTGAGTCACCCGTCCTTGAGGATGATGGTCTCTCCTCTAATCTCTGTAAACTGAAATAAGCTCTCAGTACTCAGAGTATGCTGGTTTTGCTCTTTACGAACTTTGTTGTTTTCGAGGAGGTTGAAGATGGACATAGGAATTATGGAATAGGAGAAATAGAATGACGTACGCTGCTATCTACAGAATACTCAAAAACATCTCAAAATCAAATAAAAAGAAAACCCCCTCACGAGAAGGGGGTAGTCTTTGGTATAAAATCCATAACTAACTATTAGAAGTTATCAGCAAAAGCTGAACCAAGATTAGTAGTTGAGAATCTAAGACCTGAGATAGTAGTCATACTATCTTCTTCTGAGTATGTTACATTTGCAGAATTCTTGTAATCGATAGCGATAGAAGAATCAGCTCCAAATGAAGCAGCATCAAGATCTACATAGAATGTAGCAGTCTCACCAGCACCTAAGATACTATCAGTACCTGTAAGGTTGAATGTTACTACACCAGCTGTACATGTACCAGTACCAAGAGTCGTAGAGTCACCTCTAAGAGCAAGGTTTACAGTACCTGAGAATCCAGCGTTAGTAGCACATACTAATGTAAGAGTCTTAAGAGCCAATTCAGCATCTTCAGTATCAGCTTGCTTAGAGTTAGTCCAAGAGTCAGCTGTAATTACCAATTTACCGATTGTCTGATTAGGACTTGAAAGGTTTGAAGTATCGTAGTCAGTAAGAGCAAGAGCGCTAATTCTAACAGGAACGATAGCAACAGTATATGGAGAGTTTACATTAGCTTCAGTGATATCACTATTAGATGACATACCTTGAGCTTCTACTATCTGGAGACCGATTGTGAAATCAGGACTTCCATAGTTAGCAGTAAGACCATCACCCATAACATTAGTTACCAATCTTAGGTAGAGTACTTCAGTTTTACCTGCAGTAACTACATAGTTAAGATCGTTGATCTGTATAGATGTATCACCATCAGATACAGTACCTTCGCTACCAGCGTTGAGTACAGTACCATCAGCCTTAACAATTTCTACCTTAGATACTAGATCAGTAAATACAGCAGCATTGTTGAAGGTAATAGCAAGATCTTCAAGTTTGATATCTTCATCACTAGCCTTAACTTTGAATGCAGCTACGTTCTTAGTAGAACCAGCAACAACATACATATTGTTTTTGATAGTAGAGTTTGTAGTATCAGCAGATACGTCAAGATCACCATCACCTACGAGAACGATTGCTCTTGTAGTAAAGCTTGAACTATTAGCAACAATATCGTTTTCATCGTCTCTAAACTCAAATGAACTTACGTTAGCTGAGATAGAACCAGTAAGACTATTGTTTGATGTTACGTCGATCTTCACAACATACTTCTGAGTAGAAGATGCAGCGATGATTTCGTTGAATCCATCAAGATCAAGTGTACCAGCATTTGTGATATCACTACCGTTCCAAGATTCGATTACAGTAGCTGAACCGTCCTTGTAAAGAGCAATCTTAGTAATGTAGTTCTTGTTGAAGAATGTAGCATTACCAGTCATCATAAATTCTTTGAACTTGATAGATGAACTATCATCAGTTTCAACTTGGAATGTGAAGAAGGCAATATCTTTTTGACCAGCTACTACGTCAAGAGACTGAGCAGAGATCTTAGATACCTTAACACCTGGTTCTACAATAGTAAGCTTGTCGAATGTCAATGAAGATGGAGTGATATCAGTGATATCTTCGTTTTCATCAAGATCTTCGAGAGCTATATTACTAGCCATAAGACTTAGTTGTACTGTATCTGCTACAAAACCGCTAAGATTAGCTTTAGTATCACCACGTACTTCGATTCTTACTTTCTTACCAGTTGGGATAGAAAGAGCAAGATCGTCGAATGTAAGAGTATTACCAATAGCATCTACTTCTTCAGTACTACCATCTACAGATACTTCGATTTTGTCAAAGATACCAGTCATAGTACCACCACCAACAACACTAGCGTTGAATACAAGTGTATCGAGTTCTACATCGCTACCAGCGTTGACCGTAAGGTCAAATGCAGCAAGCAAGTAGTCGTCTCTATCTTGTCTCATTTCGTCGATATCGAGGTTTACTTCTTCGAGAGTGACATCACCAGCGTCGATAGTAATTGTTGAACCAGCAGTAGGAACAGCATCGAGAGTTACAGCAAGACCGTAACCATATTTAGCGTCATGACCCATGATGTAATTTACGTCATCGATGATAAGCTTGATGTCTTCACCAATACCTGAGATAGGATCAGCCATTACTTTGAAGTCTTGTGATTCACCATCAGCGATCATAAGTGGCTTAGCAAATGTGAAAGTAAGATACTTACCGTCAACTTCTGATACTGTAGCTACTTCTACACCATCAAACTCAAGAACGAAGTTCTCAAAGTTAGTTCTGATGTTGTTTTCGTCGTCTTCAAGAGTAATAGAGTCGATCATTACATCGTAGTCAGCATCCTTGTTTTCGATTTCGAATGAAGCAATTTCTACACCCTTGTCTCCAAGTTGTACAGTGTCGTCATTAACATCCATGTCGATTTCGATTTCAGTAGCGTTAACTGCACCTACTCTAAACTTGTTAGCGTCAACAGCGTCAACAGCGTTACCGTTTACTTCGATAGCAGCAATAGTGAACTCTTGGTTAGATGCAATAGCTTCGTCTCCGATAGTTGCAACTACATCTACAGTCACTACATCACCAGCGGCGAGAGTAAGAGTAGGAGTAAGAGTAAACTCTCTTGTACCATCAGATTCAAATGATCTAGTCTTAGAAGCAATTGTACCGTTGATGTAAAGAGTTACATCTTGGATAGAATCCTTGTTACCAAGACCGAGTCTTTCGAGAGTAATAGATGCCAACTTACCAGCTTTGTCAGCTTCGATGTCGAATGAAGCGACATGAGCAGGAGCAAGACCAGGAAGAGTAGTACCCTTTGGAGATTCAGCAGAAACTGATACAGTGTATTCACCGTTACCAACTACTACAGGATCTACAGGGTCAACAGGATCTACTGGATCTGTAGGTTCTGTAGCACCTCTGTAAAGCATAAGAAGAGCTTCGTATCTAGTGATAGGTCTGTCAATAGCAGCACAGTCCGTTTCCTTAGTGATACCATTCTCTTGTGCATAAGTACAATAGTTCTTATACCAAGGAGAAGTAGCTTCATCCATTGATCCATCAAGTCCTCTTACGAGAGCTACGATAAATTGAGCTTTAGTCATGTTTGTTTTAGCCATAAACGCGTTATTTGAACCTCTAAGCAATCCTTGACCACAAGCTGTAGTAATAGATGCAGAAAGTGAAGGATCAAACATAGCAGCGTCTGAGAAGCTACAATCAATTGTTTCATCAACTTCAGTACCGAGAACTTCAGTAGCGAAAGCTGATAAGAATTTAGCTCCTTGTTCTCTTGTAAGAGTAGCAAAAGGCATAAAGGCAGTTTCTGTGCTGTACATTGTTAAACCTGTATTGTAACCCCACGCAAGCGCAGCGTCGAATTCAGGATCGTTCAATGCTCCAACCACAGGCGAAAGTGCCGTGAGAGTTACATTAGCCATCATAGCAATAAGCATTGCAGATGATACTAGTTTTACGTTGAATTTATTCATCCGAATAAAAGTAAAAAATAAAAAAGAATTACATGAGACAAAATATCTCACTGTGTCTCCACACAGCTTGACGCCAAGATAGTGATCAGACATACGAATACAAGTGAAAATGTACCAATGTCTGACACGCCCTGTGTACGGTCGTCACCATGTATGTACGACTATATCTGATGCTTGTGACAATTATGATGTCTGACAGAGTATGTATTAGATTGACAATCTGGTTATAAGCTTTATAAAGTTTCACCTTCGCAGATATAAGCTGTCGCTATAAGGTTTATCTCCCTTCAACAAGTATACGCTGTTGTTCAAGTTCATAAGATTTTCTGTCTTCTTCTTCGTTGTACCGACTGCGTCAGCACTTGTACTCTTTAGGGCATATACTGCAGCAGCCTCGTTCTCTATATATTCATCATTAGGAGCGGAGCCAATAGAGAGCAGTAATCCAGTGAGTAGAGAGATTGAACATTAGAGCGAATCATAATAGACTAATATAAGAATATCACATAAAGCTGGATTACTTGACTAAAGGGTTACTTTCATATCGTATACCTCATAATAACGAGTGGTTTGTGATAAATAAAAAAATCAGAGTGGCGGGGCTCGAACCCACGACCTCAAGACCCCCAGCCTTGCGCGCTACCAACTGCGCCACACCCTGATTTATGTTTGCACTATAATAATATGTGTATCAAATTCAAACTGATCAATTAATTATCACAATCAAACACGTAGCAATACATCCCTATGTCAATTAAATACGATCGAGTAAGAACCTTAAATAACCTTAATACTCAAATGAGTAGTAGCTCTGCATCCCATACGTCCCTATAACTTACGACCCAGTCAAATAGTATCACATCCGTACCGCTCATCTCTATATTCGTCTACAATTACTTCTCAGTCACGAATATCGGTACCGACGGTACGTACGAGGATGCGATGTTTGGGATAGAGTGTCTGGATCACAGCAACATAGTCTATGGCTGACTGCTGTGACTGCTCCATCACGATCACACTCGAACCACCATGGGTAGCGATCTCACGGAAGTAGTCAGATAGATACCAATAACTCCAATCAGAAATAAGAACATACTGGCTCTTCTGCTCTTCAGGATCAAGTCAGCCTACAGCTTCAATCATACTTGCTGGGAATAAAGTTATGGATTGTCACATCTCACCCAGATACCACAGACCATCACGCTGCGCCATCTCCAACTGTGATGGAAGATAGCGATGTGTGATTCTGATATAAGTGGGTTGCTGTGTAGTACTCATAATATGATCCAAATCTGACAAAGATATAGGCTCATACACTCTCCAACCATATCATGTCATGAGAGTAATATCATCAAACTCAGGAGCAAACTTATGACCTATGCTAGCTACTCATACACGCAGATTGACGATTGTGATCTGAGTCAGGTTGCTCACATCATATAGGTCAAAAAATTGAGCTGCTGTGAGACGAGAGAGAATAATAAGCGTAGGCTGATCTACAGCTGAATCAAACTGTTTCAATGGTACACAATTAGGAAAGAGGTGTCAGACATCAGCATAGATAATACTATAACTCTGAGACTCGATCAGCTGATCTACAAAGTCTCAAGATTGAATATAGTGGAGGAGATTTACTTCGTTCATAAGGTTATAAAGTTTATAAAGTTTGCACCCTCGCGGGCATACCGCTTCTCAACAGATTCATTACTATTCTGCTGTTTTTATAAGTAAGATCTAGTATTTCTGATTTTGTAAAAATTGATTGAACTTATCACACATCACATCAAATCACTCAGTGCTGGATGCGATCGTCTCTTCACCATGTACAAGTGTGATCGTAGCATCGAGGTTTATAGTATTACTGATGGACTGATGTGCAAGAGCAGTAGTAATTCTCTCACGAGCGGTATCGAGGACCTCATCAATCGTCTTGTTGATACTATGCAGATATGCCTCTGGAGACAATGGTTTACCTGTGGCTTGGAGTACGAGATCATCCATGGGCAATGAAGACCCAAACTTCCAAAAACGCTCCATTCGAGGTCAGACTTGTGGATTATCTAGAATGTATCCATCACGCTCAAAGAAGAACTCCCTATACTGATATACTGCCAAATCAGCCATGCCATACCCATGATAGCTACATGCGCTCTCCCAGTTGAACGGATGAACTGCAAGCAATGGTCGTGGCAATGGCGTACTATGTGAAAAATAGTTGAGGCTGACTGTATTGGCAATATCAAGTACTTTGTCTGTGGTGAGGTCAGTGGATGTATAAATCTGTCTTTCAAACTGTACCATCGCAGCAATCGACATCATGCGACGACCTGCCAGTGGGTGAAGTTTACGAACTCTTGCCTCAAACTGCTCTCGTGGGAAATAGTCACCATCAAAATTCTGAGCATATAGTGTCTTGTACTCAATACTACTCATTACACTATCCATAAACATACTCTGTGTCTCTGCCCGAGCAGTAGAAGCTGGTGGGTATTCAGTATTGAGAATTACATCTTGCTGATCCATATGTGCAAAATGAGCTGCATGTCCTCACTCATGAAATAGTGTATGTCACATATCAAATCCATCTCCTATCACATCAGGTCTCGAACAACAGGTAAACCCAATCTGGACGGACTGTCTGAATCCATCGATATAGTGAGTAGGTACTGGCATATGACAGAAACCATTGTTGTATTTACCATCTCTTTCCATGAGATCAAGTTGCATCGTCGCACCATGATAGTTAACACCAAGTCTCGTCATGCATAGACCCCAATTCATGAGCTGATCCTGTAGGCGGAAATATGGATCTTCTTGCTTGGTAAAGTCTCATGAGAGGTAATATCACATATTCCATGGCTCACGTAATCCTGGCTGATCCTTTTCCATTTCATACAGATACTGTCTTGAGCTTTCTGCTTGTTCATACAAATCATCAAAGATTTTCCAGATTACCTCACAATCCATGCGCTCCTCAATCTGAGTCTTGTAATCATAGAAGTGCTTGTATCATAATGCTTGAGCATACTGGTTTCTGAGTGTAACAAGCTGGACATAGGGAGCGAGATCATCAAGAGGATACTGACAGATACCATGATAGTAGGCTTTTCTCAGGTTTTCGTCAGATTCTGTGACCATCTTAGCATACATTGATTTCTCTGACATAGAGACAAACTCTCCCGTAGTTGGATCAATATATCACTGGATACGGTTGGATCTGGATGTGTCGATACTCTTCTCCAATGTGATGATTTGTGTTTTGAGATCTTGGAGTTCGTCTGGTGTAGAGTTGATACGGAAAAAATACTCCCAATGCTGTAATCTCTGGATCAACTCAGGATCTGACTCAATCACGAGTTGTACTTGCACCTGAGCGTAATATTCTGCTGATGATTTGAACCCATCGAGCGTCGTCTTAGTGGAAACGAATGGCTCATCGTAGGTTTTATCACCCATATAACTAAGCCAAAATGCTTCCTCATAAGGGATATGACTATCAAGGTAGGTTTGATTAAGATGGTTGAGGAGGTTGAGAGAAGACATAACACAAATAGTATATAATATTTAAAGAAGCTAGTCACCATGGCACTTGCTCAGAATCTCAGATGCAATCTACAAAAGATTTATGATAGTATTATTCGTTCTCCCTTTCAGTGTTCCTCTTCTGTCTTGCTTTGGTCTGAGATGTGGTCAAGATCTGTACAATAAAGCTACTTGCAACCAAAAATAATGGAAGTCAGACAAGAGCATAGAACATTGCTATGATTTTACCTCATACTGTGTGTGGACTAATATCCCCATATCCAAGCGAGGTAATACTGATCACACTAAAATATAATGAATCAAAGTAACTACGACTCTCAAGAATACTAAAATAATATGATCCAAATCACACAATAATAATCACAAGTAATAATTCAATCTCCAATTTCTCTGCGAGAGTAAAAGTATGACTAAAAAAGTGTCTGAGGGGTTTGTGATATCGGCTTACTGGTTGGTTTTTCGTCAACTGTTTCATCGGACTGAGACTGAGATGCTAAAACTGGTGATGGCACTATACCATCAGAATATCTACTTGCGAGAGTAATAAGTTCTCCGATATTTTCCATACGCTCTTCTGCCTGAGGCTTGCCTTCATCATGGATCAGGAAGTCTTCATATTTGATATCTTTGACAATTTTGGCGAGGAGATCAGCAGGTGACAGCTGATCTACTACCTGAAAGCAATATGACATGAGTTGTGTAAACTGCTTGATAGGGGTGATAGTACGTGAGGTGAGTCAGATACTCGACCAATATTGATCAATATCGGTGATGATGTCGTGCAGTGATAGTCCATTTTTCTGACCATATTCCTCAAGTTTAGTGATTGTATCAGGTCCGATACTACGCTTGGGGACGTTGATAATACGCTTGAGGGCAACGGTATCACGAGGGTTATAGATATAACGCAGGTAGCTGATCATATCTTTGACCTCTCTACGCTCCAAGAAACGCAATCACCCAAAGATCTTATATGGCACTCACTCCGCAATCAATACTTGCTCAAAAGCATTGGACTGAGCATTTTTACGATAGAGAATTGCGAAGTCTGACCAGTTCATGGTTTGCTTACCTTTGATCTCGGAAAACAGATTCACGACAGTCTTGGCTTCTGCCATCTCGTTATCGTTGGTGATATGGATGATCTTCTCTGTCCCATCGCGATGAGCAACAATATCTTTGGAGTATTGTTTGGTATTGTTTTTGATGATGTGTGAGCCTGCATGGACGATATGAGGTTTGGAGCGGTAGTTGGTTTGGAGCTTATAGATGACAATGTCTGGTCGCATTGATTTGACGTTGAGAAAGTTTTCCATCATAGCGCCACGCCAACGATAGATACTCTGAAAGTCATCACCAATAAATGTGATATTGCCTTTGTGTGTATCGCAGTCTGCAGCAAGCAGCTTCATAAGCTCAAACTGAATCCAGTTGGTATCTTGCGCCTCATCGACTAAAATCTGGGGGAAACGGCGCTGTCGCTTGAGTGTAATCTCAGGATTGTCACGCAAGATGAGATAAGGAATTAAGAGGAGATCATCAAAGTCACACATATTTGCCTTATGTAACTCTTGTTCATAACGATCATAGACCATTGCTTCTCGCTCTTCCTGCTGTGAGTTAACGAGACGAAGTGCGCGCTGAGCAACAACTCACTTATTCTTGTAGCGAGAGATCGCTCATTGGGCATCTTGATATTTGAGACGCTCTTCATATTTGAGCTCTTTGATGATATTTTTGATCACTGACTGACACTCTCCTGTATCATAGACTCCGAAATCTTTGGTCAATCCATGTCCAAATGCCTCAATCTCAATCTTGAGAAAACGCAGAAATGTGGAGTGGAAGGTTCAGACCCATGGGAACGTAATTGGAGCTGAAGAGACTGAGAATGCTTCTCACGCATCCTCTTGACTCTTTTTAGCTTCTTTTTCTTTTTCAGCTTGTAAGTCCTTGGAGATTTTGATCAACCTTTCCTTCATCTCGTTGGCTGCCTTGTTGGTAAAGGTCACTGCAAGAATACCGGAAGGATCAAACCCACAGCCATGAACTAAATAGGCTATCTTATACGTCAGAACACGGGTTTTACCAGATCATGCTCATGCTAAAATCAACGAGCTTGTGTCATAATGCACAGCAGCGAGATATTGTTCTTCATTGAGCTGAGATTTGATGTATATTTGGATTGGAGTCATAAAACCCTTATAGTGATTGTCTTGGATGGTTCAATCTCAAGTCATGACTATTGTCTGATGCATTTGGAAAACCTCTCATCTTCGGGACACTGAGCCGCACGAGCATTGATATGATATTGTTGTTGCAATTCGTCTAATGTGAGATTCAGTAGATTTTGGATCAATCACAGTTCATATGCCAACTCATTACTATATGATGGCAGGATAAGCTTCCACGAAAATGGGACACGATCCTCACGAAGTTTGTTGATATGAGATCGGATAGAACTGGTGCAGTTGGGATAGATGGTATTGTAGAATTCTGGTGTCTGACTCAACTCCTGAGCTCTGGTCACCATATCAGTAAATAGTTGTCTCATCTTGTCTGGTGTGGTCTGGATCGGATACATGTATACTTGATCTTTGCGATGATTGGCGCGTAGAGCGATGACGTCTTGCTCACTCGCTATGACATACATGAGCTCATATTGCCCAGCCAGTCACTTGAGAGGATCATAATGCTCCCCTACTTCTTTGCGAGTCTCGATCGAGATCGATACATATTCTCAACTAAATCAAAAGCTTAAGAACGTATGAGCTGGACCACGATAATCACTGAAAGGCTCGACGACGAATCGCAACTCATCCAAGGAAGTCAGATCAAATGTTTTATCATAATAAGTTACAATATAGTCCTCGGTTGTACGATAGCGAGTATTGCGGATATTGTGAATTGTAATGAGGTCACCCGAAAGCGTCGCAGTCGGCATCACAGCCACGTCAGGGTACCAGTTGCGATTCAGGCTGGGAGTCTGTAGTTGTGCATAGATCGTGAGACCAACAAGCACAAGCATCAGAAGTCACAGTGCTCATCAGATTGCTCGAGCGAGTATTTTAGAAACGATTTTGATATATTTCATATGCTGGTATAGTATATTTACTAACTAAAGCGAATTAAACTACGACGTGATAGTTAGATACTACATAGTCAAACGCTATTAGTAATCAAAGTTTTATTTTATTGCAAGTTAGCTCATTTAGCAAGGCATTACTTTGATTGTATGAGAGTTTGACTATATTAGTGAATTTGAGTTTGAAAACAAATACAAGTCTTGTTTTATGAGGAGAAACGATTATCTTGTAATTGTATAATAAAATAATATAAAAGAATATGTTCTTTTTTATTTTCTTTTGATTAATTCAATGAATGTTAGTGAATTACTGTGAATTATCGATCAATTGCATGATCAATTTGCATTACAGTGAATTGATCCGGAAAAAGAACTACTCTACAGGCACCTCAAACTCACAGAAGAAGTAGGCGAGCTCAGTAACGACATCATGTTGTACCTATGACACCAGAGAAAAGAAAAGCTCGATTGATTTGAACTCGATAACCTTGGTCATGAGGTAGTAGATGTTGTTCTTGCTGCATTATTGGTGGGTAGAATGACCTGAGTAGATCTTGAGCAAGCATTTGATTATAAAACCAACAAGATTAAGACAAGATTTAATTTGAAATAGAATCACACTATAGACTTTATACCTTTACAAACCCCAATCTCATGAACTACAATCAACTCGCTCTCGAAGCCCACAAACTACACAAATGAAAACTCGGAACTCATAGCATTCCGAAACTCGAAACCAGAGATGATCTTTCAACTTATTATAGCCCTGGTGTAGCTGCCCCATGTCTCGCTATCGAACAAAACCCCGAACTCGCCTATGACTATACCTGGAAATCTCGTACGATCGCAGTAGTCAGTGACGGCAGTGCTGTCTTATGACTGGGGAATCTGGGCTGACTGGCATCATTGCCCGTGATGGAGGGTAAATGTATTTTATTTAAAGAATTTGGATGAGTAGATGCAGTGCCAATTGTACTCAATACTCAAGATCCAGACGAAATCATCGAGACGGTGTTACGCATTAGTCCAACATTCTGAGGAATCAACTTGGAAGATATCAAAGCTCCAGAGTGTTTCTATATTGAGGAGGAATTGAAAAAAAGAGCATGAATCCCAATCTTCCACGATGATCAACATGGTACTGCAATCGTCGTACTCGCGGGTCTCATCAACGCCCTCAAAGTAAACAACAAGATAATGTCAGACATCAAAATTGTGATGACTGGAGCTGGAGCTGCCGGTATTGCGATTGCGAAATTACTATGGAAAGCATGAGCGACCAACATTATTATGGTTGATACCAAATGAGCAATCCATCACGGCAGAACTGATCTCAATAAATATAAATCTGAGATTGCTGACTACAATCGTGACACTCTCAGTGGTTCGCTGTCTGAAATAATCATTGGGGCAGATGTATTTATTGGAGTATCTGGACCCGGTACGCTGGATCAAGACATGGTCAGAACTATGAGTACAGATGCAATCGTCTTTGGTCTTGCTAACCCAATCCCTGAGATTATGCCTGAGGATGCCAAAGCAGCCTGAGCGCTCATTATTGCTACTGGTAGGTCAGATTACCCAAATCAAATCAATAATATATTGGCTTTCCCATGACTATTTAAGGGAGTATTACAGGCTCGTATCCCACAGATCACTGACGACCATAAACTCGCAGCTGCATTTGCTCTTGCAAATTATGTCACAAACCCTACCGTAGATATGATCGTACCCAACGCACTGGACAAAGCTGTAGCTGATATAGTAGCACAGGCAGTAATAGGCGTCAAATAAGATTTATTCTCTTTCTTATCATATGAAAAACTTGATTGTATTCTTACTCTTGATCGTAGTGACAGTAACCATATACATCGCGATCAGTGATCGTGTCCAGCTTGAAGAAGATGTTCTCAGTAGTATCCAGTTTGGATCTATCACCCATCTGCCCAGACCTGCCCCTATACTCTCCTGAGTAGTACAAGCCATGACCTGATGACGAATAGTCTCTGGATTTGTAGCAAATGGTACTGAACCATTCTGGGCTGCGGACTTCTCTGGCACCACACTTCTCTGGCAAAGTCCGGATATGGGAAGTATCGTGGTCAGTGGATTTGTAGGACCTATTAGCTCATGATCTGCACTCATATGGACAGAAAGCGGCAGCAATACAATCATCAGTATTATGTCATGAGCATGTAACAATGGTATGTCAGATATAGTGTTTAGCGGATCAATTGATCTAGTGTTTAGCGGACAAACTCGAGAAGGCTGTATTTCATACTAAAATATCTATTGACATTTGTTTATAAATTGTTTATTATAATTGCATAACTTTATCCTTATCTCCCATTATGTCGTCGCCTGACTTACCCCATCAAACCCTAGAACTACAAGCTCCAAAGAAATTAGAAAACAGCTCGAAATCACTATTTGATATCCTAGCACAAACAATTACGGATTCTTGGGAACAGATCCTAGAATGGAATAAAAGACAAAACTTTATTGATAGATTGGTAAATAGTAAAAAGACTAATCGGTGAAATCCAGAGTTTGAAAAAGATTTTTTTGTCAAAAGAACTACTCCCGATCAGCCAGCACTAACGGCTAAAGATGCTATGAGTTTCGACGAGCAAAACCGAACTAACAATGAATATTTAATTTCTCTATCTTGAGGTCGCGACTATAGACCTACTACATATTATACTTGAAAGGGGGTGGTAATGGGTTCTTATCCCAACCATACAATCACCACTAAGGAACCCAGCTTCCAAACTAAATGACTTGGAGAAGGATTAGTAGGGGGTATTATTCTCAAACAACCTAAACCTCAAACTAAATGACTTGGAGGAGTATGAAGTGAAAAAATCATCACTAAATGATGAGAACAAAAACTAACATGATTATGAAATAAAGATGATTCAAAGATAGAATATCCATTTAAGCCATCGAATGGTATGTTTGATTCTACCAGTACACTTACAAGAGTTAATAAGAGAGCCTGAATGAATCCCGATATTCACTTATCAGCGAATGAATATCTATAAATACAAGGTATTATAAAAAGATCAAATTAATTATAAATTGCGAAAATATCAGCAATCTTTACTATCAGTAACAGCTCAATCTTGTATTTAATGAGCTTTTATGTATTATGAGATTATGAACATAACTATTTGACCAGACGAAGCCGACCAGAGATTTGATCGCTACCTACGTAAATTATTTAAAAAATATCGTGAAATCTGACTCGGTGACATTTTTTCATGGATCAGAACTGGTCTTATCACGGTCAATGGTCGTAAAGCAAAGCAAGACTATAGAATCAAACGCGGAGATGTGATTGAAGTATGAAATATTAAGGAGATTGAAAGTGCAACACATCAAGTATTTAGCACAAAGCTTGGTAGACAAACTACGAAGCCCAAGATGAATGTTGCCAACCTCAAGAAACTCATTATCTATGAAGACGGTAACTGGATCTTCTGGAACAAGCCAGCAGGGGTCGTGATCCATCCAAGTACCAACCACTATAAGGATGCTTGTATGAATGATTACTTGGAGCAGTATCTATGATTTGAAGATGATGGAAATAGCGAGACATTTAAACCATCATTTTGCTATCGTTTGGACAAAGATACGTCCGGAGTTCTTATTGCAGCTAAGACATACGATGCGCTTAAGCACCTTAACGAAATGATCAGAACTCGTGATGAGGGTATCGAAAAATATTATCTTGCAGTGGTAGTGGGTAAACCAGCAGACCAAACCATCGACGCACCACTATTCAAATGATTTAGCGAGAAAATGTGAAAGGGTCAGACCTTTGTTAATTATGAAAAATGAGTAAAAGCGATTTCAATTATTGAAACACTCCAAACTGTGGATCATCGTGATTTAGGTGAAATATCTCTCATCAAAGTTAGAATCCTAACTGGACGCATGCATCAAATTCGTGTGCACTGTACGCATATTGGTCATCCAGTGCTGTGAGATATTGCCTATGGTAGCAAACAACATAACGAATTATTGGCCAAAAAGTATAGTATCACGAGACAACTTCTTCATTCGTATCAGTATGGATTCCGTAGTATGGATGATAGCTGGATTGAACGTAATTGTCCCGCTCCACAAGAATTTGCATTTTTATGACTACATGTGTAATATAAGTTATTAGCCTTTTAGTAGAAAGATGGAAATAAGTATTGAAAAAGCAATTTGAAATTGGAAAGATTCGCGTAACCCAATTATCATAGTGGCATCAACCATACAAGATATTGTACGTGGCATTCCTAAACTTATGGAAATACAAGCTAAAACATCAGCAAGTGTATTGTGAATATTTAGTCGTACACTAAACTTTTGAAAAGAAATTGGTCTTGATTGTTCTTGCAAAGATTGGCTCAATAGCAACGAAGGGACTCACTATCTTGATATGTGTAAACAGCTATGTCTCAATACTGATATTAATCAAGAAAAATCCCAAAAGATACTACAGTCACTATTTAAAGACTATCAACAAATAGTGCAAAAGTCTCACTGAGAGACACCTGAAATAGTAGCCTGAGACTATCTTGAGCATATGCGGGATATGTCAGGACATATTACTAAAAGTCGATGAGAGCGATTGATTGAGCAAATATACTATGAACTATATACTGAAGAAAGTATCATGATTGGTAATGATTCTATAAAAAAACTACATAAATTTATCGAAAGAATGGAGCAGTATAAAGAAAATGCTTTTATCGATCCATATAAACAAAAAACTAACCATAACAGCTAGTTTTATGCAGGCCCTGCAAGACTCGAACTCGCGACGCGAGGCTTTGGAGACCTCCGCTCTACCTCTGAGCTAAGGGCCTAGTATGTGAGTATATAATGATTATGAGACTAGTTTCAATCACTAGTTTTTTGTTTTGGTAAAATTGATCATAATAGTCTGCATATCACCAGTACTACGAAGATGATATGCTGCTCACTGTGCAGGTGGAGCGGAGAAGATTTTAGTTTGATCACCATCACCACTAACCTGATCAAATATGATACCTGTGCCTGCAAACACGACCGAACGATACTCGAACAATGGATTCAATCCAAGGATATGACGCTCACGATCAGTCAGGTTAATACCATATTGCTCCTGTAGTTGATCAATCGTACGAAGGTATTGTGAAGGGACTGATAGTGTATAATTGATATGGAGCTCATATGATCATACCGGTAGAACTGAAATATCAAGAATATTATCTTGCGACTGCATCATCTCCTGGCCGTCACTAGCCTCAATTGATATATGTTTGATAACAAAGGTATCAATCTTATTATATGATTGATTAAGATCCCATAGATACAGATGCTGCGACTCAAGATCAGTGATCCAGTTAAACTGCTTGAGTGTAGAACGAAATGCTGGGTCAATGTCTGGTAAATATATTTGCATCATCCCAGGAGCGAATAATTGTCAATAATTCGTTAATGCCTGTCCTAGTAATGATACTTTATTCTGACTCACATATTGTTGTACTTCGTCCATGTAGAGCTGCTTTTTGAATCATGTATCAGAACCACGAATCAGATCGACCGATGCATTGATAAACTGCCGCTTCCACAACTGTGCTTGCAGCAATGGTACTAGTTTCGTTAGTGTCTTAGTACTAATAAAGAATACACCATCAATAGTGGTATCGTATGTTTTGTTATAGATAGCAGAAATTGCAAAACCATCACGATCAGTAAAGCCAAATTTGTTACCAGCAATAAAGGTCGCCGTATTGTGTCATAGATAATGCTTAGTCCATTCAGGAAGTGAAAGCACTACTCATGAATTACTAAATGGTACCTCATAACTATCATGAATACTCATATCTTGAATCACCCCACTTGTAACTTTTACACGGACAAATGAACCATAAAAACCACCATTGGGTCTGACTTCTGCACTATTCTGTAGAAGAATCAAGTAGGTCTTAGGCTCACGATATCATAGATAGTCTAATAGCAACTCACGATGAGGATACAAATCACATCATAATTCGGACGTGAATCAGGTCAGTATAACAGCTAATTCTTGTGAAGGAGCACAACTCTCCTGATACCAATCATCATAAAGCTGAAGTAGTTGATCTTGAGGTATAGATTTGTTCTGCTTGAAGTAGTTGATCAAGGTGAGTGCTGTGCGCTGAACTGATGGACTATGGATAGTAGACAGAGCAAAAGACCTTAGAGATCACAGAGAGAGTGATTGAGTCTTACTGACAAACTGCTGTAATCATCGTGATATAACAAAAACACACAACAAGAGTATAGTAATCAACCGCCGGACAAACCTACGCCACTGCTTCGGCTTTGTAATTATAGCAAATCACATAATATTGGGGCTAACTGATTTCATTATAGGAGGTTTTGTAGGGTTTCTCGTAGGGTAGATCGTCGAGATTGAGATTGTGATGCATCGTGTGAAAGCTGTGATATGAGCAATCATGATCCGATGTCTATTCATGTCGTTTGACTCAGTATTGGATCAAGATAGATTGCTGGATAATGTTGCTGGATATATAGTTTCTCTTGATAATACTGGGCATTACGGTCCGATAAGGTTTGAATATATTCCTTACTCGACTGATATAACTGTGTAATACGAGTAGCATATGCACGAGACTGTTCAAGTTTGGTATGAAGCAGATCGATATAATCTTGTTTACTATTGGTAATGCTACGATATGTTTGGTATAATTCATTCGTCTTACTACGATAACGATCCCATATATCACTAATTTCTTGATACTGTTCTTGTTTCAGCACCTTATTGATAAGTTTTTGTTCTCTCAAATCAAGGTTCAATAGTTCTAATGCATCGTCACTATCCGATATTGTCACAATCTGACCTTCATCAGCATAAAGTTCGCGCATCTTGTTGGAAATCTCAATAGTCGTCAAATCAAGCATATCTGAACTATGATAACTGCCATAACATACTTGGTCGTATATGGTTTCTCAATCAGTCAATGCAACACATCATCCGTCGTTGGGTAGTGGAAATGAATCATAGATCAACTGCGCTAAGTCCGATCATCAAGATCAGGTGATAACTCTATTAGCCTTATTATTAATCACTAACAATAAAACTGATCACGATTGCGCTTGTTCATCATCCCATATCAATGAGACCAACTCTCATCCATCAGTATCACGTCACGGCGGATCAGCAATAATACGATCAATCATAACTGCTTGATGCTGTTGAAAACGATACAACGATAATGATGCATCAGTATTGCTCGACGATGCTGTTCCACTGGATGATTGCTGTTGAATAGATGTATCGAACGAGCATTCTCAGCCAAGTTGATCTTGCGCGTTAACGGTGCATCACTGCTTTCTGATATTGGTAGCAAGCACATCATGCTTATCCTTTCGCTTACGATAGAGGTCCTCATAATAGGTCGAGGTAGATGATGGCGAAGTAGATGATGAACTACTACTTGATATCGATGGATAGCTGATAAATGAATGAGTCTGACACAGCTGCTGTCCATCCTTGCTAATCGTGAGCTGTAGTGGTGCAAGTATCGCTTGGGGCAGAGTGAAATATCATGGATTGCAGCTGTCGGAGCCGGTGAACGTAAGTCAAGATCGCTGACACTGGTAGCTACTAGAATTTTGTATTTCATCTCTATCCAGCGATGCAATGAGGTTGATCGAGTTGCCAAATCTCAATGGAGTTGTATGCTGCGCCACAATACCACATACATGCTGTTCTCCAGTTTGAATGATAGTTGTTGTGAGCGTATTGGTGATCGTTTGCTGATGTATTGCTCCATAAAACATATATTCATCTTCACAAACCATAGTAGCACCACTATATTGTTGATAGGTAACACGGTGGGATCATGGAGCAAATGACTGTCACAGCGAACATGAATTATTGGTTGATATAGCTCAATCGACCAATCGGGAGCTTGATGAGCAAGTTGAGTCTACTAAACTTCCGGACACAGTAAATCATGCAGAAAATGATCCTGTGATATATCACTCATTGACAGCACTAATACGACATCATCCGATTTGTGGGACTTGTATTGATTGATGACAAGATGTCAGAAGAGTGGTTGCTTGATTGGTAGTAAAGATTCTTGTGCCTCATGAGTATGAAGTGAATATACTTGCTTTATTGGCTTGTGTGGATGAATAAATGACTGAGTCAAGCACCAAGCCTGATCAATTGCTCATAATAAGAGATTCTCCGTCATCGGTGAGCGTCATATTGGGCACCAGTATGACATTGTCAGACAAGACTCCACTCATCGATTCCACAAGGTATCGTACCGATCCAGACTGAGCTGAAATATCAAAGATCTTACTGGTATCTGATGTTCCCAGCCCAGCAATAGTGAGGGATCATGAGTAGGGTGCAGTAAACGACAGTGATAGATGCTCACCCACACAGTCAGCAAATGGATATATTTGAGAAATCTGGATCGATCAGGTAAGTTGTGTTCAAGTTAAAATTATTCAGGTCATGACTATTCATGTAACAACAATACCTGTACTAGCAGCTCCCGTGATTATCATTCAAGTTACAACAGTTCATGTCGTTACTACTCCAGTAAAAATGGTACCAGTACTAATTGATCATGTTATCAACAATCAAGTCGAAATAGTTCATGTGTTTGCAGGAAATAACGTGAGTCACCGCACGAGTCATGGATTGCCACGATGTCATGAAATGATATTTGTGTTGTGAGATATTGGCGTAACTTGCCAGAGTTGTTGAGAAAAATCATACTCTCGAGCAGCAGACTGGTTATCGGATCATAGTACTTGTGATACAATCAGATCGAGAGAGTCAATCACGTCTCCACTATAGATCAGCTGTAATGAGCGAGCAGTAGTATCTGTCATAGATAATCACTGCCCAGATACAATATCAAATCACGATGACACTACCATCGCTAGCGTATCACCAATCACTACGCTCTCATTGGTTCATAAATTCAAAGTAGTTGTTAGTAATCAAGATGTTTTGACTCAAGAAATACTCACTGATCCTATAAAAGGATCTCACCGATTTGTTAGTTCAATATATTCATCAGTACCATCGATCCTGACTTCAGTGATGCTGAGCTGTGGCGATGGATTTGGTAGTACGAATGATGTCATCATAAGCATCAATGACGAAATATCTTCCTGTGGCTCATTTTCAACACTAGAATAAGCGATTTCTGGTGGATTTTGCTCCACTGCTCACTGTCAGACTGTGGGCTGGGACGAATCAGGGATCAATAATCCTCACGTACTATCTAACGGTCATGATCACACAATACTACCTGATGAGTTAGACACAACATCTGTCGTACTTCATGATTCGACACCAGGAAAGATATTAGTATCAGATTGATCTTGCGCAATATTGCTATCACTATCGACGATAGGTAAAAGCTCTGGCTGTCATGGTTTGTCTGACATAAGACTTAGAACTTCGACAGTATTGGACGCTTGCTCTGATTCAAAATCATTATATACAAGCTCTTCTCAAGATCACGGGATCGAAATAGTGATGTCTTGTGCGACAGCCCGACTCAAACATGTCTGACATAGTATGACAACTATCGACATTCGACTTAGACATGTCTGACATAGTATGACATAATACGACAGCAAACAATACTTGTCTGACATTTGTATAGTAAAAATAATATAAAAGATACAAGAATGCTTTATATAACTAATATCTGATAATCTTTTTGTGTCTTATTTTGTCTGACAAAGTATGACAGATTTGTCTATGTCTGTCATCAATACTATGACAGATTTTGACACTCTTGGACAAATCTAGCGAAAGTGCTGTCAAATTGCAAGATTATTTTGTCAAAGTCTGTCAAGAGGGATTTGACATGATACGACTGTAATATAAGTAATCATATATTATGTTGTACTATAAGTTAATAGCGCGACAAAAATACGACAATAAAACAACGAATTATAGCGACTTTACTCAATAGACACCATGACACGAATCATTCAGATCGGCTTATCATAGCCTGTCATGCTAACGTTTGGTTAGAGGATTTTTGTTTTTTACGCTTGTAGAGTTACTAAAATTTCGTATACCATCAACATATCAATAAATCCAAATAGTTTATTGATCTGTACAAACAAAAATCTGTTGTTAACATTCCGTTCTCTGTATATCTTAGAGCAGAATATCAACTCCCACCCGGGTAGGTGTTATTCAATTACGCTCCGAAGATTGACTTTAAACTTACGAATCAATGACTTATATCAATTAGTGGTAATCATCACTACTTCATATAAATCGCTGTTTCAGTGGTTGTGTCTCTCTTCGGGGCACAATCACTAAATCAGCATGTTTTCTTGCTGATTTTTCGTTTATGAAAAACATGAGCTGAGATTGATTTTCGATAGTGATTGTGTAGATTATATGCAATATTTAATCTTATTTTATCGTATCTAATGAAATATCATCTCAACTGAATCAAACAATACATCTCACTCAAGGATAATCTCGAAAATCTGGTCAAACAGATGACGATGAAGATCTTTGAGGTTGAGGATGAAATTGTGGATAATATACTACCCGATCTACTTGTGATCTGATATGTCACAGCCGTAACTCAACATCCAAATGCGGATAAACTCAAAGTATGTCAGATCGACTGTGGTACTCATGGAAACTTCCAGATTTGTACTGGTGGAGAGAATATTGTCGTCGATAAATATGTGCCTGTAGCATTACCTGGATGCTATCTGCCAGCGATTGATCTTAAGATCGAGCCAAGACCGATGAGAGGCGAGGAATCCAACGGTATGGTCTGCTCCAAAGGTGAACTCGGTATCAATGAAGACGAGGACCAGCACTGGATATGGCTACTGGATGAGGATCTCCACGATCTATCGGCTGACGATAAAGGAAAAGACATGAAGGATAAGTATCCATGGCTAGAAAATGTGCAATTTGAGGTTAAAAACATCGCAATTACCACCAGGCCTGACCTGACTGGGTATTGGGGAGTGGCTTGTGAGCTCAATGCGGTGTATGCTGACAGTGGATTGATACAGTTTAACCAAGTACCAACAGTGCTCAATGAACTACAGCATCTTAATATCAGCGAAGCACTACGTACTGCACCAAATGCTACCAGATGAGTACAAATCGATACTGACCTATGTGCGTGCTATAGTGTGGTGGAGTTTGATGGGATTACAGTCAAGCCTAGTGACCTCTATCAGAGGATGATGGTCTATGGTACTGGAGCAATCCCCAGAAGTAATTGGGTCGACCGGTCCAATAATTTTATGAATTTGACAGGGCAGCCAGTACACTGCTTTGATAGTAATACACTCGTAGGAGATATCATCGTGAGAATTGCCAATGATGGAGAACAATTTACTGATCTGCTGTGAGGAGAACATGCGCTCCAAACATGAGATATTGTCATATGCGATCAGGAAAAGATCGTAGCCCTTGCAGGTGTGATCGGATGAATGAATACTGCAATCAGCGAAACAACCACCAAGGTAAGTGTGGAAGTAGCGCAATTTGACCCAACACAGGTACGTAAGACCGCAACAAGATTGTGATTGAGAACTGACGCAGCGGTCAGATTTGAAAAATATATCAACCCATACTGGACACAATACTGCACGATGATCGTGTCAGAACAGATTCGCAAGCAGGCGACGAGCCTGGGTAAAGCCAACTATGTTGGGATCACACATGTGACCAATATAATGCCAGCTCGCATGCCAGTCACCGTGTCGGTGGCCAAGGCTCAACAGTTTATCTGGGGTAATGGGCAAGCGCATACAGGTGAACAGATGAAGAAATTGCTCGAACATCTATGATTCATCGTGAGCCTCGATAGTGATATGATGCTATGTACACCACCAATCTGGAGGTCACCGGTCGATATCACACATGTGCAAGATATCTATGAAGAGATTGGTAGGATTGTAGGATATGAAAATCTGGGCACTCAAACACTCAAGACAAGTGCTACACCGCAGCTCAACATCATCCCACAGGTTGTAAGGACAATCGAAGATACGATGGTGATGAAATATGGCTATGATCAGGTCGAAACATACCTCTGGACCGAACAAAAATACCTCGAACTCCTCGGTCAATATGACCCAAGCTCCTATACACTACTCAATCCACTTAGTCCTGAGCAGACAATCATCAGACCGATGTTGTACCCAGGACTCGTACAATCTGTGGTCAAAAATCATAGAATGCATGATGAGGTCAAAGTATTTGAGACGGCGCATGTGGTAAATAGTAACGGAGTTGAAACTCATCATGTCTGTATCGTAAGCTATACCACAAGGGATAGCAACAGCGAATATCCGTGAGGATGAAAAAATCTCCTGCAAGATGCCATCATACAGCACAAAACGATCCTGTCAGACATCGTCGGACAGTATGAGATATCCTCTACAGATAAGGCATATCTCCATCCTAAGAAACAAGGAGAGATTAAAATAAATAGTGAGATAGTCGGACTCCTAGGTCAAGTACATCCACTGGTGTGTGATGAGCTCGGTCTCAATATTGACTATCAACTCGTGGTCACTGAGGTAAATCTTACAGCACTGATCGCACAAGGCTGGACATGAGTCAAGTCAGGCAAATCATATCTCACCAACCAACACCATATCATCACTCGTGATGTATCGTTTGGACTGACAGGTAATGCAACATACGAGCAGATCCTCAACATTGCTCAGTCTGCCAAGGGTATCGACAAGGTAGAGGTGTTTGATCTCTATCAGCCAAGTCCTGAACTGCGCACGATGTGAGTAAGATTTACGATGATCTATGATGAGGCTCCAAGCACCGAATCTGTGACTAAGAAGGTAGAGTATATTGTCGGGCAGATTGCAAAGATTGAGGGAGTGAGTGTGAGGTAGATATTTAATTACACTAAATTAAAATAATGAAACTAGAGCTAATACCACACATACTTAATATAATTGAAATATTCATCTGATTCCTCTTAGCGAATTTTGTAAGTAAATATTTCCAATATTTCTTTGAAAACAAGGAAATCCAGAAAGAACACGACATCAAAATAGCAAAAGAGATTCTTAATAAAATATCTGTTAAGTGATTTTGAGATCTAATTAAAGATACTACATTATCGAGTTTTCACCGCAGCCACTATGATGTAATGAGTTTTTATAAATACCTTTACGAAACTCATACATTTTATAATACTGACATTCAAAAATATTTTAATATATTTATTGTATCCTTACATCAATATCAATCACTCCTATATAAAAACTATCAGCCATTGGATCATGATCGTTCTGTTGTCAAGATAGTTGACGAGAATCAAATAGATCAGATACTAGATCAAGTGGAACCACTATCTACAATAGTAGAACAACAGCAAAAAGACTTTTTGAATTTGATAAGAAAAAAGTTACCAAAAGCATCAATAGATACTTACGAAACACAAAATCATAACTACTAAAAATGCAAAAAATTACTTTTATCACATGAAATCAACACAAGGCAGATTATCTTGCTCAATTTCTTGGCTATCCAGTAGACCACATCAAACTTGATCTGGATGAAGTTCAATCCACAGATCTTCGTGAGATTGTAGAACATAAAGTTAAACAAGCCTACAGTATAGTCAAAAAGCCCGTCATCGTGGAAGACGTATCATTAGAATTTGAAGAATTAGGTTGATTACCAGGACCATTTATCAAATTTTTTTGTCGATAAAGTACCATTTCAAAACGTATGCAATATGATTTGATTAAATAGAAATGCTACAGCAAAATGTGTCTTTGGCTATTATGATGGCAAGGAATTACACCTATTTGAGTGAAAACTAGATGGAACTATTACTACACAACCATCAGGAGAAAATTGATATGGTCGAGATCAGATCTTTATACCACAGTGATACGATGTCACAAGAGCATCACTATCTCCAGAAGATGACCAAAAAACATACCTACAGATTAAACCATTTGCCCAGCTCAAAGACTTTCTTGAAAGAAGATAAGTAAGTAAGCATAAAATTGACAAAGTAAAACCAAAGCCCTATAATCAGACTATGAATATTAGAAAAAAACCACAGCAACAGCTCGAAGATGATACAAAAACAATAAGTAGATTTGGTAGTTTGTTTTTTTTATCAAAATACACTATAGAGGATATAACTCTAGCACTGTGTAATCCCAAGGAGAATGAAGATTTTCATCGTAACTTTTTGTTGTGGTTTAGAACATATTTCAAGTCATATTCTATCTTTAAACACAATCAAAAAACCCATACAAAAGAAGATACTACAATATCGAATCCAACCACAACCATATTTGTCTCAAGAAAGAAAACAGAATTTTTTGGAGAATATATCAACAGAGCCCATATTTGGTCTGATCATTTTAAAGTTAATAATGAACCCGTAGAATACTGAGTAGTAGACTCAATACTAATATGAACTAGAGACTGAGACGGACTAACTCCTGAAGATCCGCAACCCATCTATTGCCAATGAGAACAAACCAAAATCTATACTATTAATACCAAATGATACATCTGAGAAATAAAATCAAAACCCCGATTATTAAACTCCATTAATCAATATATCAACCATAACATACTTGAATATATGTATGAGTGGTTTAACTCAATTAGATGCCATAACTTTGGATTTGGTATAGGTCTATGAAATTACTCTCACATCATACCATATGATAATCAGAAACTCAGAATAGGAGACACTATAGCATTTATTGCTCCTAGTGACTGAGATTATCACTTTCTTGTTTATTTGTGAGATAATATAGCTATCTGAAAACTTGCTCAACTAGGGATTCATTTTTCTAGTCTTTGACAATCTTTTACCAAAAATAAAATGCCAAACTCTTGGATTATCAAACCAGATACTAGATATAATAAGCTAATGAAAAAAAATGACATGGAATGACTAAACAGTCTTTTTATCACTAATTTTAATTTGTGGATTGAGTTTCTCAATCAGCTTAAAAATCATACTAAAACTACTCCACAAAATAATTCTGATACACAACTCCCTGCACAGGACTAGTCTGACTATCTCTCAGATACCTACGAAACCATGTGCGTTGCTTCTTGGCGAGGCGGCGATCGCCGAGCTGCATGAGTCTGATACACTCTTCACGGTCATACTCTCAGGCCAGATATCACATGACGATCGGGTAGAGGATCGGCTTCTTGGTTGTCAGATGCTCTGCGTATCACAGTGAGATGAGGTGCTGGATCTCATCGATAAATCCATGGTCCAGCATCTGTTCGATCCTACGGTTGATAAGCTCATCACCACTCACTACATCTCTCCGCAGTCCTATCATGAGGAGTGGACGAATAGGTGGATTGGAAGATGTAATCTCAGCTTTGGTCTTGCCAGTGATGTGGATCATCTCGAGGGCTCTGATGATAAATCTGGTAGAGCTCGGATGATGACGCGCAGCTTCTGCTGGGTCGAGCTGGGTGAGTAGGGTGTGGCAGTATCACGGTGATAGCAATTCCTCAGACTCGAGGGTGGCTCTATACTCATAGTCAGGCGGGACATCAGGGAGTCAGAAGTTATGGTATATCATATCAATATATAATCCGGTACCTCAGACTATGACTGGGATCTTGCCACGTGTCTGAATCTGTCTGACATACTCATGAGCATCAGTCTGCCGCTGTCCTGCAGTATAAATCTCATCTGGATCCACTATATCAATCAGGTGATGAGGCAACTGAGCACGGATCTCAGGACTGACCTTGTCAGTACCAATATCCATATAACGATATATCTGACGTGAATCAGCGCTGATCACCTCAATCGGGAAACGGTCACTCAGCTGCAATGATAGTGCTGTCTTGCCAGTAGCGGTCTGTCATCGGATCGCAATCATCCCGTCGGGATAATGATCGAGAAAATGCTTCACATCTGCTGTGATCTTCTCAATATCATAAGAGCGATACGAAGTGAGTCCCTGTGGGAGTATCTGATTGGCTTGCATAAAATAACTATAATGAAAACACAGTCACAAAAAAGATCAAAACAAAAACTCCATCAAAGGATGGAGCCTGAGTATCATTATGCAATTGGAAGAACAAATCATGTATTTGTAGAACCTGAACCCGATGTATGATCATCGTCTTTATCATCGCTATGATCGTGATCTGAATCGTCTGAAATCTTTACACCATCTTTTTCTTTTTGTTTCTTTTTGAGATATTCTTCTTTTTCTTTTTGTTCTCTAATTTTGTCTTTGAGAGATTTATCTCATTTATCGTCCATCTTTATAACCTTACCAGATCATACCTTAGCTCCGGTTCAGGATTTTTTCTCTCGTTCCTTTTGTTTTTCTAGTTTCAATTTCATCATATCACCACTTCATTTTGTGCCAGATCATCGTTTTTTGTCTGAATTTATTTTTCCTGTACCCATACTATCTTTATGATGAGGTTTCATATCGCCAGTTCCTTTTGTACCAGATCATGATTTATGCTCTTCTTTGAATTCTTTTTTTAGGTTTTGATTGGTAGCTTTGGTTGCTTCACGTGCTGCCTGACGAGCATCTTGAAGATCCTGTCTCATAGACTTAATCGTGGACTCCATCTTAGACTTGAGCTCCTTGCATTGGGTCAGACCTTCTTCTCTCGTAATAGTACCTGAACCTACTTGAGCAATAATCACCTTACATGCTGCAATTGTTGAGTTTCTTAGTTCTTGGTTTGCCTTTATAAATTCCTTGCTCGAAAGCATATTTGCCTCTCTTGTGGACTCCCGGTTACTGTGAGTAGTATCCAATAGCTTCAATCTATCTTCTTGGTGTTCTAGTTTCTTATGTGTCATACCTGACCCAGTCGTGCCCGTACCAGTGATGGAGTGTTGATCTACTGTCTTGTCGTCTGCCGATACTACTGTGACTGCTAGTATCGATAAGATACCTATACATATACCCATAACCATGTATCAATGTTTCATCTGCAATTGTAATAAAATAATAAAATTGTACTATATCATACGAACGAGATGATAATTTGCAACATAAGGACAAATAAACCAGTTGACAAGGTCACAATCAATTCAAAAATCAATTGAAATAGAGAACAACTTGATTATACATCATGACACTAATGGTCATGTAGCTCAGTTGGTTAGAGCGCGTCTCTGATAAGGACGAGGTCGAAGGTTCAAGTCCTTCTATGACCACCATTACAATTACGATGGTCTTCGATGAGAAGATTTTTTGTTTTTATTATATTTTTAACTATTGTTCTGATGGAATTTTGTTAATAAGGTTCTCATTAAGATCACCTCAAAGACCTAACCCATATACACCATAATCCATGAGTTTTGCAATCTTAGCGCTCACAAACCTACATCGCTCCTCATGATAGAATCTATGTTCCGTAAAGTATTCACGTAGCTTTCCATGAGTAGGTTTCTTTGATCTCAAAAGACTATGTCGAGCAATATCTTCAATCTTCCAGTACTGAGGAACAGGATTCCACATATTTTTTTCCTCAGTCATCATATAGGTATATGCTGCGAACATCTCTGATCTCACACCCAAAGATATGGGATTATCACTAGCATCATATCCATCGGCAAACTCTTCGAACCAATCACGAACTTTTGATAGCTGTAAATTTACCCCCCATGTTAAGTTTTGATTGATAATTTTTTTTGCCACCTCATCTACTGTCAGAATATCTGTTAAACGCGACTTAATCGTATTGATAATCTTGCGGCACTGTTCTACCTGAAATAAAGATCAAGCAAGATAGTTTGCTGTATTGTCGGGTAGGGGTGTTTTGAGTAGCTCTTTGGATATATTCTGAATAATATTTCTACGTGCCAATGGAGTGGGCGGCTCATTCTGAGCCTCATACACATCCGCAAATAATCGCTTTCTTAGATTCATCGTATGATACTTGTTACGTTTTCTTTTTTCAGGATCTGAGACCGTAGTGTGGCTATCTTTTTCTAGTTCATCTGCAATATGATTTAAACTGTTCTCTGACTCCAAAATAAGTCTTGTATGACCACTGTTAATCATTTTTATTAGTTCTCATTTAATCCAATACTTACCTTTCATGATTTTATCAAAATCACTAATATACATAACATCACAATCATTTAGCTTTTTGGTGAATGTATCAAATCCTTTTGACTTTAGCTCTGGATTGGGCTCTTGTGCGATCATCGAGATTTCTTTTGCTAATCCTTCCATACTAAATTCCCATATACGAGCTCTTGGAAATTTACTCTGAATCTCACTGAGATAGTGCTTAATGATTGTAGTTTTACCACATCACTTACACCCGCTAATAATACAGTGTTTAATAGTATCATCCGTAATTGGGGATAACTGATCTCTTAGTCGTTTGGACAACAGACTATCCGCATCGCGATTACCGTTATGAATAGTAAGTTGATTTGATGTTTGAACTTTCTTAGGGCGATTTTTGGAGCGTGCCGCTACTATCAAATCATACTCTGATCTTCATTGACCACTTTTGTGACCATATTCTATATGTATTAATTTATGAAAACCAGCTCAAAGGCCTAAAAACTCCTTTGCATACTCTACGAAAGCTCATATCACCTCATTATCAAATATATCCATGTAGCTTTTCACCAACTCTTCTTTTCCAGGATATATAAAATATCGACCAACTAAATTCTTTGAATTTTGTATTCTATATAATACAAGATTTATTCCACTAATATATAAATTATAATCTTCAATAGAATTATTTCTTTTTAAGATTCACTTAAAATTAAACCAAAGTTGATTGATGATTTTCTGATCACATACAGGCTTAATCTTAGTATCAAGAAAACAATCTATCACTGGTTTCCCCGTATTAATGTAGGTCTTATAGAAATCTGGAGATCAAATAAAATCAATAATAGATCACATAATAGGATAATCTTTGAGATCCTTCTTTATCCTGGAGCTAACGATAGCCGCTCACTTTATAAAGTTTTCTACTAAGTTTGTATTCTTCTCTCCACTTCCATAAGTCCACGATATCAGATCATGTTTGATATACTCAAACAAATCGTCTCAATCTTTTCTTGTTTCAATCAAATATTGATATAGGGATCACTCTTTATCAAGCGCTACCCAAAATTCATCGGCAGTAGGAATGCGTAATTTCTCAAACAACTCTTCTCTTATAAATTTAATACTGGATCCCACTGGTCAGCCATCCTCCTCCTTTGGGGGAGTGCTGCTGATGGATGGTATATTTGGAAGTTTTTTGGGAGGATATTGTTCTGGCAGCCACTCGCCACTTGGCTTCTCTCACATATCGTATTCGTTTCAGGATCATCATCAGGACATCCCCACTATCCCCAATAAATTTATTTGCCCAATAGAAACTCCTTTACCAAACCTTCATTTGGGGGATTGTGGTAATTTAAGAGGTCAAGATTCTTGTTCAACTCCCATAACAACTAATGAAAATAACTATCTTATAATAAGCATCTATTGTTATATGTCAATATATAATCACAAAAATCAACTATCTAATGAAATTAATACTAAAATCATTATAATCACAATACTTTTTGACCACTAAATACATAGCCCATGTCTAAACGCATCGCAGAACTGCTGTATTCTCATGTATCCAGCGACCTCACACTCCTCAAACAACAGTACCCAGATCGTGAATGAGACCAGATGGTAGTCAGATTCTCACCGTCTCCAACTGGAATGTTGCATCTGGGAGCCGTATACATGTGTATGATCAATACACTTGTCGATCCACAAACACCGAGAACATTTATTTTGAGAATTGAAGATACTGACCAAAAAAGATTAGTCGAGGGAGCTATAGATCTTATTATTGACGGATTAAAATATTTTGAGATTGAATTTAACGAATGACCACTTATCAAAACCGATAATTGATATGAAAGCGTAGGTAATTATGGACCATATATCCAGACACAAAGAAGAAAATCATACGATATTGTTGCCAAATATCTTATAGAGCACGATCATGCATATCCATGTTTTCTCACCGAAGATGAAGTCGAACAAATCCGCAAGAGCCAGGAGTTACAAAATAAACTTCCAGGTATCTATGGTGCATACAGCACCTATCGTCATACTAGTGATGATGATATCATTTGACTTATTGAAGGAAAAACACCATATGTAATTAGACTCAAAAATAAATACTGACTATGAGACAAAGTTAGTTTCCATGACTTGGTCAAATGAGACAGTACGATGTGAGCCCCACATCAAGATACCGTATTAGTTAAATCTGACTGAATTCCTGTATATCATCTTGCTGCTATGGTTGATGACTGGCTCATGTGAGTAACACATATTATCAGAGCAGATGAATGGTTTTCCAGTATTCCATTACACCTCTATATCTCATCATTGTTCAATCCACATCCACCTAAGATGGCTCACCCATGACCACTTCTTAAACTCGATGCGGGCAATAGGCGTAAGCTCAGTAAACGTAAGGATCCTGAGGCCGATGTACACGCCCTACTTGCTGATGGTTATGATGTAGAAGCCATTATCAACTATTTAGCTAATATCGCAAACTCTGGATACGAGGACTGGTGGTTGGAAGATAATTCAAGATACTACCGTGACTATCCGTTTACAATGGACAAAATTAATAGTGCTGGAGCGATCGTAGATATGATCAAGGTGGGCGCAGTGAGTCAAGATACTTTTGGTCGTATGAGCGATAAACAAATCTATGATAAGGCAGTTAAACGATGTCAATCATATAATACTGAGGCTCTGGATATAATGAAAAGCAACAAAGATATTTGTTTACAGGCAATTAGTATCGAGCGTCATGAAGGCAACGACCCCAAAAGATTTATTACCTATCAAGATGTAGTAAATCACTGTAGATTGTTTATTGATAGTGAGTTTGATATGATGGAATATCCAGCAGAATGGACTAGCCTGACCTCCGATCAAGTCAGCGAGTTTATCAATACCTATGTCCCACTAATTGAGCTCTCACAAACCAAGGAAGCATGGTTTGATCAACTCAAACAAATCTGATGAAAACTTGGCTATGCTGCGAGTAACGGGGAATTCAAAGCATGATGATATGTCGGTAAAGTGGGAGATCTCGCGATGATCTTGCGTATCGCATTATGTAAATCTAATAGAACTCCTGACCTATATGAGACGATGCAAGTGATGGGTATCGAAAGAATAAAAGCAAGATTACAGCAACTAGTTAAGCGGAAGACATAAAATAACCTGGGAACTACTAGATAGTTCTCTTTTTTATCAGTATATAAAAATAATCTCGTGAACCAATCAACTCTTCAAAAAATAATTATCTACTGATGACTACTCTTGGATGTTATAGGAATCGCAGTACTAATACCAGCATTTCCAGAGCTCAAAATATACTATGGGATCAACGATTTTCAGGTGACACTGTGACTAACGATCTACTCACTATGTGCATTTGTGGCTGCACCGCTCATGGGGCAATTGAGTGATCGCTATGGTCGTAAACTAACACTAACACGATGTGTAGCTGGTACAGTCTTATCTTATGTAATATTACTCATCACTCCAGCATACCGAATCTTCTTACTCTCAAGAGTCATCAACGGTATCACTGGATGAAATATATCTATCTTACAGGCGATTCTTACGGACATCTCGAGTAATAAGGAAGAGAAAACCAAAAACTTCTGACTTATGTGAGCAATGTTTGGACTCGGCTTTATCATTGGTCCAGTAATCGGATCGTTGCTTCTTAGAGCTGGTAATGTATATGGGATATTTTGGTGATGAGCGATCTTTGCAGTACTCGAATTAGTATGAATACTACTATGGTTTCGTAATACCAATACGCCTGAGTCAGGTAAACATATCTCACTCAATAGTTTTGGTGTCATCTATAAACACATAAGTAAAGAAAAAATGAGGCCATACTTGATTTCATTTGGGCTATTGGGAGTGGGATGATTTATAATCAACTCTACCCAATCATTATACATGAATACTAAATTTGGTACAAGTGGTGAACAATATGGTTATTATCTTGCGATACTATGAGTTATTGCTGCGGTCAATATGGCCCTATTGATACCTAAATTCTGGACCAAGCATATGAGCAATAAATCGCTTATCACCATGTCACATCTTGCTCTTATTACGGGTTATGGGGTGATGTGATTTATGACACAAGAGTGGGTGTTTTTAGGTTTTTTTTATGGTGCCATACTATTATGAAACATATATAACCCCCTATATAATGCTGAAATTATGTCACAGGCACGTCCTGATGAAGTGGGCGAGGTATCTGGTATGTTATGATGATTACAAAGTTTATTTATGTTTATTGGTCCACTGATAGGTGGGATCCTTTTGAGTCAGGGTATCAATGTGTTTGCTGTCGCCAGTGTATGTTGTATCATTAGTCTAATCGTCTTGCAATCATATCAAAAAACCAAATAAGCATTACCACATGATAGCAAAACAACATAAACTCACTACCAAAGAGGTAAATTATCTCATGAGACGCAAACAATCGGTCTACGTAGATGGATATAAGATTTTATACTGCGATCAATACCTCAACAATCAATACCATCAAACAGGTATCCAGGTATCGGGCAAAGTCCACAAACATGCCGTCCAAAGAAATATTATTAGAAGAGCATTTTATGCTGCACGAGAAGATCAGATTGACAAAGCAACACACAATCATTATCACAAGATATTCATCGTAATTCATCCTGAGCATTGTGAGTTTATCGAGCAACTAATCGAAAGCGAAAGATTATTAAAAATAGTAAATAACAGTGAATCCCCAGGAAAGGAGAAAGATAATAAAAAGACGCCTCATTTAAAATCCAATCCCCATCAACAACTCAAATCACATTTTAATAGTATCATCATATCAGCGCTATGAAAAATCAACAAAACACTATCCAAGCCATGATCTCCAACGTACAATCGTTATGGAAAAAGTTCAATATCAAGCCCAAGTCGCTCACACTCGATGACGACGAAGACATCACCGTAGGTGAGAATTCTGACATTGTTGATCAAAATCACATATGGTCGATGTCATTTATCTTTTGGTTTGCGTGAGTAGTGGTTGTCTATGTGTGATATCTATTGTTCTCATCATTGGACTTGATCTATCTTATATTTGCGGGATATGTGTTTTCGATGGCAGTAGAGAAGATGATTGTCTGGTTTGGAACCAAATTTAGAAGCAGAGGATGGGGCATATTTGTAGCGTATTTTATCTTTATTGCCGTACTGCTCAGTGGTATGCTTATTATGGTACCATTTTTAGCAGGACAGATCGGTGATATAGGTAGCATTGTACTCAAAGCAATCAATAACACTCAGACTCAACTCCAGACAATATGACTTGAGCAAATGGTAGGATCGGCAGAACGAATCCCATCTATTATCAAAGATAATCTCGTTACATATCTCAATGATCAGGATACCGTCTCTAGTATACAAAAGTTTCTCCAACAAAATATTAGTCAAATTGCTAGCACAAGTAGTACATATCTTCAGGGTGCGGGAGGAATTGCGGTCAATATTATTAGTGCAATATTCAATGCTCTTACTCAAGTCGGTTTTGTGCTCACCTTGTCGGTATTGTTTAGTATCGAGAAAGATGCTACAATGAAATTGATACGCAGATTTGATGCAAAACACAATAGCAATCGACACCATAAGATCTCTATGATGTATGAGAAACTCGGTTTCTGGCTTACAAGTCAACTAATCTTGTGTCTCTTCATCTTTGCGATGAGTGGAATAGGATTACTAATTTTGGCACTGTTTGGGATACAACTACCCAGCATCTTCTCTCTTGCAATCATTGCATGATTAACAGAACTTATCCCATATATATGACCGTTATTGGGAAGCATACCGGCACTACTAGTAGGCACACTCAATCATGGTTTAGCGTGATTTGTGGGTGTGGGCGTGTTGTTCTTTGTGATTCAATGGCTAGAAAACAACGTTCTCATCCCACGGATCATGAACAAAACGCTATGAGTCAGCTCATTACTTATCTTCTTGTGTATGGTTGTGGGAGCAAGTACGCTAGGATTTATCGGTATTGTGCTTGCAGTACCGATTGCGATCATTATTTCGATTGCCACAGAGGAGTAGAAACGATTTGCAAAATTTGTATCATTACGGTATAATTAAGCCAATAAGTATTTAAAAACAATATTCATGGATACATCTCGCATCTTGCTCTCGACAGACACTCTCTCAGGATATGGACTTGATCACATTTTTGAGGTAGCAGAAAGCGCATGATTCTGAGGAATTGACCTCGCAATGTGGAAAAATTTCGATACATGGAATAGTGGTTATGTGAAGAAACTTAAAGCAAAACACAATATTGCAGTACCAATCATCCAAGTTTCATCTGATATTAATAGCAAGGAGATGACACAGGCGCTTGAGCTTGCAGCAATTTTGGAGACTAAAATAATTGTGATCAATCCCCCAGGTACGTTTAATATTGCGTCATATCACTTTATCACCAGTAAGCTGCCACAGATCCAGGCTGACAACCCTACGATCCAATTTGCGATCATCAATCCACCTGAGGATATGGTGTTCATCCTACCAATCCCTAAGTTCAAATTTAGTAATATAGAGCAAATCACCAGTAAGTATAACTGTAAAATCTGACTGGATATCACGCATGTTGACGGCGATTTTGTGGATAGTGAACTCATGAAAAAGCTTCCTGTTCACCTCAAAAATACTACCACTATCTACGTCTCAGATAAAACGAAAAAATGAGTCAGACATCTGCCATTATGAGAATGAGATATGAAGATCGATCTGTTGTTCAAGAAGATGGCAAAGCTGAGCTACGATGGATATTTCAGTGTCAAATATACTCTCAACAAGAAACAGCTCGCCGATATGGATGAGGTTGAAGTTGTGTTGAAAAAAGCTATAAGTGTGATCAGTAGTTCACTATAGTCTTATGGCCTTTGAAAAGAAGTTTAATAAAGTTTTGCTTGGATTGCTCATTGGAACCACGATCGCGGGTGTTGCTGGAGCCAAGACTCCTACTGGTCAGAAGATTGTCAAGAAGACTGCTTCTGGGTTTTTGTGATGAGCCAAAAAGATGATCAACTTTCTCCAGTGAGGATTAGAGGAGATGAAGAAGAAGATTGATGAGAATGAGGATAACAATAATCCAAAATAATAACAACAAACAGATTAAAAAAATATCACAACATATTGTTGTGCAATTTTTTGATGTATTCAAAAAAACCCATAATTATTTTATTTTGTCTTGAATTGACATTATAAAACAATATCATATTTTCAATCTCTTGTATGTCCTGAGTAATTATAGTATATAACTATCAGTAACAAGCCTGTATTTCTTCCTTTGTACTGGTGATAAATAATTCATTATTTTATCTCCAATATTTTTTGCCTTTATGAAATTGATTGCTTGATGAGTGCGTATCACATGATTTGTGATGAGTGTAGTATTGTGTAGCGTATGATTTGGTTTTGCAACAGGAGAGAGTATCTCTAATACAGGATTACAATCAACCGCGTGGGACGCGAACATCACCATACCAACAATAACCGAAGAAGTAACAGTTGCTGTCGCAAATGAAATAGAAATACAACCCAGCTTCGGCGGTAATGGTAAGGCAAGTCTCGATACACAGACTCAAGCAGATACACAGCTCACACTGATTGCTGAGCCAGCGTATATGTGTGGTCAGTGATTTGTGGGTCGTGTGAACTCAAGCAACACCAATAATGCTAGTGTACTTATCAGACTATCGGATCTCAACAGTCGTACAGTAGTCAATCTTCACCCACATGTAGATAGTGATGGAGATTATCGTCAGTGAATCAACTATCACAACGAGTCAAGTATGTTCTATATTGCATCATGATACTATCAAGTACTCATCGTAGCATATAATGGTAGTAGTATAGAATCTATCGTGTTTGATACCCATATCGGCACTGACTGTCCGTCACAAAATCAAGGAAACAATGGTGACAACATCGATCCACAACAGCCTTGGGATCATAATCTATCAGTATACGCTCCAGCTCCTCATAATACTGGTGCTACTGCCAATACAAATACCAACATAGATAGTACTAACACACAAAATCAATATAAACTAGACAAATGAAATACTAAGCTATCATGGAGTCAGACTAGAACATCTAGTACTATATCACCCGGAGGGATCTCCTTGCTGACTGGCGTAAGTGCTGATGATCTTGGTACTGACAAATCAGTTATCAATACTAGGAATACATCGCTTGATGAGTGACTCGTCAATGATCCAAAACATAAAGATGATCGATATAAGTGGTTGATTGCTGCTATCTTGTGAGGAGGATTGATCTATTATGGAGCTAAAATGGACAAGAAATAAGATTTCATACAATATCCATATATGGTTATCAATCTAGAATATAAAAACCAACATAAACGTGTTGGTTTTTCGTTACATAAAATACACTATTCAATCCTCCCAAAGTGTCCAAGTACTTGAGTTTTGTGTTCTTCGACTCATCGTTGTTGGATAATGGGAAGCATATAGGGACTGGGTACAAGGTGGATGGATACACTGCGAATCAATGATCATCTGATCATACTTATGCCTCGAAACTTGAGAGTCATCAATATGGTTTTGATCAGTCAAATCTGACCCACTTCGCGACCGGCTTGCAATCGTGAGCGGAGAGTGGGTGATGTTGGGATCTGGCTCACATCAGTCAGCAAGCTTGGATATGGGTGAAAATAACCCAAATCATGATACATCATCCATGTACGAATATGAAACAATCATACTACCCAAATCGGAAACCATCCCACATACCTAGAAACTGAGTGCCATCGGATCAAATCTGGTTTGATTACTATAATTTTGTATACCACTTTGAGTGCAAAATAGAGGTTCAAAGCAGTAACTGGCAAGAGGAAGGGACGGATATGATGAAGTAAGCGAGATGAGAGGCTAAGTCACACTAAAGTTACACAATAATCATCTGTCGACAAAAGCTGTGCAGCATCACGAATATACTGCTCAATACCACCGATTGGTGCATCATAATCACTTATCATAAGAATTTTCATACGCTGAATGTATGTATAGTAAATTAACTAACTAAATCGGAATAAATATCGACGTAATAGTTATTTACTACATAGTCAAACGCTATTAATAATCAAGCTTTATTTGATGTGTGAGTTTACTTAGATAGTAAGTTTGATGTGGAATTGTATGAGAGTTTGACTATAATTATGGTAAAATTGCAAGGAAAGCAGAATCTTGCGTTTGATAATGAGTTAGAATTGGTTATACAATCTTATAGCTTTAAGAGTCTTATAATCTTGTACCACACATGCCCAATCTCAAGCAAATCAAAACTCGTATTAAGTCTACCCAGAACCTCAAGAAGATAACCAAAGCACTTGAGGTGGTGTCAACTGTCAAATTGCAAAAAAACAGAGCAAAAACAGAGCACATGAGAGACTATTTTGTCAAGCTTGCACAATTAATTGCAAAGGTGGGCGACTATACAAATGTGTTTTACGAGATAATCAATCCCAAATCTGACCGTAAACTCGTGATCCTAATCTCGAGTGATAAGGGTCTATGTGGAGCAAGTAATAGCAAATTATTCAAAAATATCACCGAACAATATCGTGACCATAAGGATACAACAGACATATTTATGATTGGTAAAAAGTGATTGGAGTTTGCTGCGAGATCTGGTTATACCGTGGTAGGAAACCTAACACTTGGTGACGACTATAAGCAGTCTGATTTGGCTGCACTATTTGCGTATATTGATATCAATGCTGCGCAATATCGTAATATCTCAATAGTGTTCAATTTTTTCAAAAATATTCTTATCCAAATTCCACAATCACTAACCATCTACCCACTTGATATGAACCAAGTAGAACTACTACTTGAACAATCAGGACTTACTCTCAATATCGCTCAAAATAAGAAATCTGAAGATGATACTCTGATTGAACCAGGTATGAATGAACTCAACAAGGAACTCCTCAGACAAATCAAACAATACATCATTATGTCAGCACTACAACAAAATAAACTCACTGAACACGCACAACGCATGATCGCTATGAAGTGAGCGAAAGATAACTGTGGACAACTCATTGATGGATTAACATTGCAATACAATAAAGCAAGGCAAGCAGCAATCACTAAAGAAATATCTGAAATTGTATCTGCAAAGATTGCGATCGAAGGATAATATTATATTACTAATTTCCATATGAAACTACCTACCCGACTAACTAATGTGTCACTACATACTCGTATCTTGCGAGGTATTTTATGATTGATTACATTGTCAATTGCTGTGATGTTATTGAGACAGCAGCAGTGAGCCATCATTGATCAAAACCGGGAACACACTCAAATCAGGTTTATCGGCACTACTGGAGACAATCCTATTGATCTAGATGTAGATATTGCTGATACTCCCTATAAACATGAGTATGGCTTGATGTTTAGATGACAGATCAACTGGGGTAATGGGATGTTATTCGTATTTGATGATGAGCAGATGAGATCGTTTTGGATGAGAAACACATATATACCACTCGATATGATCTTCCTCAATGCAAGTGGTACCATTGTGTCAATCTACCCTGGAGCAAAACCAATGGACGAAACTCCTATCTTGAGTAAAAGTGCTGCAAAATATGTAATTGAAGTTAATTCATGATGGACGCTGGAAGCGTGACTAAAACCTGGCATGGGTATTGATCTCGATACGATCAAGTCAGACAAGTAATTTTTACTCACTCAAAAATAAAATTATGCTTACAACATTATGAATCGTTATCTTTGGTTTTGTGATGGGTGCGGTGATGGGATCATTTGGTCTTGTGCTGCTCGACAGATGGGAAAACCTCAAAAGTATGATCACAGGTAGATCGATGTGTCTGAGCTGCAAACATCCACTCGCCATCAAAGATCTCGTCCCCCTATGCTCCTATCTTAGCACTGGAGGCGCGTGTAGATATTGTGGAGTCAAAATACCAGTCTCATGCCCGCTCATGGAACTTGTAATGTGAACTATACGAGCACTTACGGCTCGATGGATCACCACTATATGAGGAGATAATCTCATGATAAGCTTGATCGCTTGGTGGATGATCAATTGGGCACTCACGCTAATGGTTGTTCATGATCACAATACTCACTACCTTCATTGGGTAGCATGGATTACAGCATGTATTGTAGCAGTATGATATACATTTGGTTGGTACGGTGATATTCTTATGACAAGTATGTGGTCTAGTGCTATCTTGGGCACCGTATTCCTCCTGATCTATGGTAGTGGCTTTATGGTACACTGGATCAAGTATTGAACTCGACAAGAATGATTTTGATTTGGAGACGTGCTTACAGCTCTACTCATCTGATGGATTGCTCCACTAGCTCTATGATACGATATACTCAATATGATAGGAGAATGAGGTATCCTGACTCTCGTCCAGTTAGTTTTGTGATATCTGGTTGCGAGTAGTACAATTGGTTTGCTATACTGGTGATACCTATGGTCTCGTGGTGATCAGGAGATTGAGGTTGCATTCATCCCTGGGATGGTGATATGATTTTGGATCTATGCGGCTATTATTGTACAGTTTTGATTATTTATATCCTAGGTAAATAACTACAATATAAACTATGTAATTAGATATAAAAAAACCTCTCACTACTACGAGAGGTTTTTGTTATTAATATACATGTACGTAGTATACTCTTGCCCCTGGTGGCAAACTTGTCATTGATGCACAATCTACTCACTGGATAGCAGATGGTGGTGGTGGGGGGGGAGTTGATACACATGAAGCATCTGCTCCTGTATTTGGTATACAGATATTGCTATTATTTGGATCAAGCTGGTTAGTGATACCATCAAGATCTGGATCTGGATTAAGTCCTGATGGGTTGGTCAATCATAAATATGTACTAGCGGCACCAATAAGCGCCTCAATCCAGTTTGGATATGCATCTGACACATATCATCATGTGGCATCAGTATTAGCAGCGCTTCCTTCTTGCCAATCTAACACACCATCACCATCAAAATCGAGACCACACCCCGTACCAAAGTTACTTGGGATGCATGAATTATTATTAACTGGATCAAGTTCATTGAACACTCAGTCTCAATCAGGATCAGAATTTGGATATATTACTGTATTTCTATCTGCTTCTTGCCAGTTATAGAGATTATCTCATGAAACAAGTACCGTCAGTCATCACTGGTTAAGGATTGTAGCGTATGCACCACTATAAATATCAAATCCTAATGTAAGAGGATAACCAAAGAATGTATCAGTATTGGTAAGTTCTCATTCTTGGTAATCGGTTTTACCGTCACCATCTGTATCACGTGTACATCACTCCCGAAATACCCTAGGATTACACTTATCATTATCATCTGGATCGTATAATGATCCCGTACTATATGGTCTATATCCATCTTCATCAATATCAGTATTGAGGTAAGTAATACAACTTGTACTATATGGGTTCGGATTGCAGGGATCTTGATCATTTGGATCTCGATATGAGAGCGTACGATAAATATTGTTTTTATAAACATCATTGTCATTATCATCACATGTTCCTCCTGGGAATGTGCTCTTGGGTGAACAAGCATAAGTCAAACTATTTGGTAGACATGCGTTACTGTCGTTAGAATCAGCATTACCATAATTACTCGCCACTCATGTAGCATTTACATAAGAATCACCATCACCATCCCCTGAGATTGGTGTTACGATTGAACTACAAGTAACAGTATTCGCTGATGGAGGATATGTAATTCCTGTTATGGTCAGTCAAGTGCCATTACATCATGTTCTATTTTCACAGTTAATAGAACATGTATCAGTACCGTTTGAATCTACTGTTACATCGGTTCAACCACCACAATCATAATCATCAGAAGCATTTCATCCATTGATGGTGTCATTGCCTGCTCATCCACAGATGGTGTCATCACCATTTCATCCATTGATAGTATCGTTACCATCCGATCATACTATGACTGCCCCACCATTTGCTTCAGGAATGGTTCACCCGTAAACAGAAAGATTACTTGATCATCCGATAATATATTGATTGCTGTTTATGATGGGGCTAATATAAATAGTAGCGGCTCTACCATTACAACTTGGCCTACCGTTGTCATACTGATCTACAACACCATCACCATCGGTATCAATATTTACTTTCTCCATATAATCTGGCATACCGTCACTATCAGTATCACTATTATTTCATTCTGCAGGATCATAAATTCCATCATCATCGGTATCGTAATCACAATTCCTCGCATATTGACTAGGAATACATGGATTGGTTCTTGCTGCCGTATTAGGCTCACTTGTGTTGGCTATTTGATCACCATCAAGATCGGATGCTCACGTACCTATCCAGGGCTGTGTCCTTGCTCATGTACCCGCATAGAGAGCATATGCCTTACGATTACCAAAGATATCAACTAGGTCCTGTTGGAAAGAATTAAGAGCGAGCGGACCGGTCCGTGCTGGGTTGTTTTCGGTCCATCATGGCTTAGATGTACATACTGAGTTGGCAATCATATATCGATCAACCAGGGTTGGATCTCATGTTGCACTATTCTGACACGGATCTGATCAAGTAAGGACATAGATCTTGGTATAGTCAATTCATTTTCAGCCACGCTCGAGTTGTGAGAAAAGCATGAAACCATCTTTATCTCCACTAAGTCAGCCATTTTCATATCTTAAATACCCATACTGACCATTAGCAGTTGCTGATGTATGGCATGTATCGAGCTTCTTAGGATCGATCGGTGTCGTACTAACATAATTAGCAAGAGAACCTAGAGTGTTTGGTCGGTATCTATTATTGGAATAGAAAGTAGTTATCGTACTGGCAAGTTGTCAGACCATCGTCTTACGGCTGATATTACGAGAGCTTTCTTGTTGGTTGGTGATCCTTGTAGTAGTAGCGGTAGCGAGCACTCATACAACAGTGGTTACAATTAGGACCTCAATAAGAGTAAATCATGCAACAATGTTTCTACGAAGATGTTTATCAACAATCTTGATAACAGGATGTGACATGATAATGTCGTGAGCTTGATGGATATGGCGAATCATAAGATGATCAAATAACAACAAACAAAAAGTATAAATGTATTACAGTAAATTTACCATATATGCTTAATATTATAACAATAGATAGTCTTTTTGTCAAAATTATAGATATTCTCATTATGTTTTAATGATAATCTAATTGACTTATTATTTTAATATGTCACAATTAAAATAGTATAGCGTATCATCTAGAGAATATACTTGATTTTTGATGATCAAAGGGTAATCTCATATATATTGCTTATTTCTTACCCCCCATACCGATGCGTATTTCTCTTTGGTTTATATTAGGGATTTTGACTACTACTATTGGGTTCTCACATGCTATCATCTATCTTGATGATGTAGATGATCGAAGCATTATCGACAGTCAGAACTTGTCCTCTAGTGGTAGTAATTCTACTTTGCCAGCATCTAAGCCCATTATACTGGATGAAATCATAATCAATATTACAGGATCAAGCCAAACCACTGGATCTGCTAGTGGTGATATCATTATCGAAGACACAAGCGAGGAAGCAGAGCAAACCAATCCTATCAATCAGCTTCCAGAGCTTCAACGTGATGCGGAATTCCTTATGTCACTCAGGTGGCTGTATGATCAATGAATCACTAAGTTTCAAGATCCAGAAAAATTTATGCCTGAGAATTATCTATCCAGAGTAGATGCGGCTAAAATGTTGTCAATTTTGTCTCGTAAGGTATTTGGTAGTACTAAACCCAATAGCGAAGCATGTGCATACACCGATATTAGCACATATGAAGACATCACTAAAGGTCAAGTTAAAGACGCATGTCAACTTGGCATCTTTAAGTCAGCTACATTATTCAACCCCAGTATATGAATTACGAAAGGACAGCTTGTTGCCGTATTGATCAGGATGTTCGACCGCAAATCACTTGATGAAAATACTACTCCATGGTATAAGAATTATATCCAAAGATGATGGGAAATTTGACTACTACAAGATAGGTCTACTGCGGGAATGGATGGGGTGGTCTCTCGTCTAGATGTCTCTAAGATGCTCTATAAACTGAGAAACATCTACCTCAACAAGACACCAATCATAAAGAATGAAATATCGCTATTTATTAAGATACTTAGTACTACAAATAGTGGATCAAGCCATCAAGCCATCATCGATGTAGATATGATTCGTAATGATTCTTTGGAAACCTTAGAAATGAAATTAGATCCTGTGACATACTATTTTAGTAAAGATAAAGTATATAACTATGGTACAACACTAAGTAGTTTTCAAGTATATGGATATATTTATGCAAGTAGTGAGAGTATTACTCCGATTGGTGTGGGGACTTGGAGAGTTCAAAAATGAGTGATTCAGGAGTGAAATCTCGTCATCTGGGGAGCTCCCCAAACTACGTATACTATCATACCCAACCAGGATGCAAGTCTTTATGTGATTACTAAAATAGAATAGAGTAGTTCAAAATTTTACACAGTTCCAATCTATCTTTTCGCCCTTTCCGGTGTTCGTTGTTACTTTATCCTTCTAGTCTTAACTTAATGTCTAACGATAAAATCCAAGTCATCATGCTCATGGACGTCAAAAATATCTGACGCAAAAATGAAATCCTCAATGTTGCTCCAACATATGCTAAAAATGTATTAATTGCGAAATGATATGCTAAGATTGCTGATAAAAATACTCTTGATAAAATTGTAGCGGATCAGCGTAAGAAGCAAGCTGGGCATGATAATCTGCTCCAGCATGTTGAATCTATGGTTCAATCTCTCAAGGATGTTGGTCTATCAATCAAAGCTAAGGTTAGTCCCGCAGGAAAACTATACGCTAAGGTCGATAACAAAACCGTAGCTCAAGAACTATCATCTACATATGGATTTACTATCGATCCAAGTATCCTTAAGTGTGATAAAATAGATCATATATGAGAATATGAAGTCAAAATAATATTTGAAAAAATCAAATCTTCGTTTACTCTCACAATCATATGAACGAAGTAAGTCTGATTGTAATGTGAATTATCATTGGTTGAGTAGTGGGATATCTGATGAGTAAGTCGATCTCATGAGATATGTTGTCTCGTACCATCAAAGTCGAACGCCGCGACGCTATCAAACAATCAAAAGCGGTCAGCCTCGGGCATATTTCAGAACAACTTGCTCCTGTAATGCCAAATTTTCCTTACCATATCAAAGATATGGTGTTCATCGGCAAGGGGTTTGATTATTTGGTATTAGACTGACTTAGTGAGTGAAATCTACGCAAAATTGTCTTCCTTGAGGTCAAGTCTGGTCGCTCTATGCAAAACGCCAACGAACGCAAAATCCAACAAGTCATTAATACAAAGTTAGTAAATTATGAGATTATGAGGCTGTAAAAATATTTTGTACTGTATCGGAGACAATTTGTCCCCCCTTATCGTAGAGCGTTCTTTATAATATTTTATCTACTATATCTTATTTATGAACTTCCTCTCCACCTATCTCAAACCATATTGGAAAATCCTTACACTTATACTTGTACTTGCTTCCATCAACCAAGTCTTCTCACTATTAAGTCCTCAGGTTCTCAGGTGGCTTATCGATAACTATCTGACGAAAGTGGGGGTCGTGGAGTTCACTACCAAACAGTATGTGACTGGAGTTCTCTGGTGATTATGAGGTATGGTAGGTACTGCTATGGTCTCGAGAATTGCCAAGAACTTCCAAGATTACTTTGTCAATGTGATGACACAGAAAATTGGCACAAGTATCTACCAAGATACGATTGCTCATACGTTTTCTCTACCATATTCTGTCTTTGAAAATCAACAATCGGGTCAGCTTCTTGCGAAGCTAGTGAAAGCTAAAGACTCTATCCAGACCTATATTGCAAGCTTGATCAATGTAGTATTTTTTGCGCTGGTTGGAGTAGTATTTGTTCTCATCTATTCTGCTACCGTAGACTGGAGAGTAACACTGATGTATGCTGTTCTCGTACCAGTCATGTGACTCACCACGCTCGCACTATCCAAGAAGATCAAGGCAGCTCAAGAAATCATATCCACCGAATCTAATACTGTCGCATGATCAATTACTGAGTCAATCCGCAACGTATCACTAATTAAAATGTTATGACTTGTCTGACAAGAGACTAAAAGACTTGACACCGCTAACAATCATATCCTCGAACTCGAACTCAAAAAAGTGAAAACAGTCAGGTCTATCGAATTTATCCAAGGCACAATCATCAATGCAATGAGTACTAGTCTCATCTGACTGCTTGCATATTTGGTATACGCTGGAGGATTGACGGTCGGTGAGCTTATGAGTTTATACTTCTACTCATTTTTCGTATTTGGGCAGTTATCACTATTTGGTACAGTGGTTAAGAACTACCAAGAAGCCAAAGCAAACCACAATATCCTCCAAGAAATACTGACCCAAACACCAGAACCATCAGATTCTCACCTCCTCAAACTTAATACCATTGTATCAATCAACATGGAAGATGTGTCGTTCTGATATACTGAAGATAAGGAAGTAGTACATCATATCCACGCATCATGGAAGGCTGGTGATAGTGTCGCGTTTGTCTGACCGAGTGGTAGTGGTAAATCCACAATACTGAAGCTACTGTGCGGGCTATATCAACCCACCAGCGGTAAAATTGTGATCAACCAAACCCCCACCACTCAAATCAATCTTACCTCATTTAAACAGCAAATCGGAATTGTATCACAGGATGCACAACTGTTCTCTGGGACAATCAGAGAAAACCTACTCTTTGTTGCTCCTCAGGCAAGCGATAAAGACATTAATGTCGTAGTACAACAAGCGTCACTAGAATCATTTGTCACTGAACTACCCCAATGACTAGATACTGTAATTGGTGAATGAGGTATCAAACTCTCTGGTGGACAAAAGCAGCGTCTTGCGATTGCTCGTGCACTGTTGCGCAATCCTCAAGTACTAATTTTCGATGAGGCAACAAGCTCGCTCGATAGTCTGGTGGAGAAAGAGATCTCTGATACGATCGAATCAATCTCACACTCTAACCCAAATCTGATGACGATTGTGGTGGCACACAGACTCAGCACTGTGATGCATGCTGATATGATCTATGTCATGGAAAAGGGTAATATCGTTGAGTCATGAACTCATGATCAACTGGTCACACTATGATGATTGTATGCTGCAATGTGGAGGCTACAGAGTGGTGAATAGTTGACATATATTTTGTATTGCATTTAATACTAGGATCACTAGTATTTTTTGTATGTGGAAAATCCACAGTTCTTTAACATAAAAAAACCGCACAGGAGGGCGGATATTGTGAAAAATAAATTTTTTACACACTTTGTCGAGTGGGGTTATTGGAACAATTCCAATGATTTTATCCAGACTCGGAGCGGACGAGAATGGAGATTAAATTGGTTTTCCGCTCTTTTACTCCTCATAGGAGGAGATATGGTTATACTTATTGGTATTTTTTTCATCTTTAAATATTTCATAAGATGAAAAAAAATATTCAATTACTATTAGAGGGCTATCTGATTGCTAGCATCATTATGTGTTTTATAGCTCTACTAATTGTTCCACATGCAACTTGGCTTATGTGGTTTTGTTTTGCAATACTTTGGGTTTATGAGATTGAAGTTAAGCTACAAAAAATTAATGATAAGCCAAAAGGATGGTTACTTATATATGAAGTAGCTAAAAGCGTTCTTTGGAATATCAAAGAAGGATTGAGGGAAACCTTCTTCTTTATTATTGTTTGTATAATTATCGGATTCGAATTTATCGGATTTACGATTACACAAACATACAAAGACATAAAGAATAATCCTAACGCTCCATTTTTTGGAATCATTTTGCTAATGTTTAGTATCTTGATTGTGGGCCCGCTTGGAATTTGGTGGTTATACTATCAAGCACCACACTGGTCTTATTGGCTTATCGGTATTATTTTAATATTAATCGTGTCTCAATTTACTAATTGGGATAGGTGTTCGTTTGTGCTCATCTCAGGGATAATCTATGGGTTTGCGATTATATATTTTATCATAATAATGATAGAAAATATTATAATAAAACCCACTAAAATCTGGTTTCAAAATGTTCAGATTCCTTGGTTGGATCGCTCATTAACATCAGACTGGGGAATGGTGAAACTGATGGGGGGAATATTACTACTTCTCTTTGTGATTTGGGGAATATTTGTTTTCATCGTTTTAAAATATACACAATGAAGACAATATATGACCGGACTATTGATTTCTTAATCACATGGGGGCCATGGATTGCTGGGATAGAATTTACTTTGTTATTTGTATTCTCAGCATTTATCATATTACAAACCCGTAAATTTTCTTATAGGGGTGTGATTTTATTTTGCTCTTCATTCTTATTGTTGCTGATACCAGTAATAGGCAAATTATTCATACCAACAGTAATAAGTATTCTGGCTCCAATTGAGATACACATTATTATTACAATGACAATGAGTCTATGTATTATGAAAGGAAGAAAATTAATAAAAAAAATACCAATCCATTTTTATTATTTTATCAAATGGTGGTGGGAAAGTTTATTGGCGGGTCTTGAAAATCTGCCACAAATAAAATTTTTTTAGAGGCCCAGGGGTTTATTCCTTGGGTTTTCTTTTTTTCTAAAAGTACTACATATCACTATTGCTCGGTCATGTGATAGGAATAGTCTCACCGCCAAATTTGGCAGAAGATCACAACTGGACATTTAGTCGTGCCTTGACTCTAGCGATCATCTCGCGAAGATTATTACGCAAGTCATCACGATAGACATAACTATCAGCCACAATACCTACCGCGTCAATACCCAATGAACGAGCGAGATAAACCGCTCTGGGCTGGTGAAACTTCTGTGTCGCTATGATCATTGTCTCTACTTGGAATATCTGGCGAGCACGATACATACTATCATAAGTATCAAATCATGCAAAATCCTGAAAGATTGCTCCTGTATATACTCATTGATCTATCAAATAATCACGAATTGTGCGAGTCTCGTCATAATGACTACTACCATTGTCAGCTGAAACCAGAATCGAGTCAGCCTTGCCTGCTCTCCATACCGCAATCGCAATATCGGACCTATCCTGAGCTACACGAGATAGCGTCCCATCACTACGCACACTCGCACCCAGGATCATCACGGTCTGAGCATGTGGTAGCTTGTAGATGTTGTAGTAAATCTGCTCTCCTGTCTGAGCAATTTGATAATCATTGATCCGCAAGACCAAACCCGCTACCACCATGATGATAATCGTGATCAAGGTTCTGATATGACTGCGGATTCGTTTCATGATTATTGAATAACGATTTCGTCGTGGTTTGCAATCACAATGACTAATATTTTTCAAACTTAATCTGAGTTGGATCGATACCATATTCTGCGATGAGTAAGTTTCTCACTTCATCCACCATGGCTGGTGCTCAGCAGATAAATACCTTAATCTTTGTGGTTGCGAGTCGATCGAGAGCGTTAGCAAGTCATACCTGGACACGACCTATCATATATCACTCGTACTCATCTTGTGAGAGGAAACACTGAGAATAAATACTATCTCAATTAATCATTGAGTCCGATCAAACACCCTCTACCCAATCTTGATGAACACAAGGGAGAATATGGGAGAAATATCTCTCGCCGAAGATGTTGGCAATACGAATAGTTCTCGAGCTTTGAAGTAAACTATGATAGATAGAGTAGATAGGACTCAGTCAGCTACCAGCAGAAATGAGGAGATAATCACTAAACTGCTCATCGTCAGTCATGTGTCATAGTGGTCCCGTCATCGTGAGCATATCACCAGACTTGGCGATTTGTATCGCTCGAGTAGAAAATACTCCACCCTCGACGCGCTTGATACTAAATCAGATCAATCACTGGTCACTAAGAAGTTGTGGAGTGGTCGCGATACTATATGACCTCTTGATCATCTTGCCATCAATCTCAGCCGCAAGGAGCATAAATTGACCTGCGGAAAATCATCATTCGGGAATATTATCAGTTTTACAATACATCAAAATCACATCACCTGATGGTGAACAATCAATATGAGAGATGGTGAGTGGAGTAGTGGCTGGTTTTTGGGTTTGCATTTTAATAAATTTCTCCTATAAATTAGTCAATCTTTTTACTAAACCTTTATAATATAATGAAGTTTACAAAATTACAAATTAAAAAATTTAGACACATAGAAAATCAAACCATAGAGTTATGAAATACCCTAACCGCTATAGCATGACAAAATGGTACATGAAAATCTAGTATACTGTGATGGATAGCTCAATCGTGTGACTTCAAAGCTAAAACAAAAACACCACTAAATACGTCTTTTAAATCACAGTACTCTGAAGTATTTAGATTTTGTCCTGAACAGGACTATACACAAGTATATGATGTGTCTATTTATTATAAAACTAATGATGTAAGTAATACTAATTTAACAAATAATGCTAGTGAGGTAGAAAAGATTAAAAAGATTACCACTAGATTTAGTGAAACAGAAAAAAGATATAGGGTTGATTTTGACTGACGCGGTATAGCAATAGATTATCCAATAATTTACTTGTGACTTAAGAGGTTAACTCCATTAGCTACAGAAAAAAACATACAAATACAAAACTTAGAATTATCAAATAGTGAAAAGGAGCAATTTTCAAAACTGTCTCAAGAAATTTTATTTTTAACGAGAGATAAAATTGATGCTGAACACATCAAATCAACCAGTAAACAAATATTAGCAATGAAAACATCAAACTATGGTCATTTAGGAAACTCAGCATGACAAGATAACCTCTGACAAATAATTTCCTCTATATTGTCTTTTGGAAAAATCCAAAATGAACCAAATTACGACTGATGAATCCTACTAATAGATGAGATTGATGCGTCATTATATGCCTGATCCCAAATAAAATTAATTGAAAAATTGTTTACCTTAGCAAAAAAATTAAACATACAGGTAATATTCACCACCCACTCTATCGAAATTCTAGAATACTTATCAAAAAAAACATGACCCGACATTAAGATAAATTTTTTAAAAAGTAAAAATAACAGAGTAATTAATGAAATAAATCCAAACATAGATCTACTAAAGAACATTATTAAAGTGCAAACTGGAGAACTAAAAACAATTGAAAAAGTAGAGTTTATTTGTGAAGACAATGTTACTGAACTTTGGTGTAAAAATTTAATTAATTGAAACGAAATAAAAAGCAGGGTTAATTTTTCAAAATGACCATTTCCACACTGAACCTTGGATACAATGGCCAACTCAAAACATACTATATTTAAACATGTAAAATTTGTTTTGGATGGTGACTGCAAAAAAGAATATAATAATAAGAAAAAAAATAATAAAATAATTCTACTACCATGAAATCACAAACCAGAAAAGGTGTTGTTTGATTTTATTAAATCCCTTGATGACGAAGATGAATTTTGGGACGAAGATAATAATTTTACGCACCAAACCTGTTTTGGTAATTTTATACAAAATCAACAACATAAAAAGTGGTTTGAAGACGAAGAAAACAAAAGATTATTTGGTAAATGATATAGTAAATTATTTAATAGACGAAAAAAATCACACAAAAAAGAATCTGAAGATTTTATTGAAAGTATAAAAAGAATAATCAACTAAAAAGCTAACAAAAAACCCTCAAACTAATTTGAGGGTTTTTGTTTATCTTAGTACCACAAGATTTGTGGCTAGCTTATACTAGTAATATTTGTTTCTTGGGACGAACATCTGAGTGTCCTTCTTGGGAGCACTATACTCGCCTGAGCGAGCACCAGCTTCCTGGCTATCGTTGTAGCGATATGGGCGATCTCCACCTCTGGATGGACCACGAGACTGTGATCTATCTCATCCAAATGTACGACGAGCACCACCAGCTGGAGCAGCATCTCTACCTCTAAATGGTGCAGCTGCACCACCATCTCTACCGCGGAATCCTCCTGAGCTTTGTACTCTGTCTCCACCACGGTCACCTCATCTATCAGCACCGAAGCTTCTCTGAGGTCTATCTCCGTAGTTGGAGCGCTCTCCTCATCCAAATGATGGTCTATCTCCACGAGGAGCAGATCAACCACGATCCCCATCTCTCGATGGACCATGTCCGCCGCGGAAACCTCCACGGTCGTCAGATGATTTTGCATCATCACCAAAGCGTCCTGAGCGAGTAGGAGTTCTATCTCTATCACCTCCGCCAAAGCGTCCTGAACTACCACCAGATCTTCTTCTGTTACCAGCTGGAGCTCCTCCACCTCTTTGGTTGTCAATCACACGTCTTTCCATCACTACTCCATCGTTATCGACTTGCTTGATGATGAGTTTGTTGCGTCTTTCGATCATCTTGATTGAGTCGAATTCTCTACTGTCAGCGAATGTGATCGCCTTACCAGATTTACCAGCACGAGCAGTACGACCGATACGGTGCACATATGATTCTGGATCTTGAGGTACTTCGTAATTTACTACTAGTTCAATATCGTTGAGATTCAATCCACGAGCTGCAACATCAGTAGCTACGAGAATCTTGAGATAGTCTGACTTAAGATCCTTGATAGTTCTCATACGATTGCGTTGGTCGATATCTCCATGTACCGCTGCGACCTTGTGTCACATATTGTGTAGTTGTTGAGCCACATCGTCAGCCCCCATCTTTGTTTGAGTAAAGATGATTACTTTTTGATTTTCGTGTTGCTTGAGATATTTGTCGAGCATATCCATCTTGTCTACTCTATTGACATGGATGAAACTATGATCTACCTTATCTACCACGATCTCACCATTACCAGCCTTGATAAAGTCATATTCTGTACCGATATATCTGGTGATAATTCTATTGAGTTCTGGAGTGATGGTAGCTGAGAAACTCATGATCTGAGTTACATTTGGACAAGCATTGATGATGTCTTCGATATCATCTTGGAATCACATATCCAACATACGATCAGCTTCATCGAGGACAAAGTATTTGACGTCGGCAGTACTGATCTTACCACTCGAGATATAATCGAGCAATCTACCCGGAGTAGCAACGAGAACTTGTGCACCTCTTTCGAGCTGACTAAGCTGGCGATATTTGGATCAACCACCGTATGCTGCTGCTGACTTGAAACCTGAAGATCCCCATGCGAGCTTATAAAACTCTTCTTCTGTCTGGACTACAAGCTCACGAGTAGGGGCCATGATAATGGCTTGAAGCTGACGACTACGAGGGTCAATCGCATTAATCAATGGAATCACAAATGCTGCTGTCTTACCAGTACCAGTCTGTGACTGTCCGACAATATGATTACCGTGGATAAAACGATCAATTACCTCTTCTTGGATCTGAGTAGGTACAGTATATCACGCCTTTTTGAGTCCACTCAATACTCACTCTCTGAGTCAGAATTTTTCAAATCATGTTACATCTTCTGTGGTGGTTGTTTCTTCAACATCGGTAGTTGTTTCTTCATAAATAGGTGTTGCGGAAGTTTCGAGCACCTCGTGCTCAGTTGTTATTTTTTTAGGCATATACAAAATTGGTAATAATAAATAAGTGACGAGTATCCATGCTGCGAGACACAAAAAAACCTTTGATCATATGTTGTGTCAAAAGTTCTTCCATATGGGTGAGTATCTATCTCACACTTTTCCACGGATCTATATCACTCATCTATAGGTGACTATGCCGTAGTATATCTACACGATTGGGCTAAACAATCGTATTTGACTTGAAAAAACTTATGTACATCATTTCGTACTTCACTATTTGACACTATAATGTTTTGTCAGACAAATACAAGGTCTTATTTCCTTCCACATTTTTCACACTCAAGGTATTGTTTATTATATTATATAAATATATATAAAATAACATCATAATCATCATATGGAATGTTGTCGAATTGTGGAATACGGTGTTTTGTTTATTATATAGATATTTGTCTGACGGGTTCGTGTCTGTGGGATGTCTGTGGAATTGTGGAATATTGATTTGAGCTTGATTGACTTAATACTAAATTATATATATAACATTCCACAATTACTTATTGTTTCCATGGTGTTTTTGTGAGTTGACTTGAAGTTAAAAACTAAAACACTAGTATCATTACTATGATTAAATTATATACTAAATTCATACAACAACTTGCAAGGAGATATATTGCAAAGCATCAACCACTGGTGGTGGGTGTGACTGGTAGTGCTGGTAAGTCGAGCGCCGTGACTGCAATTGGAACTGTGTTGAAGCAACTGTTGCCTGCGCAGAAGATTTATTTCCCATCCAAACAACTCAATGGTGAGTTGGGTATGCCACTTACAATTTTTCAGATTGAGTATTTTTGACCCACATTCAGATATATAATTACAACTACATATGGGGTGATCAGACAATATATTAGTTCGATAAAACCATATGATATTATTGTGCTGGAATATGGAGTAGATCGTGTGGGTGAGATGGATGTATTGATTGATATTGCGAGGCCTGATTTTGGGATGATTACTAATATTGACCAGGTGCATTTTGGAGATATTGAGATTACTCGACAGGAGAAGTCGAAGCTTATCAAGTCGGTCAAGTGGTGAGGGTATTTGCCATTAGCTGAGAGCCGAAAGTTAAAAGCAGACGCGGTCTTAAATGAAGAAAAAGAACAATTAAATTGATTGCTGAATTCTTTACTACCATTGAGAATGACAACATTTGCAATACATGATAAAAAAGCGGATATTGATCTGGTGTCACATGAGTTTCTACTTGATAATCCCACGCAGGCTGGTAGTGGTGGAAATGCGCTGATTGGAGATGATATGATAGAGATTATTACTAATTCAGTGGAGACTTATTATCTTATGTATGTTGCGATCTGATATGATATTGCGAGGAAATTATGAGTTGTAGCACTCAAACAGCTACCAGTATATCTGCAATTACCTGCCAGTAGAGCTACGTTGTTGACTTGAAAACATAACTCGATTATTTTTGATAGTAGCTACAATAGCTCACCAGTGGGTACTTACCATATCCTCGGTATTGTCCAAGAGATGAGAGAGAGACTTCCGGGGTACGGATTAATCTGTCTGATGGGAGAGATGAGGGAGTTGTATGATTTGACAGAATCTGCTCATCGTGAACTGACTGATAAATTAATTTCCTTGAATATTGATTATATCTGACTGGTGTGACTGTCTACACAGACTTATATGTATGACTCACTTGTTCAAGCTTACGGAGATGATCGTGTCAATTATTGTACTGATAGTAGAAAACTATGACAGCGAGTTACACAAACAATTGCAAATGAGGATAAAAAATACATAATCCTCGTCAAGTGAAGCCAAAATACAATCTATCTCGAAGAGGCAGTCAAAGAATTATTACAAAACCCTGATGATGTGGATAAACTTTGTCGTCAGTCAGATCGATGGATGATTAAAAAGAAGCAGCGATTCAAGTCACTCTCAACCCTTAGTTCTTAATTTCTCTATTATGCATCTTACTCATATTCTTATTACTATTTTTAAGAGAATCACGGGGCGGAATTATTTTTATCCATATATGGTTAATAGTGCAATTTTTCATGCACGACATCAGCTCAACGCGATTATTGCGTCATCGATTTATTCTGATCCAACATCTGATATGGTGGTGGTGGGTGTGACTGGTACGGATGGTAAGACAACAACAGTTAATTTGATTCATCATGTTTTGACACAATTGTGACACAGGGTAGTAGTTATTAGTACTACGGGAGTTAAAATTTGAAATCAGATTTATCCAAATCAAACTAAAATGTCCTCACCAAGTCCATATGTATTAAACAAAATACTGTCTGATGCTAAGAAAGCGGGTTGTAGTCATGCGATTATTGAGACTACTAGTCATGGCTTACATCAACATCGTTTTCATGGGATTAAGTATACTGCAGGAGTACTGACAAATATTACAGCAGAGCACCTTGATTATCATAAAACAATCGATGAGTATGCGGCCACCAAGAAAATATTATTTACTACCGTAGCTACTCAAGCCAGTAAGAACAAGGTTGGGATTCTTAATAAGGATGATGAGTATGGTCGTAAATGGTGAGCAGAAATAACATTTGATAAGATGTTTGACTATGCTATAGCGATGAACGCAACATTTAAATGAGAGAATGTTGAAGAATTTATGGATAAAACGACTTTTGAGTGTAAATATTTAGGTAAAAATTATCCAATTACGACTCAGTTGGTGGGTAGATTTAATGTATATAACATTCTTGCGTGTATTTCATGTTGTACAGCGTTGTGATATGATGTTGTAGATATTGTGGCCACAATACCAAGTTTTGCTTCTGTAGCTGGTAGGCAACACATGGTTAATCATGACGATAGAACTTATGTCATTGATTTTGCACATACGCCTAATGCATTGGAGCAGATGCTATGATTTATTAGAAGGGTAAACCCTAGTAAGAGAGTGATCACACTGTTTGGTGCGCCAGGACGTAGGGATAAGTTCAAAAGACCTCAGATGTGATATATTATTGAACAGCTAAGTAGTGTAGTAATTTTAACAGAAGATGATAGTATGGATGAGTCTACAGCTGGTATTATCTGAGATGTAGCCAAGGGTATTACAAAGCAAGAATGAGATAACTATTATATCATCCCAGAGCGTGATATGGCGATTAGATTTGCCTATCATATTAGTCAGCCATGAGATATTATCGTGTTGGCGGGTAAGGGACATGAGACACAATTATATACTAATTTTGGTAAGAGAAAGTTTAATGAATATGATTATCTGATGGCAGTGATCAATAACACTCACGAGCAGTATCATCTCGATAATCCACTGGAACCAAGTAATCACTAAATTTTATATAATATGCTGTTGTAGATGTATATATTCTGACTTTCTGTGGTGATTGCGGTGTTGTTTGCGTTGGGTGATAGTAGTGCGACCAAGTACTTTGGTGGAGAACAGTCTTGGATGTGGTTGGCTGCCGGTATATTACTTAATGCACTTGGTGTAGTGTTGTTTGGTTATATAGCTCACCGTGCATGAGTAGCTGATAGTTCGGGATTGGTACTGAGTCTCAATATTCTACTCAATATCGCGTTGTGAGCGTTGTACTTTGGAGATAGACTTTCACCAATGCAGTATGTAGGATTGGCGTTTGGAATTGTGGGGATTGTGATTTTAAGTTATTATTAAAACATTAATGAACATTAAGCAATTTGTCTGAGAATATCTTATCGCAAATAACAAACCAGAATTAATACAATATCTGGAGTATCCAATTGACCCTATGATGGGAGACGTGGCACTGCCCTGCTTCATCCTTGCCAAAGAGCTCAAACAGTCGCCGATGCAGATAGCGCAACAAGTTGTTGTAGAATTGAGAAAGCAGAATTGAGAGAGCAGAATTGCTGAGATTGTGGTGACTGGACCATATATTAATTTCACCATCAACTGGGCTGCGTTGGGTGGAGAACTTATGTCACAAATCATAAATCACAAATCACAGTATGGAAAATGAGAAGCAAAAGGCGAGTTAATATTGGTAGAGTCTCCGGGACCGAATACCAATAAACCTCTTCATCTAGGGCATGTGAGGAATATGTTGTTGGGTAATTCGGTAGCAGATATTCTCTCATTCGCAGGATATGATGTACGCAAGGTAGATATTGTCAATGATCGTGGAATCCATATCTGTAAATCTATGCTCGCATATCAAAAGTTATGATGATGAGCTCAACCAGACAAAAAGTCAGATCACTATGTGTGAGACTGGTATGTGGCATATGATACTGCACTAGAGACTCATCCAGAATGGGAACAAGAAATCCAACAGATGCTGGTAAAGCGAGAAGAGTGAGATGAGGAGATTAGGAATTTGCGAAAACAAATGAATAGGTGGTGTTTGGATGGACACGCTCAAACATACGCAAGATATGGTACAATGATTGACAAGACATATCTTGAGTCTGACCACTATCTCAAGGGCAAGGATCTCGTGTTGAAATGACTGGAGCAGCGACTGTTTAGGAAGAACGAAAAATGAAATATCGTAGCAGATCTGTCCAATGAACAGGAGAAGACTATCTTGAGGGCAGACGGAACATCCATCTATATCACACAAGACTTGGCACTAGGTCAGATTAGATATCAGGATTATCATATGGATCGCATGATCTATGTGGTGGGGAATGAGCAAAATGATCATTTCAAAGCACTATTTGAATTATTTGGTCGTTTGGGATATGCGTTTGCTGATCAGTGTTATCATCTCTCGTACGGGATGATCGAGCTACCAGATGGCAAGATGAAATCTCGCAAGGGTAATGTGGTGGATGGCGATATGTTGATCGATGATATGCACGCCAAGTGTGTGGAGCTCTTGGCTGAACGTCATAGTGACCTCGATGAGATAGAATTGCATCGTAGAGCAGAAATCATTGCCATGGCGGCGATCAAACTATTTGTGCTTAAGTATGATGCGAGTAAGAATTTTGTATTTGATAGGGAGAACTCACTGGCGTTTGATGGGGAGACTGGACCATATGTGTTGTATAGTTATGCAAGGGCGAAGACGATATTATGAAAGGTTAAGATGGGGTCAAAATTGGGTGAAGATGGGGTCAAAATTGGTGAAATCACAACTGATGAGAGGATATTACTGTGAATGATGGCGAAATTTGGTGAAGTGGTACAAGAAGCTGCAACAGAATATGCGCCAACAGTAGTGGCAAAATATGTACTATGACTTGCATCACAGTTCAATAGTTATTATCATCATACGAAGATTTTGGATGAATCTGTGGATCAAAATACGAGAGATTTCCGCCTTTGACTTGTGTCAAGTGTGGCGCAGGTATTACAAAATGGATTGAGGTTATTGGGGGTTGAGACATTGGAGCAGATGTAATCTGCTCGTTCTTTGTCCTAGAGGATTAGCTTTGCGTCGCATTGATCCAAAGAACCAAAGATCTAGTCAAACATAGTGATTAACTTTCTTTGTTTGTGGTTTTCTTATTACGAATCGATTTTCGTCCCCAGAGTGACCCACTTAATCGATATGTTTTGGTTTGGCTATCTTGTTTTGATTACGGATTCTCGCAATATGTTTGACTTTGTCAATTGGTGAATTTGTATTCTAGATCTTGAATATATATAATATAGTTATGAAGAAATTACTTAGAATTCTCAAAGATCATCGTGGCACAATAGTGGCTGTAGTTTTTGTGATACTGTTTGCATGGATACAGCAGATACTCAATGACAACTCAGCAATCAGAGGTAATTATGGTGAGCTAAACTTGATGGTGAGACAGATCTTGGATGTGTCAGTATTGGTATTATTATTCGGTCTTATTAAATTATTTGTCTATAAATATATCCATGTTGGATGAGAGGATAAGGGTACAGGACTGTGATTGTGAGGTGGGATACTATCACTGATTGTGACTGGCTGTCCGGCGTGTAGTATCTGATTGGCGAGCTATCTGTGATTATCCGCGTTCATCTCATGGTTGCCGTATGATGGAGTAGAGCTTAAGGTACTCTCTGCGTTGCTTATGTGATATGCGGTGTATGATATGCGGAAGAAATTGGATCTGTGTGAGATTAAAAGAAAATAGAAACTCTTGCAACTCCTTCTCAAACCACTAGAATACTCACTATGAATATTGATCTATTGATGTATCTACAACTCGCGATTATCTTACTCGTATCGATCGGAGTGCATGAATATGCTCATGCGTGGACGAGTGATAAACTTGGTGACCCTACTCCTAAGATGATGGGTAGACTCACACCCAACCCACTTGCCCATATTGATCCGCTTGGGTTTTTGATGATATTTATTATCAATTTTGGCTGGGGTAAGCCAGTAGTGACTAATCCTAACTATTATCGTCAGCCACTCAGAGATGAATGCTTGGTGGCGTTTGCTGGGCCAATATCAAATGTGATTCTGGCTTGTATAGGTGTGTTGATCACCATCACAGTAAGTCAGACTAATCTCCTCCTCACTAGTCCTGGTTTGATATGATTTCGAGAGTTGTTTGCCTGGATCAACTGTGGTCTCGCTGTGTTTAATATGATGCCTTTACCGCCGCTGGATGGATGGAGATTGGTCAAGGTGTTTGCTCCTCGTTGGGCGTGACAAGTACAGCAGTTGACCTATCAATATATGCGAATTACCTTTGTGTTATTGCTGGTGTGATCAAGACTGATTGCTCCTGTAGTATGGCAGATCTCTCACTGACTATATAATTGGATCCATGCTCTCTTTTCTACTTTGTTTCTTCTCTTCTAATGGAACCCACTATGCAACATAAAATCCGCAACTCAATCATCCAACTTGTATTGGGTATTATTTTAGTCTGACTGGCGTCGTGGTATCTCGCTGGACATCCTGCTGAGTGGCAGAGTATTAAGTCGAGTGTCTCTACTGCTAAGCAGAAGATCACCAAGCTTGTAGGTATGACTGACAAGATGAATGGTTGAGTTCTGGTATCTGTTCAGAAGACACAGGCTCTTGGATCTCTCAAGGAGATCATTGCTGCGATACAGTCTTGTGATCCTACAGCATCAGTAGCTGAGGTGCAAGCGCTATATGATACGGTGGATAAGTCCTCAGTAAAGGATTTTGCTCGTAACGGTGCATCGTATTATAACCAGATGAGTGCAGCCTATAAAAATATGCAACAGTTGTGTAATAAGATTTCGAAGACTTTGGACGAGTAACATCTAAATAAGGGCAATAGCGAATACCTTAAAAGACTCTACCTAAGAGGGTACAAATCATAGTATGAAAGTGCTGTGGTTTTTTTATTCAGAAATTTCTTCTTCTTTATTATCTTGAAACCACTGTTGATTGTTTGTTTCAATCAGTGAAAGAATAGGTTTGAGTGTTCATGGCTTGAGTGAGCTGGTGGTGAGATGTGGTGGGAGTTCAGATCGTGTATGAGATAGTTGCTTCATAAACTCTTTGATATTCAGCGATGCTTGCTTCTGACTGACTTGGTCACATTTGGTAAAGATGATAGTAAATGGTAGTTGCCACTCGCCTAGCTGATCGACAAATTCAACATCCACTCATTGGGGAGGAATTCTTGAGTCAATCAAAACAAATACATGAGTCAGATTAACTCTTTGGGTCATATAGTCTGAGGTCATTTTGCCCCAGGTATCACGCTTAGTTTTGGCGACTTTGGCGTAGCCATATCATGGTAGATCGACAAGATATCGCGCAGATTTTGTGTTTTCATCATCAGTACTGATGATGTCAAAATGGGTAATTACTTGCGTCTTACCGGGCTGACTACTGGTTTGAGCGAGTTGTTTCCTATTACATAGTGCATTGATGAGGCTGGACTTGCCCACATTACTCCTCCCTATGAATGCATACTCAGGTCTGTCGGGTGGTGGGCAGATGGTGTGAGTCGAGCTTCATTTAATGTAGGTGGAGTTGATGATGTTCATATTGTGTGGTTTAAATAGACTTATGGTTTCTAGTATACCAATTACATCCTTGTTTCAAAGGACAAGTGTCACAGTGTGGTTTGACTGCTTTGCAGTGGTATCTTCCAAAAAGGATGATGCTATGATGCGCGATGGATTTATATTCGTCGGGGATGAGTTGTTCAAGTTGTTCGGATGTTTTGAGTGGTTGTAGGGTTTTGGCCCATGCCAGACGATTGGCCACACGGTGAACATGAGTGTCTGCTGCGATCCGATTTTGTCAGAATAATACATGTAACACTACTTTGGCTGTCTTGACTCATACTCATGGTAAAGAGGTCAGCTGACTGATCTCTTGTGGGATTTGATATCATGGTTCAATACTGGTCACTCGTTGGGTAGAGAGGATGAGTGAGGTCTCGTAGATGTGCTTGGCCTTGGTATTGTGATAGTTAACTGATCTGATCATATCGTGAAGTCTGTCATGTCATAGTGCGACTACATCTTGAGGACAGGTGACGAAGTTCCACAGTGTCTGAGTAACGACATTGACCTGCTTGTCTGTCGTCTGTGCTGACATCATAACGGCGATCAGTAGCTGAAATGGTGTATGATAGATCAGTTCTGTCTCATTACCAGGAAACATCTCATGCATCGTGAGGAGCTGAGAGATAATTGTTTCTTGTTTATGGGTTAGTTTTTTAGTCATTAAGCATATCTTGAATCAATATTGTGTTTAAGGCTAGATGGAATTGGATTGGAAACTTGGTCAATAACTAGAGTCACTTCTACATCAGAAACAAGAGTCTGAATATGTTCATAAACTTTACTATAGTCATTTTTTGATAAAAGACAAAATCTTACACAGTGTCTGTCTTCTATATCACGAGCGTTTTCAATGAGTAGATTAATTCAGTTATCGTTTGCTCGTTTTCTTATTGTACCACGAAGCTTGACACCATGGATTGAGACAGATTGAGAATAGATTTCATACATTGTTCGCTGTAATAATATCATCAATATGTTATGAATAGGCAAAAATGATATTTATCTATTTTATCTTTCTTCCTCTCCTGATATATCTCTTATAGTGAAATGAGTCCATCCTCAACATCCAGTCTAAGCCTCACCCGCTTGGCTGGCGTAAAATACGATATCAGTCAGGATCTTCGCGTCATGTAGTAGCGTCACACACCCACTTGCTCCCACGAAGAAACCACTCATGGGTATTGCCTTTGGGATTGATTTGGGTGCTGGTAAGTTTTTCGCCTGACTCTTTGAGAGTTGATCATACTCCTGCGGATGTCATGAGTTTGCGCTGGCGCTCTTGTTGAGCTTTTGCTTTAGCGATTCATTGTTTATTGGTACGAGCCATGATATTTAAAAGGATTTATAAATTTTATGAATATGTTTGTATTATTACATACCTCCTCCTTCAATTCAAGACCAAAGCATTGTATCTCTTGATAAAATCATTATTCTGTGATTATATTTTAACCCTCACCCAACTCTGAATTATGATTGAAAATCTTGCCAATACTCTCATTGATTTAGTCTGACAATTTGGATATTTCTGATTGTTTGTCGCGTGTTTCTTTGAGAATTTGTTCCCACCTATCCCTAGTGAATTGATCATGCCATTTGGTGGTATTTTGGCGTCTAAGTGACAGATGACGATCATTGGAGCAATTATTGCGACGAGTTTGGGTTCGACAATTGGTAGCCTGCCGTATTATTGGTTGTGATTGTATTTTCATAAGGATAGAGTGCTTAAAATTACTGACAAATATGGTAAATACTTCTTCACTACTCGTGAGGACATGGAGGAAATTTATAAGACTTTCGTTAAATATGGCTATGGGATAGTGTTTTTTGCTCGTTTTATCCCACTTGGTAGGGGGTTCATTTCGTTGCCTGCTGGTAGTGCCAAGATGCCATTTTGGAAATTCTTGTTATATAGTTATGCTGGTACTGCGATCTGGTCTACGGTGTTGGTACTGATCGGGTATATCTTTGGAGCAAACCAAGACAAGATCACAACTTTACTCAAGAGTTATGAGCATGTGGTATTGCCGATAGCGGCATTGCTTGTGGTGTGGTTTGTGGTGAGATATTATCTCAATAAAAAGAAAAAGTAACATCATATATTTAATGCTTTTATATATTACAACTTATGGATTCTACAAAAGTTTGACTTATTATTTTGGATGGACGAGGGTTGGCTGAAGATATGAGTAGATCTGCAATAGCACAAGCTCATACACCTCATTTTGATCATCTGTGGGAGAATTATCCACATACAACACTTGTGACTTATGGTGAGCAGGTGGGTTTACCTGAATGACAGATGGGAAATAGTGAAGTCTGACATATGAATATTGGTGCGTGACGCGTGGTGTATCAAGATTTGGTCAAGATTGGTAAGTCCATGCGTGAGTGAGACTTTGAACATAATGAAATCTTGGTAGCAGCGATTCACAAGGCTAAGTCAGAAGCGAAACCTATTCATTTGGTAGGACTGGTTTCTGATGGCGGTGTTCATAGTCATATTGATCATTTGTTATATTTGATTGATATATGTCATAAGTATGGTGTACATACTATCGTGCATGCGATTACTGATGGGCGTGATGTGGGACCCCAGACGTGATTGAAATATATCCGTACAGTGTATGAGTTTTGTCAGTCACATAATAGTCATATTCAGTCAGTGATTGGTCGTTATTATGCGATGGATAGAGATAACCGTTGGGAAAGAGTAGCCAAGGCGTATGATTTGATGGTGAAAGGAGTAGGAGCCAGATTCGCTGATCCTATCCAGTGATTGGAGGCGAGCTATGGTGCTACTATTTATGATGAGTTTGTGGAGCCAATTCTGGTATCGCATGAGCAAAATCAATATGTTGTTGATGGATCAATCGTCATCATTACTAATTTTCGTACTGATCGTGGTCGTGAGCTTGTGGCAGCACTTAACCAATCTGATCATGATGAACAACACATGAAAGCGCTGGATCTGACGATGGTCACCATGACCAACTATGATGACAGCTTCCATGATGTGCAAGTCCTTGCTCCAAGACAAAATCTCAATATGACATTGGGTGAAGTATTATCTCTTGCTGGTAAGACACAACTGAGAATTGCTGAGACAGAAAAATATCCTCATGTAACGTTCTTCTTTTCATGAGGACAAGAGACAGAGTTTGTGGGTGAGCAGAGGATCGTTGTTCCATCGCCAAAGGTAGCAACATACGATCTCCAACCCGAAATGTCTGCACCAGCCGTGACTCAGTCAGCAATTGATTATATTACTAGTCATCAACCAGATTTTATCGCATTGAATTGGGCGAATACTGATATGGTCTGACATACATGAATGATGTCCGCTGCTGTCAAGGCTGCCGAAGCAGTAGACGCTGGTCTTGGCCAACTCATGGATGCAACATTGCTATTATGATATACATGGATTGTAATTGCAGATCATGGTAACGCGGACATTATTATGAATTCAGATGGTTCTCCTCACACAGCCCATACACTTAATCCTGTGCCATGTATCATTATATCACAAGAACCGATGAATGTTGATTTATCAGAGGGTAAACTTGCTGATATAGCCCCAACTATCTTGAAACTTATGTGAGTAACTCAACCATCTGTGATGGATGGAATAAGCTTGGTATAATAGTGCTTGATATTTGTGCTTAATTATATAGATTAGTAGTGACTTTTAGTTACTATTTTTCTTTTTTTATGGAAAGCTTTGAACCTGTAGATGGATGAGTAATTATTGTACCAAAAGAGCATGGGTATAAAAAATTATCACAGTTGCAGTGAGGTGATGCCTTTCTTCATCATCAATCCAATGACATAACGGCACGTGCGCTCATCCAGGAAATTGAGCGTAGTACTCGGCCCAGTGCCAAAGCGTGATATATTATACCGTTAAATAATCAATGACGTACCATGGTGCCACGATCAAATAGATATCGTATCGTCAAGGCTTATGGTGGTAAGGCGTTGGAAACTCCCTTGACGCGGCGCAAAGCTGATGCTGATTGATCGATATGAGCAAATACGCTGAATATCATAAAAAAAATGAAAAGCAATCCTCTAATTAGTAATAATGAAATCATTACTACTCTGTGATGGTCAGATTTAAATCTCATTGAAAAGGTTTCCGCTAATGATTTAGATAGGCGAATTGATGTTATTATATCAAAATTTAGTCCTCACGAATCTATACAAATTATTCAAGACCTCGCACAAGATCAAAACAATAGAAGACTTATTTCCCATTGGCTTAATCTTAATGATAAATCCGTCAAAGAAAAACTGATAAAAATAATATGAGATCCAAAGTTACAACATATAACACAACTTGAACAGATTATTAAATGAATCGATGTTGATACTGAATTATATCGCCAACTAACTACATTTCCTATGGAAACTCATGCCCAAGCGGCTACTAGAGAATTTGGTGAGGAAACTTGATATTGTGACATAGATCCTGAAGATCTCATTCACTTTTATACACTTAGTGTGGTGAAATATACTGAAGATGGACATCGTTGGATGAAAGATTGTCACTATTTTATTTATAAAAAGGACCTTGGGAAAAGGTGAAGAATCAAAGAATCACTTTCAGAACAAGATCAAGAGTTGGAAATGATTTCAAATATATCGATAAAAGATGTTATTAATAAGCAGGAAGAATGACTTAAACGAAAACTTGATAATTTTAATAAAAATGAGAAGCGCAAAGGTAAATTTGGTACGGGTGTAGCTAATTGGATGGCATTTCAAGAGCTCAATAGTCAGATTAATAGTGGTACAATAAAAATATAGTCTTGGCATAGGAATTAAGAAAATAAAAAATCTCACAACAATGTGAGATTTTTTGATATTATGATTAATATTGAGAGACATGGTGACCGTACGGGGAGTTGAACCCCGCTTGCAGGATTGAAAGTCCCGAGTCCTAACCGATAGACGATACGGCCATTAAACTTTATACTAAGTTGAAGCTTACTTGATACTTTACCATATAAATGGCGGTATGACTACGTCATCCGCAACCATATAAATGGCGGTCCGGAAGGGACTCGAACCCTCGACCTCCCGCGTGACAGGCGGGCGTTCTAACCAGCTGAACTACCGGACCACAGAACGATTTGATATTATTAATTAGCCGGCTGCGAGAGTCGAACTCGCGACCTACCGCTTACAAGGCGGTAGCTCTACCACTGAGCTAAGCCGGCACAATTTCCCGATTAGATCGGGATTACATATATGAGATGTTAATTATTTAGTTGTTGTCTTTTTAGCTGGAGCCTTCTTTGTTACAGCCTTAGGTGCTGTTTTTTTAGCTGGAGCCTTCTCTTTCGCTACTTTTTCTTTTTTTGGAGCCTTAGGGGCCTTGATTTTGGTTGGCAGAGTTGTACCAGTTTCATTCATTGTTTTCATAAGAGTAGATTTTTTCCTACTAGCACTTTGCTTAGTAATGATATTTCTCTTACTTGCTTTGTCGATTCTTTTTTGTGCTTCTACTACCAAATCAGCAATATTGTCAGCTTTTATTTCTACCGCTTTTTTTACAGCTTTAACTGCAGATTTCATCAAGTCCTTGAACTCAACATTTACTGCTCTTTTTTTTACTGCTTGTTTCGCTGCTTTAGCGGCTGATTTTTTGATTGGCATGATAAGATTTTGATAGATAAGAAACTAATGATCTGGTTTAATTGATGCGCGTACTAATAGTACTCCGAGGGTGGGATTCGAACCCACGACCAATTGGTTAACAGCCAACTGCTCTACCGCTGAGCTACCTCGGAACAAAATTTGCTCCAAAACTGAATGACTCCAGCGAAGGACAACGTAGCGATCAATATAACTATTGTTAATCTGTTTTCAAGTTATTTTTTGTTTCAAAGTAGAGTCTGTCACATTGATATGTCATTCGTGATACGAGTCCATATCACACAACCATTACTATTATTATTTGAATCCATCATCAGGATACAATAGAAGTATTATATCACATATGTATGGCAGTGACGACTATTGCACTTATAAGCATTCACCAGATACCCCAGCCATGACGATAGAGATACCAGTATCCATACGCAAGCCCACCACTATAGACCATATGTATGATTGGTCCCATAATCCATCTAAGGAGATTACTTGTTACTAGTGTGGTGTCATGGATCATACTTGATAGATAGACAAGATTTTCGATACATGCAAATCATAATCCACTTAACATACCAAACAAGATAATATCAGAGGCAGTTGTACCATATAGTTTAAATGAACCTAGTCAGATATAATATTTTACATATTCTTCAACACCCGCTGCTATCAGATAATAATAGACTGGATATCGACCTAATTGAGGAAACCCAACACCGATAATAGAGAGAGCTATCATGATGATAAGTTGGTGCTGACTGACCTGATGTCCTGCGCGATAAAAGATAACTAGTCCTATAATAAATCCTACTATCATCATATATCCAATATATCGTAGTGCTGAATATGTGGTTATAGTTGGCTCTATCCATGACTGTGATGTGGCTCGTATATATAGGTGTGGAAAACTGATGATGCTTGCTACTCCTATCATACTTAGACCTAATAGTACTAGGATTGTGGATATGCGTAAACGGTAAAATTGTAGTGATTGTTGAACGAGCCACCATCGAGCGAGACATGCAATAAATGTAATAATGATGGATATGATCATTGAGTGGAGGTTTATTATTCGCTTTTACTAGTATCATCTTTCTTTTGGGTGTTGAGACGATCAATCATCCAAAACTTAATACTTGCTTGTCGTGGCTTAATATACTTATTTACAGCACTATTACTTGCTTCATGTGCTGCGAGGAGTCAAATATGAAGAGGATATGCTGACTCAAATTGACCAATGAGATTGGTGCTATTTTGCGCTGCATTGTAGATGCGGCGAAGCTGAGCTTGGCGAAGTATTCTTATATGGTTAAGGAGTTGCGATTGTCAATTTGTTCATAGTCCGACTTTATTACCTACGAGGAAGCTTGTGCTCAGTGATGCGGTAGATTCATACATTGCGAGAAATTGTTCATAGAACCGTAGTTCGTTATATATCATACTATTGTATGCTTGAGTGCTTGAGTGATCGTTGATACCACATCATAAGAGATTGATGCCGTTATTGATATTATCGCATTCGTATTGGAGTAGTCTTTCTCCGTTGATAGCGGTGGTTTTTTTGATAATTTCTTTTCAAAATTGGGTACGGTTTGTTTTGATGATGTTATATGTACTAGGGAATCAACATCGTGGTACGCTATTCTTGGAGTCTTCAAAATATGGGATATTGCTGTTTTCACATAAGATGTTGTTAATGTTTTCAATGCGTTTGATCATGGTTTTTCCACTACCATAAGCAAAGTGCTGTGCTACAAAATATCCAAGATCTTCTTCGTTGAGACTCAGATATCATCGTGATGTGCCTTGGCGGATGTTAGTGAGATCATTAAATGTGATGAGTGTAATTTTATGTATTGTATCCATGAGGTCGCAGTCATTGAGATTGTTTGCTTGTGTGTTGATAGGACAGGCTTTAGTATCGAGAATGGGGTTGATTTGTTCTCGTTTGGTTGTCTTTATGGCAGAGATGAGTTTTTTGTTAAACCTATCTTTGATAGTTCAGCCGTCAAGAAATGGAGCACATATGATATATGCTAATGTTGACTGATTGGGTGATGTGTACGTACCTGACGCATATACAAATCAATCGATTGTGGTTTTCTTTTTGTTTATAGTGATTGAATTATCTGTAACAGCATTACACCAATGTTGCATAACAGTACGACGGCTAAGATTATCATCAGGGAAACCATTGACAAATTTAGTACTGTATTGCTGCATAAATTGATCTTTGGAGAGCCAAATTGCTTGAGATGAGTTTTGTAGGAAAATGATGAGGATTAAGGACAAGAATAGTAAGAGAGACTTGATTTTAAATAACGAGAAAATGGTTTGAAAGGAGTTTAGGTTATGTTGATGATGATTGTTGCTGTTCATTGTGTCTGAGGATAGTGATTTATCTATTTCTTGCAATACAAACTCACCAGATCTGACTATGTGGATGGTGCTCATGGAGGATGCGAGCACACTCACTGATCGTAGCTCCTGTGGTGATGATGTCGTCGACGAGGATTATGAGGGGGGAGATTTGGAGCGATGGAGCGATGGAGCTTTGACTTTGAGAAGTAAAGGAGTTGAGAACATTCTTGAGCCTATCGGTCCTGTTTTGTATCTTGACCTGACTGGTGGTTCGGCGAGATTTGGTGAGAAGTGGAGAATAGGGGAGATCGAGAGACTGAGCGATTGATTTGGCCAATAACTCAGCTTGGTTATATCCTCTGGTGAAATAGCGTTTGAATCGATGTGTGGGTACGGCAGTGACGACTGCTTGTCATGGATGAGTTTGGACTTGTTGGATCAGTTCGGTAGTGTGGATCAGTGTGGCAAGCTTATCTCATAGTGTCTTGGCAATCGTCTTACCTCTACCGTATTTGAGACGATGGACAAGGTGTCTGACGATACGATCATAATGTCGTCCAATCACCAATCACTGCAAGCCAGAACATCCATCGAGATCAGATGTTTCTTCATATACATTCAGATGTCTTTGGCAGTTGAGACATAGCACAGGACCGCTTTGGCGACAGATGCTACATTGGGTGAAATAGTTGATCATTGTGACAAAAGAATTTGCAAAAGTTTGACAAACTAGTATAGTCTGAGTATACTAATAACTTGTATCAATAGTAATTGCACTTTCAAGTTATTAGCTTTGATTTTTCTGAGGGAAAATCAATACCTTTATTATGTGTGATTTCTACTATGGAACAAATATTACTTATTGCTCAAAACATCACCACGATTTTTGGTGCCATTATATCAATTATGGGTCTTGTAGTGGTGGTCTACGTGATTATATTGTGTGCCAAGTTTAATCGTCTGATGAAGCAAGTCAACTCTACAGCACAGTCTGTCCAACAACTTTCAATGTTGCCGCTCAATGCGCTTACTACTATTTTGAATAAGTTTTTATGATCCAGTGATTAAATTATTATATCTGACGCTATTGTATCACTGTGCTTATCGTAGCGTGAGTGACATTTGGAGGTTTGAGTCGATTACAATTACAGCAGAAGAGTGATACGATCCAGTCAGGAACGATTAACCCTGATGCAACGATAGAGGAGGTCATCGAACAAATAGAAGCTAATGCTATGGAGGTGGAGCAGATGCCGGAGTTTAAACCACAATGAGTAGATAGTTGAGTGGTGTCTGACACTATATGAGCACAGGGTATTTCGGTACAAGATACTGGAGTGAATAATGCATTAGAACAACAAAACCTAGATCAAATGATAGAGGATGTTTTGGCGGATGATGGGCAAATACATCATGAGGTAGCAGCAGACAGCTATGGCGAAAGACTCACCCAGTTGTGTCAGACATATAAATCATCATGTGATGTTACCCATCTTGATGGAGACTATACGGCGAAGCAGAAGTTTTCGTACCAATTGATGGTTGTGTATATGATCGAGAAGCTCAATAGTTTTGGCTATAATCCACTGGGGAGTTTGCGTAATCTGACAGTCAATAACTACACCAAGAATAAGAGATGATATGCGAGTGCCAAAATCATGGTACTTAATACCTATCAAATGGCCAATAATAAAGAGTTTCTTCAGGTGCTTGCACATGAGATGTGACATGTGGTGGATCTGGGAGTAGTGATGGGTGATTCGAGTCAGATTGACCCTGACTATACTGAGTTTGGTAAGGCAAAATTCTCTGTGAATGATTACTCATTGGCTTTTTATGCCATATCTCGAAGTAATGAGGATACGATGCGCGGCACTATGACGTCACTTGATTTTGTTAGTGGATATGGTATGACCAATCCATTTGAGGATTTTGCTGAGTGTCATAATATGTATCAATATCATCGTGAGGTGTTTGCGTATTTGGCGAGTACAAGTGTAGTCCTTAAGCGTAAATACGACTATTTTAATGATCTATATCAAGCCAATTATCTATCAGCAAATTTTAACCCAACTATCTTGAAGAATCTTGATATTGAGACGAGGGTGCGAGATACAACCAGGATGTAGTTATTTAAAAACAACCTTATTTACTGCAAGTTTTTCTTCTTCATCTATGTCTGGAAACACATATCATGGGGCGATTATACTTACTGGTTCATAGAGTTTAATGAGTTGTGTGAGTGGCTCAAGAAACTGGATAGTATTATCTCTACTATTGATCGGATACACTTCATCGTCTTCGGGTGCGGTATTTTTGTTGTTGCTTGGGATAGCAAATCTGAGGACCTCATTATTTTCTTGAGTGATGGTAAGATTGCGGATAAATTCTACCCCACTATAGTCACAGATCTCGTGGAAAGCAGCCTTGAGTCATAATATGGCGATCCATACTTCATTGTGGTTGACTGCTGTGATCTTAAAACGCAGATCAAGTTTATCATTGGTGATATTGGTTATCGTATCAATTGGTTGACTACTTCGAGTGATGATATCTTCTGATCCTGGTTTGGTGAGGAGATCCCCGACTTTGATGGTTCGTGAATACATTATTAAGGTTTAAAAACTAATAGGCTAAGAAGCTACATATTAGAATAGTGATGAGAACTTGAAAATCAATGTGAGATTGCTATCCTTATTTATTCTTTATCTTTTTTTCTGAAGTTCATGATATATGTACTCTGACATACTAATCCAGATACTGACGCTATTTTGTCTGCTATGATCTATGCAAAATACTTACAACTTGGATGAGTAGAGGCAACTCCAGTAAGACTAGGAGAACTTAATAATGAGACCAAACATGTCCTTATGTTGTTGAGGTGGGAGACCCCTCAGTTGGTAGAATTATTGCCTGTCGGTACAAAAGTTGCTCTTACTGATCATAATGAGGTTACTCAGTCGATTAGTAATCTTATAGAATTAGATGTAGTTGCTATTATAGATCATCATAAATTTAATTTCCAAACTAGTCAGCCCATTGATATTCTCGTGAGGCCTATAGCATCTACTTGTAGTGTGATTTACGGTTTATGGAAATCGAGATGAGCCGAAATTCCTCTAGATGTGGCCAAAGCAATGATGATGGGAATAGTTTCTGATACGTTGTACTTTAGATCTCCCACCACTACACAGTATGATAGAGATATTTTCCAAGAGCTTAATGAAATAGTACAAATTGAAAATACTGAACAATTTAGTCTTGATATGTTTGCTGCAAAATCAGATCTTGGTGATATTTATATAAGGGATTTGGTTACTTTGGATTATAAGGTATTTGAGTCGGGTGGTAAGAGATTTGGTATTGGGACGGTGGAAACTACCAATCCATGATATGCTCTTGGGCGTAAGCAGGAAATATTAGATGATTTGGTTAATCTTAAGCAGGAGCAGAACTTAGATATGGTAATGCTGTCGGTGGTTGATATTCTTAATGAACAAAATACTACATTGGTACCTACTGATATAGATGCGGAGATAATAAAGAATGTATTTGGTGTAGATTCTGTGGATAATATTGTTGATTTGGGTAATAGAATTTCGAGAAAGAAGCAGCTTACTGGCCCTATGACTGATTATTTTGCTTAACATGTGTCCATCTTTTTATGGCTCAGCAGTGATGTTGGGTTTTTTGTTTGATAAAACTATATTTAGTATTTAATATATTATGTCAACTCTTAGTTGTGGTGGATATGAGTATAGTTTGACGATTGACGGATAAACAAATATGATTACAGTAATAAATTTTATATTGTAATTATATACTATTATGGCTGATAACAATCTTGATCGTACTCCTATTGAGAGGAAAAAAGAGAAGAACGCTTCGAAAGAAGAAAAGCTAAAACTGGAGACAGGTAAGCAGCTTACAGATCTCTCTGATGAAAAACTCAAAGAGATTAAATTCCTAATTGATGATGATTATATCCTCAATACATTTGAGTGATCAGCAAAGTTCTTCCAATTTCGTAAGTATCGTCAGATGAGAGCTGTTGATATGTTGGAGTTTGGTGGATCACATGCGCTGGGTACGCTCTTATTGACTATCAAAGAGGATATTATGGAGGATGTATTTGTCAAAAATATCGTAACATTATATAATAAAGTGTATGGTAACTGATCAATCAAATGAACAACTCTCAAGGATTTGAGTTCTGTAATGACTAATGGATCTGAGATTCAGAAAAATTGGTTTCAATTGGTTCGTATGTTTTCCGGTAGAATTCAAAATCTCCTCAGAGATGGCGTTAATAATATAGATATGATAGATTTACCAGAATCACTTGAGTCTTTGCCTAATGAAGCTAAAATAACCTTATCCCCAGAGCAGATGTGAGTGTATGAAGCAGGATTTATAAGATTTGTCGAAGCAAATAGGGATCTAATCCATTTGAAAGCGAAGGAATTTGTTGATACAAATCCGGTACTATCAAAAAAGGATAAAAGAACACTTCTAGAGAAGATTGCTAATGATAAAACTCTTGATGTAAATCAGAAAAGCGAATTGGTGTCAGTACTTTATCATAAGCCTGAACAAATTAGTCATGCTCTCTTTTTGCAGTCATTATTTTTATGATATATTCAAGATCAACATACAACCACTACTAATACGAGATATGAGACTGCTGTCAAAAATATACAGATTAAAGAAAAAACTGACGTTAATGGGGTTAAAACGACTGATACTACTGAAACACTTTCTGGTTATACAACTGATAAAAATGCTGATGGTACAGACAAAATTACTACTACGGTTAATAAACAAATCACCCACCTACTCAGTCTTTGAGTACAATGAGGAGCTCAACTAACAAGAACACTACAAGCATATGTGGGTGCGGGCGCATGAGTTGGTCTTGCTGATGGTAAGGTTGTGGGTACTGGTGGTTCGATTTATACATGAGTATCACAGCAAATTTACAAGTCATTATCAACATCATTGACTGGTATATTATGACTGATCCAATGAGGAGTAACTACTGGTGGAGCACTATGACTCAACTGGTCTCCAAAACTAAATAAAGCTGAAGAATCGGGCAAGACTCAGGTAAATTGAGTGGTAGGTGTGGGCGTGTGACTAGATAAAGGTAGTAATGGTATTAGTAAGGGAGCGTACCTGGGTATTTCTTTGGACAAGATGTGAGGTATTAATGGTTTTGTAAATCGTATGAATCATGTAGTTCATACGTCGGTAGCAAATGTCCTCATGAAAACCAAGTCTACTGCGGTGGAGGTTGGTGCATTAGAGACAGAACTAAATAAGCATTTCGACGCTTCTAGTGTCAAGGACTTGGCAACGAGACTAGTTATGATGATGAATGTGTCTGACTTATCTTCACTGTCTAACATACTAAAAAAAGAGTGACTCACAGAGCTTGAAAAAGGTCAGATTGATGTTGCAATCCAACAATGATTTACTGATCCTCTTATTAGAAATATAAGCACTGAGCGTAGACAAGACACTAAAAAAGTTAGCTTTGGTGGTGTTACTCTGTCATGGGCAGAGATTGCTGCTGCGATAGCTAGTGGTGGTACAACAATTGGCGCAAGTGTACTCAAGATGGGGATTGGATCCGGAAAACTAAATACTATTAGTACCATCAAAGGATCATCTACTACAAACTGAGTTGAAACTATTACTTATGATAATAAGCAAATCGACATTATCAAAAATAAGATTATAGAACTTGTTTGATCTGATGCAGTAGTTGAATTTGATCAGTCAGTGTGATCTTTTGTTGTTACTTTAGATGATAAGAAAACTATCATAAAAGGTCGCTCAGTACTTAGTTTTGTAGATAAAAAATTAACAATAAAAGAAGACCCATCTCTCCAGATTAACGAGATTAAAATTATTAAAGCTGCTCAGCCAATTGAAGATAATCTATCAAAGCCCAATCCTTCTTATGATTGGACATATACTTCAGGGGATGAATTTGTTCCTCAGTGAAATGTTGCTAATTTAGATTGCAAAAAGACATACCCTACTTTTGAGAAGATGAAAACTGAGCTATTAACTATAATTGATTCTACTACTTGGCCGACATTATCTACACAGGCGGTCTTGAAATCAAAGAATACTTGGGTCAAGGATGCGCTTACTGTGGTAGATAAGCTGAAGATTTCAAATACTACTAAGCTTCCTAGTAAGGAAGATGTTAAAAAGATGCTAGAAAGTTCTGATACTTATAGTAAGCAATATAATAGTTTATTGCCGCAACTACATCTTTTGGTACTTGCTGGGTTTATTGAGGGTAAGGATATGAATAAAATCTATGATATATATAATCAATTGTTGAAATATGAAACTGTAATGTGAGGTACGTTTTTGAGCAAACCTAAGTCTAAAACGGGTGTACTTTGGGTATATGAAAGATGATGAGACAAGCATCACAAGAGACTTGTTAATGAGTTTGGTGATGACACAGAATCATTTAAAGCAATGGATAAGCTTAACTCTGATTTTATCGCGGAGATGAGTAAATATCAGTATCAGTGATATGGTAGTGTAGATAAAGCACAGGTAAGATGATTTACTTGGGAGTTTCCATCTCTTGAAAAGAATCCTAAAGCTATCCACACTAAGAAAGCACTTGATTACAATAAATTCATTGTAAAATGAGATTTTGATCCAGCAAATAAGAAGTCTTTTGAAGATCAATTTGTTAATCTTAAGCTTTCATGGAGCACTGAAACCTATGCAAAAGAAGCCATAAAGAAGATTAGTCCAGACTTTGCTGATGATTTTGCTCAAAAGCAGTTAATGAAAATGACCACAGAGCTTAAGGATTTATCAGAGGGCGATAAATCTTCTATTGTGACATCTATCAAAAATAGCTTCTTTGATAAAAGAGGTGATAAATGAATAACTTCAGTAGTATTGTCCAACGGATCAACACTAAAATTGGATATGAGTGAGTCAGCATACTATATTGTAGGTAATCACCAATGCTGATCAAATCAGACATTTGTGTACGTTCCAAAACTAAAGGCATTGATTGAATGAAAAAATATTATCCCCGATAGTCCTGTGATACCAGATTGAGATATCTATCAGTTTGATAGCAATAAGAAGAAATCTTCTTATAAGGAACAGTATCTAGATGCCACATGATCAAGTATGAATATTGCTGCTGGAGTAGGTCAAATGGCGAGAGAAACAATTAACAACAAGAAAGAGCAGAAAATCGATACTAAGTGAGAGATTACCACCACTATTGATGTGAAGACAATGGTAATAGAGACGTTGATTACAGTTAAACAAGATGGTAAAGAATGGTTGGTAGTAAAAATCGGCAATGATAGCTATCTAGTGCAGGTGCAAACTGATCCTAAGACTAACATTGTGAGTCTTGTGCCAAATGGATTAATCTATAAGGTAGAAGTTAAAGATGGTACTACTTATGTGGTTATCTATCAATGAACCAGACCAGCTCCTATTGATCCTGTTACTAAACAAACAGTAACTGGCACCACTTGACAGATTATATTTGACGGACAAAGACCAAAACCAGTCATTACGACTACTACTACCAAAATTCCTATTAACAAGCCTGGCACTTATGCTCCCGTATGAACACCAGAGGTTATTACATGAACAATTATATTGTCTACGACAATATCTACTATTGCAAACCTTCCAAAATCAAATCTTTTTAAGAGAATTTTTAGAAAAAATAAGCCTGTTGTTGAGACTAAGCCTGTTGTTGAGACTAAGCCTGTTGAGAAAACAGAAACTCAAAAAAATCAAGAATTATATACAAGTGTTTCGAATTCACTAACTATAATTGATACATATCAATACATTATTAATGAGAATCTCATCTCATTTAAATTCTCTATAGGTAATGGTGTATTTGTAGTTGCCGTAATTGATAAAGACTGAGTTGTTAAGAAAATTGTTGATCAATCCTGAAATAATGTTACAGTACCGGTGCCTGATGATACGGAGAACCTTAGAGCGTTACTTAAATAACATATCTTAATTTATTACTAGTTTTCATTTACTATGGAATGATTTAGCCCCCGCGAATACCTTGATGTTGTGAAACAACAATCAATAGAACAACAAAAGAATCTACTAAGTATTGATATTACCAAGGAAGATATCAACCATGCTTATGCGAGAGTCAAGTTAGAATTTGATAAGGCCTATCAAGCCCCTCAAATTGATAAAACATTCAACTCAACTGAAGTTAATCCTGTTCAGAATTTGGTGGATTCTAAAAAGCTCGTATTAGATAAACAGAATGTTGTTAATAGTGCTCAGGAGACGTGGAATAAAAACTTAAAATTATATAAAGACCAAAAACTACTTGTGGAGAATGTTATCTCTGAGATGTCTACAAAGCAAACAGACATTAAGCGTCTTGCGGCAAAAGATCCTATTATGTCTGATAAGCTCAGAAGAGAATTTACTTCTCTTAAGAATGATTTTGATGTAAAATCATCAAAATTGAAAGAATACAAAGGCGCTCTTGATCTATCATATCCTAATCTAGAAAAAGCATTAAGTGTATTGGCTGATCAGAAGAAACTATATGCTACGGTTGTTATTGAATCAAGAAAAGCTCATCGAGAAACTATCATACAATGGAATAAGTCAGACTTATCTACTTATCGTACACAACTTGATACTCAGCAAACCAATATTAAGAAAGAGCTTGATGATAATACCGCCTCTACTGGAACTAAGGTAGGTAATGATGAAATTAAAAAAAGAGACATCAAGAAGGTTGTTAAGGAGATAGGGTCGCTGTGAGTACAAGAAACCAATTACAGGTCTCAGTATTTTGAAAGAGTATACGATAGTACTCTATATGATGCTGTGGCTTATAATAAGTCTATGTATCAGATTGTATATCTTACTGAATTAAAAAAAACCCTCCAAGGTGATTTGGAGCTTGCAAAAATGCCAAGTTCAGATCTTGTCAAAGATCTACTTGAAGCAAAGAACTTACTACTAGAGCCAACTACAAATAATAAAGCTGACATAGCTAAATCTTCAGAATGATATCAGTTTCCAGAATTTGTATATAAAAATTATAAAGATGCTGTGTTTTCAATTGATGATAGTATGACAGAATGAATGGAAAAGGTATTTGATGAATGGAGAGATCGTAATTCTTACTTGAGTGATTTTCAATCAAGTCTTACGCTTTCTTTGGAGGAAAAGGCAATTTTAGATAAGCAACACCTATTTGAAGATAATTTAAAGTGAGAGACTTATAGAAATCTTGTCAAACTTATTTCGTATAAGACTTGATCGCAGGTTAATGGTAGTGATGTGATAGATCCCAAGTCAAATCTTGATACTCTTACTGGTAAAGTTATTGCTTCTCCAAACCTAACATCTTGAGAAGTACAAAAAACAAGCTATTTGTCTGTCGCTGGTAGGTTATTGTTGTATCGTAATACTCTTAAAGCTTGATTTGATGCTCTTAATGTTGAACATAAAAGATTACAGTGATTGCTTACGAGGGGCGACAAACTAAGTCAGACTCAGATATCAAAAATAAGTAAGTGAATATCAGATATTAGATCTATTCGTGAAGATCTAGGTAAATTTTGAGTATTTACATCAGATGATAAAGCAATTATTGATCTTATCAAAGGAGATAAAATCTCCTCTCTTGTACCAGAATTTGATATTGAGAATTTACTAAGTAAACTTCCAAAGGCTGATTTGAAACTAAACCCTATTACTGATCAGTACTATGTTCCATCATCGCTTGAATGGAAGTGATTATCAAAAGAAGATAGGGTAGTTCAGTTTGATAATATTAAACTTGATAATAGTAAACTATCATATAAGGTGTTGATTGATAAACCCGAGCAATATGGTACTCAAATGACATATGCGCGAGAAGAAGAAATCAATACTCTTAATAATGGATTTGATCCAGTAAGAAAAAGACTGGCAGAGGTTTTAGAAAATACTAAAAAGATTATTTAGTCTCATTCTAATTATTGATATTTATTATTTATATGTATTCCTTATGAAAAAATATTTGCTTATTGCTATGATTGTTGTTTTTATTTTTATCTGAATATTATTTTTTAGATCAAAATCCTCTAGTCGGACCTGAACTACTACATCTAGTTCTATTAAGACATCAGTCAGACCATCTCCAATATCTGACTAATTATTAAAAATCCCTTGACAACATTATTTTAATCTTTACTATCAATAATAATTTATTTTACTAGTCCAATTATTATGACGACTAAACACATTATCTATTGACTCGTAGCAGTGCTAATTACGGCTTGTACTCCGTTTGTGTCATATGCACAGCAATGTGATCAGACCTTTGGTGCAGTGACTATTAGGCAATGACAATCACAAACCATCAGTGATTCCATGACAAATCCTAGTAGTAACCCTTATGTGGTAGAACAATTTGCTATTGAATATCAAGGATGACCAAGTCAGTATGTTCAGTGATCGACATTTACAAATCAGCCCTTTGGTAGTTTGGCGTCTGACATTGTAGATGGTGGTGCCGTCAATCGTGCTCTATGATGAGTTAATTGATTTGTTGTTACCAATGCAGCATCAAGAGATTTTTTGATTAGATTTAAGGTGCGTGGTTATCATATTAGCCCAACTGATCCATGTATTGCAAATCCTACATTACAATGTGAGGCGCTGAGTTATGGTGATCATTGGGAGTGTCAGCCGCTGGTTGTTACTAAATGTGGTGATGGTGTAAGAGACGCTCAATTTGGTGAGGCTTGTGATGGTGGAGATGTTGAAGCAGGTAGACAGTGTAATGGACAATGTCAACTTGTTCCAATTAGTGACCCTAGTTGTGTTGTGTCTGTAAATCCTCAAGCAATCGCTGTTGGAGATTCTAGCACATTAACTTGTACTGTGTATAATGGTTCAATCAAAGATTTTGATGGTAGAGGGAATACTAGCTCATTTGTTAAGCAGTTTAATAATGCTGGTACTCAATCTGTGACCTGTACTGTAGTAAATGCTGTTTGAGTAGAGAGAACTTGTACTAATAATGTGTTAGTAGTTGATAAACCTGTTCTTTGTACTGATCCAAATGCCGAGAATAATGGTTCAACAACACAAGCATGTATCTACAAATATGCATGTAATAACAACTACCAGTGTATTCAACAGAAATGAGGACAATATGGATCAAATAACTGTGATAATAAGTGTGGTACCGCTCCATTCTGTGGAGATGGTGTAAGAAACAATGGGGAAGTGTGTGATTTTAATGATGGATCTCGTAATAATTGGGGTAATAGTGGTTGTAGTAACCAATGTCAACAAATTAATAATCCAGTCTGTCAAGACCCTAACGCAGAGAACAATGGTCAAGTAGGGGCATGTATCTACAAATATGCATGTAATAATAATTATCAGTGTATTCAACAGAAATGAGGACAATATGGATCAAATAACTGTGATAATAAATGTGGTACCGCTCCAACAGTGGATGTTCAAATTGTTAAATCTGTAAATAGGCCAACTTTTCCAAATCAAAAAGGAGAGCTTATTACTTGGACCCTTGACTATAAAAATAATGGTCCCGCAACTGCTACCAATGTAGTTGTAGTAGATATAATTCCTAAAGAGCTCACATACCTACTCTGATCGGTGGATGGTAGCAAATATACCTTTACTGCTGTACCTCAAGTAGATGGAACTACCCATGTGACATGGGTGTTTAAGAACTCACTACCTGCCTGAGCGATAGGATCATTTACGGTACAAACAGAATATAAATGATGATATCCAGACAACAAGGAGATCCTCAATGCTGTGGCAATTGTAGCTACAGATGATTCGAATCCGAACAATAATTCTGATAGTGAGGTAACAAAACCTATTTCAGGCAATAATCCTAAAGCAGATGTTCAAATTACTAAGACTGTAGACAGGGCTACGTTTCCAAATAAAATAGGAGAGATTATTACATGGACACTTAGTTACAGAAATAATGGACCATCTGCTGCTCAAAACGTAGTTGTGAGAGATGTGCTGCCTGAGTGACTAGAATTTGTATCTGCTACTTCGGGATATACCTTTGTGCCGGTAAATACTCTTATAGGAGCTCCTTGTAATTCTAATACGCCAAGTTGGCATTGCAAGTCATATTATATGTGGAATTTGGGAACACTTCAAGCCGGACAGACTGGTGCTATTGTTATAGTGAGTAGATATATATGAGGTGTAGCTAATGCTACTATACTTACGAATCATACCGATATCAGTACTACTACCTCTTGAGATAACCCAAATAACAATACATGATCTGCTGTGACTACTCCGTATGGAAGTGGTACAGCATCATTGGGTAATTATGTATGGGTAGATAAAGATAAAGATGGTATTCAAGATACTGATGAAGTCGTGTTGAGTGGTGTGAAGGTGGATCTATATAAAATTACGTCTTGTACTGCTGATCTGACGAATCCAATTATGACTACAACAACCAATGGGTCAGGACTGTATCTATTTACAGGATTGGAGGCTGGTAACTACAAGGTCAAGTTTACTCTACCAAATGGTTATGAGTTTACGATGCCAAATCAGTGATCTGATGATACTCTGGATAGCGACGCAGGACTAAATGGTGTGACTAACTGTATTGAACTCAAAGAAGGTGAAAACAATATGACAGTAGATGCTGGTGTGGTTCTCGACCAACCTATCAGTTGTGAATGACTCACTATCTCTCCAGGTACGATCAAAATCAACCAATCAGTCAGTTATAATTGTACTCATAAAAATGCTACAAGCGCTATTGTTACTGTCACGATGAGTGGTAGTACTGGGACTGTAGTGACAATGACATGATTTACCGGTCAATTTACGATTGGTCAAGTTGGTACTTATAACGTACAATGTACGCTCGATAATGGTATCACCTACAAGGTAGTATCATACGCTGCTACTGGTACTGCAATCAATTGTGCATATAAGGCTCAAGCAAATAATGTAAATATGTGTGCGATGAAGTTATCACTGGATCCATATCTCACATCAGGTGTAAACTTGAGTGGATTGATCTACATGCCTACCCCGTATCCATACTGTACCGATGCTCAGATCACCGATACAAGCTATGCTTGTATAGCCGCTGCCGCTGGATCACAAATCCTTACGAGAGTAGATAACATGTGTAAGGCGCAACTCGTCGTGACTTCATGAGGTGGTGGATGTAAGTCATGTGGTGGTTCAAACTACTGTGGTAATAATAGAGTAGATGCTTGAGAAGAGTGTGATGGTAATGATAAACCTGGTTATATCTGTACTAATCAATGTAAATATAAATCAAAATGAACATACCAAACAGGATCACATAATCCTGCTAAAATTAAAGGACTACCAAGTTGTGAGAGTATTGATCCTCCATCAGTGAATAAGTGAGAATATCTACCGTTTTGGTGGGAATTAGAATCTGATAGTAATATTCAATTCGTGTCTGATTGTAGCAGTGCTGTATCTAGCAAGACTAATGTAGTGAAGTGATGATCTGATAGATCTAATGATCCGTTGTGTCACTTTACGATGTATGTGGATGATACACAGAAAACACCAGCTGCTGAGTTTACAAAATATTGTTATCAAGATGCTGGACTAACATCAGAACCATTGTTCCAAGACTTCTTCTCAACAAGATCAGAATCTGCGAAATGATATCAAAGATCTCAAAGAGATGGATGATCTGCGTTCTTCTGACCAAGTAACTGGTCTGATGTGCCCAATAAATACGGCGAGTATAAGTTAGCTTTGGATAGTTCAACATTCTATGTATGTGAGCAAATCACTAAGGCAAATGGTGTCAAAGAATGGAGGCAAAGTGCTCAAAGATATATAGCTAAGAACGATGGATGATATGTTAATGAGTGTTCGTTTAATTTTACTGTGACGACTCCATATTTTGTACAGAAAGGTAAGTCACTTGGTACAACAGATATTAGCAGAGCCGTAATGAATAATTTTCATAGTTTTGATACGAGATGATCTATTATTGATAATATTCTACAAATATCTCAGTACCAGAGAACAAGCAACCTCACCTATCTTGGTAAACAGTTTACTGATAAGTATACGAAGCTTGCAGCGAAGAGCCCGCTCATATGATACTTTAGGAAGATTGCTGGAAAGGAAATCTATGTTAAAGAAGGATTAGATTCTATTGAGATTAATGCGAGTGACTTACCAAGAGGAACGATTATTAGTAATGGATGAGATATTACCATTAAGGGTAATGTAGCTGGTAGAGTAATGATGATCGCTAATGGTGGTACTATTTACTTTAAATCAACTAATCCAGATGAAGTCCAGACCATAGAAGGTATTTATATTGGTGATCATATTCAGTCATCTACGAGAATACGTAATGATAACCTTGCATCAGATAACTGGGCCAACAAATGATGACTTAGGATTAAAGGTATTGTGATAAGTACTGACTCTAGCGATATTGAGCAAATTTATAACTCAAGAAGATCATATATCGAAGATTACTGGTTTCAGACGAATAAAGCTAATTCTAATTACAAAAGAGATGCAATCCTCAATGGTGCTGCTCTAACTATTGAAACTGATCCTAGTTTTTGGACAAGTCTACCTCCAGGAGCAAATGAGTTGATGAGTGCTTTGGAGACGTATAAGTAGGAACAAGGAGAAAGGATAAGTAAGAAGGACAAGCAAGAATATATACAAAAATGGAGAAATCTGACTTCGGAGGGAGTCAAGTTTTTTTATATAATAGTATCTATGATATATGTCAACTTGTAATGATGCGGTATGTGATATGAATTTTACTTTTATGTGATGCGGGGATATAACTATGGTAGTATTTTATTATTCATTTTATGATGAAAAAATTCCTCCTTATTATTACCGTATCAATGTTAGCTGGTATGCTAGGTGCATACGTTACTAATGCAAACGCTCTTAGTGAGAGTTGTATCTGAAATCCACACCAACTTGAGTGTTGTACTCCGACTTGAGATACGTTTTGTGCTGCAGACTGATCTGATCAGATTGTAAATAGCTGTGGTAGCTTGGTTTGATGATGTGATATTCAGAAGTGAGATTATTGTCAACAAAACGGTAAAAAGGCACAATGTGTGAATGGATGACCCGTCGATCCTAATGGTCCATATTATGTATGTCAAAGCCCTACAGTTGCTAAAAATCTCTATGGAAATACAAGAGCTTGTGCTGCTGATGAGACTTGTTTGACTTTTCAGTGATGTGTAAAAAAAGATGTTGCTCAATGTAGTTGGCAGTGTGGTTGAGCTGCTCCATGACAGCCAAGTTTTTCAAGATGGAATAATTGTTCTGATACGAGTCAAATTTGTCCCGGATGATGTGAAAATGGTCAATGTAAACCATGAGTTTGTCCTCAGCCTCAAGCGTGACAGCAAAGATGTGCATGGTGGTGAGATGTAATTAATGGTTGTGGTGAAACCGTAGAAAAATGTGCTGTATGATATACTTGCCTTGCTTCTGCTACAGCTCAAGACTGTCACTGTGTTCCTGATCCTCGTCCTGATCTTTGTCTTAATATTCCTGATAAACAACTCAGTATTCCCGCTGGTATGGTGAGAGATGGTGCTGGTAATTGTGTATCTCCTAATCCATGTGCTGGAACTAATTTTTCTCTTTCTACTACAACACCGTGAGCTGATCAAGACGTTACTATAAATTGTCAAATGTCAGATGGTGGCTGAGATATCTACTCTACAGATCAAATGTGGAATCATCAGTCTCAAAAATGGGAAACCAGAGTTCAGAACTTATGAAATGGTATTGCAACTCTTGCACCAGATAGCTTTAATCTTAAGGTTAACGAGAGTACCAAAATTACTTGTGTTAATCCAAGAAAGAAGGATGCCGGTGGTAATCCCATACAGTGTGGCGAACAGGGTATGACAGTAATACCACCTCAATGTAATCGTCATTATAATGTAAACGAGCCACATACGAGTAATCATAGAATTACTTTAGGTCAGAATATTTCTTTTAAGTGTGATGTTGCATGATATGGTGCTTGGATTTGATTGTATAAGGTATGGACTCCTCAATCTATGTGGGAATCAAGGCTTAGTTTAGGTTTGGATACATATATTGCAGGTATTGTGCAGAAGTTTAATAATCCTTCTCCATTTTGGCGAGATGATGAGTATTTTGAAGCAAATTATTCTACGGGTTGGTGATGGTATGGGAATAGAGGAGGTCGCTTTTATCGAGGAAATTATGAGAGTAATAATGAGTCAGTAAGCTGAGTACTTATCTCTGAGAATGTAGCTAAGGGTGAGTATACATTTCAGCCCCAAGAGGAATGAACTTTCTTTGCTGTATGTTTCCCTCGTAATCGTAATGGTGGAGCATATCCTGCTTGACAAGATATATTACAGTGTGGTCCATCACAATATATTGTTGTAGATGGTACTGGTAATATTGCAGATGTTGAATTAACTAAATCTGTTGATAGACCTACCTTTCCTAATGTAACATGAGAAATTATTATATGGACTTTACGCTATATCAATCTTGGCCCTCAAGATGCTACTAATGTATCAATAATTGATACTTTACCAGATGGATTAGTTTATGATGGTGTGTTTGATGTAACCAATACGCCTTTTAGCTCAATTAAGCTTTTATCAGGCAATAAAATTGAATGGAAATTTAGCTCACTTGTTGCTGCAAATCAGTCAGGATCAATAGTATTTAGAACTAAATATATTGGTTGAAAGAGCGATAAGACTAAGTTGATTAATGTGGCTACTATTTATACGTCAAGCCCTTGAGATAGCCTAAAGAATAACTCATATAGTGCGGTTACAAGACCACTTGGTGTATCTTGTGTATCACCTGTATTTGCAAATACACTAAAATATTCTTGTAGTAATTATGCATGTATCCCTGACAATGTCGGTGGAACATTTACTACATCTGACTGTAATAATGCTTGTAACAAAGATGGTGTTACAATTTATGATACTGCCACATCTCTGCGGTGGACTAAAACTTGGGGAGAAATATGATCTTCACTACTTGATAGCTATCCTACAAGTAATAAAGAAAAGTGTTCAAATGGGCAATGTTATAAGAACACTCCAGCAGGTAAGGCAACTATTTGGGTTGCATCATGGGAAGAAATTAATGGAGATAGTGTTAAAAATAGTTGTGAACCATATATTTCTGATTTCTGGTTTGGTCTTGCTTCTTGTGATAGTGATACTTTTATTCCTTGAGCTAAAACTAAATTAACACTCAGGTCAGATTATCTTGGTACACAAGTACAGCATCCATGGTCTCTAGCGATGGATGGATGACTAAATCCATGACGTTATAGATTATTCTATGTGCCTTGATTTAGTTATAGTAATTATACTATTAATACATTCTGATGGAGCTCTTCAAAGATCAACATAGGATGAAGTGATTGATATGTATCACCATGTTTCGAAGTAAAAGCATGAGATATCAAATATATACAAGCTTGATTTAAGGCTCCTGTATGAATTGATAATAAATCTCATCCGAGACGAAAGTTTGATCCAACTAATGGACAAAGCCATATTTATGAGAATCCTAAATGTGTAGTAAAACCATTATGTGAAGCTGTTCTTGGTGATTATATCCGATATGATCTTAATAAAAATGGTCTTCAGGATAGTGGTGAAAATGGTGTACCTTGAGTTACTCTTGATTTATATGAATGTGATGCTTCTGTAAGATGAATTAGTCTATGGAATAATGGAGCATGAAATCCTAATATGCCTAGGTCATACACATGAACATATGTTTCATCACTTATTACAACAAGTACATGATATTATTTATTCAACGTTGACCCAAATAAGCTCTACTATGTTACATCAAGATGATTACCTACTGGATATGGTTTTACAAAACAATTTGTGAATGGTTATGCAACAGATGGTCAGACTAATAGTAATTTTGATCCATTGACTCTTAAATCTACTTGTGAGAGTGCAGAACTTGCGATTGATGGTGGTATTGTTCCAACTGAACCTGTAAGTTGTAATTCTGTACAGTTTACTATTGTACCAAATAATACTGGTGCTCGCATTGATTATACTTGTAATCATAGTGGTGCTACGACAGCCTCCTTTAAGTTGATGTCTGGATCTACTACTGTAGCTACAGTCAACGGGTTTACTGGATCGGTGTTTGCTGTATGGGGAAACTATACTGGTGTATGTATCCTTGATGGCAGTATCTCTTATAGGGTAGTAGCACATGTTCCGCCTAGTCAGGTGCTCTGTGCATATAGACAACATAAAACTAATTTAGCTGATATCTGTGCAGTAAAGAACGCTCTTAGTCCATTTAGTGATAGTCTTTTGAACTTGGCTAATCTTGTCTTGATGCCGGATCCTATTCCTTATTGTACTGATAAACAAAATGATAACACGACTGATTATGCTTGTATCGACTCTCCTGTTGGGTCCAAAATCTATACTCAAGATCCTGGTAGTTGTACGAAACCTATTGTAGTTGGTGGAAATGCACAATTGGGAGATCGTGTATGGTTTGATGCAAATTATAATGGTATCCAAGATACTGGCGAGTCGGGTGTTGCTGGTGCTACTATGAAATTATATACTTGTACTAATACTTTGGTCGCTACGGGTACTACAAATGCGGCTGGTATGTATTTGTTTACTGGACTACTTGCAAATCAGTATAAAGTTACATTTGATTTACCAAGCGGATATAATAAATTTACATATAAAAATACTACTGGTACTGTCTACACAGGTGCTAATGATAGTAATGTATGAGGTACTGTATGAACTACAGATTGTATTACTCTTGGTTATAATGAATCAAATTTGACGATTGATGCTGGAGTGTATAAGGATGGATGTTCGAGTTGTGGATGAAATAATCTATGTGGAAATGGTAAACTAGAACCGAGTTGAAAAGACACTATTGTGGGTACTGCTGACGATGAAGAGTGCGATGATGGTAATGTTGTTAGTGGTGATAAGTGTAGTAGAACATGTAAAATTGAAACCTCATGTACGAGATGTGGAGGAGGTTGATCTAATACTACTGGAAAAATTACTAAAAATGAGAAAGGCGGATATATTGATCCACCAAATGTAATGGTATGAGAATATCTCCCATATCGATGGAATTTTGATAAGGCATCGGATATTGAATTTACTGAAGATTGTAATATCTGAGCATATAATCCTGGTGTAACATATGTAGTCAATAGTCGTGACAATAGGTGAGCAATCTGTGAATTTTATCTTGTTGATGGTAAGTGAACTAAATCAAAAATAATCAATCACTATTGTGATGAACGTAGAAATCTGACTGATTGGAGGCTGTTTAATACGTATTTTGAGGGTGTAAGTAAATCAATCTTAAAAAATTATAATGGTTCTAGTGGAGCATCATTTATCTCTCCTTCGAATTGGACTACTTCATTAGGATGAGAGTTTAATTATCTTGGTGAATATAATCTCGTGTGGGATAAGACTACGTATCATACTTGTGAAGCTCAGTTTAGAACTGAGTATACTTGGGAAGATAAAGATGGGGATGGGATCAATGAGACGACTGGATCAACTACCGTATTTGACAAATATACTCTTTCTAAAGAGTGGATCTCTGATATGGATATCAAGATGCCGTTTACAGTGACCAAACCATATATGACTCAGCAAAACGGATTGTCTGCGAGTGCTCAGGACGCAGATATTATGAACAAGATCATCAGAATTAATGGACGTAGTATTCTTGAGACTAACCCAACATCTACTATTGGTACTTCTTATAAGTGATCATCAAATCTTGGGTATCTTGTTGATTCTTTTGTCAAGAAATACACTGAACTTGCTAAACCCCTTGGAATGAATACTTCTGTTCCAGGGTTACTAGTATCGTCTATCAAGAAGGTTCCAAATGGTGATATTTATGTGATTTGAGGTAATGAGAGTAAGATTATTGATTCTGCTGGGACACTCTGAAAGAAGACAATCATTGTGCCCAATGGAGACATCACTGTTGTGTGAGATATTAAAAACAATATCTTATTGATTGTACCCAATGGTAATATTATCTTGAAACCTGACTTCAATGGAGACTCTTACAGTTCTCCACGTAATCAAACACTAAAGGGTATCTATATCTCCAAGAAAGTAATCTCAGACCAATACTGGAACAATGAGTTGATGAAATCATGGGTATTTGGATGACAACTTAAAATTGATTGACTAATCGTCAACCTTGCAACAGATGCTAATGCTATCAAAGACCTTACAAATGCAAGAAGATCTACTCTTAAGGACTGGTTTGATAGTTCTGTATCAAGGATTAAGCTTGTGCAAGAAGGCTCATCACTTCAGATTGCAACCTCTCCAAGTCTATGGACAAGTTTGCCTCCAGGAGCAAATGAGTTGATGAAGGAATTACAAGCATTTAAATAAGAATTATAAAATCTGACTACTTCGGTAGTTGGGTTTTTTTATTTGGGATTTTAGTGGATTTTGTAAGAATAATGACTATGTTTATTTAATGAAAGCAAAAGCATATATTCTCGATGGATCGGGGTACTTATATAGAGCATATCATGGGATGCCACCTATGGTTAATCGTGATGGCAAACCAATGCAGATGGTATATGGGTTCTGCAAGATGATGTTGGCACTGCTGCGTGAGCAGCCAGATTATTTTATCATTGTGCGAGATACACCGAGCAAGACTGTCAGACATGATGCGGATGTGACTTACAAGGCCAATAGGGTTAAGATGCCTGATGATTTTGGAGAGCAAATTGCTGTGATCCATGATATTATGAGTCAAATCTGACTGAGTCAGGTGGCATGTCCAGGATATGAAGCCGATGATGTGCTGTATAGTTTTGCTCTGCATAATGATTCATCGGTGGAATATCATATCTATACAGCGGATAAGGATATCAAACAGGTTCTCAAAGATTGAGTGCTCATTCAGGATCCGATGAAACAAGAAACTCGAGATCATGTAAGATTTCAGTCAGAATATGGATTTACCCCAGAGTTGATGGTAGATTATCTCACACTGGTAGGAGATGTGAGTGATAATGTTCCCTGAGTGGCTGGTATCGGACCCAAGATGGCGCAGGAGCTGGTGTCGAAGTTTGGTGGATTAGGAGAGATCTATATGTCACTGGATCAAGTTAGTACAAGTGTAAAGGATAAGCTTGTGGCTGCACAAGGAACAGTGGCTCATAGTAGGAAGATGATCCAGTTGTATGATGTGCCTGAGTTGAACTGTGATATGACTTGTTATGACTATCATCTGGATTATGGTCAGCTTAAGACAATTTTGGTTAACCAGATAGGATTTCCGAGTATGGCTAAGTGGGTAGATGATTTGAAGGCATCTCTGGTGAGAGGGACACAGCAGGGGTTATTTTAGGTTTATGGTAAAGTGTTTCCCTCTTTGGGGATATATTGCTAACCATTAGTTAGCTCGCATAATAATAAACTTGATAATGTCATTTGTTATACTGATAAGTCAGGTTTTTTGTATCATCAAAGTTGTATTATGGCTGTGATGAGAGTATAATGGGTTAATACTATGACTTGGAGAACACGATAGTTACTCTACGGTGCTACGGTCAAGAGGTTATGGTATAGAGGTATTTCCTCGAAATTACTAACTCACACTACACAGTGTTGGGTTATATTTGTAGGGAGTGAGATATTCTATTTTAGTGTATAGGACATAGTCCTTCGCTACAAAATAGAACGCTTGGCGATTCTTCTTTATGTATTGTTCATTGGTGAGGGTATGGTGGATTTGGTCATCGCTATGCTTTCATCAGTGGTCTATGTATAAAGATCACCAATCTCGCTCCCTACATCGGGAGCCGACTGTTTTCAGTCAGGCTTTTTCTTTTCTTATTTTTCTATTCCTTCGTACATAATCAAGAATTTGGCGATATCTCCAAAAATCTTACCGGCGGTGAGCTCTCACCATACAGATTGTCTTGGGCGACGGATCTGGATCACAACTACATATTTGAGATTATCTCTCGTGATAATACCTGCAAAACTACCATTAGTCCAGCCCGCTCATTGTTGGTATTTACCTTTGTAGGCAATCTGCGATGTTCCCGTTTTGCCTCCGAGTGTATATCACGGGAGAGCAAACTGTTTGATTTGTCACTGATTGACAACCATGAATAGTGCATTGAGCATCTCAGAAGATGTGATATCTTTGAATATTTTGACACGCTTGCTCTGACTGACTTGTGTACTGGCGTCACCAATACGTTTGATGATTGTTGGCTTGATGAGATAGCCACCGTTGACAATTGTACTATATGCTTGTGCGATTTGCATGGGTGTGGTAGTGAGTCATTGTCCAAAGGAATTATTATAAAATGTAGCTCTAGATACCTTACTCATCTCGGGGATAATACCCTCATCTTCACCAGCCAACTCGATCCCAGTCAACTTACCAAATCATAGTCTATCAAGATAGTTATAGAATACGTAGTCACGAATTTTTTGAATAATTCTAATCATACCTACGTTACAGCTAAACTGGAGTGCATGAAGGAAATCATGAGTACCAAGACAGGCTTTAGCAACATTCTTAATCTCATAAGGTCAGATTTGTAGTTTGCCAGGATCATAGTACCTATCATATAGTGTCATTTCGTCGACATCAAGTCCAATTGCAGCGGTAATCGGCTTGAAGATACTACCTGGTTCATAGGGGTATGCGATAATTTTATCGATAAATACTGATGGTCAGTTAGTATTTTTGTGTATATATTTAGCTATGGAGAGGTCAAATCTTTGCTTACTGGTTGCTGGGAGAAGCTTGCTACCAGAGAGAAGATACATAGGCACATCGACATAGGTTGGATCGAGAACAAGATATCTATTCTCTGGTCATAGTGGTTTGACTTGATAGACATCATTGGGACTATTTGGATCAAAGGTTGGATAGTTGGCGCTTGTGATAATTTCACCATTCCAGGGATTCATAATAACTATTGATACAGAGTCTGATCTAAACTCACTATCATATCATTTGATGATTGACTCTACTTCTTTTTGAATGGTTGGATTGATTGTGAGTGTGATATTTTGTCCATTTTGAGCTGTTTCGATATCGAGTTCATTACTTGCTACCTCACCCACCCATGGTGTACCAAGACCATTGATTTTACCGTCATGACCGGCAAGCTCTTTATTAAAATACTCTTCAATCCCATATAGTGGTTTACCGTTAGGGTCTACGAATCATAAAATGTTAGACATGAAGTCACCATATGGATAATATCTTTTTGTAGTTTGTTCAAATCACAATCCATGTAATAGTGGTACTGCTCCATCTCCTGTAGTTTTTACGGTTCGTCCACTATTGCTTTGATATTCTTTTTTGATATTGATGAGATTGGTTGATATAATGCTTGATACTCACTCCATGAGCTTTACATATCTATTTTCTTGTGGGGAAAGAAGAGCTTTGATCTTTTCTTGAGTGTATGATAAGCCATATTGTGCAAATAGTACTTGTGTCTGTTGTACAGCTTGATTGATGTTATCTATTTTATTAGGGTCCGCATATAGATAGAAGTTACTCTCAATACTGAGATATGGTATTGGGTTGTTTGATAGATAGGTAATAAGTTCAGGATTATCAATAAACCCTACAAAATTATATGGTCTGATTCATGTATTGATTGTCTTACTGAGTCTTGTTTTGATGAGGCTGATAGCTTGATTTTGGTCAAATATATCAATTGCTTGCTGTCTTGTGTTCAAATACTGCTCGTATTCTGCTTCATCGAAACTTGTAACACCAGAACTTGTTGTTACAGATCAATCAATAAATCAGTTCAGTGCTGATCCACTAAGTCGATCGGTATTTGTATTATTGCTAGAACTAAACTCGCCGCTGAGAAGAAGTCAGCTTAATTTTTGATCATTTCTGATAACGAAAAACTGATGCTTTGTAGGTGGTAAAATTCCTGTTTGAATAAATGATTCCAGTCACTGAATACATTCTAATTTAGTGGGTACTTTGGTACCACGAAGATTGCAATAGTGTTGATAGATCGCGGGAGTAAGTATTTCGATGACTTTGTCTTTATGCTTAACGTATTTGGGATCAATACTGATTGTATATAAATCAATAGATTCAGTAAGTTGAATAGGACTTCCAGATTCATCATTCACATAAATATTACCTCTTTGTGCTTTGATATCTTGAGTGGTAAAATGTTGTTTGATGAGTTGTTCATCGTATGTGAAGCTTGTCACAACTTGTAGTCGAAACAATCTCATCAAAATAACAAAAAATAGTATACCCAAAACCCACATCAGCCAGTATTCTTTACTTTGATGTGTCATAAAGTGGAGTATTTTATGAACGATAGTGTGTTTACGAACCATGAGGATAAGATAAGGATTGCGGTGGATTTTGCAATTAAAAACAATACAAATTACTTTATGCAATTATACCATACGACCGATATTACCATTCAATGAGATGGTCTCACGATTCATGATCCAAGGATTGTTTATCAGCTTAAGCGTGTCATGAGAGCTCGTGCAGGACAGCAGATTATGATACAATATCCACAACTTGACCATACGATCAGATATGAATGTGTAGTATCTGTAGTATCTGACAAGTGTATTAATGCGGATATTATTCATCAAGTTAGTCATGCTCATCGTGAAACTAGCAAACATCTTGTCATCGCAATGGCAAATAAACGAGATAAGATGGAACTCATCATTCAGAAGGCGACAGAATGTGGGGTCAGTCAGATCACGATTGTGCCGATGCAAAGATCTGTTATTACATCATGTAACATAAACAAATGGAAGAGATTGGAGCTGATTATGCTTGAAGCTATGGAGCAGTCACGGTCAGTACAGCTGCCGGTATTGCAATGGTGTGATAATCTCAAAAACTTGACTATATCATGACAAGCCTTGCTTTCAAACATGGGTGGAAGACTGTTATCGGATGTATCTATTGCTTCAGATACCACGATCGTTATTTGACCAGAAGGGGGGTTGGATGATAAAGATATTAAACTTCTCGAGCAAAAACAATTGGATCTGATGACAATATCCTTATGATCAACGGTATTAAGAATGGAGACCGCGGCAATAGTAGGGAGTTGGTATATTAGCCAGCCGAAGTAGAAAGAACAGAAATAAGTATTACCTTAGCTAACTCAATTATGAAGTCATTAACAATAGAGAATTATCCATATGTCAAAATATTACGGGATTATATGAAACTCAATCAGAAGTTACAAGAAGTTGATGTTATTATTGTGCCTGGTAGCTCTGATGATTCATACATATCTAAGGTAGTACAACTTTATCAACAGTGATATGCTCATCATATTATCTGTAGCGGGAAATGATCCCTATATGTCGATAAATGATATATCGAAACTGAAGCAGAGCATTTTTCATGATTATTGATTAAACAATGAATACCTGAAGATGCTATTATATTAGAATCTAAAGCAACGAGTACTGGTGAGAATATAAGGTTGAGCTATGAGATTATGAAAGAGAACAATTGGAATAGTTGTACTATTATTCAAAAACCCTTTTTTGAGAGGAGGTCTTACGCGACAGCGCTACATGAGCAGCATGATTGACGAAGACCTGAGTTTATCATTGTATGATCTTCTGATATTACGATTGAACAATATGATATTATTAATACACTACCATTTCTTTGGATTAGTATGATGATTTGAGATTTTCATAGAGTAAGAGTTTGCAATCAGCAGTGATGGATTATATATCAAGAAATTCCGGACGATGTCTGTGACGCCTATCTAAAGTTAGTAGAGATGTGATATGATCAACTTTTGATGAAATGATATTCTATATGGTAAATTTATTATATGACACAATTTGTGAGACCAACATTATTTCGTAATCATAATGCCAAGAAGCGTCAGATTTTTCGTTCTATCAAAATAGTCAATTGGAAGCCATGGATTATTGTGGGTTCAATTGTGAGTGTATTAGCGATTGTGTGATGATTGATTGATCGAATGTTTGTGCGTAATGATCGTTATCAGATGCGTCAGATTGAGATAGTGTATAGTGGTGCTGTATCATTTGCTCAGTTGCCTGATCGTGAAATTATCGACCAACTAGAGTGAAAACACTATTATCTGACTAAATCTCGTAGAGTCTTATCTAAGATGGAAGAGCAATATCCTCTTATTTCGTCGCTTGATCTTGAGTCAACCGAGACGCTATGATTGTATCGTTTGATGATAACCTATAAACCATTAGCAATGACGATACGTTGGCAAGACCGTAATTATGGTCTGGTAGAGGGAGATCTGCATCCACTTACGAGTAGTGGGCTATGACTGCCTTTGAAGATCCCGGTATACTTTACGGGGATGTTATTGTCATGATTATTTTATGATGTTCCAGCAGAGCAACTGGTCAAGCAATATAAAGCAATTGTGCGTGGACTAGAAGATAAGGATATTCAATCATTGACATATCATCCAGCAGGGCGTCAGATACAGGTCAATACTCCTAAGCAAGAGATCTATTTTGATCTTGGAGGCAATATTTTTGAGCAGCTCAAAAAATATCGTACGCTGCTTGAACAACAACAAAAAATTCCCAATCAACGTGTGGTCGACTTAGGAACTATTGAAAAGGGAGTATTTGTATATCCGTAATAATTTAGGAGAGTGATCAGAAAAGGATTGATGAAATTAAAAATCACTTGAAAAATCATAGCAGTTCGTTATACGATATATAGACGACTGAATGGAGTGGCGCCGCCCGATGGGTAAGGTGCCATTTTTGTTACAGTGACCACTTTTCTCTCTTGTGGGGATTTGCTGCTATTTTACCTATTAAATTATATATTAATGAAATTAGATGCAAATGTGATGAAGGAAGCGATCATGCTTCTCATCAAAGATTATAAATTTAATCCTGTGCAGGTCATGGAGATGGTTAAGCTAGGTATTAAAACAGCACTCAAAAAAGATGGACTCGTTGAAGATCGTAAGGCGTCACTGCAAGTTAAGATCGAAGCGGATGGTGGTATTAAGGTATTTAGAGAGTATACCGTGGTTGAAGAAGTTGAAGAAGAAGACAAAGACTTGACCATAGAGCAGGCTAAGGAGTTTGTAGAAAATCCAGAAATCTGACAGAAGATCTATACTGATATCACTCCTGAAGAGATTGTGTTTACTCGTATTGGTGCTCAAGCGGCTGCTCAGACGATCAAACAGCAGATCAAGGCACTCGAAAAGGAGAGATTCTACGAGAAATTCCAAGATAAACAATGAGAACTACTCAAAGCTAAGGTACTCAGAGCGGTAGGAGATACGGTGATCTTGGATATTGATGGGACGAGCGTAGTCCTCCTCCCAGAAGGTCAGATTCGTGGTAAAATGTACAGTACTGGTGAAGAGATCTTTGTGCTGCTTCGTAAGATTGATAAGGATATCAATGGTGTATTGTTGGATATTACTCAGGCATCAACTGATTTTATCGAGTCACTACTCAACAAGATCATCCCAGAACTTCAAGAAGGTAGAGTATATATTGATAAGATCGTGCGTGTACCTGGTAAGAGAACCAAGGTTGTGGTAGGTACCAACGAAGATAATATCGATCCAGTAGGTGTATTCGTCGGGCAAAAAGGTAGCAGAATCACTACCATCCTCACACTACTTGATGGTGAGAAGATGGACTTCATCGAATACGATGGTAACAATGATGCCAAATTTGTAGCTGACTCTCTCAAGCCTGCTCGTGTCACGTCAGTGGAGATCGAATGAGGTAAAGCATATGTGACTCTCCCAGAAGACCAGAAATCTCTCGCAATTGGTAAGTGAGCAAGTAATATTAGACTAGCTGGTGAGTTGACTGGATATCAGATTGAACTTAAATAATGAAAACCACAATCATCACATTATTTCCAGAGTTGTTTGATGGGTTTTTGCATGCAAGCAAGATGGATAGAGCGATTACTGATGACTTTATCACAGTAGATTTTATCAATCCGAGGGATTTCTGTACCGATAGACATCAGCAGGTGGATGATGAGATCTATGGAGGCAATACTGGACTACTGATCAAGGCACAGCCGGTGGTAGAAGCGGTAGAGAAGGCAATACAAGAGGGTAAAGATAGGATGAAACAAGGATGAAAAGGGGATGAAGAATGAAGATTTTTGATTGTATATCCGTCACCATCGCAGACTGTATTTAACCAGACACATGCGACAAGTTGGGGGCAGGACTACGATCACTTGATATTTGTATGCTGACGCTATGAGGGGATTGATATTAGGTTTGATATGTATATGCAAGAGCACTACCCAGAACAGTTTAAGCGTATTTCACTAGGACAGTTTGTCGTATTTGGGGGTGAAACTCCGAGTATGGTGATGATTGAGTCAGTGGTGAGATTGCTACCAGGAGTGATTACACATTTCCCCCATGAGGAGAGCTACGATGTGAGTCAGGATCTATCAAATCTGGAATACCCACAATATACCAGACCTCAGGAGGTTTATGGTTATACTGTGCCAGAAGTACTACTCAGTGGTCATCATAAGAATATCCAGAAGTGGAATGAGGAGAATTCAAGCAATATAGGAGGAAAGTAGGTTGAAAATGGGTTAAAAATAGGTGTATCGAAAAACTAAAAAAGCCTCAGGTAAATCTGAGGCTTTTTTAGTTTCTGAGAGTTGCTCAGAAATCCGGGTCTGTACGACAACATGGTAGACTTGGTGACTTGGGATATTCGTACCAAATAAATGCTAGTACAGCAATTACAGCAATTATCACAGTAGTTAGTCGTTGAGTTCCTAACCATTGGAATATCAGTACGGATACAATGAAAATTGCACCCAGCTCCATCCAGTATCCTAACTCTTTAAACCGACATTCTTTGAACTCTTTTTTGAGCCATAGGTAGTGATCGTAGTGATCTACTACATTTTTGACTGCTTGTGATTTAGGATTTGACCCTAGGATTAGATTTTTCATAGTTTTTTGTTTTGGTGAGACTGTATCATAGTCAAGAGAGAAAGATTGTCAAGTTTCTTGTGATGGAATTTTTGTGATCGAAACAGCTCCTTCCTTAACTCCTACTTTAAGAGTACTTCCTGCGGGGCGCCCTTGACAAGGCGAGGGTCTCGATGAATTGGATTGACTCGCAATAATGAGAAACTTGATTATATTCATAACATGAAGGTACTCGTATGACTCAGTGGATGAGTAGATAGTGCAGTAGCTGCATATCTGTTGCAGCAGGAGGGTCACGAAGTGGTGGCGGGTTTTATGCTCAACTATATGAAGGAAGATGATCCAAACTGTACGACCAAGGCTGACCTAGTCTCATTTCATGCTGTGCGCCAGTATTTGGGGATTGAGTCGTATGAGATATTTGACTATCGTGAGGAGTATGAACAGAGAATCTTAAATTATATCTATAAGGGATATCAACAGTGAATTACTCCCAATCCTGATGTATATTGTAATAGTCTTGTTAAGTTTGATCTATTTCTCAAGGAGGCAATGCAGATGGGATTTGACAAGATAGCGACGGGACACTATGCGAGAATACAGGCTAAAAGAAGCTGAATGACTTCGTCGGCTCAAGAAGCTGAAGAGGCTACAATATATCATCTTCTGAAGTGAATTGATAGTTCAAAAGATCAAAGTTACTTTCTCTCACAGCTCAATCAAGAACAGCTTAGTAAGGCAATATTCCCATTGTGAGGGATGAACAAGAGTGAAGTCAGATTACTTGCTCATCAGATATGATTACCCAATGCTGATCGTCCTGATAGTCAGGGTCTGTGTTTTGTAGGTAAGGTGAAGATGGGAGATTTTCTTACTGAAAAATTATGACCTAAGCCATGAGATATTGTAGATCTGCAGTGAACTGTAGTGTGACATCATGAGTGAGCATATCGCTATACGATTGGACAAAGGAGATCATTATATCTACCGTTTCAGGCGTATGTGAGCGATGTGAATGTGCTAGACAATGTTGTGACTGTAGCGAGAGTGGGTGAGGAAGATGTGTTGTATACAAGTGAGATCGTGATCCATCATCCACACTGGATCACTGGTGAAGCTCCACAACCTTGATCATATCAGTGCAAGATTAGATATAGGCAGGAGGGGCAAAATTCAGAGTTGAGAGTTGCCCCTTCGCAGGGATTTATTGTTACTCATGGTTGTGAACTATGAACTATGAATTATAAACTACTATTTGAACAATCTATCAAATGAGTGGCAAATGGGCAAATCGTAGTGATCTATGATGGGGATGAGGTAATAGGAAGTGGAGTAATACAGAAGATGTAAAAAAACAGCAGACTTACGTCCACTGTTTTTTTTGATTACTTTGATTACTGAGTTTTAGGTTGTTCACTATATTGCTCAATATCTTGACTGAGGTTATACAGGAACACTCACTTGTCTGTGACTGCCCATAGTTCTGGTTTAACTGCATCAGAGATGATCACTCATTTGACGCCCAGTGTACTATCAAACTTGAGTCTCATCACGTAGTCGAGAGTGAAGCTACTCTTGTTAGTTTCGTTGGTCTTGCTTGGGTTAGAGATGAAGACAGTGAGAGATCATTGAGGAGCGTCCCATAGGTATACATATTTGCTCGTATCATAGGAGATGACTGACATGCCTGATGCTGAGTATGCACCATCGATGTTGTCTCATCATTTGATAGGTATGACTCTATCTTTGGGAGTTGTACCGTCTCTTCGGAACTGAACCAATTGTCTACTTGTGCTATTCCACATAATGAATGTACCATCAATTGCCATAGAGTCGAGTTTAAGGCTACCACTAGATGAGAGATTGTATGCTTGCGGTTCTTTGAGATTCGTAGGATTGTTGGCGATTGCTTGATATCTGAGGATGTATGTACCTGCACTATTGAGTTCTGGGTTTTGTGTTAGGACATAAAAGTTAGAACTTGCAAATGTACCAAGAGCCGAGATTGGGCTTGGGAAGTTACTGGTAGTGACTGAGTTCTTGACTGATTCGAGACCTGACTTGGTCACAAGATATACTTGTCACTTGCTATCATAACAGTACAACCCCACTCTACCTAGTGATGATGCACAACCCTGCAATGGATCAGACAATACATCTACCCCATATCTTACAAGTGTTCCTTTGAGTTGGTTGTTGACTGCTCATACAAGTGATGCTTTACTACCTCATACGTGGAATCATTCTTTACCGATATAGATACCAAGGATATCTCACAGGCTTGTCTTGTCAGTGTCAGTGAAGTCGAGAACTTTGGTGTCAAACTGATTGACGGTATTGATTCTAAATCACTTGAAGTACTCTTCTTGAAGGACTTTCTTGAGAGCTTGGATATCGAGAGGTGATTGACCTGTCTTCTCCAGTAGTGCTATCTTGTTCTTGATATCATTGTAGCTTGTGATCTTGGTAGGAGATGATGCTTCGAGTCTTTGGAATAAGGAGATATCCTTCTTGATTGAGTCGAGAGTGATGTCTACTTCTTTGCCTGAGTCGCTTTTGATGATGTTGTCGGCATATTGTGCACGATAATTGCTGATAATCGAGTAAACAAGTCCTGCGATGACACAACCGAAGATGATCATACCGACTTGATATTGATTGAGTACAAACCAGTTACTGAGTTTGCTTTTGATTTTTTGAGCTGATTGTACGCTCGGTGAATAAGATCTTTGATCTGACTTGATTATGGTGTGAGATTCAAATGCGGTAGTGCCTGCTCCAGCTCTTTGTTCGATGGTTTGGATGAGGAGATCTAGAAATGTATCATCAGTACTGCCTACAATATCGCTGAGATCTGAAAGATCGTTGTCATCGATAATATCACCGATATCACTACCTACTATGATAACCTGATCACCATCAGAAAGATCGCCTTCCACAAAGTCAGAAAATAAACTAATCTTCACTCTCTTGGATGTTTCATTGAATAACGAATAATAGATCTTGCCTTGGCGGAGAATCATAAAGCTTACGTCACCGATGAGGCTTGCAAGATACTCATGCTCATGAAACACTTCCACAATACCCCTGATATCAAATGATGGAGTATCGCTGACTTTTTCTGCGAAGACGGCAAGTTTGGAGTTGAGTTCTTGAAGAGCGAATTCGACATAGCCTTTAAATTTACGGAATGATGTGTTTTCTCTGGATGCTTCGTTGCTCAGATCAGCGATGAACTCAGTGATAAGATCTTTTTGGTAATCAACAAATTTATCAGTCACGACAGTGATATTGGCTCTAATTCTGATATTATTGTCGTTGATGGCATCATAGTTAATGATTTGATGATCATCAAGATGATACTGAGTTTGATTGATGAGTTCCATGAACGGGTACGAATGCTAAAAATTGCTTGCATTGAGTGTAGCTTTTTTTGATGTAATTTCCACTGCTTTTGTGTGGGGTCGTATAATTCGCAATTTACTATTTGTATTAAGAAATATTTAAGCTATATATGTACTATTTACGAATTCTATTTTATGCTGCATTATGACCACTTCCAAGCGTATTAGTCTCTTGTTTGCATGATATGTCACTGCGGTGGTGGTTATTTTTGGTATTGTGGTGAATGCTGCGTTTTTTGTCTCACGATATGGGTTAGTATCACAACAGCCATGAGTGCTAGTTTCCAAAAAACAAGCAATCCTTGATCAAAAAGCTGGTAATCCATCTCGTCAAATGCAGGAACTTAAATGGATCAATAGGATGTCTCGTCGTCCTCTCATGGGTATAGGTGAACCACTTATTGTGACTGATATGGAGTTTATAGCTCAGCTTAATCATTCTGATAATATTTTGCGTTTGATAGAACTTGAGGAGAAGGTGTGGCATTATCGTGTATTTCCAGATCGTGCAGTATTGACCTTGGTAGATCCCCTGGTAGATAGCCAACTGATGTTGATTGGTATTACGCTGGTAGTAGCGCTTGTTTTGGCGATGATGAGTTATTGGATATCAATGATGATTGTACGTCGTGGTCTCAAACCACTATATCAGCTGGCAGATCATATTCACCAGACTAAGGACCCAGAAACTTATGAACATCTGATAGTCTGACCCGATCAAGATGAACTTCAGCAAGTGAGTAGCGCTCTCACTCATGCCATGGACATTATCGCTAGTCAGACTAGTAAACTCAAGCAATTTGTCATTCATGCATCACATGAACTTAAAACACCACTGATGACGATCTCGAGTAGTATTGACCTTATGACCCGCTCAGGTACATTCAATCCTCAAACTCAAACCATCAAGCAGACTACAAACTCGATGAAAGCACTGATTGATCGTCTGATGGCGACGATGCGTGATGATACGATCCAGACTCAGGAGTTAGATATGGCTGTACTGATTCGTGATATTATAGATCGTGTGAGCACATCATATGGTCATAGTTGTGAATTTGAGCTATCCGTTGCTGAAGATCTTGTCAAATACACTGATCCTATGATATGTGAGTCAATCATCACTAACTTGGTGGAGAACGCACATAAATATGCTGTGCCTTGAACGAGCGTTAAAATAATCGCGAACACCAAGCAATTTATTATTTCGAATCAGGTTAACCCTAAGCAGATTATTGATCTGAACCTTATCTGGCAACCGTTTTATCAGTGAGATACATCACATACCGATACTAACTCTCATGGACTATGACTGAGCATTGTGAAGCAATATGTGGAGCGTCTGGGGTTCAAGATTGAGGTAGAAGTGAAGAATGTTATGATTTCATTTATTATTGATTGGTAGGAAAAATAACTCAGTAGAAAGATATGTATTACATGATGATAATCCAAAAATGAAAGATACAAACTATATAAATTTATTATGTTTAAGGTTCGCTTAGGGTAGTTTCATATAATGGTGCTATTATTGATTAATTAATCACATGAACTATAAAAAATACTTCTGGATACTGCCTGCCTTGTATGTTTCACTTGAGTTTGGTGGTAAATTCTTTGAAGTACTGAGCGATAAGGTAGAAATTGTCGATACCATCTCTGTCATTAAGCCACTATCGGCAATAGCAGATTATCTTGCATATGGCGTTGGGGCATTTGATCTGCTGTTTGCGGTAACACTTCTGACTTGTTCTTATGCTGCACTATCCAAAAAATATTATCCATATTTATTTGCATGGGCTGCGATATGGCCCTTTGTGCCTGCCTGTTTTAGGTATTTTGGGTGAGTAGGTGATTTTGAGATTGTGTCGGTGCTTAGTATCTCAGTTTCGGCAATTGTTGCGTATCTTCTCTATCAAAAATATTCTATTTCATAGTTTTTTATTTCCTTAATCAGTATTGATGAAACAGTTACTATGAGAATCCACTAATCGGCTCAACAAAGTTCCAGAAATTACAATCTTCTTTTGGATTATTAAGATTTTATGCACCACAGTGGGAGAGACATTTGCTGATTGGCTTATCTTTATTACCGGTATCTGACCGACCTGAACAACTATTATGATGTCTGTTTTGTTGTGTATGGCATTATTCTTTCAGTTCAAAACTACCAAATATAAACCAAGTATCTACTGGCTCGTCGTAGTTCTGATCAGCGTCGTGGGAACATTGATTACCGATAGTCTCACTGACAATCTTGGTGTTCCTCTTGTAGTTACCACCATTGTTTGTACCATTGTTCTTGTTGTTACATTTGTTATTTGGTATCGTCAGGAGTGAACATTATCAATTCATTCAATCACAACACCACGTAGAGAGCTATTTTATTGGTGGGCGATCTTGTGTACTTTTGCTCTGGGTACTGCTGCTGGTGATTTAATTGCAGAGTGACTAGGACTATGATATATGCTTTCAGCAGCTATATTTGCCTGAGTGATTGCGATAGTTTATGCTGGATATCGTTATCTCAGTCGATGAGTTGTGGCAACATTTTGGATAGCATATATTCTGACTCGTCCATTGTGAGCTTCGATCGGTGACTTACTATCTCAAAGTCATAGCGATGGTTGACGATGATTGGGTACAACATGAACCAGTGTTATTTTCTTGATTGCGATTGCGGGATTGACATGGTATATGAGTAGGCAACAAGATCATATTTTATCATAATTTTACTATATAAATGAGGATTTTATTAGTCGAAGATAATATCGCAATTGCGGATAACATTGTTCAATATTTGAGACTGGAAGACATCCAAGTAGATGTAGCATATGATGGCGAACAAGGACGAGAGTGGAGTCAGACTCATCGCTATGATATTATGGTACTAGATCGGATGCTACCCAAGCTTAATGGTGTAGACCTATGTATTCGTATCCGTAAGACCTCTGATATCCCAGTGATGATGTTGACTGCGAGATGAGAAATCGATGATAAGCTGACTGGGTTTGAGTGTGGGGCTGATGACTATCTAGTTAAGCCGTTTGATTTAGCTGAACTTGTTGCTCGCGTACAGGCACTATATCGTAGATCTGCGACGAGTGATGAGTTTGTCTATGATGATATCTGTATTACACTTGCCAACCGCATTATCACTAAAGCATGATTGGAGGTTAGTCTCACGATCAAGGAGTTCTATATCCTTGAGTATTTGATCAAAAACCGTGGTACACCAGTATCTCGTGCAGACCTTGTGGATTATGTATGGTGAGGTGATGCGATCTGGGAGAATACCGACAAACTCGATGTCTACATCGCTAATCTGAGAAAAAAGCTCTACAAGGAGCTCATTGAGACAATCAAGGGGTTTGGGTATACTATTAAGCGTTAAAGTGTTGATAGCCTTATGACGATTGAGAATAATTTGGTTCCAAAACTCATTTTTGTAAGTTTTTTCTTTCCTTAAGGATGACTTAAGGTCAAGGGGTATAATGCAGTCGTCTCGAGGAACAATACGGTGTAGAAGATCAGTAATAACCTCGTCAGACTTTAAATTTATCCTTAACTATTAATCATGAACAAAACATTAACAGTTGCGCTCAGTATGTGTGCATGAGTAGCAATGGTTGGAGCAGGCGTATTTGCCTCATCAAACGATACTAACACTAACACAAGTACTGCAAGTGTAGCAACATCTATTCGCCAAGGCATCTTTAAGCAATTTAAAAAATTTAAAGGAGGCGGAAATAGAGTGCAAAGCGAGACAATCAAAGCTGCAATCGAAGCAAATGACTACGCTAAGCTATCAACAACAGAACAGGGTAAGATTACCAAAGAGCAATTTACTAAGATGGTAGCGATGCATAAGGTAAGAGCAGCTCACGAAGCAGCTATCTTGGTAGCAGTCAAAGCAAACGACTTCACAGCATTTACAAAAGCTCAAACTGAATTTAAAGCTACAATGGATACCAATAAACCTACTAATGCTCCAGCTAAAGACGAGACTCGACCAAAACCAACAACTGAACAACAAAAGGCTCGTTTTGATGAACTCGTAAGTTACTACAAGACAAACGGTAAGCTCCCTGAGATGAAGATGGGGATGAAAGGAAAAGAATGAGGAAAAGGGAAAGAATATGGTATGATGATGTCTAGCACCGTCAAATCTGCTGTCCAAACAAATGACTATATGAAACTATCAACTGATGAACAAACGAAGATTACGAAAGATCAGTTTGCTAAGATGGTAACGATGCATACAACGATGCAAGCTGGTAAAGTAGCTATTGAAACTGCAGTTAAGAATAACGACTTTACAGCGTTTAAGACTACTATTATGGCTCAACATATGACAATGGAAGCAAATAAACCAGTTGATAATGATGTAGAAATGAATGATGATCAAGCTCCTACTGATGCTCAGCTTAAGACTCATTTTGACAAGATGGTAACTTATTACAAGACCAATGGTAAACTACCAGAGATGAAGATGGGTATGGGAGAAAAAGGAGAAGGTATGATGGAAGGAAACAGAGAAGAATACAGAGATGGACAAGATCAAGAGTCAGATGATGATTCTACTACTAAGTAGTTATTTTAAAATTTTATAAAAAATCTCGCTTCGGCGAGATTTTTGATTTTAATTAGATTATTTGATTCTTTTGATGCGAGTGAGGTATGCTTGTTTTTCATCCAGAGTTAGTGAACTAGACTTGATGATAAGCTGTGTATTTGCTTGGATATATCTCGAGATAAACTGTTGGAGTTCAGTGAGTTGTTTATCGTTTACCATTTGGTCAATGGTGCGAGATCGTCGTAGTACTCATTCTTCAAGTTGTGATTGAGTATATTCTGGGTTTCATTTAAGCTTTTGGAGATCAAGAGCTAATTCATGAAGCTGAATGATTTGGCTGTTATTGAATATGAGCAATTGACTGATGCTAGCCAAGAGAAGATCAATGTCTTGTTCATAATTAGTAGGAGTTTCAGTAGGACGGCGTGTCACTGATTTGTTGTTGCGATGTCGTTGCTTGTATTGATTGAGGAGGCCATTTTCATCGATATTGACGATTTTAGCAAGTTTGTTGAGGTATCACATAAATACACTGAAATCACCGATGCTTGTCAGTACGGCAAACATCTCATTGATGAGTTGCTTCATAGCTACAGGATGATCGAGCGGATATGCAATCTCCAGCTGTGACATGATGGCCTCAAACCAGTCCACGGAGGAAGTCAGAAGAGTCGTTTTCTCACTATCTGGAAGATCTGCATTGGCAAGATCGTCAATATCTTTGTAGGGAGCTGGTAGTTTGATTACCTTTGGGTAGATGCCTTGTTCGAGCATGAGCTTGATGCTCCTGAGACTGGCGGTCTGACCTGCGCTGTCATTATCAAACAGTGCTACGATGTTCTGAGTATGTCTGGTAAGAAGTTTAATATGATCGGTGGTAAGAGATGTGCCGCATGGAGCTACACCCACTGGTACGCCAAGTCTGTCTAGTGCGATGACATCCATATATCCTTCGACGATGATGACGTGACCATGCGTTTTGATGTGAGATTTGGCTTGATGGAGTCAATAGAGGATGTGAGATTTACGATACAGTTCGGTGTCAGATGTATTGAGATATTTGGGGTTGTCTTCTGGGTTAATGATCCTACCTCCAAATCATACAATATTGCCTATATGATCACTAATTGGGAACATCATCCTGTGACGGAAGAAGCTATAGACTTCGCTGCTCGATTGAGACTGTCTAATCAGTCATGCCTCGGTGAGGTCACTAATAGAGAAGCCCTTGGATTGGAGATATTGGTTGAGAAGCTGTCCATTGCTCGGAGCATAACCGATCTGTCGACGAGCGATAATCTCATCATCCAGATTTCTACGAGTATGGACATAGTCTGACGCTTCTGGGTGTTTGCTCAGTTGCTCATGGAATCGTTTGGCTGTGAGTTTATTGATGAGTTTGAGTTTTTCACGTTGGTCTTTGGTATCAAGATATCATTCAATACTTGACCTTTCGCTCTTGTATGGTGTGAGGTCAAAGTGATAGCGGGTTGCCAACTCCTTGATTGCGTCCCAAAAATCCATCTTCTCATACTCCATGACGAAACTGATCACATCTCCACCAAGTCAGCATCCAAAACATTTATAAGTCTGTCTATCACGAGATACCATAAATGATGGGCTTTTTTCACGATGAAATGGGCATAATCCAGTGTGGTTGGATCATGCTCTCTTGAGGTCGACATAGCGTCAGATGACATCCATGATATCGACTTGCTGTTTGAGATCATCAGTGAGATTTGACATAGCATAACTATAATCAAAATATTCATGAAAGCAAGAATATAAGTACTAATGACATATTGCTTGATATGATCTTTGTATGTATCATTGGTACTGAGTTTGTGAGATGACGACTATATACTATATCTAAAATATTTGTACTGACTGGTTGTGTGTAGATATTTTTTTATTGTCAATGGGCAAAGTTGCCTTTGTGGTATGGTCTCACTATAACTAAGTGAATACTTATTTGCTCGATATATGTGTAGACGAAGAACTTTGATATATTATTTTTCAACCATTAGAACGATCAATCACTGATTGAGCGGTTTGGCGTATAGAACAAAATGGTTACTGTTGGTGCTTATTATGTCATTATTGAGCTTCACTCAACTGCCTGAGATCTTTGCTCAGGAGGTGGTACAACAGGCAACTGCAGTGAGTGCAACAATCAAGAGACAACGCGTTATCAACTTATATAAAACAAAATCATGATCATGATCTACTGCATCGACTGCTCGATCTAAGAAATCAAACCAGAGACAAAAAGGTCTATCATGAGTGATAACAACTTGAATTGTATTGCCATATACTGGCACATGATCCTGTGTATGGGATATGGCTGCGATGCAGTGGACTGGATTCCAAACTCATACTGGCATGATTGATCATAATCAGCGGACTGGTAGTCGATCGTGATTTGATAGTCAGACTATGTGACTGTCATATGGCACTGGTATACTACTTTATCAAGCACTCGTCGACAGTGGTAATTATCTCACGATGTATGATTGTATACGATCAGGAGGTCAGATTATATATCCTGGTGAGCAAGAATATCTGTCGGGATTGATACTATTTTCTGGTGAGCTTCTTGATCTTCCACTAGTGTTTAGTGGTGTGAAGACATCTATGCCTTATGTGTCATTGATAGTGGATCAAATCAGTGGTATCTCTTGATCGAATAAAATACACTCATGAGACTTGAGACGTGATCGAGATCAATGAGTAACTACCATATATCATAACAATGACTCTAAGCATATTGTGCAAAATCCTCAGGAATTGCTTTCTAAGATTGAAGCATGAGTAGTAGTGTTGCAGCAACAAAAGGTCAAGCGTCCTCGTGATACCGGCAAACCCAATAAGCTTCAACTCACTGATTCATTGACATACGTTACTTCAGGTAGTATACTTAGTGCTGAATTGAGTAGTGGTACTACTATCTTTACGGCGCAAGGACAGGAGCTTCAGATTTCTAAGTTTAGCTTACAGGAACTGAATTACACACCAAGTCACAAAACACATTATCAAGTATCTGCATATTCTAAGGATATGATTGAGTGGGGTATAGCATGAGATCACTTGATCTTTACACAGCCTATTATGATTACATACCAGTCTGACTTGCCTGATGGTAGTCCTGTGTGGCTTCAAGTCCAGCATGCTGGTCAGGAATGGTCTACTCAGTGACTGTCGCTGAATCCAAATACCCAATGTGACCTCGAAGGTAATACCAGTCTACCGTGATCCAAAACTAGCGTACAGTGAGGTCAGATTCAATTTTATACATGTGGTGCATCGGCATTTAGCTTTACTTATACGGGAGGAGCCAACACAGGTAACTTTGTGCTTAGCGGAACTCTCGCTAAGACTATCAGAGTCAATACTGGAGATGTCTCGTCAGGCTTTCTTGTCCAAAAGGTACAGGTAGTCGTGGATTGGCGAGCTATCGCTAGTGCGGATCCAACCAATCCTGGTTGAGGTACAGCAAGTCTTTCTGATAAGTATTTTACGATCACCTCACCTCAAGGAGTCACAAGAACACTAGTTGCAGCTAATACTTACCAAGGTGAAGGAACATCCCATAGAGTAGTTATGACTTTTGATGATGATGCCAATCAATCACCGTCATTTACTGCGGAATCAGGACGCTTTACGCCCAATCAGTCACTGAGTGTGTATAGTGGTACTAATCCTATTGGTAACTGGACATTGACCATGGGAAGTAATTCAATGTTTGCAGGTGTAACACTCTATGGTTTTAATGTCATCTTGCTTAAGCCTGAGTGTGGAGATGGTTTTCCTAATAAAGCAGAGCAATGTGATGATGGCAACACCACTGGCTGAGATGGATGCTCAGCAAGCTGTACTGTTGAGTATTATTGTGGTAATGGAGTGATAAACACTACTACTGGTGGTATCGCAGTATCTGAACAATGTGATGATGCTAATGCTATACTATGAGATGGCTGTAACACTACCTGTCAAGTCGAACCAACTCGAACCTGTAGCGGTACTCCTAGTGTATGTAGTTACTCAACCGGTCTTATGGATTTTCTGTTCTTTGTAGATGGTACTACACATAACACATATTTTGTAGAAAATAGATACGGATACTCCATGATTAATTCAGGCTGAGTGACTACTGGATTAAGTAATGGAGAAACAGTTATGTGTTTTAATGGTACTAATCAATCTCTCTTTGTTAAAAGTCAGTTAGTTGCTAGTTATCCTTTCACTATGTCGGCATGGGTTAAATCTAGCACTATTACCAATACTCGTGGAATAGTCTCATATGGAAGACGAACTGCATCCACTAGAATGTTTAATATTGAACATAGTACTAATGTTATCAGACAACGTGCACAAAATACGACAGCGAGGTATACTAATGCTACATCTGTGCTCAATACTACATGATGGAGATTTATAACAGTAGAATTCCCATCTGCAACTTTGAGAGAAATATATATTGATTGAGTCTTACAAGGTACTAACACCACTAGTGTGACTATGGATACCGATCCTGATATGCAACTAACTATTGGTGCATTTTCAAGTAGTGCTCCAGCATGATCATTTTTTAGTGGATGCATAGATAATGTATCATTGTATGGGAAGAATCTTACAACCGGTCAAATCCAAAACCTCCATTCGTCCTTTGGTCAATTGACTACTAATGTTGTTAGTACATGATCACCAGCATTGTCGGGTACAATCACCTCACCTCTTGATCGTATTGTCCTTACTATCTCTGGTACCAACTATACAGGTATCAATAGGTGAGATGGTACATGGAGCCTCAGTGGCTGACTGATATCTCCAGCACTCACTACTGGTAGTAAGGCTATAACGATGAGAGTGATCAATGCTTATGATAAGAGTTTTGTCTACAGCTCATCATTCTATGTTCAAAAACCTTCAGCTCCATCTGCTCCTATATGAACACTATGTATCCAATCTCCCAATGTATTGTGGATGAGTGGGACACAGTGAGTTTCATGAGGTATATGGGAGACTCAGTTTAATTACTTTGAGGTTGATGATTACAAGGGAATCAATAGTGGTTATTATACTACATTGTCGATGACTGCGTTGTGAGGGCCTGGGTGATCTACGATAGACAGTAGTTTGGTACAGTGGAAGTGAGATACGATAGCAACCCTGTCAGGAAGCACTAACCCTAGAGTTGTAGTGTGATCTGCGATGTCAGGCTCCTATGCTCCTGCAAATAATGTCACTACATTTATCAAGCGCGATACCGCTGCCAATAGTAGTATCATATGAGAGTATGGTAGTAAACTATGGCTCAAGGTGTCCGTACCACAATATCAAACAATCGGCAGCTATACTGGAGCAATCACTTATACTCTGTATGAAAATTAACGAGGCTGACTTGAGTTTTGTATGAGGATTATTATAGTGGGTTATTATTTTACTTTTTTATTTATAGGATGATGATGAAGCAATATGTAGTTATGATTTGAATGATTTGTATACTTGCGTGATGAAGTGTGTTTGCTCAAGCACAAAGAACTACTAATCTGGGTGACCTTACTCTAAGATTCTGTAATGATACAGGAGCGGTAGCTGGTACAAAGACAGCAGTCCTCGAAGCAATACCAGAAGAGGAGAAAGAGGTCTGTATGTTTATCGAAAATGGTGGGTTAACTGACGCTACTATTGCACTCAACTTTGTTGATGGGACAATCACTGCTGATGCAGATCAGAAAAAAGCCTGTGAACCAGAGAGTGCTAAAACTAATTTTGGGCAATATATTACTAACTATCCAACAACGGTGCAAATCAACGGTGGAGAAACAGTCAAGATTGCTGCTACAGCTAAATTTCCCGCTGGATATGCTGGTACTGCATATGGTTGTGCAACGTTTCAGATAGTGAATATGTCTGGTGATTACCAATGATGAGAGCAGACTCAGATGTTTACTATTGTGAGTAGAAGAGCTAACTTTATTGATATTAATGTATTGGGTGAATATGTTGTTGATCTTCAGTCCAAAGATGCATTTACTGAAGGATCGTTTCCGTGATTTATCTCTCATGAAGTCAGCGTAGTAGATTCTCTGCTTACACCATGGCACAATATTGGCGAAGTGATAGCTACACAAAACCCACTCTCTCTTCGTCTTGGTAAGACTCTTACAACCAGATCAGTAGTAGTAAATAGTGGTAACGTCTGACTAGATCTCACGATCTCCTCACAGTATCGTGCCTGGTTTGGGCTAATCAATCTTGATCAGTGATCACAGACTCAGAAGCTTGTACCAAAACAGACAAAGACTATTGAATTTGCTACTAATAAACTTGCATGGTGGGTAGGTGGACCTGTGACTGTAACTCATACTATCACTTATCAGCCTATTATTGTTGGTAGTGGTGGTATTATTGATCCAGCACTACTTGCACCTCAGACTAAGATATTGACTAGTACAGGATTTGTCACTGCATGGCATGGACGACAGATGCTTGGATGAGCGTTTGTGATAATCTTATGATATTTAGTCTATTTGATTAATCGTATGCGTCGTAAGCATTCTCATAAAAGAAGCAGAAAATCATTTAACTAATTATAGACTTATAGATCAATGTTTGTGCCATTATCACTTATCCGTCGTGTATGTCTTGGCGTTTTGATGGTGGGAGTTTTGAGTATGATACGATGAATATCGTCATCACAAGGTACAACGATGAAGTTTCAGATCATAAATTCATATGGCGGGTCATTGCAAATTGTGAACCAGACATGAGTATGGTTATATGATACCATGTTGGGTCATCGATGGACTAATCAACGTCAATTACATCTTGATATAGTAGCTAATCAGGATTCGACATATACACTTAGTTGATCTGTCGACTGAATTTATATACTATGATCGGGTAGTGGACAGTACAGTAACGAGTATGTCGTTGATTTGAATACATGATATGTAGAGCATCGTTTTGAACTTGATTTTATGAGTAATTGAGAGCCGCTGAGTCCGCCGGATATCGTAGTTATGGTAGATTATGAGGCGCCACCTCGCCCCATATTGTGATTGGTGAACAATAGTATCATTTCATGAGATGTTATATTTCAGTGGTCTTGAGTGAGTGATAGTGGTATTGGGCTGTCTCAGTATATTGTATTTTTTGGTATGACTCCATCGTTATCGAGTATGGTAGCTGTTGTTAGTACGGGGACTAGTTTATTAATTCCATCATCTCAGATCCCATGATGAACAATCTATTGGACTGTGATTGCTGTAGATCAACTTGGCAATCAGTCAGACTATGTGTTATGATACGTGCATCATCAAATACCAACAGTCATCTCTCCTTCTATGTGATGATGAGGATCGGTTTCTAATCTTAGACCATCGAAAATACATGGAGATTCTATACCTGTTTATCAGCGTACATGAGATGGTTCATATATTGAGCATACTATCAAATGCCCATGATATCGTATTAGTGCACTTAAACGTTGTATTGAGCGAGATAGATTTCTTGTTACTCGTCAGTCCAATAGTGTTAATTACTTATCTAAAAAAGTTCGAGATGATTTACCACTATGATTGGTTTGGGTAGGGAAGTTAGCACATGTATGAGATATAGCTAACAGTGATTTGTCTTTAGTTACTTCTGCATTGGATCGTGTTAGATATACTTCGACATGAGTATCAGATTCTTTAGACGCTCTTTTATGACAGCTAATGTCTTCTCGCTATGAAGCAGATATGCCTTTATGACGAGTACTCCCAGATATTCATAGTGATTTATGAGGCACTCACGATAGTGCATGAATATCTCTATGGTGATTGAACTTATGTGAATGGGTTAACTATTGTGTGGAACCAGATCATGTAATATATGAGCAAATTATCTGACAATATGGTGAAAATGTCGTATTTCATACGAGAGTATTCAGCTGGTATGCCGTGTTGTTGACACTAGGTCTCGTGATGACTAGTATGTGGTTTTTTATCTTGGGATATCATCATCATTATATCATTAAATATTTAAAATAAAAATAAAAAAGATAAGCATAAGATTCAAATCATCATCTATTTTTTTATGAGCTTATTTATCATTCTTGATCAATCGGTTATTACTCTGCTCACTCAACATATCGGATCAGTGGTGATTGCAGTGAGTTGATGACCTGATAGTATGTGTATTGTAACACTGGTCAGGGATTTTTGGGTTGAGCAATGAAGAAGTCTGACTGACCTTCATGTGGCTCACTATCATCATGGTTTGAGGTTGCAGTCGGATGATGAGTGTGATTTGGTGATGCAGTATTGTCATGATATGATAGTGCATGTGTGATATTATGATGGAGGGAGTGTTACTGAGCGTGACTTGAGAGTTGCTCGTCATGGATTTTTTCAGTCGGTGATGGAGGAAGTAGAAAGTAACATGTTAATTACAGGACATAACTTCACTGATCGTATTGAGACGAGCTTGATGAATATGAAGAGAGGCTGTCAGGTGAAGGGGTTTTTGAATATGAGAAAAGTGGGACAAATCACAAATCATAAATCACAAATCACAGCAGTAGTAGTAAGGCCCTTACTACAGTATTCAAAAAAACAGATTCAAGATTACTGTGATGAATATAAGATTCCATATATGATTGATGAGTCAAATGCAGATATAACTGTCTCGCATAGGAATCATATCAGACATGAGATTGTCATGAAGCTTAGTGATCAAGAGTTGGAGAATTGGCAATGATTGTATGATAGACTCGAGGCAAGTCAGATCCAGTATACTGATCCAGTGCGGGATGAGGAGCTGCAGAGTCGATATATCTGACAGATAGGTAGGTGGAGTTTGGGCTATCTGGCGTGGTTATTTGACTGGTCAGGATGTTATGATGATATGACACAGGGGAGGCTGCTGGAGTGGCAGCAGTGGATTGCTCGTAGCTTCAGTGGTGAGAAGTTTGTATGATGATGGAGGTGGTGGATTAAGAAAAAAAGAGTGTACATAGTGAAGATAAGTTAAAAATAGGTTAAAGAGGGAGAAAAATACGCTCGTAAAACTAGTCTAAATATCTACTATTATAGTAGGTATTTTTTTTATTATGATGATCAAACGACTTCGCAATCTACTTGCTCCTACGATCCAGTCACTCAACTGGGTAGAGCTTGATAGTGCTGTACTGGTGAATAACTATCGCTATCTTCAGGCGTTACATCCAGACGATATACTCATACCTGTGCTTAAATCCAATGCCTATGGTCATGGACTGAGTGAGGTCTGTCGTATCTTGAAAAAGGTCAAACCTAACTTGGTGGCGGTAGATAGTTATCCTGAATATCAGATCGTGCGTGATGGTCTAAGTAGTGATATCTTGATCATTGGGGAGATGGATCATAGTGTATATCGTCAGCTTGACCCCAAGCGCACAGTATTGGCTGTATATAGAGTAGATACACTACAGCATTTGATCTCATTGGGTAAGAGCTGGAGAGTACATCTATTTCTTAATACAGGGATGAATAGGGAGGGTATACAACAGGATCAATTGGATGAATTTCTCACATTGTTACAATGATCATGAGTTCAACTTGAGGGTGTAATGTCACACTTGGCTTATGGAGATAGTGATGATGTCAGTTTTGTTAATCCTCAGGTAGAGCGCTTTAAGACGATGTATGATGTGGTGCTCTCGTATGGTTTTAGTCCTATGTATAGACATATCAATAATAGTGGTGGATTGCTGAGTTGTGATGATGATTTCTGGACAGCGCATCGCAGTGGCTTGGCGCTGTATGGGTATAAATCCCCCGGCTTGCAGCCACCCCCTTTGTCAAGTGGGAACGATGAATCAAAAGTGAGAGATGGTTGAATTGAATTACAACCAGTGATGTCAGTGTGGTCGAGTGTGGTTGCACTGCAGCAGGTAGCTGCTGGAGCTAGTGTGGGATATGATGGGACGTGGACTGCGTGAGATAGTGAGACGATAGCAACAATCCCATTTGGCTATATGGAGTGACTGTGGAGAGCGGTGAGTAATCAGTGGAAGATCAAGCATGCATGAGGGTATCTGGACTGTGCTGGTCGTGTGTCGATGAATCTGAGTAGTTGGGTGTCTGGTGATGCGGTGCATCTTGGTGATGAGGTCTGTGTGATTTCTAATCAGCTGTGAGATGATAACTCGTTTGTGAGGCTAGCAGATCAATGTGGGACGATTGTGTATGAGGTGTTGGTGAGGATAGATAGGGGGATGAGGAGAAAAATAATATAGTGTAATTTCTTGTACATGAATTATGATACGATATGGAATAGGGTTGATTCTCTTCGTTCTTTGTCCTAAAAAAGGATTAGCTTTGCGTCGCATTGCACCCTTGTGGGGCATAAACCCCGAAAGAACTAAAAGTCTAGTCAAACAC